>NZ_DATFAN010000116.1:0-86847 GCF_035254525.1 Ideonella sp. | reverse complement strand
CAGGCGGTGGACCAGGTCTTGCGCGTACATGCGCTTGGTGGGGCCGAGCGCATCGGTGTTCCACTCGGCGCCGTCGCGGTCGGCCACCGAGACGAAGGTCGGCTCGCCGCCCATCGTGAGGCGCACGTCGCCGGCCTGCAGTGCGGCATCGACCTGGTCGCCCAGCGCCAGCACGCCGGCCCACTGGTCATCGGTGTAGGGCTTGGTGACGCGGGGCGATTCCCAGATGCGGCTCACCGACATCTCGTGGCCGAACTGCACTTCGCACTCGTCCACCGCGCCGCTGACCGGCGCCGCGCTTGAGGGCTGCGGCGTGGCGGCCAGCGGAATGTGGCCCTCGCCGGCCAGCAGGCCCGAGGTGGGATCGAAGCCGATCCAGCCGGCGCCGGGCAGGTAGACCTCGCACCAGGCGTGCAAATCAGTGAAATCGACCTCGGTGCCGCTCGGGCCATCGAGCGCTTTCACATCCGGCGCGAGCTGGATCAGGTAGCCCGAGACGAAGCGCGCGGCCAGGCCCAGGTGGCGCAGCGTCTGCACCAGCAGCCAGCCGGTGTCGCGGCAGGAGCCGCTGGCATGGGTGAGCGTTTCCTCCGGCGTCTGCACACCGGGCTCCATGCGGATCAGGTAGCTGATCTCGTTCTGCAGCCGCTGGTTCAGCCCGACGAGGAAATCCATCGTGCGCGTCTCGTCGCGCGGGATGCTCTCGAGAAATCGGCGGAACACCGGCGTGGCCGAGGTCGACAGCTCGGTGGCCAGGTAGGGCGCGAGCTCGCGCGCCAGCGCCGGCTCGTAGGTGAAGGGGAAGGTCTCGGCGCTGGGCTCGAGAAAGAAGTCGAACGGGTTGTAGACCGACATCTCGGCCACCAGATCGACGGTGACCTTGAACTCGGTGGTCTTCTCGGGAAAGACCAGGCGCGCCAGGTAATTGGCGAACGGATCCTGCTGCCAGTTGATGAAGTGCTCTGCCGGCTCGATCTTCAGCGAGTACGACAGGATGTTGGTGCGGCAGTGCGGCGCGGGCCTCAGGCGCACGACCTGCGGCGACAGGCCGACGAGGCGGTCGTACTTGTAATGGGTAACGTGCTTCAGCGCGACATGGATCGACACAGGGAATCCTTGCTCGTTGGGCGATTCAGTGGGCCGTGACCAGGAAGTCGCGGCTGATGCCCAGGCCCAGGTCGCCGACGCGGTCGAGGAACTGGGTGAGGTAGGCGTGCAGCCCGGTGGCGAGGATCTCGTCGATGCGGCCGTACTCGAGGTCCGCCATCAGCCGGCCCGCACGGCGCTGGGTTTCGGCCGATTGCTCGTTGGCGACCAGCTTCAGGTTCGTCACCACTTCGTGCATGCAGGCCGCGAGCGAGCGCGGCATGTCGTGGCGAAGGATCAGCAGCTCGGCCACCTTCTCCGGCGTGATCACGTTGCGGTAGACCTTGCGGTAGACCTCGAAGCCCGAGACCGAGCGCAGGATGGCCGACCAGTGATAGAAGTCGTACTCGCTGTCGCGCTCGCTGGCGGCCCCGTAGAAATCGCTCTGCACGGCGTGGAACTTCACGTCGAGCAGGCGCGCGGTGTTGTCGGCCCGCTCGAGGAAGGAGCCGATGCGGATGAAGTGGAAGGCTTCGTCCTGCAGCATCGTGCCCACGGTGACGCCACGGCTCAGGTGCGAGCGGAACTTGACCCACTCGAACACGGCCGCCGGGTCGCGCGTGAGGTCGCCATCGGCCACCATGCGGTTGAACTCGAGCCAGGTCTGGTTGGTGGTTTCCCAGACCTCGGTGGTCAGCGTGCCGCGCACGGCGCGGGCGTTCTCGCGCGCAGCGCGCAGGCAGCTGAGGATGGACGAGGGGTTGCGCTCGTCCTTCACCATGAAGCTCATCACCTGGCGCGGGTTGATCGCGCCGTAGCGGCTGGTGTAGTCGTGCGTCAGCTCGCTGATGCTGAGCAGGCCGGCCCAGCCCTGCTCGGCCACGGCGGCCGATTGCGGCAGCAGCGCGGTCTGGTAGTTCACGTCGAGCATGCGGGCGGTGTTTTCGGCCCGCTCCATGTAACGGGCCATCCAAAACAGATGGTCGGCGGTGCGTGAAAGCATGTTCTTGTCTCCCTGCGACGTCAGTCTTCGAGCACCCAGGTGTCCTTCGTCCCGCCGCCTTGGCTGCTGTTGACGACGAGGGACCCTTCCTTCAGCGCCACGCGGGTCAGGCCGCCCGGCACCATCTGCACCTCGGTACCCGAGAGCACGAAGGGCCGCAGGTCGATGTGGCGCGGCGCGATGCCCGATTCGACGAAGGTCGGGCAGGTCGACAGGCTCAGCGTGGGCTGGGCGATGTAGTTGCCGGGGTGGGCGATGAGGACCTCGCGGAACTTCGCGATCTCGTCCTTCGTGGCCGCGGGGCCGACGAGCATGCCGTAGCCGCCGGCACCATGCACCTCTTTCACGACCAGGTCGGCCAGGTGATCCAGCGTGTACTGCAGGTCGCCCTTGTCGCGGCACTGGTAGGTCGGCACGTTGTTCAGGATCGGCTTCTCGCCGAGGTAGAACTCGATCATCTTCGGCACGTAGGGGTAGATCGACTTGTCGTCGGCGATGCCGGTGCCGATGGCATTGCTGAGCGTGACGTTGCCGGCCTTGTAGGCCTCGACCAGCCCGGCGCAGCCCAGCGTGGAGTTGGGCCGGAAGACCTTGGGGTCGAGGAAGTCGTCGTCGATGCGGCGGTAGATCACGTCCACCCGCTTCGGGCCTTGCGTGGTGCGCATGAAGACGAAGTTGTCCCTCACGAACAGGTCCTGCCCCTCGACCAGCTCCACGCCCATCTGCTGCGCGAGAAACGCATGCTCGAAGTAGGCCGAGTTGTACATGCCGGGCGTGAGCACGACGACCGTCGGCTCGTTGACGCCCGAGGGCGCCACGCTGCGCAGCGTCTCCAGCAGCAGGTCGGGGTAGTGGGCGACGGGCGCGACGCGGTGCTCGCTGAACAGCTCGGGGAACAGCCGCATCATCATCTTGCGGTCTTCGAGCATGTAGCTCACGCCGCTGGGCACGCGCAGGTTGTCTTCGAGCACGTAGTAGCTGCCGGAGCCATCGGGGTTCGCGGCGCGCACGATGTCGATGCCCGAGATGTGCGAGTAGACGTCGTGCGGCACGTTCACGCCCATCATCTCGGGGCGGAACTGCGCGTTGTGCTTGATCTGGTCTTCGGGCACCAGGCCGGCCTTGAGGATCTCCTGGCCGTGGTAGATGTCGTGGATGAAGCGGTTCAGCGCCGTCACCCGCTGGCGCAGGCCTTTTTCCATCTCGCGCCACTCGTGCGCGGGGATCACGCGGGGGATCAGGTCGAAGGGGATCAGCCGCTCGGTGCCCTCGCCGTCGTCCTTGTCGCCGTAGACGGCGAAGGTGATGCCCACGCGGCGGAAGATGACCTCGGCCTCTTCGCGCCGGCTCTTCATGATGTCGCGCGGCTGCTGGGCCAGCCAGCTGTCGTAGATCTTGTAGTGCTCTCGCACGGCCTTGCCGGCGGCGTACATCTCGTCGAAGCTGGGTCTGGTCATTCAAGCTCTCCTGGGTCAGGGACTAGCAACAACCGCACCACCCGCGGGCGGCGACAGGCTGCCCAGCCAGTGCCAGTATCGCTGCTGCACGGCACGGGTGCACCATGCACCGGCGTCGCTCCAGCCCCATGCACCACAGTGGTCGGTTCGGGCGACGGGGATGCCCGCGGCGGCGTAGCGCGCCAGCACCGACGGGTGCGGGTGGCCGAAGCGGCTGCGGTAGCCGACCTGGATCACCGCCTGGCTCGGCTGCACGGCGGCGAGGAAGGCGGCGGTCGACGAGGTCTGGCTGCCGTGGTGGGGCACGACGAGGATGTCGGTCTTCAGCGCCGGGCCGAGCTGCTCGGCCAGGGCCTGCTCGCCCGGCGCCTCGATGTCGCCGGTGAGCAGTGCGCTGCGGCCTTGGGCGTCCTGCACCCGCACGACGCAGCTCATCGCGTTCGGCTTGGTGCCCGGCCGCCAGGCATCGGCCGGCGGGTGCAGCACGTCGAAGCGAACACCGTCCCACTGCCACGACTGGCCGGCCGCGCAGTCGACGTGCGTCACCGGCTCGCCGGCCGGGCCGGTGGCTTCGCGCAGCGGGTGGCCGGGCTCCAGGCCGGTCCGTAGCTCGCCCACCGGCAAGGCGGCCAGCACCGCGGCGGCGCCACCGACGTGGTCGGTGTCGCGGTGGCTCAGCACCAGCGAATCGATGCGGTGCTCGCCGCGGGCGCGCAGCAGCGGCAGCAGCACGCGCTGGCCGGCATCGTTGTCCTGCCCGTAGCGCGGGCCGGTGTCGTGCAGCAGCAGGTGGTTCGCGGTACGCACGAGGATCGCACTGCCCTGCCCCACGTCGGCGGCCAGCAGCTCGAAGTGGCCGGGCGCCGGGCGCTCGATGGCGGGCCAGAGCAAGGGCAGCAGCAACGGCAGGCCGGCCAGGCGGGCGCGCCAGGGCAGCGGCAGCACCAGCAAGGCCCCGCCGACGAGGCCCAGCGCGCCGGCCCAGGCCGGGGCGGCCGGCACGGTCCACACCGCCAGCGGCGCCTGGGCGAACAGGGCCAGCACCCACAGCAGCGGCTGCAGGGCCCACGCCGCCAGCGCCCACAGCGGCGGCACCAGCAGCCCGGCCAGAGCCAGCGGCGTGACCACCAGCGTGACCCACGGCACCGCCAGCAGGTTCGCCACGAAGCCGACGAGTGAAATCTGCTCGAACAGCAGCAGCGTCAGCGGCGCCAGCGCGAGCGTGGCCACCACCTGCTGACGCAGCGCTGCCTTCAGCGTGGCGCGCAGGCGATCGCGCCAGCCGACGGGCGGCTCATCGCCCTCGGGCTCGGGCGGGTGGCTGGCGATCAGCAGCGCCACCGCGACGAACGACAGCCAGAACCCGGGCTGCAGCAGCGCCCACGGGTCCAGCGCCGCCACCGCCGCGCCGGCGGCCAGGCACACCAGCAAGGGCGGCCAGCGCAGGCCGAGCTGCAGCAGGCCCACGGTCAGCGCGAGCATCCACACCGTTCGCTGCGCCGGCACGCCCCAGCCGGCGACCAGCGCGTAGCCGGCCGCCAGCAGCACGCCACCCCAACGCGCCGCGAACGGCGTCGGCCAGGCGTGCATCAGCCGCGGGCTGGCGCGCCACAGCCGGGCGATCAGGCGCGACGCGAGCCACGCGAACAGCGTGATGTGCAGGCCGCTGATGCTCATCAGGTGGGCGACCCCGGTCTGGCGGAAGAGCGCCCAGCCGGGCGCATCGATCGCCGACTGGTCGCCCACCGTCAGCGCGGCCAGCACGCCGGCCACGAGCGGGTCCGTGCCTTGCAGCAGCGCGGCGTCGCGCCAGCGCTGGCGCGCGGCGTCGAGCTGTTCGTCGGGCCGCCACCAGCGCGGGCCCTCGAGGCGCTTCGGGTCGGTTGGTGCCGCCGCACGCACGCTGCCCACGGCACCGATGCCTTGTTCGAACAGCCACAGCTCGGCGTCGAAGCCCTCGGGGTTCATCGCGCCGTGCGGGCGCTTCAGGCGCAAGGGCAGTTGCCAGCGCTCGCCCGCCAGCGCGCGCTCGGGCGGGCCGGCGAAGCCCCCCTCGCCGAGCCCGGCGCGCGGCCACGCGAGCCACAGGCGTGGCGGCAGCGTGACCGGCTCGCCAGCAGCCGAGCGGGCCGCGTCGGGCACGAAGAGGAAATGCACGCCTTCGGCATCGACCTGCGGCAGCCGCGCGATGCGGCCCGTCACGAGGAGGTCGCGGCCTTCGAGCGCAGGTGGCAGGGTCTCGGCCACGCGCCATGCGCCGCGCGCGCCGGCCAATGCAAAGGCCAGCGTCGCGCTGCCCGCCAGCGCGAGCGCGAGCAGCGCCACGCCCGCATTGCGGCGCAGCGCCCACCATGTTGCTGCCGCCACGGCGGCCATGCCGGCCGCGCCCAGGGCGATGTAGACACCCGGCGGCCAGACCTCGGCCTGTTGTAGCTGCAGCGCTGTTCCGGCGAGCCAGGCCATGGCCAGCGCCGCGATCGCTCCTCCCTGCATGCCCCAGTGTAGGATGCCCGCCGCACCGTCTTTCACCGGAGAAAACCATGTCTGTTGCCGCTCGCCTGCAGGCGCTCGGTATCGAGCTGCCGCCCGTGGCCATCCCCGCCGCGGCCTATGTGCCTTTCGTGCAGACCGGCAAGCTCGTCTTCCTGTCGGGCCACATCGCGAAGAAAGATGGCAAGCCCTGGGTCGGCCAACTGGGCCTGACGATGGCGACCGAAGAGGGCAAGGCCGCCGCCCGCGCGATCGCGATCGACCTGATGGGCACGCTGAAGGCCGCCTGCGGCGACCTCGAGCGCGTGGCCCGCATCGTCAAGGTCATGAGCCTGGTCAACTCGACCCCCACCTTCACCGAGCAGCACCTGGTCACCAACGGCTGCTCGGAGCTGCTGGGCGAGGTGTTCGGCCCGCAGGCCGGCGCGCATGCGCGCAGCGCGTTCGGCGTCGCCCAGATCCCGCTGGGCGCCTGCGTCGAGATCGAGTTGATCGCCGAGTTGAAGGACTGAACGCACATGCCCGGTCCGCTTCGCCGCCCCGCCGCCCTGCTGGCGCTGATCGTGCTGGTGTCGGTCGCCGCGGTGGCGGTGGCCCTCGTGTCGCAATACCAGTACGACATGCAGCCCTGCCCGTGGTGCACGCTGCAGCGGCTGATCTTCCTGGTCGTCGGCGGCTTCGCGCTGCTGGGGCTCCTGATCCCCTCCAACGGCGTGCGCCGGGTCATGGCCGCCGGCGGCCTGATGTTCTCGATCGCCGGCATCGCCGCCGCGCTGTGGCAGCACTTCGTGGCCGCCAGCAGCGACAGCTGCAACCTGACGCTGGCCGATCGCATCATGAAGACGCTGGGCCTGTTCGACCTCGCTCCGTCCGTCTTCGCGCCGATGGCCTCGTGTGCCGAGGCCTCCGTGAAGTTGCTCGGCATTCCGTACGCGTTCTGGAGCCTGACGCTGTTCGTGGTGTGCGCCATCGGCTGCGTGCAGGTGATGCGCACGGCCCGAATCTGACCCAAGCCTGATTCGGGTCAAGACGGCATGACCGGGTGGTGGAGACACTGCCCGTTGTGAACACGCCCCAAGACACCTCGATCGCCGATGTGCTGATCGTCGGCGCCGGCCCCGCCGGGCTCGCCTTCGCCATCGCGCTGGCCCAGGCCGGCATCGCCAGCAGCGTTCTCGAGCAGGCGCCGCTGGCCAGCCTGGTGGATCCACCCGAAGACGGCCGTGACATCGCGCTGACGCACCGCGCACGGCGCATCCTCGAGGGCCTGGGCCTGTGGCAGGCCCTGCCGGCCGACGAGATCGCCCCGCTGCGCTGTGCGCAGGTCAGCGATGGCGCCTCGCCCTGGGTGCTGCCCTTCGACGCCCAGAGCGACGGTCACGAGGCGCTCGGCTGGCTGGTGCCCAACCACCGCATTCGCGCGGCTTGCCACGCGCTGGCGAGCGCGCTGCCGCAGGTGCGGCTGCAAGGCGACGCGCGGGCGGTGGCATTCGGGCGCGACGCGGACAGCGCCTGGGTCGACACCGTCGGCCCCGAGGGCGCGGCCACCACGCGCCACCGCGCGCGCCTCGTCGTGGCCGCCGACAGCCGCTTCTCGGCCGTGCGCCGGCTGGCCGGCATCGGCGCGCGCATGCTCGATTTCGGCCGCACCGCGATCGTCTGCCGCATGGGCCACGAGCAGGACCATGCCGGCGTCGCCCACGAATGCTTCCGCTATGGCAACACGCTGGCGATGCTGCCGATGGCGGGCCGGCAATCGTCTGCCGTGCTGACCGTGCGCAGCAACGAAGCGCCCGGCTGGCTCGCGCTGACCGACGACGAATTCGCCCAACGCCTGGCCGAGCAATTCGGCCACCGCCTGGGCACCATGCACACCAACGGCCAACGCCACGCCTACCCGCTGGTCGCCACCTATGCCCACCGCTTCGCCGACCCCCGCTTCGCGCTGGTGGGCGACGCCGCGGTCGGCATGCACCCGGTCACCGCCCACGGCTACAACTTCGGCCTGTACGGGATCGAGCGCCTGGCTGCCACCCTGAAGGCGGCGCGCCAGGCGGGCCGTGACCTCGGTGACGCCGGCCTGCTGCAGCGCTGGGCCGACGAGCACCGGCGCACCACGCTGCCGATCTACCTCGGCACCAACGCGATCGTGCGCCTGTTCACCGACGATCGCGCCCCGGCCCGCGCCGCCCGCACGGCGGTGCTGCGCCTGGCCAGCGGCATCGCGCCGCTCAAGAGCGCGATCACGCGCCAGCTCACCGGGCGGCCCGCGGCCGCCCGCTGACCTGGCGGTCAGCCCATGCGCGGCTCACCGTAGTCGTTCACGGTGATCATCGCGCCTCGCCGCGGCGGCATGCTGGTCTGCATGTGGTGCTCGGCGCCGCGGAAGTAGTAGACGACATCCCAGAACTGCGGCCGGTCGTCGTCGCGCCAGCTGCTGCAGCGCTGCACGCGCCGCACGCTGTAGTCGGGCCGCCCGTCGTCGGCATTGGCGCCGATCGCCGCGCCGGCGACGGCCCCGCCGACGGTGGCCAGGTCGCGCCCGCTGCCGGCGCCGATCTGGTGGCCGAGCACGCCGCCGATCAGCGCCCCGACGACCGCGCCACCGACGTTGGGCTGGTCATCGTCGTGCACGATGCGCTCCTTCTCGATCCAGCAGCGCTGTTCGGGCGGGCCGATGACGGCGCGCACATCGGCCACCGGCACTTCGTACAACCGCTCGCCGGAGCGGCGGCGGTAGTAGTCCGGCCCGCCGATCACCACTGGCGGCGGTGCGAAGCGTTCGGGCTCGATGCGCACCGACCACGAGATCGGGCGCACGGAGCTGACCTGGTTGTTCAAGCCCATCGCCGCCAGCGAGGGGTAGCTGCCCGGGCGCAGGATCACGCAGCGGCCCTGGAAGCCCGCGTATTCGCAAACCTCGTAGCGCTGGCGATCGACGACGACCGAGGAGGCCCGGTCGTTCAAGCCGTAGCGATCGAGGTTGACGATGGTTTCGTAGGTCGTGAATGCCCGGCCGCTGAAACCTTCGCGTTGGTAGAACGTGATCTCGGCGCTCGCCTGGGCTGCCATGAGGGTGGCCGCCGCGGCGGCCGCTGCCTTGATGGTGGTATGCATCGCCTTCTCCGTTTGTCTGGAAGAGTGTTGACGCATGGCCAGACATCCCTCCAGAAATGGAGCCTGGCATGCTGGCTCCATCGTGCAAAGCGGGGGTGCGGCTGGATACCGGACGCGGGCGCGCAGCCCTGTAGCTCCCGTCCTACAGGGCCCTCGGTGCCGAAGCGAGGAGACTTACGGGAACGCGGGCATCGTGAGGTCGATGCCCTTGCGGTCGGCTTCGGGGTGGCGCTTTTCGAGCAGCTGCTGGATTTCCTCGACGCGCGAATGCGGCACGTCGACCATCAGCAGGACCTTGCCGGCCTCGAGTTCGCCCTCGAAGGGCTTGAGCGCCACGCTGGGTGTCGACACGCCGATCAGCGTCGATGCCCAGGCGCCGAGCAGCAGGCCACCCAGCGTGCACAGGATGAGCGTGCCGACGCTGAAGTCGTAGCCGCCCA
Source organism: Ideonella sp. (assembly GCF_035254525.1). GTDB lineage: Bacteria > Pseudomonadota > Gammaproteobacteria > Burkholderiales > Burkholderiaceae_C > Ideonella. The sequence continues at coordinate 77,254 of NZ_DATFAN010000116.1, read as the reverse complement.
GCGAGGTCATCTTCAGGATGACGCCGACCGCGGCCCCCCCCACGACGCCGATGCCGGCGCCGAGGAAGAAGGCGTGTCGCACGTCGGTCTTCTGCAGGAAGTTGGCCTCGTGCAGGTCTTCGAGCGGCAGGTCGCGCCGGCCCAGGAAATGCATGTGCCGGTCCTCGATGCGGGCCAGCAACAGATCATTGGCAGTCTGGCGCGCGCTGGTCACGTCAGGCAACACCACATACAGGCGTCTACGCATACGGCCTCCTCATCCGCGCGGACGGAAACTATGGCGCGGTGAGAACGAGATTTACGCCTGAAGCCACCCGGTGTCAATCAGACGGCGCGCCGGCCCCCAACAACGGAACACTGCGATATGCCCACTGCCAACAGGGTCTGCATGAGCCCGCCCGATGCCGAATTGCCGCTGGCCGGAACCCGCGTCGTCGAGTTCACCCACATGGTCATGGGCCCGAGCTGCGGCCTGATCCTGGCCGACCTCGGCGCCGAGGTCATCAAGGTCGAACCGCTGGCGGGCGACAACACCCGCCATCTGCTCGGCTCCGGCGCCGGTTTCTTCCCGCTGTTCAATCGCAACAAGCGCAGCCTTGCGGTCGACGTGAAGGATGCACGCGGCCGCGAGATCGTGCTGAAGCTCGTCGCCCACGCCGATGTCTTCAGCGAGAACTTCAAGGGCGGCACGATGGAGCGGCTGGGCTTCGGCCCCACGGCGCTGGCCGCACTGAACCCACGCCTGGTCTACGTTTCGCACAAGGGCTTCCTGCCCGGCCCCTACGAACACCGCACCGCGCTCGACGAGGTGGTGCAGATGATGGGCGGCCTGGCCTACATGACCGGGCCGGAAGGCCGGCCGCTGCGCGCCGGGGCCAGCGTCAACGACATCATGGGTGGCATGTTCGGCGCGATCGGCGCACTGGCCGCGCTGGCCGCACGCGCCAGGACCGGCCGTGGCCAGGAAGTGAACAGCGCACTGTTCGAGAACAACGTGTTCCTCGTCGCCCAGCACATGATGCAGTTCGCGGTCACCGGCCAGCCCGCGGCACCGATGCCCAGCCGCATCTCGGCCTGGGGCCTGTACGACGTCTTCGCCGTGCAAGGCGGCGAGCAGATCTTCCTCGCCGCGGTCAGCGACACCCAGTGGGCATCGTTGTGCCGCGAGTTCGGCTTCGACGACCTCGCGGCGGACGCCCGGCTGGCGAGCAACAACCACCGCGTCCGCGCGCGCGACTGGCTGCTGCCGCTGTTGCGCGAGCGTTTCGCGGCCTTCGGCGCGGTCGAACTGGCCGAGCGCTTCGAGCGCAACGGCCTGCCCTACGCGCCGATCACCCGGCCGCAGGATCTGTTCGACGACCCGCACCTGAAGGCCACCGGCGGCCTGGCCGCGATGACCATTCCGGCCGATGCCAGCGGCGCCGGCCGGCCCATCGAGACGCACACCGCCCTGCTGCCGCTGACGCTCGGCGGCGAGCGCCTGCCGCTGCGCACGCCGCCGCCGGCCTTGGGCCAGCACACGGTGGCCGTGCTGCGCGAGCTCGGCTACCTCGACGGAGAAATTGACGAACTGCAAGCCGCCGGCGTGGTCGGGCTGCCCCGGGCAGAGCCGGGCGTGGCATCATCGCCCGCATGAACCACGGCTTTGGCATGGAGGCTCACGGGAGCCACCCGACGGGCGAACACCGCAAGCCCGCGCGCTACCTGCTGTTGATCGACGCCGGCGGATCGACCGTCGCCCGCCTGTTCACCGACACCTTCGTGCCCGTCGGCGAGTTCGACGCCGGCTCCGAAGAGGTCGCGGTGATGACCCAGCACCTGAAGCCCGCCGCCGGCGCCGACGCCCCCGCCTGGGACAACGCCCTCGAAGGCCACAGCCCCGCCGAGCGCGCCGCGGCCGTGGTCTACACGCTCGACGTCTGACACGCCGCTGATGCCATCCCCTGTTCCGGGGAGGACGGCCATGAGCCTGCGCGTTATCCTGCGCCCGTCCCGCGAGGGAACCAGGGAGGAGAACGCAATGACCCATTCGCCCCGTGCCGCCGGCACGATGCTGGCGTGCCTGCTGTTGCCGGCGCTGGCCAGCGCGCAGCAGCTCTACCGCTGCGGCAACACCTTCAGCCAGACGCCTTGTGCAAGCGATGCCGCCGCCGTCCGTTTGCCGCCCCCGGGTGGCGGACAGGCGGCCACGGCCGGCAGCGGCGGCGGGCAGGCCTGCGGCTCCGCCGCCATGAGTGCGCTGAGCCGCAGCGACGGCTCGACCCTGCGCGTCGATGCCATCGAAGGCGGCACGTCGGAGGTGATCCAGTATGCGCAGCAACCGATGATCAGCCGCAAGTACCAGGTCAGGGTCACCTCGATTGCACCGACCGGCGTCTCGCTCGGGGAGCGCTCGATGACATGCTTCCTCAGCGAAGACGGCCAGCGCGTGCTGAAGCTGACGCCCTAGGAACAGCGCGCATCGCAGCGCCAATGCGGCTCCGGCCGGTGTGGCGAATGTCCATATAAATTGTGTGCAATTAAATTTTGCACGATACTTCAGACCATGACAACGCGCCCCAAGCTCCCGAAAGCCGATGCCGCCGCCTGGCTGGCGCTGGATGCGCAGCTGTGCTTCGCGCTGTATTCGGCCTCGCTGGCGATGACCAAGCTGTACAAGCCGCTGCTCGAGCCGCTGGGGCTGACCTACCCGCAGTACCTGGTGATGCTGGTGCTGTGGGAAGCCGATGGCCAGCCGGTCAACGCGATCGGCGAGCGGTTGACGCTCGATTCCGGCACCCTGACGCCGCTGCTCAAGCGGCTCGAGGCGGCGGGGCTGGTGCACCGCCTGCGCGATGCGGCCGACGAGCGGCGTGTGCTGATCCGGCTCACGGCCGAGGGCCGCGCCCTCAAGGCCAAGGCGCTGGCGGTGCCGCAGCAGGTGCTCTGTGCCGCGCAGTGTCAACTCGACGAGATCACCTCGCTCACGCAGCGGCTGAAGGCCCTGCGCGACAACCTCACCCAGGCAAGCGCCTGAGCTTTCACCCCCACCTCACCACAGGACGATCCGCACCATGGCTCTCGACAAGGTTCTCTACACCGCCCACGCCACCTCCACCGGCGGCCGCACCGGCACCTCGAAGACGGACGACGGCCGCCTGCAGCTGACCCTGAGCACGCCGAAGGAACTGGGCGGCGACGGCGGCGCGGGCACCAACCCCGAGCAACTGTTCGCCGCGGGCTATTCGGCCTGCTTCATCGGCGCCATGAAGGCGGTTGCCGCCAGGCAGAAGATCGCGCTGCCGGCCGACGTGTCGATCAGCGCCGATGTCGGCATCGGCCCGATCCCGGCCGGCTTCGGCATCCAGGTGGCGATGCGCATCAGCGTGCCCGGCATGGAGCGCGCCGCCGCCGAAGCGCTGGTCGCCGCCGCGCACCAGGTCTGCCCGTACTCGAACGCCACCCGCGGCAACATCGACGTGTCGCTGACGGTCGTCTGACCCTTGGTCTGACCCCCCTTGTCACCGGCGCGTCACGGGCGGGTCACGTGCCCGTCATCGGCAGCCACGAGGCTCCCCGGGTTGTTTCACCCGAGGAGCCTTTTCCATGTCCAAGAACCTCATCGGCGCGCTCGCCCTGGCCTGCGCCGCCGCCTGCCTGCCGGCCCACGCCGCCGTCACGCTGATCGCCAGGGGCAGCCTGCCCGGCGACGGCGCCGACCTCTCGGGCCTCACGCACACGCTCGAGAACGGCGCGCCGGCCAACCTGCTCGGCGGCCTGGGCTCGGGCCTGGCATGGGCCGGCAGCAATACCTTCGTGACCGTACCGGACCGTGGCCCGAACGCGAGCGACTGGAACGCCGACGTGGACCACACGACCTCGTGGGTGCCCCGATTCGACACGCTGACCCTGACGCTGGCCGCGCTGCCCGATGGCAACCTGCCGATGACGCTGTCGGCCGAACTGAACGCGACCACGCTGCTGTACAGCCGCGATGGACTTGCCTACGGCCCGGCCGTGCCGCCGAACAACACCAAGGGCCACCACTACTTCTCCGGTCGCTCGGACAATTTCGACCCGTCGACGAATTCGCTCGGCCCGCTCGACGCCCGCTTCGATCCGGAGGGCATCCGTGTCTCGCGCAACGGCAAGCACGTCTACATCACGGATGAGTACGGCCCCTACGTCTACGAATTCAGCCGTGCCACCGGCAAGCGCACCCGCGTGTTCGCGTTGCCCGAGTCGATCTTCGCCGTCACGACGAAGGCGGCGACGGGCGCGGCCGAGATCGGCAGCAACACGCGCGGCCGCGTGGCCAACAAGGGCATGGAGGGCCTGGCGATCTCGCCCGACGGCTCGACCTTGTTCGGCTTCGTGCAGAGCCCGCTGCTGCAGGACGGCGGCGACGGTGGCCGCGCCAACCGCATCGTGAAGATCGACATCGCCACCGGCGCGGTCAGCCAGTACGCCTATGACAACTTCATCCCGGCGCTGAACAAGGCGTACAACAGCAGCGAGATCCTGGCGTTGAACCGCCATGAGTTCCTGGTGCTCGAACGCGACGGCAAGGGTCTGGGCGACGGATCGTCGGCCGTCGTGAAGCAGCTGTGGAAGGTCGATCTGGCCGGCGCCGAGGACGTGAGCGCCCTCGAGGGCGCCGAGGCGCTGCTCGCCAAGGCACCGGCCAAGACGCTGTTCGCCGACCTGCGCGCGGTGCTGAACGCCGCCGGCGTCGGCGATGTGCAGATTCCCGCCAAGCTCGAAGGCATGGCCTTCGGCCCGGACGTGGTGGTCGATGGGGTCACCAGGCACACGCTGTACGTGGCCAACGACAACGACTTTCTCGCCACCGCACCGGGGGGCCTGGCCAACCCGAACCAGTTCTTCGTCTTCGCTTTCGACGACGCGGACCTGGCCGGCTCGGCCTACGACCTGCAGCAGTTCAAGCAGCCGAAGTAAGGATCTCCAGCAGCAGCTCGATGCGCGCCTTCGCCGGTGACAGCTCGCCGGCCGAGGGCAGCGCGCCCGCCGGCGCGCCGACCACGGCGGCGCCGGCGCAACGCGTGGCGCGCAGCACCCGCACGCCGGTGGCCTGCGCACGCGCCAGGGCCGCCAGCAACGAGGCATGCACGGTGCCGTTGCCGGTGCCTTCGACCACCAGGCCGCGTGCGCCGGCGGCCACCAGCGCATCGACGACCACCCCGTCGGCACCGGCATGGCTGACGACGATGTCGACCCTCGGCCAGGCCGCTGGGTCGGTGCCGATGGCCGACATGCCCAGCGGCGTGCCGGCCGGCCAGGGACGCAGCGCGCGCAGCTGGCCCTCCTGGATCAATGCCACCGGCCCCGCTTCACCCGAGCTGAAGGCATCGAGCGCGAAGGGCAGCGCCTTGCGCACGTCCACCGGGCCATGCACGCGGCCCTGCAGCACCGCGAGCACGCCGCGCACGTCAAGGTGGGCGGCGATGGTCACGGCATCGAGCAGGTTTTGCGGCCCGTCGGACTGCAGCGAGGTCACCGGCCGCATCGCCGCGGTCAGCACGACCGGCTTCGCCGGCCCCAGGACGCGGTGCAGGAAGTAGGCTGTCTCCTCCAGCGTGTCGGTGCCGTGGGTCACCACGATGCCCGCGACTTCCGGCCGCGCCAGGTGGTGCACCAGGCGCTCGGCCAGCGTCCGCCAGATCGCGTGGCTCATGTCCTTGCTGTCGACCTGGGCCACTTGCTCGGCCTCGAGCGCGCGGCCCGCCAGCGCCGGCACCGCCGCCACCAGGTCCGCCACGCCCACCTGGCCGGCGGTGTAGCCGACGTCGTCGCCCGAGCCGGCGATCGTGCCGCCGGTGGCGAGGATCACCACGAGGCCGTCACTGTGCTGTGAATTGTTTTGCATTTTGCGAAGCTCTGGATAAAAATACAGCTACTGGATGCAACCTCAGCCGTACCGGTTCGTCGGTAGGCCCGCTGCCATGATGGAAAGCCCGAAGCTCACTGCGCGCCAACAGCAGATTCTCGACCTGGTGCAAACCACCATCGAGCGCACTGGCGCCCCGCCCACCCGGGCCGAGATCGCCGCCGAGCTGGGCTTTCGCTCGCCGAATGCGGCCGAAGAGCATTTGCAGGCGTTGGCCCGCAAGGGCGTGATCGAGCTGGTGGGGGGCACGTCGCGCGGCATTCGCCTGCAGTCCAACACGCTGCGCGCCCTGAACGAAGCGCGCGGCAAGCAATTCTCGCTGCCGCTGCCGAGCCTGGCGCAGCTCACGCTGCCGCTGGTCGGCCGGGTGGCCGCCGGCAACCCCATCCTCGCGCAGGAAAACATCGACCAGACCTACCTGCTCGAGGCCAGCCTGTTCCCGCGCCGGCCCGATTACCTGCTGAAGGTCAAGGGCATGAGCATGCGCGACGCCGGCATCATGGATGGCGACCTGCTCGCCGTGCAGAAGACCAGCGACGCACGCAACGGCCAGATCGTCGTCGCCCGGCTCGACGACGAGGTCACCGTCAAGCGCCTGCACCGCACGCGGCATGCGATCGAGTTGCTGCCCGACAACCCCGATTTCCAGCCCATCATCGTCGCACCCGGCCAATGCGAATTCGCGATCGAAGGCGTCGCCGTGGGCCTGGTGCGTCAACACATGCTGTTCTGACGAAGTGAGCACGTTGGGCCGCGCCGAAACCCCTGCCATGCCGATCCGCCCCATCCGCCCCGTCCGCCCGATCAAGGCGCCCAAGGCCGCCTCGGCCGCCGAGTGCCAGGCGCTGGAGCAACTGCCCAACGTGGGCCCGGCGATGGCGGGCGACCTGCGGCTGCTCGGCATCCAGCACCCGGCGGATCTGCGCGGGCGCGATGCCTTCGCGCTGTACCGGGCGCTCGAGCGCGCCACCGGCCAGCGGCAGGATCCTTGCGTCCTCGACACCTTCATGGCCATCGTCGATTTCATGCAGGGCGCCGAGCCCAAGCCTTGGTGGGCCTACACCGCCGCGCGCAAGCAGCTGCACGGTCAGGTGGCCGCGGCAGGCTGACCGGCTCGCCCTGCGGGCCACGTCCGGCAGCCCTTCATCCGGTTCGCAATCGGTCGCGCTGCGCCAGCGCCGGGAACAGCCGCCACCACAGCAGCACCACCGCGATGGTGCCGAAGCCGCCGAGCAGCACCGAGCCGACCGGCCCGAGCAGGGCCGCCGTCGCGCCCGATTCGAATTCGCCGAGCTGGTTGCTCGCGCCGATGAAAACCGAGTTGACCGCGCCGACGCGGCCGCGCATGTCCTCGGGTGTCTCCAGCTGAACCAGCGATTGGCGGATCACCACGCTGATCATGTCGGCCGCGCCCGAAAGCGCCAGCATCACGAATGCCAGCGCCGCGCTGCGCGCGAGGCCGAAGCCGACCATCGACACGCCGAACACCGCGACGGCGCCGAGCAGCCAGGCGCCGGCGTGGCGCTCGATGCCGCGGCGCGCAATCACCAGCCCGACGAGCACCGCGCCGGCCGCCGGGGCCGAGCGCAGCAGCCCCAGGCCCTGCGGGCCGATCTCGAGGATGTCCTTAGCGAAGATCGGCAGCAGCGCCGTCGCGCCGCCCAGCAGCACCGCGAACAGGTCGAGCGAGATCGCGCCCAGCATCACCGGCCGCTGCCAGATGAAGCGCAAGCCCGCCGTCACGCTGGCCCAGCTCGCCGCTGCGGTGCGCTCGAAGGTCGCGCGGTGGCGCAGCAGCGCCACGGCGCCGATCGACAGCAGCAGCATCACCAGGGCCGCGAGGTAGACCATCACCGCACCGGGCGCGGCGCCGAAGCGGCCGGGCTCGAGGGTGGCGGCCGCGCCGTAGATCGCCCCGCCCAGCGCCGGGCCGATGACGATCGCGCCCTGCATCACCGAGCTGCTGGCCGCCACCGCGCGCGGCAGCAGCACCGGCGGCACCAGCGACGGTGTCAGCGCCTGCAGCGCCGGCATCTGCACCGCGCGCGCCACGCCCAGCAGCACCGAGGTGCCGAGGATCCAGCGCGCGTCGACCCAGCCCTGGGCGCTGCCCCAGGCCAGGGTCAGCGCCACCAGCGCCTGCAGCCCGAGACTCGCCGCCAGCATCAGGCGGCGGTCGTGCCGGTCGACGAGGTGCCCCGCCGGCAGTGTGAACAGCAGTGCCGGCAGGAACTGCGCAAGCCCGACGAAGCCCAGCGCCCAGGCGCTGGTGGTGATCTCGTAGACCTGCCAGCCCAGCGCCACCATCAACATCTGGTTGGCCGCCGTGCCGGCGATGCGCGCGCCGAGCAGGCGCAGGTAGTCGTGCTGGTCGCGCAGGCGAGGCGATGGAGAAGGAAGGCCGGACATCGTGCGGACGATTGTCACGGCACTCCCCGACAAAGGCGCTCCGAAGGAGCCGCCACCCTCAAGTGGCGTGCGCGGATGCGGCTTCGCCGGTCCGCTGCGCGAGCCCCCACGGGGGGCAGCCCCCGGAGGGGGCGTGGGGGCTCAATCAGCCTGCAGCCTTGAAGGCCATCACGGCCTGATTGCGCAGCGTGCGCAGCAGGCTCAGTTCCTTTTCACCGAAATCGATCGGCATCGCCTGGCGATCGGCGTAGATCAGCGCGAACGGCGCGCCCTTGAGCATCATCGGCAGCAGCAAGAAGCTCATCGCGGGCGCGCCGCGGTACCAGGCCGGCAGGCGCGGCGCGAGGCCGGCGCTGCGGCCGTCGGTGATCAGCGTATCGGCGCCCTTCAGGCAAGCGGCGGCGAAGAGGTCGGTGGCCTGTGAGCCACGTGCGTCGATCACGAAGCGCGGTGCCAGCGACGAGCCCCCCTCGCCCAGGCCGATGCGGCCGGTCAACAGGCCCGACTTGGCGTCACGCAGGCAGAACACCACGCGGTCGAAGGCCAGGCCCTGATGGATGGTGTCGAGGATCAGCTTCAGCACCTCGTTGAGCCGGAAGCTGTCGCCGGCCATCGAGCTGGTCACGTCGGCAATGCCGGCCGACAGCATGGCTTCGGCCTGCTCGGGGGTGCGGCAGGCAGGCAGCACCAGCGTGGTGTCGTCGCTGTGATCGGGTGAAGCAGCCGCGGCAAGTTCGACAGGAGCGGCGGGCGCCCCGGCAAGTGCAGGCGGCACCAGCGTGCTCATCAGCCGGCGGGCACGCGTCTTCGTACCCACCTCGATCTTCAGGCTGATCGCCATCTCGGACAGGTGCACGCGGGCGACTTTCAGCGCCTCGCCGAAATCCTCGGCCCGCATGTCCAGCGCGCGGGCATACCGCTCGCCGAGCGCCAGCACCCGTTGCTCCGTCTGCGCCGGGTCGCCTTCGAGCAGGATCTGCACCAGCTCACCCGACGCACGCACGCGCCAGCGCATGCGGTCGACGGCGGCCTCGACCGCGCGGCCCGGCACCTCGTCCTGCGGCGGGCTCATCACGCGGCGCAGGTGATCCGGCAGGCCCCAGGACTGGGCCACGCCGAGCCCGAGGTCGTCGTAGCTCAGGCCCAGCACGTCGGCGGCCACGCGGGCCTCGCTGGGTGCCTCGGCGGAGGTTTCGCGCAGGCCGCTGCGGGCGCTGCGCTGGCGGATCTGCGCCGCCTCCTCGGGAAAGTAGTACTCGGCCAGCATGCGCCCGAGGTGGCTCAGCATGCCGCCGAGAAAGGCCTCTTCACGCTCGCGCGTGGGCGGCGATAGCTGGTCGACCAGCGTGCCGGTCAGCAAGGCCGCCAGGAACAGCTCCTTCATGCGCTGGGCATGGGTCTGGTCCTTCATGTGCTCGAGCAGCACGACCGACAGTGCCATGTTGCGGATGCCGGCGAAACCGATCAGCGCGGTCGCGCGCGACACGGTCGAGATCTCGCCGGCACCGACGTGGCGGAAGTGCGCGGTGTTGACCAGGCGCAGCAGCTTCTGCGTCAGCGCCACGTCCTTCAGGATCTCGGCCGACAGGGCCTGCAGGCTCTCGTTCTCGGAAGCCGTGACGCGCTGGATGCGCATCACCGAATCCGACAGCGCAGGGAAATCACCATGCAGCCGCATGCGGCGCAGCAGGAATTCGAGCGTGCCGTGGCCGCCCGGCTGCGGGGCGGCGTCGGGCGGGGTCAGCCAGCGGGCGAGCGCATCGCGGAATTCGGCGGCACTGGCGAAACGGCCCTCCGGCGAACGCGCCGTGGCGCGCATCACCATCGTGCGCAGCTTGTCGTCGACCACCACCTTGCTGTCCGGCCAGACGAGATCCTGTTCGATGACCTGGCGCAGGGCGGCCTGGGGCGTGGCGGGGATCGGCCGCAGGTGGGCACCCAGCAACAGCTGCCCGAGCATCATGCCGGCGGCGAACACGTCCATCGCCGGCGCCGGGGCCTGGCCGCTCGCGGCCTCGGGCGAGATGTAGCCCGGCGTGCCGACGATGCGCCCGTCGTGCGCCGCGGCGATCTTGGCGGCGATGCCGAAGTCCATCACCCGCGCCCGGCCATCGCCGCCGACCAGGATGTTCGAGGGCTTCAGGTCGCGGTGCACCACGCCGCGGGCATGGGCAAACGCGAGTGCGTCCAGCACCTCGCGCATCAGCTCGGCAGCCTCGCGCGCGGGCATGGGCCCCATGCCCTTGAGTTTGTCGAACAGCGTCGGCCCGTCGACCCGTTCGAAGACGAGGAAGACGGCCTCGCCGTCCTGGTCGGCGTCGTAGACGGGCACGATGCCCGGATGGGCCAGCGCGCTGGTGGCGCGCGCCTCGGCGAGCCATTCGGTGATGACGTCGGTGCTCGCGCCGGCGTTGACGACCTTGACCGCCACTTCGCGCTGCAGCTTGGGATCCCAGCCCAGCCAGACGGTCGCCTGCGCGCCGCGGCCGAGCACGCGCTGCAGCTCGAAGCGGCCGACGCGCTGGACGGCTGCGCGAGCGGTGGATTTCGGGGTGGCCGCGGTGGCTGCGGTCATGTCAGGGTCCCTGCCAGCGCTTCGGACCACGGGCCGGCAGGCGGCCTGGGTGCGGCAGCGGGCTTGTTGGCGTCGGCGCCCGCAGGCTGTTCGGCGGCAGGCGCGGAGGCACCGGTGGCGGGCGGCGGTGAACGGCGCCGCGCGCCCTCGCCCTGCAGCGCCTCCTGTATCTCCTTGCCTGTCAGGCCGAGCGGGCGGGCATAGCGCTGCACGATCAGGTTCAGCGCCTTCGCGGCGCGGTCGGCCGGCAGGCCCATCGCATCGACCAGGTCGTTCGCGCAGCTCGCGCTGACGCGCAGGATGTCGGCATCCGACTCGGGGGTGCGCACGGGCGCGGTCGGCGGCACACGGCGGATCATGTGCTGTACCGAGTCGTCCAGCCCCCAATGGCGAGCCACGGCCGCGCCGAGCGCCTCGAGGTCGGCGCCGAGCACGGCGTACGAAGCGGCTTCGGCGCTCATGCCGGGTTCTTCCTTGGTCTCGGTCGGTGCGGCCGCGGTCTTGCGGGGCAGCGTCACGAGCGTGGGCTGCATCAGCCGGCGAATCTGGCCGGCCTCGTCGGGAAAGTGGTACTGCACGAGCAATCGGCCCAGGTTCTGCAGCAGGGCGATCAGGTAGACCACCTCGCCGTCGTAGCCCGCAGGCACGAGCCGGGTGGCCACGCGACCAGCGCGCTTGACGCGGCGGATCAGCGTCTCCATCTCGTTGGCGGCCTGCTCGTTCATCGGGCCGGGCCAGCGGCGCAGCGACAGCGCGGTGCGACGCACGCCATCCAGCCCCAGCATGGCGATCGCGCGGCGCAGCATCAGCACCGGGCCGTCGCCCGAAACACGGCCGCCCGCCAGCGTGGCGTTGTTGACGGTGCGCAGCAGCTCGAAGCTGAGCGCGATGTCGTCGAGCACGATCTCGGCCAGGTCGCTGGTGCGCGCGCTTTCCATCAGCGCGAGGCGGGCCGCACGGTCGGCGCTGCCGGGTTGTGCCGGGAGCGTGCCGACCTGGCGCAAGCGATCCAGCAGCAGCGCGAGCGGGCCGCCGTCCTGCTCGGTCGTGGTCTTGATCCAGCCTTCGAGCGCACGCTGCAGCGTGCGGGCGTTGAGATAGCGGTGACGCTCCTGGCGGTCGGTCGCGCGGTTGACGATCGCGCGCAGCGGCTCGGGAATCGGCCGCGGCACGCTCCACGGCAGGCGGACGAAATCGCTGCCCAGCGGGGGCATCGCGGCGATGACCTTGCCGATGTCCGGCTCGTCCAGCGGCGGCTGGCCGGACAGGCCCCAGTGGGCGATGAGGCCCAGCGCCAGCACATCCTGGCCGGCGGCATCGCGCACGGCGCGCAGCTCGTCCAGCCCGCCCGGCTGGGTGACCGAGGCCCGCGGCGCGCCGGCAACTTCGAGCCCCAGCACGCTGACATGGCCTTCTTCGTCGACCAGCAGCGACCAGGGTTGCAGATCATGGTGTGCGGTGCCGGCCTCGTGGGCGAAGGCGAGGCCTTGCGCCGCCTGCGCCACCCAGTGCGCCAGCTCGGTGGCGGCGAGGCCTTGCGCGCCGAGCTTCTCGGCCCAGGTGAGCCGGCCACCGCGTTCGTAGACGACGTAGGGCCAGCGCTCGTGCTCGCCGATGTCGAGCGGCCGCGCCAGGCGCGGGTGGTTCAGCCGCGCCGCGCGGCGCACCGCGTGGTGCCAGGCCGCTGCCCCCTCGCCCGGCTGGGTGCGCGGCATCGCGAGCATCAGCTCCACGTTGTCGCGCGGGTCGACGGCCAGCCACAGCATGCCGCGCTCGCTCTTGCCGAGCAGGCGCAGCAACTGGAAGCGGCCGAACAGGCGCACGCCACCCGTCAGGCTGGCGGAGCGGGTATCGGGAGGATTCGGGGCAAGCGAGGCCATGGTTCTTCTCCGATTGAACCTCGCCGCACACCCGCCCAGTGCCCGGAAGAGCGCGGGAAAGCGTGATCAATTCGCGCTCAAGCGGGCCGGCAAGCTCAGCCCAGCTCGATCAGGTCGCCACGGCCGGTCACGAAGGCGGCATGCACCCGCTCGCCAGGCTGCAGGGCCGCCACGGCCTGGCGGTAGCGGGCCAGTTGGGCCCGGTTCTCGGCGTCGTCCTGCGGCCGGGGCTCGAGCTTGTAGTCGAGCACCCACCAGGTGCGTTCGGCCTGCGCGGGGGAGCGCAACGCCACCAGCCGGTCGATGCGCAGCGGCTCGCCCCCGTCGGCGATCGGCACCTCATCGCCGGCCCAGTCGATCTGCGGGCCGCGCAGCAGCGGCGCGCAGGCCGCGCTGGCGAGCACGGCCTCGGCGGCGCGGCGGGCCAGCGCCAGCTCGTCGGGCGCAAGGCCGAACTCGGCCGCGGCGGCCGGGGCGGCGGCGTCCAGCCAGTCGGTTTCCCGGTCCGCCGGCGGCGCGCTCGGCCCGGTGCTCCACTGCATCAACCGGTGAAAGGCTTCGCCGATCAGCGTCGCCCGGCTGCCCGCCGAAGCCAGCACGCCGGCCGGTGCCGCGCGCGGCACCGGCGGACGCGAGAGCAACGGCGCCGGCCAGGCGATGACCTCGACGGTGTCCGTGGCAGCAGCGGCGGCCGAATTCGACGGCGGCACTGCGGGCACCCAAGGCTGGGCGTGCGGGAGCAGCCGGTCCCACCAGGCCGGGTCCGATGCCTTGCGACGCGGTTCGATGCAGGACAGCACCAGCCGCTGCCGCGCCCGGGTGATCGCGACGTACAGGCCGTTCAACTCCTCGCGCGCGGACTCAGCCGCCTCGGCATCACGCAGCGGCCGCAGCGACGGCGCCAGGCGCGCCCAGCGGCCGACGAAGGCCACCGCGGCCGGGTGGTCCTGCGCGACCGGCCAGTCGACCAGCAGGCTGCCGGTTTCCGCGTTGCGCGCCTCCGGGTCGGTGTCCATCAGGAACACGACCTCGGATTCCAGCCCCTTGGCGCCGTGCACGGTGAGCAGGCGCACCGCATCTTCGGCCGGCGCGACGCTGCCGGTCAGCCAGCCGCTCTTGAGCGCACGCACGAAACGGTAGGGGCTGGTGTAGCGCCCCCCATCGAGCGCCAGCGTCTGGGCGAGCAGGCTGTCGATCACCGCGCGGGCGTGGTCGCGCCGCTCGGGCGGCGCGGCCTGCACCAGCCGGGCGGCGATGTCGCCCTCGTGCAGCACGCGGTCGAGCAGGTCGTGCGGCGGCAGCGCGCGCGCCGCCTCGGCCCAGCGGGCCAGCAGCGGCGCCGCGCGGGCCAGTGCGGGCGGCGCGTCGATGCCGGCCGACTGCAGCGCGGCCCACCATCCACCGCGGGCCGGGCCACGCGAACGGGTGGCCAGCCACAGCAGATCGGCATCGCTCGCGCCGAAGACCGGGCTCTTCAGCGCCTGGGCCAGCGAGAGGTCGTGGCCCGGCGACGCCAGCGTGTCGAGCAGCGCGATCAGGTCGCGCGCCTCCGGCTCGTCGGCCAGCTGCAGGTCTTCGGGGCGCACGTGCGGGATGTGCAGCGTTCGCAGCGCGTCGGACAGGTGGCCGAGCACGCTGCGCCGGCGCGCCAGCACCTGGATGTCGCCCGGGCGCAGCGCACCGGCCGACAGCAGCTCGGCGATCGCCGCGGCCACCTGCCGCGCCTCGGCCGCGCTGCGGCGCTCCTGCTCCTCGATGCGCGGCACGGTCAGGCTGTCGCGCCATTCGAGTGGTGCATCACGGTCGGCCCGCGCGCGCTGCGGCGGCTTGGGCTCGCGCGGCAGCGCGAAGACGCCGGCCAGGCCATCGCCCGGCGATGCGTCGACCTCCGTGGTGTGCGGCCGGAAGCCGGCATAGGCGCCCGCTTGCTGGGCCGCCGCGAAGACCTCGTTCATCGCGGTCAGCACAGCCGGCGCATTGCGCCGTGTGTGGTCGCAGGCCAGGCGCCGGCCGCCGAGCGCCAGCGCGACGAAATCACCCGCCGCGGCGAACACGCGCGGTTCGGCGCGGCGGAAGCGGTAGATGCTCTGCTTGGGGTCGCCGACGATGAAGACCGACAGCGGCTCGCGCCCGCTCGCGCCGCCGCCGGCGCCGGCGTAGCCCTCGAGCCAGGGGCGCAGCGCATGCCACTGCAACGGGCTGGTGTCCTGGAACTCGTCGATCAGCAGGTGCCGCAGCCGCGCGTCCAGCCGCTCCTGGATCCAGCCGGCCCAGTCGCCTTCGCTCAACAACTGCAGCGCGACGTTCTCCAGGTCCGCCATGTCGACCAGCGCCCGCTCTCGCTTGAGCGCCGCGTATTCGGCCAGCAGCACGCGCACCAGCGGCACCATGCGGCGGTGGTCCTCGTGCGCCTCGTGCTGCATCACCTGCTCGTCCATGGCCACCAGGCAGTCGCTCAGCGCAGCGAACTCGGGCGGCACGCCGGCCAGCTTGCGCAACGAGCCCTCGTCGGTGTGCACGGCCTTCCAGGCGAGCGCGAAGGCTTGCACCGGGTCGGTGGCGGCCAAGGCCTGCTGCAGCCAGCGCGCCGATTTGTGGTGATGGACCTTGTCCACGGCCGCCAGCGCGTGCGCCAGCGTGGCGACCATGTCCCGCAGCGGCGCGGCCGACCATTGCTCGAGCGGGTGAGCGAGACCGGCACAGGCGGCGAACTGCAGCGAGGCTGGCGGCACCGCGTTTTCGAGCACACCGGCCGCGTCGGCCCGCTCGATCTCGCTGCGCCGCAGCCAGGCCGATTGGAGCCAGCGCGACAGCGTGCTGCGCCCCTGGCGCGCGACGAGCGCGTGGTAGTCGGCGCGAAGGCCGGCATCGGCGGCCACGCGGCGCTGGAAGCGGCGCATCAGCTCGGGGCCCAGCTCCTGCGGATCCTCGATCAAGGCCATGCCCGACGACAGACCCAGCCCGGTCAGGACCTCGAGCGGCGCCATGCGCAGCAGCTGCGCGAACCAGGCGTGGAAGGTGCGGACCTGCACCATGCGTCCGCTGGCCAGCACGCGCTCGTGCAGACGGCCCAGCGCCGGCGCCAGGCGCTCGGCATCGGCGGCGGACAACCCGCGCTGGCGCAGCGCCTGCACGCGTTGCGCCGAGGTCGAGCGCGCCTCCGAGAACTCGGCCAGCCAGCCCGCCAGCCGCTCGCGCATCTCGCCCGCCGCCTTGCGGGTGAAGGTGATCGCGAGGATCTGCTGCGGCTCCGCGCCCTCGAGCAGCGCACGCAGGATGCGCGACACCAGCATCCAGGTCTTGCCGGCACCGGCACAGGCCTCGACGACCACGCTCTGGCGCGGGTCGCAGGCGGTGGCGTAGAACGCGACGCGATCGGCCTGCGTGCCGTCGATGCGGTAGGCCGCCTGTGCGCTCATGGCGTGCCCCCTTCCGGCCTGGCCGCCCAGTGGTCCCGCCGGCACAGGCCGCGCGCCTCGCAGTGCTCGCAGATCTCGCCCCGCCCCAGCGCCAGCATCGGCTCGCCGGCGCGCAGGCGCTGCAGTTCGTCGCCCAGGCCCTGGACCAGCAACGCGGCCGTCTCGCCGACCCGCGCGTGCGGCAACTCGACCGGCGAGGCCCGGTCGTCCATCGCCAGGTAGGCCGCGCTGATCGCCTCGGGCGCCGCATCACCGGCGACGAGGGCCGCGTAGAACGCGAGCTGGGTGTCTTCGCTGCGGTCGGCGAGCTGCGCCTTCAGCCCCGCCACGCTGCCGGTCTTGTAGTCCAGCAACTGCAGCCGGCCCTCGGCCTGGCGGTCGAGCCGGTCGAGCCGGCCCTGCAGCGCGATGCCGCCCAGCGCCTCGGGCTCGATGCGGCGCTCCTGCTCCCCCTGCGACCAGAACCAGCCCTCGGCCTCGCGCGCATGCAGCCAGCGCAAGTAGGGCTCGACCAGGGCTTCGAAGCTGGCGAGAAAGGGCAGCAGATCGGCATCCGCATGCGCCGATGCCGCCTGCTCCTGTTGAGCCGCATCGTGCAGCCGCCGCCGGTCGATCCCGAGGTCGGTGGTCGGGATGCGCTCGTGATGGAAACGCCACAACACCGCGTGCAGCCAATTGCCGTAGTCGCGCTTGGCGAGCTCGCGGTCGAGCTCGTCCGCCTCGCCCAGGCCGAGGATCACGCGGCTGAAGAAGCGGTAGGGGCAGGCCCGCAGCGCCTCGACCGCGCTGGCGCTGAGCTGGGACGGCCAGCGTGCACTGGCGACGGCCTGCGGCGGCGTGACCGCCTGCGCCGCGCGCACGCCCGTGGGCAACTGCGGCCGGACGCGCGGCAGCTCGCGCGCGCCCTCGGGCCCGGCGAGCCAGGCCAGCCGCAGGCGCTCGAGCAAGGGGCTGGCGCCCAGCGGCTCGCTGCCCTCGGCCTGCCGGCGCAACAGCGTGACGCGCGGCAGGCGCAGCAACTGCGCGAAGGCCAGCGCTTCGCGCTGCCGCTGCGCCGCCGGGCCATCCAGCCCCAGCGCCTCGGCCAGCGCCGGCCCGATGAGCTCGGGTTGCGGCTCGGCCGCACCGAGGCGCCGCTCGTCGGTGCCCGGAAAGACCACTGCGTCGAAGGGCCGCAGCATCGCGCGCGCCAAGGGCGTGATGACGACGCGCGCCGCGGCGTCGTGCGGCGGCACGAAGCTCGCATCGGCGAGCACCTCGTCGACCCAGGCGACCAGCTCGTCGAGCGTCATCGTGGCCCGTCGCGCAAGCGCCTGCCAGGCGCCGTGGGCCTGGGCCTGCGGTTCCAGCCGCAGCGCGTCCAGCACGGCGCGTCCGGCCGCGTCGTCGCGCCAGCGGGCGGCTTCAAGCGGGTCGGTCAGGCACAGCACACCCAGGCGATCGAGCCAATCGGCAAGCGGGCGGCGGCGCTCGGCCAGCAGCGGGGCCAGCCGTGCCTGAGCGTCGGCCCACAGCGTGTCGGCCAACGCCTTCGCGTCGTCGGGCAGCCGCCGGCCTCGCCACGATGCCTCGAGCGCGGCGAGCGCCTCGGGGCGCGCCAGGCCGAGCGGGTCGTCCTTCAGCCAGTCCAGCCGCTGGTCGGCGGCAGTCGAATCCGAGCGTCCGGGCCGCAGGCCCTGTGCCGCCCGCAGCAGCGCCATCAGCCGCGCCGCGGCCCGTGTCGTGGCCAGGCGCCAGCCGGTGTCGTCGATCACCGGCACACCGAAACGCTCGAGCAGCGCACGCACGCGGCGCATGGCCTCGCGGTCCTGCGCGATCAAGGCGACCTGCACCGCCTCGCCGGCCTCGAGCTCGGCCAGCACCTGCGCGCAGGCGGCCTGGGCCTCGGCCTCGGCATCGACGCACGAGCCCTCGGCCGGCGGCTGCCCCTGCCGCGAGAGGCTGAACAGGTCGTGGGGCGGTGGATCGGCGTCGAGCACGAGGCAAGCCGTGCCCTCGGCGGCCGCTTCGATCAGCAGTGACTCGGCCAAGGGCTCGACGCCGCCGGCGCGCAGCAAGATCCACGCCGAGGGGCGCAGCCGGCGCAACGTGTCTGCATCGAAGGCATCGGCGCTGGCCGCCCATTCGAGTGCGATGCGCGCCAGCTGCCGCTCGACACCACCCGGCCCCTGGCCGCCGGCCAGCAGCGCGCGCGCCTCGGCCCACCAACCGGCACGTTCATGCGGCGGCCGGCTGGCCGCCGCGGCCAGCAGCGATTGGGCGCAGCGCACCAGGGCCTCGACACCTTGTCGGAACGCCCGCGGGTCGTCGCGCGCCCAGGCCGCGCCGGCCGGCTCGTCGCGCAGCCACTGCGCCGCCCGCAGGCGGTTCAACACGGCATCCGGCCCCGGCCCGATCGAGGCGGCACGTGGGCCGAGCTGGGCGCACAGCGTCGCCAGCGTCTCGACCCGCGGCTGCCAGCCGCCGGCCGCGGCCAGGGCCTGGCGCGCCACCGGCAGCAGCGCCGAGTACGGCAGCAACCAGACCGCGTCACGCAGGCCCGCGCCTTGCTCGCTCGCCCAGGCCTGCACCTGCCGCGCGCACGCCAGCCACCAGGCACGGTCGGTGCGGCCGGGTGGCAGAACGATGAAATCGGCGGCAGGGGAAGTCACGTGTTCTGAGCAGGCCGCAGGCGCCCCCGCTGCCCGCAGGGCTGCGGCGGGTTTCGTGGCGGCGTGGCTACAGCCTTTATGTCAGAATCATTGTGCCCGGCTCGCCCTGGCCATCCCCCAAGGATTCTTCATGAGCAGCGAATTGATCAAGCACATTTCCGACGCCTCGTTCGAGGCCGATGTCCTGAAGTCCGACAAGCCCGTGCTGGTCGACTACTGGGCCGAATGGTGCGGCCCGTGCAAGATGATCGCGCCCATCCTGGACGAGACCGCCAAGGAATACGGCGAGCGCCTGCAGATCGCGAAGATGAATGTCGACGACAACCGCGATGTGCCGGCGAAATTCGGTATTCGCGGCATCCCGACGCTGATGCTGTTCAAGGGCGGCCAGCTCGCCGCCACCAAGGTCGGCGCCCTGTCCAAGGCCCAATTGACGGCTTTCCTCGACGGCCATCTATAATCGCGTCTGACGCACCGGGTGCGGCGGCCTCACCGGCCTCGCCCCGATGCCTAGCGAATCAGGTTTCAGGCCACGGCGCCCCCGGTCACCCACCGGCTGGCGCGTCGGATTCAGGCCTCAGCTTCCCGAACCCTCACATCACGAATCGCGGTTAGCGCTCGATGCGCCGGTGATACCCGGCGAGTGAGCTCAACCCAACAGGCCCGGCGCAGTCGAATGCGCACGCGGCCGCTTGCCCCAAGGGTGTCCTCCGATGCATCTGTCAGAACTCAAGGCGCTTCACGTCTCCGCCCTCATCCAGATGGGCGAGGAACTGGAGATCGACAATGTCTCGCGCCTGCGCAAGCAGGAGCTGATGTTCGCGATCATGAAGAAGCGCGCCAAGGCCGGCGAGCAGGTCTTCGGCGATGGCGTGTTGGAAGTGCTGCCGGACGGCTTCGGCTTCCTGCGCTCGATCGATACGAGCTACATGGCGTCGACCGACGACATCTATCTCTCGCCCAGCCAGATCCGCCGCTTCAACCTGCACACCGGCGACCTGATCGAGGGCGAGGTGCGTGTGCCGAAGGATGGCGAGCGCTATTTCGCGCTGGTCAAAGTCGACCGCGTGAACGGCCTGACGCCCGAGGAGAACAAGCACAAGATCATGTTCGAGAACCTGACGCCGCTCTTCCCGAAAGAGGCGTTCAAGCTCGAGCGTGAGAACTTCAAGGGCGAAGAGAACATCACCGGCCGCATCATCGACCTGGTCGCCCCGATCGGCAAAGGCCAGCGCGCGCTGCTCGTCGCGCAGCCCAAGACCGGCAAGACGGTGATGATGCAGCACCTGGCGCATGCCATCGTCGCCAACCACCCCGATGTGCACCTGATCGTGCTGCTGGTCGACGAGCGCCCCGAGGAAGTGACCGAGATGCTGCGCACCGTGCGCGGCGAAGTCATCAGCTCGACCTTCGACGAGCCGGCCGCCCGCCACGTGCAGGTGGCCGAGATGGTGATCGAGCGCGCCAAGCGCCTGGTCGAGCTCAAGAAGGACGTGGTGATCCTGCTCGACTCGATCACCCGCCTGGCCCGCGCCTACAACAACGTGCTGCCCAGCTCCGGCAAGGTGCTGACCGGTGGTGTCGATGCCAACGCACTGCAGCGCCCGAAGCGCTTCTTCGGCGCCGCGCGCAACGTCGAGGAAGGCGGCTCGCTGACCATTATCGGCACTGCGCTGATCGACACCGGCTCGCGCATGGACGAGGTGATCTACGAAGAGTTCAAGGGTACCGGCAACTGCGAAATCCACCTGGATCGTCGCATGGCCGAGAAGCGCGTGTACCCCTCGATCCTGATCAACAAGTCGGGCACCCGGCGCGAAGAGCTGCTGCTCAAGCCCGAGATCCTCCAGAAGACCTGGATCCTGCGCAAGCTCATCTACCCGATGGACGAGATCGAAGCGATGGAGTTCATGCTCGACAAGATGAAGGCGAGCAAGACCAACCTCGACTTCTTCGACATGATGCGTCGGGGCGGTTGAGTCACGGTATACTTGTGGGTTTTCCGCTTACGGAAGATTAACGCTTGGTAAGTGCGCGTGCATGGTGCGTGCGTGGCTGCCGATGATCACAGCGAGAGCGAGAGGTTTGCGCCATGAAAGAAGGCATCCACCCCAACTACCGCGACGTTTGCTTCGTGGATTTGTCCAACGGCTTCAAGTTCGTCACGCGCTCGTGCGCGCAGACCAAGGAAACCGTGAAGATGGACGACGGCCGCGAACTGCCGCTGTTCAAGCTGGAATCCACCAGCGAGTCGCACCCCTTCTACACCGGCCAGCAAAAGAGCATCGATACGCTGGGCGGCCGCGTCGAGAAGTTCCGCAACAAGTTCGCGCGCGTCGGCATCAAGAAGTAATCTTGCGGCCCACGCCCACGATGGAAAGGCAGCTGCGGCTGCCTTTTTTCTTTTTCCGGTGCCGTCACCCGTGAATTCGCCGCAGCCGACCCCCGCCCTCGTGACACAGCGCGCGGCCCAGCGCCTGCCGCGCGCGGCGCTGCTGCTGTTCTGCGCCGCCTACCTGCTGCCCGGCCTGTTCGGCCGCGACCCCTGGCGCAATGCCGACCTGACGGCATTCGGCACGATGCTCGCGATGGCCGAGGGCCGCACGCCCTGGTGGGCGCCGACGCTGGGCGACCTGCCAGCCGAGACCGCGCTGCTGCCGCACGCGCTCGGCGCCGTCTTCATCAAGCTGCTCGGCCCTCTGCTCGACCCCGCCCTGGCCGCCCGCCTGCCATTTGCGGCGCTGCTGGCGCTGACGCTGGCGCTGGTCTGGTACGCCACCTTCCACCTCGCGCGCACCGAAGCCGCGCAACCGGTGCCCTTCGCCTTCGGCGGCGAGGCCGATCCGGTCGACTATGCCCGCGCGCTCGCCGATGGCGCCTTGCTCGCGATCATCGCCACGCTGGGCCTGCTGCAGCTCGGCCACGAGACCACGCCCGAGCTGATGCAGCTGAGCGAGGTGGCGCTGCTGATGTGGTCGCTCGCGGCGGCGCCGTACCGGTCGCTGCCCGTGCGCGCCGGCCTGCTGCTGGCATTGCCGGCGCTGGCGACCAGCGGCGCCCCGAGCATGGCGGTCGCGATGGGCGTGCTGGCGCTGATCATCACGCTTCGCTCCAGCTACGCCGAGGTCCGCGCGCTCTGGCCGTGGCTGCTGGCGTCGCTGGCGCTGGCGGTCGGCGCCGCCTTCGCGCTCGGCGCGTGGCAATCGCGCCTGGCGCCACCCAACGCGCTCGGCACGGCGCGGCTGCTGCTGTGGTTTCCGTGGCCGGTCTGGCCCTTGGCCTTGTGGACGCTCTGGCGCTGGCGCCGCCAATGGCTGCGCCGGCACATCGCCGTGCCGCTGGCCGGCGTCGCCGTCGGTGTCGCAAGCTGCATCGCGATGGGCGGCTCCGACCGCGCGCTGATGCTGGCAGTGCCCGGCATGGCGGTGATGGCCGCCTTCGCGCTGCCCACGCTCAAGCGCAGCGCCGGCTCCGCGATAGACTGGTTCTCGGTCTTCTTCTTCAGCCTGGCGGCGCTCGCCGTCTGGGTCATCTACCTGTCGATGCAGACCGGCGTGCCGGCCAAGCCAATGGCCAACATCCAGCGCCTGGCGCCCGGCTTCGAGCCGCGCTTCTCGCTGATCGAGCTGGTGGCGGCCGCGCTGGGCACGGTGGCCTGGATGTGGCTCGTGCGCTGGCGCACCTCGCGCCACCGTCACCCCTTGTGGAAAAGCCTGGTGCTGCCGGCCAGTGGCGTGGCGCTGGCCTGGCTGCTGACGATGACCCTGTTGCTGCCGGCGCTGGACTATGCGCGCAGCCCGCGGGCGCTGATGGCGCTGGCGAACCGCCACGTGCCCCGCGGGGCCTGCGTGCTCGCCCCGGGCATGACACGCGCACAGGTGGCCTCGCTGGAGGTCTTCGGCGAGCATCGCGTGCGCACGCAGATCGAGCCCGCCGCAGCGGCGCCGACCGATTGCCAACACCTGCTGCTGGCCTGGCGCGGCAACGCCGCGCCACCGCCGCCGCCGGCCGGCTGGGCCTTCGAGGCCCGCCTGCGACGTCCGGGCGAACGCAGCGAGCAGTTGCTCGTCTACCGCCGCGCGCCCTGAGGGCTCAATTGCCCATCAGGGCTGCAGCGCCAGGCGCGTGGCCGGCGCACGCACGCGCGACGCCGGCAGCACGAGCGTGAAGCAGGAGCCGACGCCCGGCGTGCTCTCGATCAGCAGCTCGCCGCCATGCCGCTGCACGACGTGCTTGACGATGGCCAGCCCCAGCCCGGTGCCACCGGTGTCGCGCGAGCGGCTGCCATCGACGCGGTAGAAGCGCTCGGTCAGCCGTGTCAGATGCTCGGCGGCGATGCCGGGCCCGGTGTCACGTACGACGATCTCGCCGGCCCCCTCGGCGCGGCGGCGCCACACCACCTCGATCTGGCCCGACTCCGGCGTGTAGCGCACTGCATTGCTGACCAGGTTGGTCACCGCGCTCAGCAACTCGGGCTCGCTGCCGGCCAGCTCCACCCCATCACCCCAGTCGAAAGCGAGTCGATGGCGCCCGGCGGACAGGCTTCGCGCATCGAGTTCGACCGCGGAGCTCAGCCGCGCGAGCGGCACCCAGGTGTCGGCCGGCGGCCGCGGGCTGCCCTCCAGCCGCGCCAGCGTCAGCAGATCACCGACCAGCGACTGCATGCGCTGCGTTTGCTGGGCCATCAAGGCCAGGACGCGCTTTCGCTCCACTTCCGACAGCGGCAGGTTGGTCAAGGTCTCGACGAAGCCGGCAACTACCGTCAGCGGCGTGCGGATCTCGTGCGATACGTTGGCCACGAAGTCACGCCGCATCGCGTCGGCCCGCTCGCGCTCGGTGATGTCCTGCGTCAGTACCAGCCGCTGGCCGTCACCGTAGGGCCGCACGATGATCGACAGCAGGCCGCGCCCGCCCGGCTGCGGAATCTGCACCGGCTGGTCGAAGGCCCGCGCCTGCAGCATCGCCACGAAGGCCGGGGCGCGCACGAGGTTGGTGACCCGCTGGCGCAGATCGCGCTGCCGGTCCAGCCCCAGGTGTTCGGCCGCCGGCTGGTTGCACCATTCGATCTGCTCGCTGGCATCGAGCAGCAGCACGCCATTCGGCGACGCCTCGATCGCCGACAGGAACTGCGCCAGGCGTTCGCGCTCGGCATCGGCCGTGCGCTCGCGCGCCCGCAGCGCCCGCTCGATGCGCGCGGCCAGCTCGCCCCAGAAGCCGGCGAACGCGGGCGGCGGGCCGTTCAGCGATTCGGCAAGCCAGCGCAGGATGCGGTGCCCGCGCAGCATGTCCAGGCTGAACAGCAGGCCGACACCAAGCAGCGCACCCGTCAGTGCCGCTTGCAAGGCATAGCCCCAGGCGCCCCCGAGCAGATGGCCCAGCAGCCCGCCGCCGACGGCCAGGGTCAGTGCCAACAACACGCGCAACCAGATCCAGGGCATCACTTCGCCTCGCGTTGCCGGCGCCGCATCGCGCCGCTCAAGCCGCCGACGCCACCGCCTGTTGGCTGAAGCGGTAGCCGGCGCCGCGCACCGTCTCGATCATGGTCGCGCAATGCGCCGGCAGCAGGGCCTCGCGCAGGCGCTTCACATGCACGTCGACCGTGCGCTCCTCGATGAAGACGTGATCGCCCCAGACGCGGTCCAGCAGCTGCGCACGGCTGTGCACCCGCTCGGGGTGCGTCATGAAGAAATGCAGCAGGCGGAACTCGGTGGGCCCGAGCTTCAGGTCGATGCCGGCGCGCGTGACGCGCCGCGTCGATGGATCGAGCTTGAGGCCGCCGAGCTCGACCGCCGAATCCAGCGCCTCGGGCACGCGGCGGCGCAGCACCGCGCGGATGCGTGCAAGCAGTTCCTGCGTCGAGAAGGGTTTGGTCAGGTAGTCATCGGCGCCCGCGTCCAGGCCGGCGACCTTGTCGGTCTCGTCGGCCCGCGCGGTCAGCATGATGATCGGCAGCTCGCGGGTGCGCGGGTCGGCGCGCCAGCGGCGGGCCAGCGCCACGCCGGATTGCCCGGGCAGCATCCAGTCCAGCAACACCAGGTCGGGCAGCACGGCATCGACCGCGACCGTCGCCTGGTCGGCGTTCTCCGCCAGCGTCACGTCGAAGCCGGCATGGCGCAGGTTGATCGCGACCAGTTCGGCAATCGCCGCTTCGTCTTCGACCACGAGCACGGTGGGCATGGGTTCGCTACTCCTGAGATCAATTGCGGTTCAGCGCGATCGTCTCGACCGCCTCGACCGGGTTGTGCCGCACGTCCGTGCCCTTGACGATGTAGATGATCTGCTCGGCCAGGTTCTTCGCGTGGTCGCCCACGCGCTCGATGGCCTTGGCGACGAACACCAGGTCGATGCTGGCCGAGATCGTGCGCGGGTCTTCCATCATGTAGGTGATGAGCTTGCGCATCAGGCCATCGAACTCGGCGTCGATCTGGTTGTCCT
The DNA here is from genome assembly GCF_035254525.1 of Ideonella sp. Taxonomy (GTDB): domain Bacteria; phylum Pseudomonadota; class Gammaproteobacteria; order Burkholderiales; family Burkholderiaceae_C; genus Ideonella. Next base: position 51,998 of record NZ_DATFAN010000116.1, on the reverse strand, counting down.
GCTTGATCACGTCCAGCGCCTGCACCGTATCGAGCCGCGCGAAGGCGTCGAGCGCCTTGCGCAGCGAGGCAATGGCCAGCGAGGCTTCGAACGACACGTCGGACACCGGCAGCCGCAGCCGGCTGAACACACCCGTGTTGATCAGGCGCTGGACGGTGCGGGCGATGCGCGCGGCCTCGTCGCCGACGCGCTCGAGGTTGCCGATGGTCTTGCTGATCGCGATCAGCAGGCGCAGATCGCGTGCGGTCGGCTGGCGGCGCGCGATGATGGCGGAGAGGTCGGCGTCGATGTCGACCTCGAGCTGGTTGACCTTCTCCTCCATCTGCAGGACCTGCGTGGCCGTCTCGGCGCTGAAGTTCGTCAGTGCGTAGATCGCCTGCGCGACCTGCGCTTCGACCAGGCCGCCCATTTCGAGCACGCGGGTGGAGACGCCGCTCAGTTCCGCATCGAACTGGGTGGAGAGATGCTTTTCGCCCATGGTGGAGTCCTTCCCCGTTCTCAGCCGAAACGGCCGGTGATGTAGTCCTCGGTGTCCTTCTTCTGCGGCTTCATGAAGAGGTCGCGCGTCGGGCCGAATTCGATCAGGTCGCCGAGGTACATGTAGGCGGTGTAGTCGGACACGCGCGCCGCCTGCTGCATGTTGTGGGTGACGATCACCACGGTGTAGTCGCTCTTCAGCTCGTGGATCAGTTCCTCGACCTTGCCGGTGGAGATCGGGTCCAGCGCCGAGCAGGGCTCATCGAGCAACAGCACCTCGGGCTTGATCGCGATGCCGCGCGCGATGCACAAGCGCTGCTGCTGGCCGCCGGACAAGCCCGAGCCGCTCTGGCCCAGCTTGTCCTTGACCTCGTTCCACAGCGCCGACTTCTTCAGCGCCCACTCGACGCGCTCGTCCATCTCCACGCGCGACAGGCTCTCGAACAGCCGCACGCCGAAGGCGATGTTGTCGTAGATCGACATCGGGAACGGCGTGGGCTTCTGGAAGACCATGCCGACCTTGGCGCGAATCAGCGAGACGTCGAGGCGCTTGTCGAGCACGTTCTCGCCGTCGACCAGGATCTCGCCCTCGGCCCGCTGCTCGGGGTAGAGCTCGAACATGCGGTTGAAGGTGCGCAGCAGCGTGGACTTGCCGCAACCCGAGGGGCCGATGAAGGCAGTCACCTTCTTCTCGGGGATGTCGAGGTTGACGTGTTTCAGCGCATGGAAGCTGCCGTAGTAGAAGTTCAGGTCGCGCACCGCGATCTTGGCCTTCTCGGCAACGAGGGAGTCGACTTTGGCGTCCATGTCAGAGGCTTCAGTGTTTGTTGCGGAACAGCACGCGGGCCAGGATGTTCAGGGCCAGCACGCCGAGCGTGATGAGGAACACCCCTGCCCAGGCCAATTGCTGCCAGTTTTCGTACGGGCTCATCGCGAACTTGAAGATCGTCACCGGCAGGCTGGCCATCGGCTGGGACAGGTTCGAGGTCCAGAACTGGTTCGACAGCGCGGTGAACAGCAACGGGGCCGTCTCGCCCGACACGCGCGCCAGCGCCAGCAGCACGCCGGTCACCACGCCGGCACGCGCCGCCTTCAGCGTGATCGCCAGGATCACCTTCCACTTCGGCGTGCCCAGTGCATAAGCCGCCTCGCGCAGCGCGTTGGGCACCAGGCTCAGCATGTTCTCGGTCGTGCGGATCACGACCGGAATCACGATCAGCGCCAGCGCCAGCACCCCCGCCCAGCCGGAGAAGGACTTGAAACGTGCAACCACCACCGAGTAGATGAACAGGCCGATCACGATCGACGGCGCCGACAGCAGGATGTCGTTGATGAACTGCGTCGTGCGGCCCAGCCAGCTGCGCTGGCCGTATTCAGCCAGGTAGATGCCGGCCATGATGCCGACCGGCGTGCCGATCAGCGTGGCCAGCGACACCATGACCAGCGAGCCGAAGATCGCGTTGGCCAGCCCGCCGACCTCCGCCTGGGGTGGCGGCGTCATCTCGGTGAAGACCTGCCAGCCCAGGCCACCCAGGCCCAGGCGCACGGTCTCGTACAGGATCCAGATCAGCCAGAACACGCCGAAGGCCATCGCCGCCAGCGACAACGCCAGCGCGATCACGTTGACGCGCTTGCGCCGGCGATGCATGGCCAGCCGGCCAGGGTCGAGCGAAGCCAAGCTGCTCATGCAACCCCCTTGGCGCTGCGCGCCGCCCCCCCGAGGGGGAATTCGCCCTTGGGGCGGCCCTGCGTGCTCATGCCTTGCTCCCCTCGCCCTTCTTCAACTGCGCCAGCAGGACCTTGGAGAACGCCAGCACGACGAAGGTGATGAAGAACAGGACCAACCCCAGGTAGATCAACGAGGCCTGGTGCAGGCCTTCGCCCGCCTCGGCGAACTCGTTGGCCAGCGCCGAGGTGATGCTGTTGGCGGCCTCGAACACCGACAGCGAGTTGAGCTGGTTCATGTTGCCGATGACGAAGGTCACCGCCATCGTCTCGCCCAGCGCGCGGCCCAGGCCGAGCATCACGCCGCCGACGACGCCGGTCTTGGTGTACGGCAGCACGACGTTCCAGACCACCTCCCAGGTGGTCGAGCCCAGCCCGTAGGCGGACTCCTTGAGCATCGGCGGCGTGACCTCGAACACGTCACGCATCACCGAGGCGATGAACGGGATGATCATGATCGCCAGGATGATCCCGGCCGCCAGCAGGCCGATGCCGACCGGCGGGCCGGAGAACAAGGCGCCGAGGTAGGGCACGCCCTTGAACAGGTGTTGCAGAGGCTGCTGCACGTAGGTGGCCAGCAGCGGCCCGAAGACCAGCAGGCCCCACATGCCGTAGACGATCGACGGCACGGCGGCGAGCAGCTCGATCGCGACACCGAGCGGCCGCTTCAGCCACTGCGGCGACAGCTCGGTCAGGAACAACGCGATGCCGAAGCTCACCGGCACGGCGATCAGCAGCGCGATGAACGAGGTCATCAGCGTGCCGTAGATCATGACCAGGCCGCCGTACTGGTCCTGCACCGGATCCCACTCGCTTCGCCAGAGGAAGGACAGGCCGTACTCCCTGATGGCGGGGGCCGCACCGGCCACCAGCGACAGCAGGATGCCCACCAGCAAGGCCAGCGTGAGCCAGGCCGCGCCGTGTGCGGCCAGCGCGAAGAGCCGGTCCGCCCAGGGGGCGCGAACGCTGCGCCCGCCCGGGCGCCCGGCCGGGGAAGATCGTTCCATCGGCAGCTCTCGGACGGTGGGGCTGGCGGGCAGTGTAGCGGTCACCTGGTGCTCCTTTGGCGGCACCGGCGCGGCGCGGGCCCCGCGAGGGGCCCGTGGCTGCCGGGATGTCGGCGATCGGCCGTTGTAGCGGCGCGAGGTTTACTTCTGGGCCACCGGCTTGCCGCCAGCGTCCTTGATGTTGGCCCACTGCTTGTGCACCAGCGCCTTCACCAAGTCGGGCAGCGGAACATAGTCGAGGTCATCGGCCATCTTGTCGCCGTTGGCATAGACCCAGTCGAAGAACTTCAGCACCTGGGTCGCGCTCTCGGGCTTGGCCTGGCTGACGTGCATCAGGATGTAGGTCGGGTTGGTGATGGGCCAGGCATCCTTGCCAGGCTGTTCGGTCGTCACCTGGTAGAAAGTCTTGTTCCAATCGGCACCCGCCGCGGCCGCCTTGAATGCCGTGTCGCTCGGCGGCACGAAGTTGCCGTCCTTGTTCTTCATCAGCGTGTAGGTCAGCTTGTTCTGCTTCACGTACGCGTACTCGAGGTAGCCGATGGAGTTCGGCAGCCGCTGCAGGAAGGCCGCGACGCCCTCGTTGCCCTTACCGCCGGCGCCGGTCGGCCAGTTGACGGCAGTGCCTTCACCGACCTTCGCCTTCCAGTCAGCGTTCACCTTGCTCAGGTAGTTGGTGAAGATGAAGGTGGTGCCCGAGCCGTCAGCGCGGCGGACCACCGAGATGTCGGCGTCCGGCAGCGGCACGCCCGGGTTCATCGCGGTCAGGGCCGCATCGTTCCACTTCGTGATCTTGCCCAGATAGATGTCGCCGAGCAACTGGCCGGTCAGCTTGATCTGGCCCGGCGCGACGCCCTTGATGTTGACGACGGGCACGACGCCGCCGATCACGGTCGGGAACTGCAGCAGGCCATCGGCGGCCAGTTCCTCGTCCTTCAGCGGCATATCGGAGGCACCGAAGTCGACGGTCTTCGACTTGATCTGCTTGATGCCGGCGCCCGAGCCAACCGACTGGTAGTTGATCCGCACGCCAGTCGCCTTGTTGTAGGCGTCGGCCCACTTGGCGTACAGCGGCGCGGGGAAGGTCGCACCTGCGCCGGTCACGTCTTGGGCGAAGGCACTCGTGGCCAGTGCCAGGGTCGCGGCACCGAGCCACAGCGGGCGAATCAGAGCATTCAGCATGTCAACACAACCTTTCGTCTGCGTTTCCGGCCAGCAGGCACCCTGCGGCTCGGTTGACGGCACTGTAGAAAGCTTGTGTGACAGGACCGTGACGCGTGACGCGCGTCACGTGGCGGTCACGGAACCGTCATCAACGGCCATCAGGCCCCGCTGCGGGCGGCCGCAGCCAGGCGCTCCGCCAGCGTGCGGGCCAGTTGCGCCTCGCGGGCCTCGACCATCACGCGCAGCACGGGCTCGGTGCCCGAGGCGCGGATCAACACGCGGCCAAGACGGCCGAGCTCGGCCTTGACGGTCTCGATCTCGCGCACCAAGCCGGCGTTGCGAGTCCAGTCCGCTCCGTCTGCCAGGCGAACGTTGATCATCGTCTGCGGATACAGCTCGATCTCGGCCAGCAGCTGCGCCAGGGTGCGGCCGCTGCGCTGCACCGCCTGCAACACCTGCAGCGCGCTGACGATGCCATCGCCGGTGCTGTGCTTGTCCAGCGCGAGCAGGTGGCCCGAGCCCTCGCCGCCGAGCAGCCAGCCGCGGCGGCCGAGCTCTTCCAGCACGTAGCGGTCGCCGACCTTGGCGCGCACAAACTCGATGCCCTGCCCTGCCAGCGCCACCTCGACCGCCATGTTGGTCATCAGCGTGCCGACGACCCCTGGCACCGCCTCGCCCAGCGCACGCCGATCCATCGCCATCAGGTAGACCAGCTCGTCGCCGTTGTAGAGGCGCCCCGCCGAGTCGACCAGTTGCAGGCGATCGGCATCGCCGTCGAGCGCAATGCCGTAGTCGGCGCCCTGCTCGCGCACCGCGGCGACCAAGGCCTGCGGCGCGGTCGCGCCGAAGCCGGCGTTGATGTTGGTGCCGTTGGGCGAGCAGCCGATGCTGACGACCTGGGCGCCGAGCTCGTGGAACACCGCCGGCGCCACCTGGTAGGCCGCGCCGTTCGCGGCATCGACCACCAGCTTCAGGCCCTTGAGCGACAGCTCGCCGCTGACCGTGGACTTGCAGAATTCGACGTAGCGCCCTTGCGCGTCAGCCAGCCGCCGCGCGCGGCCCAGGCGCGACGAATCCACCCACTGCGCCGGCTCTTCCAGTGCTGCTTCGACGGCATGCTCCCAGGCGTCAGGCAGTTTTTCGCCGCGGGCCGAGAAGAACTTGATGCCGTTGTCGGGATAGGCGTTGTGGGACGCGCTGATCACGACGCCCAGGTCCAGCCGCAGCGCGCGGGTCAGGTAGGCCACGCCCGGTGTGGGCAAGGGGCCGGTCAACAGCACGTCGACACCGGCCGATGCGAAACCGGCTTCGAGCGCCGACTCCATCATGTAGCCCGAAATGCGCGTGTCCTTGCCGATCAGCACCTGAGGCGCGCGCTGGCTGCCGCGGCGCTGCAGCCCCTGCTGCACGACGCGGCCGACGGCATGACCCAGGCGCAGGGCGAAGTCGGGCGTGATCGGATCCTGGCCAACGGTGCCGCGGATGCCATCGGTGCCGAAATAGCGGCGGGTCATGGGGAAGTCCTCCTGTCTTGATTGTGGTCCTGGCTGGTTGGGAGGCTCCCCAGGCCAGCGGCATTCCAGACCTTCAGTGCGTCGACGGTGGCGGCCACGTCGTGCACCCGCACGATCCGCGCGCCGCGCGCGACGGCGGCCAGCGCCGCGCCAACGCTGGCCGCCTGCCGCTCGTCGACCGTGCGCCCGGTGAGTTTGCCCAGCATGCCCTTGCGCGACCAGCCGACGAGCAACGGCCGCCCCAGCGCAAGCAACTCGTGCTGACGTGCGAACAGCGTCAAGTTGTGCTCCTGCGACTTGCCGAAGCCGTAGCCCGGATCCAACACGATTCGTGTGCTGCCGACGCCGGCAGCCTGGGCGGCCGCCATCCGGCCAGCGAGAAACGCTCGCACCTCGTCGACCACGTCGCGATAGTGCGGCGCCAGTTGCATCGTCGCGGGTTCGCCCTGCATGTGCATCAGGCAGACACCGGCGCTCGCATGGGCCGCGACGGCGGCCAGCGCGCCGGGCAGCTGCAGGGCGCGCACGTCGTTGACGATGTCGGCGCCAGCGGCCAGCACCGCGTCGATCACCACGGGCTGGCTGGTATCCACGGACACCGGCACGCCCAGCGTCACCGCATGGCGCACCACCGGCAGCACGCGCGCCAATTCGACCTCGACCGATGGCGGTTGCGAGCCGGGGCGGGTCGATTCGCCGCCGATGTCGAGGATGCCGGCACCCTCGGCGACCAGCCGATCGCAGCACGCCACAGCCTCGGCCGCCGCGGCGTGACGGCCGCCATCGGAAAAGGAATCGGGCGTGACGTTGACGATGCCCATCACCAGCGGCCGGGCCGCCAGGTCGAGCCAGAAACGGCCGGCCTGCCACGACCACACCGAGGAGGCGGACGAAGATTCGGTCAGAGTGTTCACCACAACAAGCACAACGGGGCCTCGAGGCCCCGTCATCGGTCAGGTCGTCGAAACCGTCGCCTTCAGGCGGCTGCCGGCGCCCCGTCGGCGTTGACCGAAGCGGCGGTGCCGCTCGGCCGGTTGGCCGACGGCGTCCAGTCCTTCGGAGGCCGCGGCGGCTTGTCGTTCATGATGTCGTCGATCTGCTCGCCGTCGATGGTTTCCCACTCGAGCAGCGCCTTGGCCATCGCGTGCATCTTGTCCTGATGGTCCTCGATCAGCTTGCGGGCGATCAAGTACTGCTCGTCGATGATGCGGCGCACTTCGGCATCCACCTTGCGCATCGTCTCTTCCGACACGTTGGTCGTCTTGGTGACCGAGCGGCCGAGGAACACCTCGCCCTCGTTCTCGGCGTAGACCATCGGGCCCAGCGAATCGGTCATCCCGTAGCGCATGACCATGTCGCGCGCAATCTGCGTCGCGCGCTCGAAGTCGTTGCTGGCGCCGGTGGTCATCTGGCCCATGAAGACCTCTTCGGCGATCCGGCCACCGAACAGCATCGAGATCGTGCTGAGCATGCGGATCTTGTCGGTGCTGTAGCGGTCCTTCTCGGGCAAGGACACCGTCACGCCCAGCGCGCCGCCGCGCGGGATGATCGTCACTTTGTGCACCGGATCGAGCTTGGGCAGCAGGCGGCCGATCAGCGCATGGCCGGACTCGTGGTAGGCCGTGTTCCTGCGCTCCTCTTCGTCCATCACCATGGACTTGCGCTCGGTGCCCATGATGATCTTGTCCTTGGCGCGCTCGAAGTCGATCATCTCGACGACTCGTGCGTTGCGCCGGGCGGCGAACAGCGCCGCCTCGTTGACGAGGTTGGCCAGGTCGGCGCCGGAGAAGCCCGGCGTGCCGCGCGCGATGATGTCGGCCTTGACGTCGCCGCCGACCGGCACCTTGCGCATGTGCACGTTCAGGATCTGCTCGCGGCCGCGGATGTCGGGCAGCGTCACGTAGACCTGGCGGTCGAAGCGGCCGGGGCGCAACAGCGCCGGATCGAGGATGTCGGGGCGGTTGGTCGCGGCCATCACGATGACACCCAGGTTCGTCTCGAAGCCGTCCATCTCGACCAGCATCTGGTTCAGGGTCTGCTCGCGCTCGTCGTTGCCGCCGCCGAGGCCCGCGCCGCGGTGGCGACCGACCGCATCGATCTCGTCGACGAAGATGATGCAAGGGGCGCTCTTCTTGGCCTGCTCGAACATGTCGCGCACGCGGGCTGCACCGACGCCGACGAACATCTCGACGAAGTCCGAGCCCGAGATCGAGAAAAACGGCACCTTCGCTTCACCCGCGATGGCCTTGGCCAGCAGCGTCTTGCCGGTGCCCGGAGGACCGACCAGCAACACGCCGCGCGGGATGCGGCCGCCCAGCTTCTGGAACTTCTGCGGATCCTTCAGGAAGTCGACGAGTTCCTTCACCTCTTCCTTGGCCTCGTCGCAGCCAGCGACGTCGGCGAAGGTCGTGCTGTTGTTGGCCTCGTCCAGCATGCGCGCCTTCGATTTGCCGAAGCTGAACGCGCCACCCTTGCCGCCACCTTGCATCTGGCGCATGAAATAGATCCAGACGCCGATCAGCAGCAGCATCGGGCCCCAGGACAGCAGCAGTGTCTGCAGCAGCGAGGGCTCTTCGTCGGGCTTGCCGGAGACCTGCACGCCGTACTTCATCAGGTCACCGACCATCCACAGGTCGCCCGGAGACGAGATCGTGAACGGCTGGCCGTCGTTCGGCGTGACTTTCAGCGTACGGCCCTGGACCTCGACACGCTTGACGCGGCCCTGCTTCGCGTCGTCCATGAACTGGGTGTAGGTGACCTGTTCATTGGCCCGCGGCTTGTCGAACTGCTTGAAGACAGTGAACAGCACCAAGGCGATCACCAGCCAGACGGCGACCTTCGAAATCCACTGATTGTTCACCGCGGTTCCTTTGAGAGATCCATGTTGCGAGAGGCAGGCAGGTGAGCCCACCTGCCACTCCTGGCATATAGGGTTGATTCTAGTCGACTCAATACCTGCGATGCTGCCAGAGGGCTGATGCCCGTCAACGCAGCGATCGATGCCCAAAACCCCGGGTTATCCGGCCATTGCAGAGGTATTCAAGGCCTTTTCAGACCGATTCCCACCAAAAAGGTTTCGGCCGACTTGTCGCGCGAGGATTTGGGCTTGATCGGCTTGACCACCCTGAAGTGCTGCTTGAACAGCTCCACCAGCTGGCTGTAGCCACTGCCGTGGAAGACCTTGGCGACCAGGGCACCGTCGGGCTTCAGGTGGCGCGTGCTGAAATCGACCGCCAGTTCGACCAGGTGCGCGATCCGCGCCGAATCCGACGAGGCGATGCCCGACAGGTTGGGTGCCATGTCCGACACGACCAGGTCGACCGGCCGGCCCGCCAGGGTCGCCTCGAGCTTGGCCATCACCTCGTCTTCGCGGAAGTCGCCCTGAATGAAGCTCACGCCGTCGATCGGCTCGAACTCGAGCAGATCGAGCGCGATGATCGTGCCGTCCAGTTCGCCGCTGGCCGCGCCGCCCACGCCCGCCGCCTTGGGCGCGAAGCGGCGGCGCAGGTACTGGCTCCAGGCGCCCGGAGCGGCGCCGAGATCGACCACCACCTGGCCAGGACGGATCAGGTGGAAGGTCTCGTCGATCTCCTTGAGCTTGTAGGCGGCGCGGGCGCGATAGCCCTCTTTCTGCGCCAGCTTGACGTAGGGATCGGTGAGGTGGTCGTGCAGCCAGGCCTTGTTGACCTTCTTGCTCTTGGTTTTGATCTTCATGCCAAAGCGATAATAGTTAGATGCCCGCAATCGAATTGACACCCGCCGCCCGCAAGGAAAAACGCGGGGAAGCCCATCACCTCGACCCGGTGGTGATGATCGGCGCCGATGGCCTGACGCCCGCCATCGTGAAGGAGACCGACGCCGCCTTGAAGGCCCACGGGCTGATCAAGGTGCGCATGTTCTCGGACGACCGCACCACCCGCGAGGCCACGCTGGCCCAGCTGGCCGATTCGCTCAACGCGGCGCCGGTGCAGCACATCGGCAAGCTGCTGGTGCTGTGGCGGCCGCTTCCGCCCAAGGCTTCCGGCGAGAAGGACGACCGCAAGCCCGGGCCGCGCACCGTCAAGCTCGTCAGCTTCTCCAAGAGCGGCACGCACCGCCCGACGGTGAAGAAGGTCAAGGTGTTCGGCAACGAGCGGGTCACCGCCGGCGGCCAGATCAAGCGCGCCAAGGCGCGCGCGACCAGCGTCAAGAAGAAGGCCCAGCAGGATTGAGCGGGCGCCGCGGCGTGGCGGCCTGCCACGCCAGCGCCAGCACCACGACGATCTTGGCGCCGAACAGCGCCAGGCTCACCGCGTGGAGCTGGCCGAAAGTCCAGCTGCCCTGCCCCGCCCGGGCGTCGGCCATCATCGGCTGCAAGCCGAAATAGCCGGCGACGGTGAAGAAGATGGCAGCCAGTGCCAGCAGCATCGACGTCGACAACCGCGATCCACCGCCCGCTGCCGATGCAGCGCGGCGCTCGAGCAGCAGCATGCCGACGCCCAGCGCCAGGCTCAGGTAGGCCTCCTGCGCGAAGATGCGCGCGACCACGCGGCCCGCGTCATGCGTCGCCAGCGTCGCAAAGGGCGCCGGCGTGGCGATCAACGCGATGCACAGCAACGCGCCCGCCCACAGGCCGGGGACCAGCCGCCGAACGCGCTCGGCAGCGTCGGCCACGTCGGGCTTCACTGGTAGCGCACCGCCACGATCTCGTAGCTCTTCACGCCACCGGGTGCGCGCACTTCGGCAACGTCGCCCACTTCCTTGCCGATCAGCGCGCGGGCGATCGGCGAGCTGATCGAGATCAGGCCCAGCTTCAGGTCGGCCTCGTCGTCACCGACGATCTGGTAGGTCACCTGGGCGCCGGATTCTTCTTCCTCCAGGTCGACGGTGGCGCCGAAGACGACGCGGCCGCCGGCATCCAGCGTTGACGGGTCGATGATCTGAGCCGCTGCCAGCTTGCCTTCGATCTCGAGGATGCGACCCTCGATGAAGCCCTGCTTGTCCTTGGCCGCGTCGTACTCGGCGTTCTCCGACAGGTCACCCTGGGCGCGGGCCTCGGCGATGGCCTGGATCACCGCGTGGCGCTCGACGGTCTTCAGCCGCTGGAGCTCTTCCTTGAGCTTTTCGGCGCCGCGCTTGGTGAGGGGAATGGTGCTCATGAGATTCATGGAAAAAAGGAAAACGCGCCATCAGGCGCGCTTTGGGGAAGTTTAGAGCAGATTGGCCGGCTCGCAAGCCCGCGCCCCGATCAGGGATTGTGCGGGCCTTCGGGCCGGCTCGCCGCTCAGACCAGCGCCGCGTGCAACTCCTGCAGCGACAGCACATTCGGGTCGTCCTGGTGCTTCAGCGCTTCGGTCGCGGCCTCGCAGCCGGCCATCGTCGTGTAGTAGGTCACCCGGTGGGCGAGCGCGGCGGTTCGGATGTAACGCGAGTCGGCAATGGCCGTCCGGGTTTCATCCACCGTCGTGAACACGAGCTGGATCTCGCCGGCCTTGATCATGTCGGCGATGTGCGGCCGGCCGTCTTTGACCTTGTTGACCTGCCGCACCGGCACGCCGGCGGCCGCGATCGCCGCTGCCGTGCCCTTGGTCGCCACGACGCTGTAGCCCAGGTCGACCAGGTCGCCGGCGACCTTGATCGCGCGGTCCTTGTCGTTGTTCTTGACCGTGATGACCACCGTGCCCTTGGCCGGCAGGCGCGAACCGGCCCCGAGCTGGCTCTTGAGCATCGCCTCGCCGAAGCTGTAGGCCACGCCCATCACCTCGCCGGTCGAGCGCATCTCGGGGCCGAGGATCGGGTCGACGCCCGGGAACTTGTTGAACGGGAACACCGCCTCCTTCACGCTGAAGTACGGCGGGATCACCTCGTGCGGCGGCTTGCCGCCCATACCCTTCTGGTCGACCAGCTTCTGGCCGGCCATGCAGCGCGCGGCGATCTTGGCCAGCGGCTGGCCAGTCGCCTTCGAGACGAACGGCACGGTGCGCGAGGCGCGCGGGTTCACCTCCAGCACGTAGACGACCGACTCGTCGTTGGCCACGCCATTCTGGCCCTGGATCGCGAACTGCACGTTCATCAGGCCGATGACCTTCAGCGCGCGCGCCATCAGCGCGGTCTGGCGGCGAAGCTCATCCTGCAGCGCCGGCGACAGCGAGTACGGCGGCAGCGAACACGCCGAATCGCCGGAGTGCACGCCCGCCTGCTCGATGTGCTCCATGATGCCGCCGATCATCACGTCGGTGCCGTCGCTGATGCAGTCGACGTCGACTTCGATCGCGTCGTCGAGGAAGCGGTCCAGCAGCACCGGTGACTTCTCGGAAACACGGACCGCTTCGCGCATGTAGCGCTCGAGGTCCTTGTCGCCGTGCACGATCTCCATCGCGCGGCCGCCGAGCACGTAGCTCGGCCGCACGACCAGGGGGTAGCCGATCTCCTGGGCCAGCTGCAGCGCCGCCTCTTCGGTGCGCGCCGTGCGGTTGGGCGGCTGCTTCAGGCCGAGCTCGTTGAGCAGCTTCTGGAAGCGCTCGCGGTCTTCGGCGATGTCGATCGAATCGGGGCTGGTGCCGATGATTGGCACGCCGGCTCGCTCGAGGTCGAGCGCCAGCTTCAGCGGCGTCTGGCCCCCGTACTGCACGATCACGCCGACCGGCTTTTCCTTGTCGACGATCTCCAGCACGTCTTCCAGCGTCACCGGCTCGAAGTACAGGCGATCGGACGTGTCGTAGTCGGTCGAGACGGTTTCCGGGTTGCAGTTGACCATGATGGTCTCGTACCCGTCCTCGCGCATCGCCAACGCTGCGTGAACGCAGCAGTAGTCGAACTCGATGCCCTGGCCGATGCGGTTCGGCCCGCCGCCGAGCACCATGATCTTCTTCTTGTCGGTGGGCGCGGCCTCACACTCCTCGTCGTAGGTCGAATAGAGGTAGGCGGTCTGGGTCGCGAACTCGGCTGCGCAGGTGTCCACCCGCTTGTAGACCGGGCGCACGCCCAGGGCATGGCGCTTGGCGCGCAGTTCGTGCTGGTTCGTGCCGAGCAGCTTGGCCAGACGCTTGTCGGAAAAGCCCTTGCGCTTGAGGAAGACGATCTCGTCCTTCGCGAGGCTGTCCAGCGTGCGGCCGGACAGGGCCTTCTCGGTCGAGACGATCTGCTCGATCTGCGCCAGGAACCAGGGGTCGATCGCCGTCTCGGTGAAGATTTCGTCGAGCGTCATGCCGATGCGGAAGGCATCGGCGACGAACAGGATGCGCTCGGGCCCCGCCTCGCCGATCTCCTGCACGATCTCCTCGCGGTCGGTCGAGCGCTCGGAAAGGCCGTCGATGCCGGTCTCGAGGCCGCGCAGGGCCTTCTGGAAGCTCTCCTGGAAGGTGCGCCCCATGGCCATCACCTCGCCGACCGACTTCATCTGCGTGGTCAGGTGCGCGTCGGCCGCCGGGAATTTCTCGAACGCGAAGCGCGGGATCTTGGTGACGACGTAGTCGATCGACGGCTCGAACGACGCCGGCGTGACACCGCCGGTGATGTCGTTCTTCAGCTCGTCCAGCGTGTAGCCCACCGCCAGCTTGGCGGCGATCTTGGCGATCGGGAAACCGGTCGCCTTCGAGGCCAGCGCCGACGAGCGCGACACGCGCGGGTTCATCTCGATCACGATCATCCGGCCGGTGTCCGGGTTGATCGAGAACTGCACGTTCGAGCCGCCGGTGTCGACACCGATCTCGCGCAGGATCGCGATCGACGCGTTGCGCAGCAGCTGGTATTCCTTGTCGGTCAGCGTCTGGGCCGGGGCGACGGTGATCGAGTCGCCGGTGTGGATGCCCATCGGGTCGAGGTTCTCGATCGAGCAGACGATGATGCAGTTGTCCGCCTTGTCGCGGACGACCTCCATCTCGTACTCTTTCCAGCCGATCAGCGACTCCTCGATCAGGAGCTCGTTGGTGGGCGACAGGTCGAGCCCGCGCCGGCAGATCTCGTCGAACTCTTCCGGGTTGTAGGCGATGCCGCCGCCGGTGCCGCCGAGCGTGAAGCTGGGGCGGATGACCATCGGGAAACCCGAGCCGCCCACCTCGGCCTGGATGCTGCGCTGCACAGCCCAGGCTTCTTCCATCGAGTGCGCGATGCCGGACTTGGCCGAGCCCAGGCCGATCTTGGTCATCGCGTCCTTGAACTTGAGGCGATCCTCGGCCTTCTCGATCGCGTGCTCGTTGGCGCCGATCATCTCGACACCGTACTTGGCCAGCACGCCGTGCTTGTGCAGGTCGAGCGCGCAGTTCAGCGCAGTCTGGCCACCCATCGTCGGCAGGATCGCGTCCGGCCGCTCCTTGGCGATGATCTTCTCGACCACCGGCCAGGTGATCGGCTCGATGTAGGTCACATCGGCCGTGTCCGGGTCGGTCATGATGGTCGCCGGGTTCGAGTTGACCAGGATGACCTTGTAGCCCTCTTCACGCAGGGCCTTGCAGGCCTGTGCGCCGGAATAGTCGAACTCGCAGGCCTGGCCGATGATGATCGGGCCGGCGCCGATGATCAGGATGCTCTTGATGTCGGTGCGCTTGGGCATCTCAGTGTTTCTCCATCAACGCCACGAAGCGGTCGAACAGGTAGGCAATGTCGTGCGGGCCGGGCGAGGCTTCCGGGTGGCCCTGGAAGCAGAACGCGGGCTTGTCGGTGCGGGCCAGGCCCTGCAGCGTGCCATCGAACAGGCTCACGTGCGTCGGGCGCAGGTTGGCGGGCAGCGTCTTCTCGTCGACCGCGAAGCCGTGGTTCTGGCTGGTGATCGAGACGCGGCCCGAATCCAGCTCCTTCACTGGGTGGTTCGCACCGTGGTGGCCGAACTTCATCTTGAAGGTCTTCGCGCCCGAGGCGAGCGCGAGGATCTGGTGGCCCAGGCAGATGCCGAAGGTGGGCAGGCCGGTGTCGATCAGCTCGCGCACAGCCGCGATCGCGTAGTCGCAGGGCTCCGGGTCGCCCGGGCCGTTGGACAGGAAGATGCCGTCGGGCTGGAGCGCGAGCGCCTCGGCGGCCGGCGTCTTGGCGGGCACCACGGTCACGCGGCAGCCACGCTCAGCGAGCATGCGCAGGATGTTGCGCTTGACGCCGAAGTCGTAGGCGACGACGTGGAACTTCGGATCGGTGAGCTGGCCATAACCCGGCGTGCCGTCGGCGCGCACCAGCTTCCACTCGGTCTCGGTCCATTCGTAGGGTCGATCGACGCTGACCACCTGGGCCAGGTCCTGGCCCGACATGCTCGGCGCCGCCTTCGCGCGGGCGACCGCGTCGGCGATCTCGCCCTCGGTCACTACATGGCCCAGCGCAAAGGTCGCGATGCAGCCGTTCTGCGCACCCCGGGTGCGAAGCACGCGGGTCAGGCGGCGCGTGTCGATGTCGGCGATCGCGACCGTGCCCTGCGCGCGCAGGTAGTCCGACAACGTCTGCACGTGGCGGAAGTTGGAGACACGGATGGGCAGATCCTTGATGATCAGGCCGGCGGCATGGACCTTCGACGCCTCGACATCCTCCACGTTGACCCCGTAGTTGCCGATGTGCGGATACGTCAGCGTGACGATCTGCCGGCAGTAGCTGGGGTCAGTGAGGATTTCCTGGTAGCCGGTGAGCGCGGTGTTGAACACCACCTCACCGACCGTCTGACCGGCTGCGCCGATCGAGGTGCCGGAAAAGACCGTGCCGTCTGCAAGGGCCAGGATGGCGGGTGCCGTGACAGGCACCAGGGACACAGGCACCTGGGAAGACGTAGCGGGCAACAAAGGAAACTCCGGTGTTCGCGCACCCAGCCCGGGCCCACTTGCCGCCCGTCGATTCGGGGCTGGGGCAGGACTCGAGAGGAAACCGTGAGGGGGAGTTTCGCTGGGCGGCTGTGATTTCGGGTAAACCCGCTAAGTATAGCTGCTCGCGGCCCCGCGGCCAAGACGTCGAGCTTGCCCAGTCCATGCGCCGGCCCAGCCCGCGAGCCCCGCGGAACTAGAATCAGCGCTCGCGGGTCTGACCCGCTGCGCTTGACCGCGCTACTGCAACCAACGGAGGTTCCATGAACGAAAGCCTGCAAACCTACACCGGCGGCGCCGGCACAGGCTCGCTGGCCGCGCAACGCAATCGCGTGCTGCGCAACACCTATTGGCTGCTCGCCCTGTCGATGATTCCCACGGTGCTCGGCGCCTGGGTCGGCGTGGCCACCGGCATCACCGCCGCGATGAGCCCCGGCATCGGCCTGATCGTCTTCCTTGGCGGCGCATTCGGCTTCATGTTCGCGATCGAGAAGACCAAGCACTCCGCCGCGGGCGTGGCGGTGCTGCTGGGCTTCACCTTCTTCATGGGCCTGATGCTGGCGCGGCTGCTCTCGGTCGTGCTGGGCTTCAAGAATGGCACCTCGCTGGTGATGACGGCGTTCGGCGGCACGGCCGGCGTGTTCCTTGCCATGGCGATGCTCGCGTCGGTCATCAAGCGCGACCTGTCGGGCATGGGCAAGTTCCTGTTCGTCGGTGCGCTGGTGATCATGGTGGCCGGCATCATCAACGTCTTCGTTCAGTCGAGCGCAGCGTTCCTGACCATGTCGGTGCTGTGCATCGGCCTGTTCTCGGCCTTCATGGTCTACGACCTGAAGCGCGTGATCGACGGCGGCGAGACCAACTACATCACCGCCACACTGGCGCTGTACCTGGACGTCTACAACGTGTTCCAGAGCCTGCTCAGCCTGCTCGGCATCTTCGGTGGCGAGAGCGACTGAGCAAGCGAGACGCACACGCCACCAGGGCCCCTCGAGGGCCCTTTTTCATGCCCGTCGAACGGCACAATCCGGATCACGATGAGCACACCGCCGGACTGGAACCGCCCCCTCGCCTCTCTGCCCTCGGCCTGCGACGTTCTGGTCGTGGGCGCCGGCCCGGCCGGCAGCGCGTGTGCGCGCGTGCTGGCCCAGGCCGGGCGCAACGTCGTGCTGGTGGATGCCCAGGCCTTTCCACGCGACAAGGTCTGCGGCGACGGGCTCGTGCCGGACAGCCACGCGGCGCTGCGCCACCTGGGCGTGCACGAGCGGGTGATGCGCGCGGCGCGGGCCGCGGACGCCGCACGCTGCGTAGCGCCGAGCGGCAGCGCGATCGACGTGCCGGGCGAACTGGCCGTGTTGCCGCGGCGCGAGCTGGATGCGGTGCTGTGCGCCGCCGCGGTCGAATCGGGTGCGCGGATGGTGGCACCGGCACGTTTCATCGAGCCCGTGCGCGACTCGACCGGCCGAACGGTCGGAGCGCGGTTCGCGCACGCCGGTCTGACACGCGAGATTGGCTGCCGCTGGCTCGTCCTGGCCACCGGCGCCACCCCGGCGGCCACGCTGGCGGCTGGCCTGTGCGAACGGCGCACGCCCAGCGCCATGGCGCTGCGCACCTACGTGCGCCACCCAGGACTCGCCGGCGCGATCCCGAACCCGAGATTCGTCTGGCACCGCCGCATGCGGGGTGGTTACGGCTGGATCTTTCCGGCACCTGGCAATGTGTTCAACATCGGGGTCGGCCTGCTGGACAGCCACGCCGAGGTCCCCGAGGACAGCCGCGATGTGCGCCGCCAAGGCCGTAACCTGCGCGCACTGTTCGACGATTTCCTGAAGGTCGATCCGCTGGCGGCGCAGTTGATGGGCGAGGGTGAAGCCCTGGGCGAATTGAAGGGCGCACCGCTGCGCTGCGACCTGAATGGCGCCCAGTGGCTGGCGCCGGGCGTGCTGGTCGCCGGCGAAGCCGCTGGGGCCACCTATGCCTTCACGGGCGAGGGCATCGGCAAGGCGCTCGAGACCGGCATCGCCGCCGCGGACAGCCTGCTCACGCAGCACGACGACCCCGCGGTGCTGGCCGACTACCGCGCCCGCCTGGAGGCGCTGCGACCGCGCTTCCAGATGTACCGCAAGGCAGCCAGCTTCAACCGCTACCCGCTGCTGGTCAGCCTGGTGGTCTGGCGGGCGCGGCACAGCCGGCGCACGCTCGCGCGGCTGTCCGACATCCTCGAGGAACGCCGCATGCCCGGCAGCCTGCTGTCCTGGCGCGGCTTCAAGGGGATGATGCTCGGGTAGATGATGCCCCCACGCCCCTCCCGGGGCTGCCCCCAGGGCCGCGAAGGGGCCCTTTGGCCCCCCTGGGGCTCGCGCAGCGGACCGGCGGAGCCGGATCCGCGCACGCCACTTTGGGGGACGGCGGCGCTGCGCGCGCCTTCAGGAACGCTCGAAAACGGCGATGCTCTCCACATGGGCGGTGTGGGGGAACATGTTCACCGCGCCGGCGGCCGTGCAGCGGTAGCCGGCCACGTTCACCAGCAGACCCGCATCACGCGCCAGCGTCGCCGGGTTGCAGCTGACGTAGACGATGCGCTTTGGCGGCGCCCAGCCCGCCGGTGCGGCGGGTGCGATGTCGGCCAGCGCCTTGGCCAGCGCGAAGGCGCCCTCGCGTGGCGGATCGACGAGCCACTTGTCGGCCGCGCCGAACGACACGAGATCCTCCGGCGTGAGCTCGAACAGGTTGCGCGCCGCGAAGCTCGCCTTCGCCCCCAGGCCATTGCGCACGGCGTTCTGGCGCGAGCGCTCGACCAGCACCTCGCTGCCCTCGATGCCCAGCACCTCCCGCGCCCGGGTGGCCAGAGGCAGCGTGAAGTTGCCCAGGCCGCAGAACCAGTCGATCACCCGCTCGCCCGGCTGCACGTCGAGTAGCCTCAACGCGCGACCGACCAGCACCGTGTTGATCTGGTGGTTGACCTGCGTGAAGTCGGTCGGCTTGAACGGCATCGTCAGCCCGAACTCGGGCAGCGTGTAGGCCAGCTCCGGGCCGCCTTCATCGAGCAGATGCACCGTCTCGGGACCCTTGGGCTGCAGCCACCACTGCACGCCGTGCTTCGCCGCGAAGTCCCGCAGGTGCTTCAGGTCGCCGGGCGACAAGGGCTCCAGGTGACGCAGCACCAGGGCGGTGACACCGTCACCGACCGCAAGCTCGATCTGCGGCAGGCGCTCGCGCGCTTCCATCATGCCGATCAGCGCGCGCAGCGGCAGCAGCATGTCGCTGACGTGGCGCGGCACGACGTGGCACTCGCTCATGTCGGCCACGTAGCGCGACTTGCGCTCGTGGAAGCCGACCAGCACCGTGCCCTTCTTCGCCACGTAGCGCACCGACAGCCGCGCTCGCAACCGGTAGCCCCAGGTCGGTCCCTCGATCGGCCGCAGCATGCGCTCGGGCTTGACCTTTCCGAGGTGAGCCAGGTTGTCTTCGAGCACGCGCTGCTTGATCGCCACCTGCGCGCCGGCGTGCAGGTGCTGCATCTTGCAGCCGCCGCAGGCCCCCGCATGCAAGCCGAAATGCGGGCAGACCGGCCGCACCCGCTGCGAGCTCTCGCGCCGCAACGCGCGCAGCGTGGCCTGCTCCCACTGGTTCTTGCGTTTCAGGACGTCGACCTGCGCCTGTTCGCCGGGCAGTGCGCCCTCGATGAAGACGACCTTGCCTTCGCTGTTGTGGGCGACGCCCTGGGCCTCGATGTCGAGCGACTCGACCGTCAGCCATTCATCTCGTTCGGTCATGGAAAAACGCCGCCCGAAGGCGGCGCCAGTGAGGTCTCAAGGCGCGATCAGCGCGGCGGCAGCAGCTTGGCGGGATCGACCGGCTTGCCCTGGCGGCGGACTTCGAAGTGCAGTTGCACCCGGTCGGCATCGGACGAGCCCATCTCGGCGATCTTCTGGCCCTTGCGCACGACCTGATCTTCCTTCACGAGCAAGGTCTGGTTGTGGGCATAGGCCGTCAGGTAGGTCGCGTTGTGCTTGACGATCACCAGGTTGCCGTAGCCGCGCAAGCCCGAGCCGGCATAGACCACCCGGCCGTCGGCGGCCGCGTAGACCGGATCCCCGGCCTTGCCGGTGATCGCCAGGCCCTTGTTTCGCGCCTCGTCGAATGGGGTGGCGACCGGGCCGGCCGCCGGCCAGGCCCATTGGACGTCGTCGTCGTTGTCGCGCGACGGCACCGCCGGGGCCACGCCCGAGGCGCTGGCGGCAGCCCCCGAGGCTGCCGTGGCGGGCGGTTTGCCGTTGGCGTCCAGCGGCTTGGCCTCGATCTTGGGCGCCGTCACCGGCTTGGTGGCAACCGCCGTCTCGCCGACCGGCGGCAGCACGCGCAGCACCTGGCCGACCTCGATCACGTTCGGGTTGTCCATGCCGTTCCAGCGCGCGATGTCGCGCCAGGCCTGGCCGGTCTCGAGGGCGATGCGCATCAGCGTGTCGCCCGGCTTCACGGTGTAGGTGGCCGCGCGCGTGTCGGCCGGCGCGCTGGCGGGCGCCGACGCGGGCTTGGCCGCCTCGGGCGCTGACGCAGGCTTGGCCGGCGCCTTGGCGGTTGCCCGGTCTTCCACCGGCGCCGGCGGGCGCGGTGAGGCGCAGCCGGCCAGCAGCATCACCGCCATCGCTGCGGCCAGGCCGAGCGCGCGGGTGGTCCAACGCCGTTGCTTCGTGCTCATCGAGGGCATGCGTCCCTGTTGTGGTGTTGTCAATGGGTGCCGGATTTTAAGGGGACGAACTGCACCGCCTCGCCGAGGCGACGGGTGAAGCCTGCGGGACCGCGGTCGACGATGACCAGCACCTGGCCGCGGCCATCGGCCGAGCGCGCCGGCGCGACGAGCCGCCCACCCACGGCGAGCTGTTCCAGCCAGACCGCCGGCAGGTCGTCACCACCGGCGGCAGCGATGATGCTGTCGTAGGGCGCGTTGGGCGGATGACCCCGCATGCCGTCGCCATAGACCAGGCGGCAGCGCGGCACCTGCAGCCGGTGCAAGTGCCGCGCGGCGAGCTCGTGCAGGGCCTTCAGCCGCTCGACCGACATCACGCTGGTCGACAGCTGGGCCAGCACCGCGGCCTGGTAGCCGCAGCCGGTGCCGATTTCCAGCACGCGACCCAGATGGCCCCGGGCGCGGGCGCCCTCACCCAGGTAGAGCCACTCGATCATCCGCGCGACGACCGAGGGCTTGGAAATCGTCTGCGACAGCCCGATCGGCAGGCTGGTGTCCTCGTAGGCCTGGGCCGCCAGTGCCGAATCGACGAACTCATGGCGTGGCACGAGCCCCATCGCCTGCAGCAGCGGCTCGCAGCGCACGCCGTCGGCGCGAAGGCGCTGGACCATGCGCTGCCGCACCGGGGCGCTGTCCAGCCCCAGGCCGCTGGGCGCTGCCAGCCGCGCCGCGTCGCGCGCAGCCTCCTGCAGCGGGCGCTGCGGACGCAGCAGGGTGACCTGTGGGCCGGCGGACGGCCCGCGCGAGCCCAGCGAGGCCGGAAAGCGCGCCCCGCGGGGTGAAGGCTTGTCGCTCATCTCACTTCGACAGCCGGGCGGCCCAGTCGGGCAATCCGGCATGGTCGGTCAGGTCGACTTGCAGCGGGGTGATCGAGACCCGGCCATTGGCCACGGCGTGGAAGTCGGTGCCCTCGCCGGCCTCGCGGGCATCGCCGGCCGGGCCGATCCAGTAGACCGGCTCGCCGCGCGGGCTGATCTGGCGGATCACCGGCTCGCTCGCGTGGCGCCGGCCCAGCCGGGTGACGACCCAGGGCAGTTCGTCGGCATCGGCCCGGTTCGGGATGTTGACGTTCAGCAGCCACGGGCGCTGCGCCGGCGGGCGCGTCGCCACCGATTCGAGGACCGACTCGACGAATCGGCGCGCCACACGGGCCGCCACGTCGAGGTGGGCCCAGCCTTTCTCGGCCTGAGAGAAGGCAATCGCCGGGATCCCGAACAAATAGCCTTCCATCGCGGCCGCGACCGTGCCCGAGTACAGCGTGTCGTCGCCCATGTTGGCGCCCTGGTTGATGCCCGAGAGCACCAGGTCGGGTTTCTGGGCCAGCAGGCCGGTCAGCGCGATGTGCACGCTGTCCGACGGCGTGCCGTTGACGAAGCGAAAGCCTTGCACCGGCTCGCCGCGCGCCTCGTGCACCGTCAAAGGACGCGTGAGGCTCAGCGCATTGGAGGTGCCGCTGGCGTTCTGCTCGGGGGCGATCACGTCGATCTCACCCAGCCCCTGGCAGGCCTGCACCAGCGCGGCAATGCCGGGCGCGAGGTAACCATCGTCGTTGGCGATGAGGATGCGCATGCCGGGGATTGTAGGCAGTGCGGCCCCGAAGTCGCCCACGCGACGCACACGGTGCGTCGCCGTGCCTATCATCCCGCCAGCTTGACTGCGATCAACCGGAGCCCTCTCATGCATGCCTGGCTTTGCGAAACGACCACCGGCCCCCAGGACCTCGTCTGGCGCGAACTGCCCACACCCGAGCCCAAGCCCGACGAGGTCAGGATCGCGATCCGCGCCGCCAGCATCAACTTCCCCGACCTGCTGACGGTCCAGGGCAAATACCAGGTCCGCCCCGAGATGCCTTTCGTGCCGGGGTCCGAGTTCGCCGGCACGGTCGATGCCGTCGGCTCGGGCGTCACCCATCTGAAGCGCGGCGACCCGGTGGCTGCCATCGGCAGTTCGGGCGGCTTCGGCACGCATGCCTGCGTCAAGGCCGCACACGCCATCCCGCTGCCACCAGGCTTCAGGCTCGAGGATGCCGCCGCGTTCGCCTTCACCTATGGCACCTCGCACCATGCGCTGATCGACCGCGGCCAACTGAAGGCCGGCGAGACCGTGCTGGTGCTCGGCGCCGCCGGCGGCGTGGGCACGGCCGCCGTGCAGATCGCCAAGGCGGCTGGGGCGAAGGTGATCGCCGCCGCCTCGACCGACGAGAAGTGCGAGGCCTGCCGGGCGATCGGCGCCGACGCGACGGTCAACTACGGCCGCGAGAACCTGCGCGATGCCCTGAAGACCTTGACCGCCGGCCAGGGCGCCGACGTCATCTACGACCCGGTGGGTGGCGATCTCGCCGAGCCGGCCTTCCGCTCGATCGCCTGGCGCGGCCGCTATCTGGTGGTCGGCTTCGCGGCCGGCGGCATCCCGGCGCTGCCCTTCAACCTGCCCCTGCTCAAGGGCGCCTCGGTGGTCGGCGTGTTCTGGGGCGACTTCGTGCGCCGTGAGCCGGCGGCCAATGCGCGCATACTCGGCGAACTGGCGCGTTGGTATGCCGAGGGCAAGATCAAGCCAGTGATCGACACCGTGCTGCCGATGAGCGAATTGCCGACCGCTTATCGCCGCATGGCCGAGCGGGCCATCAAGGGCAAGCTGGTGCTGGTCAACGATTGAGCCGGTCGCGGGGCCTAGGGGGCGATCCCCCCTGTTCACGTCCCCCAAAAGAGGGCTCGGTCGTGGCCCGGCCCGCTGCTACGATGCCGCCCGACGCTAGCTTGTATGGGAGCCCGTGCATGACCGTGAAGGTGCTGATCCTCGAAGACAACCCGGTGGCGCGCGACTTCCTGTCGCGTGTGCTGCGCGAGAGCTTCAGTGATCCGATTTCGATCACCGAAGCCGGGGATCTGGAAACCGCGCGCGAGCAGATCGCGCTGACCGGCCCGCAGGGTCTGCACGGTGCCGACCCGTTCAAGCTGATGCTGGTCGACCTGGAACTGCCCGACGGCAACGGCCTGGAGTTGCTGGCCGAGCTCACGCAGTACCCGGCCACCAAGGTCGTGACGACGCTGTACTCCGACGACGAGCACCTGTTCCCGGCGCTGCAGTGCGGTGCCGACGGCTACCTGCTGAAGGAAGATCGCTTCGACGTGCTGGTCGAGGAACTGCGCAAGATCGTGCTCGGCCAGCCCCCGCTGTCGCCGGCCATCGCCCGCCGCCTGCTGACCCATTTCCGCCACGGCAGCGCCGCCGAATCGGCCGCGCCCGCGCCGATGACGAGCAGCTTCTCGAGTGCCCAGGCCAGCGGCGCGCAAAAACCCGTGCCGATCGAGAAGCCGATCGACCTGCCGCACCTGACGCCGCGAGAAATCGAGGTCTTGACGTACCTGAGCAAGGGTTTCACGATCAAGGAGATCGCCAACCTGATGGGTATCAAGTGGTTCACCGTCAACGACCACATCAAGTCGATCTACCGCAAGCTCAACGTCTCCAGCCGCGCCGAAGCCGCGGTCCTCGCGAGCAAGCAAGGCCTGGTGTGAGCGCCGATGCGGGCGCGGCCAGCGCACGGCCGCGTCGGGTGGCCCAGTGACGCACGCCGCCTTGGACGACGCCGCCGACGCGGGCCTGCCCGGCGCCGACAGCACCTGGCCTCACGCCGACTCCCGCTTCAACGAGCCCGCCACCTTTGGCAGCGGCAGCGTCCTGGGCAGTTCGACCCCCCGCATCGGCTGGCGCCGCCAGGCACTGCTGCTGGCCGCGGTGGTGGCGTGCCTGACGGTCTTCCTGCTGGCCCGGGTGATGGCCAACAACCCGCATGTCGCGGCCGACTGGCGGGTCACGGCCAGCGGCGGGCTGGAACTCGTCTACACCAGCGTACCGGCCCTGAAGGAGCAGGTCGGCCGCGAGTTGGTCGGCATCGAGACGGCGCCCGGTTCCACACTGGCCTTCGACGCACTGGCACTGACCCATTCGGCTCGCTGGATGGTCAACGATGCGCAGCGCGAACGCCTGATCGCCACGCGGCTGACGGTGGCGCGTGCCGTCGAGGCGGGGCACCTGGTGATGGTGTTCAACGACGGCCACAAGGTCGACGTGATGCCGCACGCACGCGGCTACGTCGCCTTGGGCGCGATGTTCTGGCTGCTCAGCGCCTTCGCGATGGTGCTGTTCCTCGTCGGATGGATCGTGCCGCTGGTCCAGCCGCAGTTGCGCAACCTGCTGTATGCCTTGATGGCCCTGTCGCAGGCCGGGCAGCTGTTGCTCGCGGCGATCGGCTCGGTGCCCGGCTTGACGCTGCCCAGTGCACTCGTGCTCCAGGAACACGCGTTGCTGACCGTGCTCGACCTGGTCACCGGCGCGGCGGTGCTGCACGCGACCGCGGTGCACCCCTACCCATCGCGCTGGCGCTCCTTGCCGGTGCTGGCGAGCTGGGCCTTCACGCTCGGCTTTGCCGCGGTGGCGGTCGCCGGCCGCCAGCCGTACCCCTGGTGGGGCGCGCAGTCGGTGCTGATCGCCGACGGCTTGCTGTGCATCGGGTTCCTGGCCTTCCCGACCGGCCCGCAGCCGCATCCGTTCGCGCTGGTCATGCGGCGCTTCGCGATCGTGACCGTCGGCGCGCTGGTGCTGCTGACACTGGCGGTGGCGCTGGTGCCCCACATGCCGCCGGACGTCCAGCCGCTGGCCGCCGTCGGCCCGGTGATCTGGAACGTGTTCTTCGCGTCGGTGATCCTGATGGTGCCCTTCATCTCGCGCTCGCAGAACGTGATGCGCGAGTTCGCCATGCTCGCCGGTGTCAGCACCGTGGCCACCTCGGTCGACCTGCTGTTTGTCGCGGTGTTCTCGTTCAGCCAGTTCGCCTCGTTGACGCTGTCGCTGTTCCTCGCGCTGGGCGCCTACGCCGCCGTGCGGCAATGGGTCGTCAACCAGATGATGGGCGCGCGCACGCTGACCACCGAGCGCATGTTCGAGCACCTCTACCGCATCGCGCGCGAGGTCGAGGCCAAGCCCGAGCGTGCGGCCGACCGCATGGCCGACCTGCTGCGGCACGTGTTCGAGCCGCTGGAGACCTCGCGCACCAGCGGCCGCGCCAAGCAAAGCCGGGTCGTCGCCAACGGCTCGGTGCTGCTGGTGCCGGTGCCCAACCTGACGCAGGGCCCGATGCTCGACGGCCAGATCGCGCTGCGCTTCGCCGAGCGGGGCAAGCGCCTGTTCACGCCCGAGGACGCACGCCTGGCCGACCGCATCGTCGAACAGCTGATGCGGGCGCTGGCGCACGACCGCGCGGTCGAGCGCGGGCGCAGCGAGGAGCGCCAGCGCATCGCGCAGGACCTGCACGACGACATCGGGGCTCGCCTGCTGACGCTGATGTACAAGGCCCCGAGCAAGGAGATGGAGGACTACGTCCGCCACACCCTGCAGGATCTGAAGACGCTCACCCGCGGGCTGGCAGCCGCGACCCATTCGCTGGCCCTGGCCGCCGCCGAGTGGAAGACCGATATCACGCAGCGGCTGGAGGCCGCGCGCTGCGACCTGGAGTGGACCGCCAGCTTCGACGAGGACCTGACGCTGACGATGGTCCAGTGGTCGTCGCTGACCCGCATCGTGCGCGAGCTGGTCAGCAACGCGATCGCACACTCCAAGGCCAGCAAGATCACGATCGAGCTTCGCCTGCACCAGGGCCTGTTCACGATCACGATGAGCGACGACGGCGTCGGCCGCGATCCCGCCAAGTGGTCTCACGGCCTGGGCCTGGGCGGCATTCGCAAGCGCGTCAAGCTGATGGGCGGCTCGGTCTCGTGGCGCGAGCGCGAGCCGCAGGGCATCGTCTGCCTGGTCAGCGTGCCGAACCTCGGCGGCGCAACCAAGGGCTGACGCGATAGCGCTCGCCGCGGTAGAACGCGTCGAGCCGGTCGATCAGCGCGACGATCGCCGCAGCCTCCCAGCGCGCCAGCCACTCGAACGGCCCGGCCGGGTAGTTGACGCCCAGCTTCATCGCCAGGTCGGCGCCCTCGGTGCTGCACACACCCTGCTGTACCGCGTCGGCCGCCTCGTTGACCAGCATCGCCACCGTGCGTGCGACCACCAAGCCCGGGGCATCGTCGAGTTGCTGCGGCACGACGCCGGCGCAGGCGAGCAAGGCCGCGGCCTGGTCCAGCCAGGGCTCGCTGGCCGACCGGGCGCCCGCACAGGCCAGCGCCGCCCCCGCCGGCAACTCGGCGATGGGCAGGTCGAACAGGACCAACTCGGCACAGCCCTCGGCCTGCGCCCGCTCGGTCGCCGTGCGGCCATCGGTCAGCGCCAGGCGCGCCGCGCCCGCTTCGAGGCCGATCCAACCCGACCCTTCGGCCAGTTCGACCGCCACGCCGGCCGCGGCCAGCGCGTCGCACCAGCGCTGCCCGAAGGTGGTCACCGCCGCGCCCCCTGCCCCCGCGCCATGCCATCGGACCGACGCGGGAAGTGCGCTGCCACGCGGCGCCGGCAGCGTGGGCGCTGGCGCCCCTTCGCCATAGGCGTAGAAACCGCGGCCCGATTTGCGGCCCAGCAGGCCACCGTCGACCATCTCGCGCTGCACCAGCGAAGGCTGGAAGCGCTTGTCGCCGAAATTGGCCTGGTACACGGACTCGGTGACCGAGAAATTCGTGTCGTGGCCGATCAGGTCCATCAGCTCGCAGGGTCCCATGCGGAAGCCGGCGCCCCGAAGACAGGCATCCAGCACCGCCGGCGTCGAGGCCCGCTCCTGCAGCAGCGCCAACGTCTCGGCGTAGTAAGGCCGCGCGATGCGGTTGACGATGAAGCCCGGCGTCGAGCGTGCATGGACCGCCGTCTTGCCCCAGGCGGTGGCGAGCGCGAAGACGCGTTCGGCCACCGCGGCATCGGTCTGCAGCCCGGACACGACCTCGACCAGCTTCATCAGCGGCACCGGGTTGAAGAAGTGCATGCCGACCACCCGCCCCGGCACCCGAAGGCCGTTGGCCAGCGCGGTGATCGAGATCGAGGAGGTGTTCGATGCGAGCACCGCCTCGGCCGACACCAGCGCCTCCAGCTGGCGCAACAGCGCACGCTTGGCCTCGAGGTTCTCGACGATGGCCTCGACAACCAGCCCGGCATCGGCCGCCTCCTCCAGGCGGGCGATGGGCGCGATGCGCGCCAGCGCCGCGTCGGCCGCCTCGGCGCTCAGCCGCCCCTTGGCGACCAGCCCGTGCAGCGTCTGGCCCAGCTTGTCACGCGCGGTGGCCGCGGCTGCGTCGCGCGCGTCGAACAGCATGACGCGGTGGCCGGCCTGGGCCGCCACCTGCGCAATGCCGGCGCCCATGATGCCAGCGCCGACGACGAGGACGGGGGGAAGATCTGAAGCGTTCATGTCCTGGGTTCTCCGGCCCGCCACCGTGCGGCGGGGCGACGAAGGATAGCGTGGCGAGGGTATGCACTATATTGCCTTTTCTGCTGAACATGGATTACTCTGTCGGCACTTTAGGCACCATATTGCATGCTCCGATTCGCCCGACTCTCCGCTCGCCGCCCCGTGCTAGCCCCAACCGGCAGCCACCGACGGCTGAGCTACCCTGCCCGGGCCCTGTCCACAAGAACCTGGAGATAACCATGACGACCCATCGCCGCGCTCTTCTTGCTTCCGCCGCCCTGCTCGCCCTGCTGGCGAGCGCCGCCGGCCCCGCCGCCGCCCAAACCACCGCGAAGTTGAAGGTCGGCCTGATGCTGCCCTACACCGGTACGTATGCCGCGCTCGGCAACGCGATCGAGAACGGCTTTCGCCTCTACGTGAGCGAGCAAGGCGGCAAGCTCGGCGGACGCGAGGTCGAGTTCTTCAAGGTCGATGACGAAAGCGACCCGGCCAAGGCCACCGACAACGTGAACAAGCTGGTCAAGCGCGACCAGGTCGATGTGCTCGTCGGCACCGTGCACTCCGGCGTCGCGATGGCGATGGCCAAGGTCGCCAAGGAGACCAACACGCTGCTCGTGGTGCCCAACGCCGGCGCCGATGCCGTGACCGGCCCGCTGTGCGGCCCGAACATCGTGCGCAGCTCGTTCTCGAACTGGCAGCCCGCCTACGCCATGGGCGAAGTCGTCGCGAAGAAGGGCCACAAGAAGGCCGTGACGATCACCTGGAAGTACGCGGCCGGCGACGAATCGGTCAAGGGCTTCAAGGAGGCTTTCGAGAAAGGCGGCGGCCAGGTCGTGAAGGAGCTGAACCTGCCCTTCCCGAACGTCGAGTTCCAGGCACTGCTGACCGAGATCGCCGCCACCAAGCCCGACGCCGTCTACACCTTCTTCGCGGGCGCCGGCGCCGTCAAGTTCGTCAAGGACTATGCCGCCGCGGGCCTGCGCAAGAACATCCCGCTGTACGGTCCCGGCTTCCTGACCGACGGCACGCTGGAGGCACAAGGCGCCGATGCCGACGGCCTGATCACCACCATGCACTATGGCGACAGCCTGAACACGCCGCGCGACAACGCCTTCCGCCTAGCTTACGCCAAGGCCTACAAGCTGCAACCGGACGTCTACGCCGTGCAAGGCTACGACGCTGGCCAGATCCTCGGCATCGGGCTGGCTGCGGTCAAGGGCGACGTGAGCAAGAAGGCCGAGTTCGCCGCCGCCGTGCAGAAGGCGAAGATCGACAGCCCGCGCGGTGCGTTCACCATCAGCAAGGCCGGCAACCCCGTGCAGGACATCTACCTGCGCCAGGTCGTGGGCAAGGAAAACAAGGTGATCGGCGTCGCCAGCAAGGCACTGGCAGACCCCGCACGCGGCTGCAAGAGCTGAGGCGCGACGAGCGGCGGCGCGTTCAATGGACCTCGCAACCTTTCTCGTCCAATGCCTGAACGCGCTGCAGTACGGGCTGCTGCTGTTCCTGGTGGCCTCGGGCCTGACGCTGATCTTCGGGATCATGGGCGTCATCAACCTGGCGCACGGCAGCTTCTACATGATCGGCGCCTACATGGCCTACGCGCTGGCGCCGATGGTGGCCGCCACGCTGGGCGGGGGCTTCTTCTCGACGCTGGCCGTGGGCCTGGTGCTCGCGGTGCTGCTGGGCTATGTGCTCGAGTGGGCCTTCTTCAGCTTTCTCTACGAGCGCGAACACTTGCAGCAGGTGCTGATGACCTACGGGCTGATCCTGGTCTTCGAAGAATTGCGCTCCATCCTGGTCGGTGACGACGTGCACAGCGTCGCGCCGCCGGATTGGCTCTCGGGCAGCATTGCGCTCGGCGATCTGATGAGCTATCCGGTCTACCGGCTGTTCATCTCGGCGGTGTGCGTGCTGCTGGCACTCGGCATGTACGTCGTGTTCGCCAAGACGCGGCTGGGCATGATGATCCGCGCCGGTAGCACGAACCGCGAGATGGTGCAGTCGCTGGGCATCGACATCAAGTTCCTCTACCGCGTGGTGTTTGCCGCCGGCGTGGCGATCGCGGTGCTGGCCGGCATGGTGGCGGCGCCGGTGTCCTCGGTCTACCCCGGCATGGGCAACCAGGTGCTGATCATCTGCTTCGTCGTCGTCGTGATCGGCGGCATCGGCTCGATCCGCGGCGCGCTGCTCGCCGCGCTGCTGATCGGGGTGGTCGACACCTTCGGCAAGGTCATCTTCCCCCAGGCGGCCGGCGTGCTGGTGTATGTGTTGATGGCGCTGATCCTGCTGTGGAAGCCGGACGGACTGTTCAAGGCGGGATGATGGTCGGAAAGCGCATGTTCGTCGTGGGCGCGGTGCTCGCCCTGGCCGCGTTTCCGCTGCTGAGCGGCACCTTCGGCGTCGACCTGGTCACCAAGATCATGATCTTCGCCATCCTGGCGTTGAGCCTGGAGCTGCTGGTCGGCATGACGGGGCTGGTCTGCTTCGGCCAATCGGCCCTGTTCGGCCTCGCCGGGTACGCCGCGGTGCGGCTGTCGCCCGAATCGGACTCGGCCTCGATGTGGTGGCTGCTGCCCGCGAGCGTCGGCGTCTCGGGCCTGTATGCGCTGTTCATGGGCGCACTGTCGCTGCGCACCAGGGGCGTGTACTTCATCATGGTGACGCTGGCCTTCGCGCAGATGGCCTACTACGTGGTGCACGACACGCCGCTGGGCGGCGGCACCGACGGCATCTACCTGTACTTCAAGCCGACACTGGCCATCGGCGGCTGGACGATCGTCGACCTCGACAAGCCGCTGCCCTTCTACTACCTGGTGCTCGCCTTCCTGGTGGCCGTGTTCGCGAAGCTGGCGCTGCTGGCCCGTTCACGATTCGGCCGCGCACTGGCCGGCATCCACGCCAACGAGCAGCGCATGCGCGCGGCCGGCTTCTCGACCTACCCGTACAAGCTCGCGGCCTTCGCGCTCTCGGGCTGCATCGCCGGCGTCGCGGGCTTCCTGTTCGCGGTGAAGGACGGCTTCGTGAACCCCGAGCTGCTGTCTTGGCACCTGTCGGGCTCGGTGCTGATCATGATCATCCTCGGCGGCCTGGGCCACCTGCGCGGCGCGGTGCTCGGCGCCTTCGCCTTCACCCTGCTGCAGGAGTTGTTCCAGAGCGAGGCCGTGTTCGGCTCGTTCGCCAAGCACTGGCACCTGGGGCTGGGCGCCACCATCATCGCCTGCGTCGCGCTGCTGCCGCAGGGGCTGATCGGCGTGCCGGCGCAGGTGCGGCGGCGGCTGTTCGGCGAGGGGGCGAAATGAGCGCCGCCGGGCCGCTCCCAAGGCGCTCGCTCCCCCTCGGGGGGACCGGCGCGCAGCGACGTAGGGGGTTCCAATGACCGACACCCTGCTTCGCTGCGAAGGCCTGACCCGCCGCTGGGGCGGCCTGGTCGCTGTCGACGGCGTGTCGCTCGGTTTCGAGCGCGGCCAGGTGCACGCGGTCATCGGCACCAACGGCGCCGGCAAGTCGACGCTCATCAACATGCTGTCGGGCGAGATCCCGCCCTCGGCCGGCACGGTGCACCTGCTCGGCCAGGACGTGACCGGCTGGACCCAGCCGCGCCGCGCCCGCGCGGGCCTGGGCCGCAGCTACCAGCGCAACACCATCTTCCCCGGCTTCACCGTTCTCGAGAACTGCCGCCTCGCGGCGCAGGCCGCCTACCAGCGCCCGTGGGCCTGGTGGCAAGCTGCCTCGCACTGTGAGCGCAGCCTCGGCGCGGCGCGCCAGGCGCTGTCGCGCGCCGGGCTGGATGCCGTGCTCGACCGCCCCGCCGGCCTGCTGAGCCATGGCCAGAAGCGCCAGCTCGAGATCGCGATGTGCCTGGCGACGGCGCCGCAGGTGCTGCTGCTCGACGAGCCGCTGGCCGGCATGGGCGCCGAGGAGACCGAGCGCATGCTGGCGCTGCTGGACGAACTCCGCCAGGGTCACGCGACGCTGCTGGTCGAACACGACATGGACGCGGTGTTCCGCATCGCCGACTGGATCACCGTGATGGTCAACGGCGTCGTGATCGCCTCGGCCGCGCCCGGCGCGATCCGCTCCGATCCCGCCGTGCAGGCCGCCTACCTGGGGGGGCACTGAGCATGGCAACACCGATCGTCGAAGCCTCGGGCATCCACGCCTGGTACGGCTCCAGCCACGTGCTGCACGGGGTGGACATCACGGTCAATGCCGGCGAGACGGTCGGCCTGCTCGGCCGCAACGGCATGGGCAAGTCGACGCTGATCCGCACGCTGCTCGGCCATGTGAAGCAGCGCGAGGGCCACATCGCCGTACGCGGGCAGGATTGCTCGCGCGCTGCGCCGCACGAAGTGGCGCGCGCCGGCGTGGGCTACGTGCCCGAGGGCCGCGGCGTCTTCTCGAACCTGACCGTGCGCGAGAACCTCGTGATGGCCGCGCGCCCCGGCCGCGAAGGCCGGCACGACTGGCCCTACGAGCGTGTGCTGGCGACCTTCCCGCGCCTGGCCGAGCGCCTGACGAACCTGGGCGGCCAGCTGTCCGGCGGCGAGCAGCAGATGCTGTCGATCGGCCGCGTGCTGATGACCCACCCCGACCTGATCATTCTCGACGAGGCCACCGAAGGTCTCGCGCCGCTGATCGTGGCCGAGATCTGGCGTGTGATCGGCCAGATCCGCGCGAGTGGCATCGCCACGCTGATCGTCGACCGCGATTACCGCAAGGTCGCCTCCCAGGCCGATCGCCTCGTCGTGCTGCAAAAGGGGCAGGTCGTGCTCACCGGCAACGCAGCCGAGCTGGCCGACAGCGACACCCTCGCCGCCTGCCTCGGCGTCTGACATTCCCTTCGAAAGGCCCCGCCCATGGACGGCATCAACATCCCCGCCCCCACCGCTCTGCCCTTCGGCGAGCCAGGCGCCCTCGCCCCCTCGCGCGTGCTGCGCGAAGACCTGCCCGGCGGTGGCTTCGTGCTGCGCAGCGCCGAACTGCTCCAGCCCTATGCCCGCTGCATCGGCGACTGGCTCGAGCATTGGGCCCGCGCGACCCCCGGGGCGCTGTTCCTCGCCGAGCGCGATGGCGCCGGCGGCTGGCGGCAACTCAGCTACGGCCAGGTGCGCACCGAGGTCGGTCGCATCGCCCAGGGCCTGCTGAACCTGGACCTGCCGGCAGGCCAACCGATCGTCGTGCTGTCGGACAACGCGATCGACCATGCGCTGCTCGCGCTCGCGGCGATGCACATCGGCCGCGCGGTCTGCACCGTCTCCAGCGCCTACTGCCGGCTGACCAAGGACTACGCGAAGATCCACGCGATCCTCGATGCGCTGGACCCGGCGCTGATCTACGCCGCCGAGCCCTCGGTCTACGGCCCGCCGATCGCCAGCTGGGCCGCGCGCGGCTCGCGGCCCGTCGTGTTCAGCCGCGGGGCCACCGAGATGCCTGGCGCGCTGGACTTCGCGCAACTCGCCGCGCCCGAGACGGGCGCCGTCGCCGCCGCCTTTGCGGCGATCACACCGGACACCCACGCCAAGTACCTGCTGACCAGCGGCTCGACCGGCACACCCAAGGTCGTCATCAACACGCACCGCATGCTGTGCGCCAACCAGCAGATGATCGCGCAGGCCTGGCCCTTCCTGAACCGCCACCCGCTGCGCCTGCTGGACTGGCTGCCGTGGAGCCACACCTTCGGCGCCAACCACAACTTCCACATGGTGCTGGCGCACGGCGGCAGCCTGTACATCGACGACGGCCGCCCGATGCCCGGGCTGGTCGAGAAGACGGTGGCCAACCTGCGCGAGGTGCGGCCGAACTTCTACTTCAACGTGCCGCGCGGCTTCGACATGCTGCTGCCCTTCCTCGAGGGCGACGAGGGCTTCGCGCGCGAGTTCTTCGACAACGTGCAAGGCATCTTCTACGCCGGCGCCGCGTTGCCGCAGAGCCTGTGGCAACGGATCGAAGGTGTCGCGCGGCGCGTGCGCGAACAGCCGCTGTGGTTCACTTCATCGTGGGGCGCGACCGAGACCGCCCCGGCCATCACCAGCGTGCACTGGGCGATCGAGCGCGCCGGCTGCATCGGTGCGCCGCTGCCGGGCGCCGAGCTCAAGTTCGTGCCCAGCGGCGACAAGCTCGAGATGCGGGTGCGCGGGCCCAATGTCTTTCCGGGCTACCGCAACGCGCCCGAGCTGACCGACAAGGCCTTCGACGACCAGGGCTACTACCTGATCGGCGATGCGGGCAAGCTGGTCTCGCCCGAGGACCCGAGCCAGGGCGTGGCCTTCGACGGCCGCGTGGCCGAGGATTTCAAGCTCATGAGCGGCACCTGGGTGTCGGTCGGCACGCTGCGCCTGCGCGCGGTGGCCGCATTGAACCCGCTGGCCGCCGACGTGGTGGTCACCGGCCACGACCGCGAGGAGGTCGGCCTGCTGGTCTTCCCGAGCCCGGCGGCCAAGGCGATGGACCCGGCCGAGCGCGGGCAGAAGATCTGCGCGGCGCTGCGGGCCCTGCGCGCCGAAGGCGGCGGCTCGTCGCAGGCACCGACGCGCGCGCTGGTGTTGGCCGAACCGCCCAGTGCCGATGCCGGCGAGATCACCGACAAGGGCTACATCAACCAGCGCGCCGTGCTCGCGCGGCGCAGCGCCGAGGTCATCGCGCTGTACAGTGCCATCCCGAACCCCGAGGTGATCCGCATCTGAACCCACGATGAGCAAGTCGCACATCCACCGCGTCGACGTGCATTTCGGCGACTGCGACCCCGCCGGCATCGTCTTCTTTCCCAACTTCTCGCGCTGGATGGACCAGGCCTCGCTGGCCTTCTTCATGGCCTGCGGCGTGCCGCCCTGGCGCGAGCTGGAGCGCACGCGCGGCATCGTTGGCACCCCCCTGCTCGAGATCCACACCCGCTTCCTGCTGCCCGCCACCTACGGCGAGACGCTGGAGGTACACACCCATGTCGAGGAGTGGCGCACCAAGGTGCTGATCCAGCACCACCGCATCATGCGGGGCACGGACCTGCTGTGCGAAGGCCGCGAGACGCGGGCCTTCGTCATGCGCCTGCCGGACAGCTACCGCCTCAAGGCCATTCCGATCCCGGAAGACATCAAGGCGATGTGCGAGTGATCGGAGGTCTCACTCCGCGGCACCGATGTGCAGCCGGATCTCGCCCACGCCTTCGATGTGCCCGTCCAGCCGGTCACCGGCCACCACCGGGCCGACGCCTTCGGGCGTGCCGGTGAAGATCAGGTCGCCGGGCTGCAGGTGGTAGAAGCCGGAGAGATCGGCGATCAGCTCGCGGATGTTCCAGATCAGCTTGTTCAGATCCGACTGCTGGCGCGGCTGGCCGTTCACGCCCAGGGCCAGCGCACCCTGGTCCAGCACCACGCCGGGCATCGGCACGATCTCGGAGACGACCGAGGATTGCTCGACGTCCTTGCCCAGGTCCCAGGGCCGGCCCTTGTCGCGCGCGGCGAGCTGCAGATCGCGCCGCGTCATGTCCAGCCCGCAGGCGTAGCCGTAGACGAGGCGGTGCGCGTCGGCCTCGTCCACCCGGAAGCCCGGCGCGCCGATCGCCACCACCAGCTCCATCTCGTACTGATAGTTCTGCGTGCCGGGCGGATAGGCCACGATCGCGCCCGATTCCACCAACGTCGCCGGCGACTTGGTGAAGTAGAACGGCCGCTCGGCGGCCTTGTCGACCGGCCGGCCCATTTCGACGGCGTGCGCATGGTAGTTGCGGCCGACGAAGAACAGGCGGTTCACCGGCAGGCGCGCGGCCAGCCGGCGCACCGGCAGCGAAGGCACCGGCGGCGGCGCCCAGACAAAGGTGTTGTCGCTCAAGAAATGCTCCTGGGGTTGAGGGCGTCAGCCA
The DNA here is from genome assembly GCF_035254525.1 of Ideonella sp. GTDB lineage: Bacteria > Pseudomonadota > Gammaproteobacteria > Burkholderiales > Burkholderiaceae_C > Ideonella. The sequence continues at coordinate 16,415 of NZ_DATFAN010000116.1, read as the reverse complement.
CGGTTTTCGTAGACACCGAGCTTCTGGTGCAGCGGCGTTTCATCGGCGATGAAGACGAAGGCCGGCGCGGTGGCCGACCGGTTGGCCAGATGCACGGCGGTGTAGCCCGGCGCGCAGCAGGTGTCGGCCTCGGCCAGCGCGAACTGCTGGTCGTTCACGCGCACTTCGGCCGCGCCCTCGATCAGGTGGAACACCTGCGCCGGTGAACGCGCCGGCAGGCGCAGGGCCTGCCCGGGCCGCAGCATCAAGGCGTAGAAGCCGAGGATGTTCTGCGCGTGCGCGCCGGTCTCGGGGTTCACGTAGGTGATCTGTACCGGCTCCAGGCCGGGCTCGGCCTCGGCCAGTTGGAGCAGCGCCGCGCGCGCATCGGCCCAGGGGTAGCGCAGCATCGGGTAGCGCGTGCTGCTGCGCTCGAACACCGGCGTCGGCACCAGCCCGCCGCGGGCATATCGGCGCTCGGCCTGGCCGGGCTCGACGCTCTGCCGCGCGCCCTCGACGTGGTACGAGGCCTCGAGGTAGTGGACGAGCGGCAGGTCCAGCACATCGAGCCAGACCACCGGCTGGTCGCCGTCGTGGCCGTGCTCGTGCCACAGGCCGGTCGGGGTGAGGATCAGGTCACCACGCCGCATCGGGCACTTCTGGCCGTCCACCGTCGTGTAGGCCCCTTCGCCCTCCACGATCATGCGCACCGCGTTCGGCGTGTGGCGATGCGCCGGCGCCCACTCGCCCGGCAGCAGCAACTGCATGCCCAGGTACATCGCGGCGCTGGCCTGCATCTTCTCGAGCCCGTGGCCGGGGTTGGCCAGCACCAGCACGCGGCGCTCGGCCTTCTCGATCGGGGTCAGTGCGCCGGCCTTCAGCAGCAGGGGCCGCAGGCTTTCGTAAGGCCAGTGCGTGGCGCGCGTCGCCGGGCGCGGCTGGCCCGGCGGCAGCACGGCGCGCAGGCTGGGCCACAGCGGGACGAGGTTCTGCGCGGCCAGTGCCTGCCGGTAGTCCAGCGGCAGGTCTTCGAGGCGTCCGAGTTCGTTCATGGTTCGCTCCTTGCTCGCTTAAGCCGCCAGGCAGTGGTCGACCTTCCAGCCGTACAGCCACTCCATCGCGTCGTAGAAACGCTCCGGCATGCGGTCCTTCCACAGTTCGTTGCGAACCAGCCGCTCGACGCCCTTGGCGTGGAAGATGCGCCCCATCTCGCGCGCCGACAGCACGATGCGCGCGGTGCGGGCGATGCGAGAACGCTCATAGAGCGCAAAGGCCTTGGGGATGTCGTTGTCGTTGACCCGCAGGGCCTCACCCAGCGCCACCGCATCTTCCAGCGCCATGCAGGCGCCCTGGGCCAGGTACTGCAGGGTCGGGTGCGCCGCGTCGCCGAGCAGGGTCGCGCGGCCGTAGGTCCACTGGCCGATCGGCTCGCGGTCGGCTGTCGCCCAGCGTTTCCAGTCCTTCGGCAGGTCGATCAGCTGGCGCGCCTTGGCGCAGATGCCGTCGAAGTAGCTCTGCACCTCGTCACGGCTGCCTGGGCGCACGCTCCACTCTTCCTTCTCGCGGCTGTGAAAGGTGACGACCACGTTGTACTGCTCGCCGCCGCGCAGGGGGTAGTGCACGAGGTGGCAGTTCGGGCCCACCCAGATGCTCGCGACGTTCCACTGCAGATCAGCGGGAAAGTCGCGCCGGTCCACGACGGCACGGTAGACCACGTGGCCCGACACGCGCGCCTCGTCGCCGACATATTGCCGGCGCACCGCCGAGCGCACGCCGTCGGCGCCGATCAGCGCGAGGCCGCGGTGGGTGCGGCCTTGCGTGTCGATCACGGTCACCCCGCTCTCATCCTGCTCGATGCGCTGCACGCAGGTCGAGGTGGCCACCTGGATGCGGTCGGTCTGCTGTGCGCCGTCGAGCAGCGACTGGTGCACGTCGGCACGGTGGATCACCGCGTAGGGGTTGCCGAAGCGAACCCGGAACGCCTCGCCGGTCGGGATGCGCCCGACGAGGGTCTCGTCGAGCGCGTCGTGCATCACCATCTCGTCGGTGTAGACGGCGCGGCCGCGCGCCTGCGGCCCGACGCCCAGCGCATCGAAGGCGGCAAACGCGTTGGGGCCGAGCTGGATGCCAGCACCGATCTCGCCGAGCTGCGCGGTCTGCTCCATCACCTTGACCGCAAAGCCCTGGCGGGCCAGCGCGAGCGCGGCGGCGATGCCGCCGATGCCGCCGCCGGCAACGAGTACGGGAAGCCCGGGTTCGGAAGAACGCGCCGCCATGACTTGTCTCCTCTGCTGCGTTGGGCGGCAGTGTGGTGGTGGCGGTCTATTGCGTAAACGCTCAGGTTGATATGAATCAAATCAACTTTTGCAATACTCTCGTGAGCTGGATCAAAACGACGGGAGCCGAAGAATGGCCAAGCTCGACCTGGACTGGCTGAATGTGTTCGTCGAGGTCTACAAGACCCAGAGCGTGTCGCGCGCGGCCGAGCGGCTGTCGATCGCGCAAGCCAGCGCCAGCATCGCGCTGGGCAAGCTGCGGCGGCATTTCGGCGACCGCCTGTTCGCCCGCACCTCGCGCGGCATGGAGCCCACACCCTACGCGCAGCAGATCTACCCCGACGTGGTGGCGTCACTCGAGCGCCTGGCGCGCCTCGTCGACGCGCGCGGCGCGAAGTTCGACCCGGCCACGGCCCAGCGCCCCTTCCGCATCTGCATGACCGACATCAGCGAGATCGTCGTGCTGCCGACGGTGCTGAACCACCTGCAGCAGCGCGCGCCCGGTGTGACGATCGAGGCCGAACGCATCTCCACCGACAGCCCGCGGCGGCTCGAATCCGGCGAGATCGATCTCGCGGTCGGCTTCATGCCGCACCTCGAGGCGGGCTTCTACCAGCAGACCCTGTTCCAGCAGGATTTCGTCTGCCTCGCGGCGAGAGACCACCCGCGAATCCGCGGCAAGCCCGGCAAGCGCGCCTTCCTCGCCGAGGGCCACATCCAGGTGACGACCTCGGGCACCGGCCACGCGATCGTCGACAAGGTGCTGGCGCAGCAGGGCTACGAACGCCGCATCGTGCTCAAGGTGCCGAGCTTTCTCGGCGTGGCACGGCTGGTGGCGCGCACCGAGCTGCTGGTCATCGTGCCGCGGCGCCTGGGCGAGGCGCTGGCGCGGCAGGAGCAGGTGCGCGTGCTGGAGCCGCCTGTCGCGCTGCCGCCGTTCGCGGTCAAGCAGCACTGGCACGAACGCTTCCACGCGGACGCCGGCAACGCCTGGCTGCGCCAGACCCTGTCTGAATTGCTGCGCGAGCACTGAAGGCGTGCTGCGCAGGCACCGACCGCAGGCACCGACACCAGGCGGCAAGCGGACACTGGCAACGAAAACGGCCCCGAAGGGCCGTTGCGTGCGCTGGTGCGCGAGTGTCTAGGTGGGGTGGCTGATGGGACTCGAACCCACGACAACCAGAATCACAATCTGGGACTCTACCAACTGAGCTACAGCCACCACTAGAGCCGAAAATTATAGCCTGAACGACGCTCCCTTAGGAACGCCCCTTACTTGGAGGCGCCCGAGGCCGCGTCCGCCGCCACGGCGGCCGTCTTGATGTCGACCTTGAAGCGGCGCTTGAGTGCATCGTAGTAGGCGGCCGACTCGGCTGCCGACAGCGCCTGCGCCACATAGGGGCGGGCCCGCTCGTTGTCCGGGTCGTTGGCTTCGCGCTCGACACGCTTTTGCACCCGCAGCGCGACATAGCCCTGGTCGCCCAGATCGACGCCGACCGCGGCCGGTCCCTTGGCAATGTCGGCACGCAGCACCGCGTCGATCACCTGGCGCGGCTGCCCTTCGATCTTGGTACGCGACAGCACCAGCGTCTGCGGCAGGGTTTCGCCGGCGTTGGCCTTGAGCGCGGCGACACGCGCCTCGCCATCCTTCTTGGCCGCCGCCGCCGCCTGCTGCGACTTGACCTCGGCCAGAACGCGCTCGCGCACCTCGGCCAGCGGCAGCGTGCGCTCCGGGTGGTGCTCGACGATGCGCGCCGACACGAGCTGGTTCGCGCCCGTCTCGACCGCCTCGGTGTTGCGCTTGTTCTTCACCGCGTCAGTCGAGAAGACGGCGTCGAGCAGCTTGGCCGAGGCGAGCGGACCGGTCGCGCCGGGCGTCGGCGTGCGCTGCACGGTGGCCTCCTGCCTGGTCAGCTTGAGCTTGTCGATCACCGGCTGCAGGCTGTCGGACTGTTCGTAGACGAGGTTGGTGAACTGCTCGGCCGCCGCCGCGAACAGCTCCTGTGCCTTCGGCTTGCTGACCTCTTCGACGATCTGCGCGCGCACCGCTTCGAAGGGCTTCTTCTCGCCGCCGCGCACCCCGAGCAGCTTGATGATGTGGAAGCCGAATTCCGACTCCACCAGGTTGCTGATCTCGCCCGGCTTCATCGCGAAGGCCGCGTCCTCGAAGGGTTTGACCATCGCGCCACGGCCGAAGAAATCGAGGTCGCCGCCGTTGGCGGCCGAGCCTTTGTCGTCGGAGTTCTTCTTCGCCAGTTCGGCGAAGCCCGCCGGGTTCTTGCGCGCCTCGGCCAGCAGCGCTTCCGCCTTGGCCTTGGCCTTCTCGCGGTCCGCCGCCGGCGCGTCCTTCGGCGCGTTGACGAGGATGTGCGCGGCGTGGCGCTCCTCGGCGCTGGTGTAGCGGTTGATGTTCTGTTCGTAGTACTTGCGCAGGTCGTCTTCGCTCAGCGTGACCTGTTTCTTCATCGCGTCGAGGTCGAGCACGACATATTCGATGCGCGCTTCCTCGTTCGTGTGGAACTGCGCCTGGTTCTTCTTGTAGTGCGCCTCCAGGTCGGCCTCGGTCGGGTTGACCTTGGCGAGGTAGTCCTTGGCATCGAAGCGCTGCAGCTGCACTTCGCGGCGCTCGAGCAGCGCATCCAGCGCGGTCGCGCTGCTCGTCTTGCCGGCGACCAGCGAGCCAGTGACGCCCTGCATCACCTGGCGCACCGCCAGGTCATCGCGCAGCTGCTGCGCGAACATCGCCGAGCTCAGGCCGCGGGCGGACAGGAAGTCCTTGTTGACCGAGCCGTCGGGCAGGCGCACGGCGGCGAACTGCGGGTCGGTCGCAAAGATGCGCTGGAGCCGCTCGTCGGTGATGACCAGGTTCTCCTTGGCCGCCGCGGTGCGCATCACCCGGTCCTTCACCAGGCCCTCGAGCGTCTGCTGCTTCATCTCGGGCGTGTCCAGCAGCTTCACGTCGACGTTCGGCATCTGCTGGCGCATGCGTTCGATCTGCTGGCGATGCGCCTGATCGAGCTCGGACAGCTTGATCTCGCCGCCGGCGACCTTGGCCACCGCCGCGTTGCTCGGGTCGGTGAACCGCGAATAGCCTTGGATCCCGAAGAACACGAAGGACGGGAAGATCAGCAACACCAGGATGAACTGCAGCAGCTTGGTGTGCGAGCGGACGAAATCGAACATGGGACTCAGCCTTGAAGTGAGGCGCCGGCCAGAAACGACAAAGGCGAACCGGGGTTCGCCTTGGTCAAACGTTTGCGCACGCCGCGCGGGATTCTAATCAATGCCCGCGCAGTGGAGGCTGTGCGGTGGTGGTGGGCGCTGACGGGATCGAACCGCCGACCCGCTGCGTGTAAAGCAGCCGCTCTACCGCTGAGCTAAGCGCCCGGGAAAAGGCATCAGTTCAGGGCGTCCTTCAGGCCCTTGCCGGGGCGGAACTTGGGCACCTTGGCCGACTTGATCTTGATCGTGGCGCCGGTTCGCGGGTTGCGCCCGGTGCGCGCGGCGCGCTTGGTGACGGCAAACGTGCCGAAGCCAACGATCGACACGCTGCCGCCTTTCTTCAGGGTGACTTTCACCCCGCCGATCACGGCTTCCAGCGCTCGCGTCGCGGCGGCCTTGGAAATATCCGCCTGGCGTGCGATGTGTTCGATCAACTCGGATTTGTTCACGAAGGTACCCCTCTCTCAGCGTTCTCGCAGTGGTTTGACTGAAGCGACTTTGACGACTTGGATTTCTTCGGGCGCTGCACCTCGTTTCGAGGGCGAAAAATCATTACAGCGTTGGCCCCCGGTGGTGTCAAGCGCGCAGCGGGATTCTATGTGTAAACCCCGAGGCGTCCGCCGTCCGTCAACGGGCCTTCGCACGGATCTCGGGCAAGGCCTTCTGCAGGTAATAGACCATCGACCAGATCGTCAGCACGGCGGCGGCGACGATCAGCAGCGTGCCCCACCAATGGGTGTCGACCACCCCGAACAGCGGCCCGTCGTACAGCAGGAACGGAATGGCAATCATCTGCACCGTGGTCTTCAGCTTGCCGAGCATGTGCACGGCGACGCTGCGCGATGCGCCGATGTGCGCCATCCATTCGCGCAGCGACGAAATCGCGATCTCGCGCCCGATGATGATGAGCGCGATCAGCGCATGGACCCGGCCCAGATGGACCAGCACGATCAGCGCGGCGCAGACGAGGAACTTGTCGGCCACCGGGTCGAGGAAGGCGCCGAAGGCCGAGCTCTGGTTGAGCTTGCGCGCCAGGTAGCCGTCCAGCCAGTCGGTCAGCGCGAACACGACGAACATCACCGTCGCCGCGAGATTGCGGGTGGCGTCGGCCAGCGGCAGGTAGAAGACCCCGACGATCAGCGGGATCGCCAGGATGCGGGCCCAGGTCAGCAGCGTCGGGACGGTGAAGAACATGATGCGCGCATTCTGCCCGCGATTGCGGCCGGGCCGGCGTGCCGGTCAGCGGTCCAGCGTCACCGGCTTGAACTTGCGCTCTTCGTCGAACAGGAAGGTCTCGACGTACTTCCAGGGCCGGGGCAGGCGCGAGACGTCGCCGAAGGGCGCTGCGCGGCGCACTGCGTCGATCGCGATCTGGGTCGTGTCCTTGGCCTGGCTCGGGTGGCGCATCACGTCGATGCGGGCCACGCTGCCGTCGGCATTCAACTCGACCGAGAGCACCGGGATGGCCAGCAGCGGCTCCGGCACACTGCCGGTGTAGGTGATGCCGGGGTTGGCGGCCACCAGCTTCTGCGCCGCGCGCAGGCGGAACTCGTCCCAGTTGCGGGCCGCGCCCGGTGACGGCGCGGGCCGCGCCATCGGGGCGACGGGCCGCACCGGCGCTGGCGCCGGGGCCGGGGCCGGCTCGCGTGTCGCGCAACCGGCGATCCAGCCGGCGGGCACGACGAGCGAGCACAGCAGCGCAATGCCGGCCCAGGGTGTTCCGCGGTGGGAGAACGGCGCGCCGGCCAGGCGCTGCGGGCCTTGGCCGCGGCCGTCGTCGCTGTCGCCGTGGCGTGTGTCTTCACTAATGCAATGCACGGTAGATGTCCTCTGCCAATTCCTTCGAGATGCCTTCCACGCTGGCCAGGTCGTCGACGCTCGCTGCCGTCACGCCGCGCACGCCACCGAAGCGCTGCAGCAGTTTCGCCCGTTTTTTCGGGCCGACCCCCGCGATGTCCTCCAGCCGGCTGCCGCCAGTGCGAACACTGGCACGTTTGGCCCGCATCCCCGTGATGGCGAAACGGTGCGCCTCGTCGCGGATCTGGGCGATCAGCATCAGCGCGGCCGAATCGGGCGGCAGCGTGAGCTTGTCGCGCCCGTCGGCGAAGACCAGTTCCTCCAGCCCGACCTTGCGGCCCTCGCCTTTCTCGACGCCGGCGATCAGCGACAGGTCGAGCCCGAGTTCGCCGAACACCTCGCGCGCCATCGCGACCTGGCCGCGCCCGCCGTCGACCAGCACCAGATCCGGCACCCGCAGCTTCGCGCCGGGCGCGGCGGCCTGTGCGCCCTCGGCCGCCATCAACTCGGCCAGCTTGGCATAACGCCGCGTCAGCACCTGTCGCATCGCGGCGTAGTCGTCGCCGCCGGTCACGCCCTCGATGTTGAATCGCCGGTACTGCGCGTTCTGCATGCGGTGGTCTTCATAGACCACGCAGCTTGCCTGCGTTGCCTCGCCCGCCGTATGGCTGATGTCGAAACATTCGACACGGAATGTGTCGAGGTTGTCGATCGCGAGATCGAGCGAATCGACCAGCGCGCGCGTGCGCTCGCGCTGCGAGCCTTCCTCGGCCAACAGCCGCGCGAGCGCCAGTTCGCAGCCCTTGATCGCCATGTCGAGCCAGATGCGGCGCTGCTCGCGCGGCTGGTGCTGGGCGGTGATCTTGACGCCGGTCTGCGCGCCCAGTGCCGCCAGCAGTGCCTTGTCGACCGGGTGGCTCAGCACCAGCAGCGGGGGCGGCGGGCTGTGCAGGTAGTGCTGGGCCATGAAGGCCTGCAGCACCTGCTGCTCGGCGCTCGTCACCGGCGGCTCCGCGTCCGCGTCGCGCGGCACGGCATCGCCGAGGGCGACGGATTCGTCGGCGGCCAGTGCCGTCGCGTCGTCCACATGGGCCGGGAAGAAGGCCCGGTCACCCAGGTGGCGACCGCCGCGCACCATCGCCAGGTTCACGCAGGCGCGGCCGCCCGCCACCTTGACCGCGAGGATGTCGACCTCCTTGCCGGCACCCGACAGGCTGCTCTCGTCGACCGCCTGCTGGTGCAGCACCTTGGCCAGCGCCGAGATGCGGTTGCGCAACTCGGCCGCCTTCTCGAACTCGAGCACCTCGGCGTGCGCCATCATCTGCGCCTGCAGCTCGTCGATCACCTGCTGCTGCTCGCCGAGCAGGAAGCGCTCGGTGTCGCGCACGTCGCGCGCGTAATCCTCGGGCGAGATGAAACCGACGCACGGGCCCGAGCAACGGCGGATCTGGTACAGCAGGCACGGCCGTGAGCGATTCGCGAACACCGTGTCCTCGCAGGTGCGCAGGCGGAACACCTTCTGGATCAGCTGGATCGTCTCCTTCACCGCCCAGGCCCCTGGATACGGGCCGAAGTAGCGGTGCTTGCGATCGACCGCGCCGCGGTAGTAGGCCACGCGCGGGAACGGGTGCGAAACCAGCTTGAGGTAGGGGTAGCTCTTGTCGTCGCGGAACAGGATGTTGAACTTCGGGTTCAACGCCTTGATCAGGTTGTTCTCGAGCAGCAGCGCCTCGGCCTCGGTGCGCACGACCGTGGTCTCGAGCCGCGCGATGCGCGACACCATCACGCCGATGCGCGTGCCGCCCAGGTCCTTGTGGAAGTAGCTCGAGACGCGCTTCTTCAGGTCGCGCGCCTTGCCGACATACAGCACCTGGCCGCCGGCATCGAAATAGCGGTAGACGCCGGGCAGGCCGGGCAGCGCCGCCACTTCGGCCAGCAGCCGCTCGCGCGCGGCCAGGGCGGCATCGAGGTCGCGCTGGTGGCCCTCGGCCGCGGCAGGAGCCGCCGGCGCAGGGGCTGCGGAGGGGGCGGAGGAAGATTCGGGATCAGGCATCGGGGGGCGATTGTGCAGTGCCGGCTTCGATAATGCCGCGATGGCGCCCACCCCCTGCCCGGCCCTGCACTGGGACCTCTTCTGCCGCGTGGTCGACAACTACGGCGACATCGGCGTGTGCTGGCGCCTGGCGGCCGATCTGGCCGGCCGCGGCCACACAGTGCGCCTGTGGGTCGACGACCCCACCGCGCTCGCCTGGATCGCGCCCGACGGCACCCCGAGGGTGCAGCCGATCCACTGGACCGATGCCACCCCGCTCCCCGAGCCGGGCGACGTGGTCATCGAGGCCTTCGGCTGCGACCCGCCGGCCGCCTTCGTCGCGGCGATGGCGGCCTGCCCGCGGCCGCCGGCATGGATCAACCTCGAGTACCTCAGCGCCGAGCCCTATGTCGAGCGCAGCCACCGCCTGCCTTCGCCGCAGGCCAGCGGCCCGGGCGCCCGCCTCATCAAGTGGTTCTTCTACCCCGGCTTCACGGCGGCCACCGGCGGGCTGCTGCGCGAGCCCGGCCTGGTGGCCACGCAGGCAGCGTTCGACGCGCCACGCTGGCTCGCGGCGAACGGCATCGCGCCGCACCCGGGTGAGCGGCTGGTCAGCCTGTTCTGCTATCCGGGTGCGCCGCTGGCGGCCCTGCTCGGGCGCCTGGGCGACGCGCCCACCCTGCTGCTCACGACACCCGGGCCTGCCACCGATGGCGTGGCCGGCCTGCCGCTGCCAACGGCGGTGCGGGTGCAGCCCCTGCCCTGGCTGAGCCAGGCCGGCTACGACCGCCTGCTCTGGGCCTGCGCGCTGAACCTCGTGCGCGGCGAGGATTCGTTCGTGCGCGCCCAGTGGGCCGGCGCGCCGTTCGCCTGGCACATCTACCCGCAGCACGACGGCGCCCATGCGGCCAAGCTCGACGCCTTTCTCGCCCGGCACCTGCAGGGCGCGCCCGCTGCACTCGGGGCGGCGATCGGCGCCTGGATGCGCGCCTGGAACGGCCTTCAGCCCGAGCTGCCCCCCTTGCCCGACCTGCAAGACTGGGCCGCGCACACCCGGCGCTGGCGTGACGGTCTGTGTGCTCAACCCGACCTGACCACGCAACTGCTCGCCTTCGTCTGCGAAAAGCGTTAAAATTCAAGGCTTTGCGGCAAAGGCTCGGCGGAACACCGCGCGAAGCCTTCGTGGCGGCTGGTGGCGGCCTCATGGCCGCTGCCCCGGTCGCTGTTTTCAACGCCATCTTGCAAGGCCACGCCCGAGCCCCCATCTCGAGAGCAGCGCGGCGGCCAGCCGCAGCAAAGGCATATCGGGCAACTGCAGCCCGCCGTATCTCGACTCCTCGGAAACTCACCATGAAACTCGCACAGGAAATCCGCGCCGGCAACGTGATCATGCAGGGCAAGGACCCGATGGTCGTTCTCAAGACCGAATACAGCCGTGGCGGCCGCGGCGCGGCCACCGTGCGCATCAAGATGAAGAGCCTTCTCAGCGGCTTCGGCGCTGAAACGGTGTTCAAGGCCGACGACAAGCTGGACCAGATCGTGCTGGACAAGAAGGAGTGCACCTACTCCTACTTCGCCGACCCGATGTACGCCTTCATGGACGCCGAGTACAACCAGTTCGAGGTCGAGGCCGAGAACATGGGTGACGCCATCAACTACCTCGAGGACGGCATGGCCGTCGAAGTGGTGTTCTACGACGGCAAGGCCATCTCGGTCGAGCTGCCGACCACCGTCGTGCGCGAAATCGAGACCGACCCGGCCGTCAAGGGCGACACCTCAGGCAAGGTGCTGAAGCCAGCCAAGCTGGTGGGCACCGGTTTCGAGATCGCCGTGCCGATCTTCGTCGAGAACGGCGACAAGATCGAAATCGACACCCGCACCCACGAATACCGCAAGCGGGTTTGAGCGCAAAGCGCCCAAACCCGCTGGCGCGGTGAGCGTTTCGCTCCCCCGAGCCCCCTCCAAGCGGGGGCTCCAGCATGATCGACAAGCCGGCCCTGGGCCGGCTTTTCTACTTTCACTGTGAAGACTTCGCCCATCGTTCCAGCACGCATCGAGTGGAAGGACGGTGTGCCGTTCGCACCCGCGTTCGACGACGTCTACCACGCGAGGGCCGGCGCGTTCGAGCAGGCGCGGCAGGTCTTTCTCGCCGGCAACGGGCTGCCGGCGCGCTGGCGCGGGCGCGCGCGCTTCGTGATCCTCGAGACCGGCTTCGGGCTGGGCAACAACTTCCTCGCCACCTGGGCAACGTGGCGCGCCGACGCCGCGCGCGCCGATCGGCTCGTCTTCATCTCGATCGAGGCACATCCGCTCGACTCGGCCGACATGGCGCGCGCCCACGCCGCCTCGCCCGAGCCCGAGCTCGCCGCGGCGCTGCGTGCCGCCTGGCCGCCGCTGGCGCCGGGCCTGCACACGCTCGAGTTCGAAGGCGGGCGCGTCACGCTGCTGCTCGCGCTCGGCGACGTGGCCGCCTGGCTGCCCGAGCTGCAGGCCGGCGTCGACGCGGTCTATCTCGACGGCTTTGCGCCGTCGCGCAACGCCGCGATGTGGGACGCCCACATGCTGCGTGCGCTCGGCCGCCTGACCGCGCCGGATGCGACCGCCGCCACCTGGAGCGCCGCGCGCAGCGTGCGCGACGGCCTGGCCAGCGCCGGCTTTCGCACCCAGCTCGTGCCCGGCTTCGCCGGCAAGCGCGAGATGACCGTGGCGCAACGCCAGGCCCCGGCGGCCGAGCGCCGCCACGGCGCCCCGCCCGGCCGCCGCTCCCGGCCCGAGGCTCGCCACGCGCTCGTCGTCGGCGCGGGCCTGGCCGGCGCGGCGGCAGCGTGGGCGCTGGCCCGCCAGGGCCTTCGGGTCACGGTGCTCGAATCGGCGGCGCAGGCGGCGACCGCCGGCTCGGGCAACCCCGGCGGGCTGTTCCACGGTGTCGTGCACGCGCACGACGGCGCGCACGCGCAGTGGCTGCGGGCCGCCGCGCTGCGCGCCGAACAGGTGTATCGGCCGCTGATCGAAGCCGGCTGCATCCCAGGCCGAATCGACGGCCTGCTGCGTGGCGCCGAGCCGCTCGCCGCCTTGCAGGCCGTCGCGGCGGTGCAGGCGCTTCCGCCGGCCTACGCCCAGGCGCTGTCGCGCGAACAGGCCGCCGCGCTGGCGCAATGCCCGCTGACCACTGCCGCCTGGTACCTGCCGGGCGGCGGCTGGTTGCAGCCGGCGGCGCTGGCGCGCACCTGGCTGCAGTCACCGGGCGTCACGCTGTGCACCGGCGCCCGCGTCGCCTCGCTCGACCCGCTGCCCGATGGACGTTGGCGCGCGCTCGGCCACGATGGCCATGCCCTGGCCGAGGCCGACATTGCCGTCGTCACGGCGGCCCAGGGCGCGCCCGATCTGCTCGCGCCGCACAGCGATGCGCCCGGCTGGCCCTGGCGACGCACGCGCGGCCAGATCACCGTCGTGCGCGCGGCCGAAGCGCGTGCGCTGCCGCGGCCGGCGCTGCCGGTGGCCAGCGGCGGCTACCTGCTGGCCTTGCCCGAGGCGCTTGGCGGCGGGTTGCTGTGCGGCGCGACCTCACAGGCCGACGATGGCGATAGCGCGATCCGGCTCGGCGACCACCGCGCGAACCTCGCCCAGATCGAGGCGTTGACGGGTGTGGCGGTCGAGCCGCCGCCAGCGTGGTTCGACGGCGGCGGGATCCTGAGCGGCCGGGTCGGATGGCGGCTGGGTTTCGATGATCGCCTGCCGGTGCTTGGCGGCGTGCCCTTGCCGCGGCTCGCACTGCAGGGCGCCCGGCGACTGGAGCAGCCACGCCACGTGCCCCGGGTGCCCGGGCTCTATGTGCTGGCCGGGCTCGGCTCGCGCGGCATCACCTGGGCGCCGCTGCTGGGCGAGGTGTTGGCCGCATTGGTGATCGGCACCCCGCTGCCGGTGGCCGGCAGCCTGCTCGATGCGGTCGATCCCGCGCGCTTCTTGTCGCGCGAGACACGCCGGGCAACTCGGTGAGCCGCCGACGCGGCGCCGCTCAGCCGGCGTCGCTTGTCTGCCCGGGCGGGGTGTCGTTCGTCGGCCTGTCGGTGCCGGCCGCCGGTTGCCCTGGCTCGTTCTCGCCGGGCCCCCCATGGGTCTTGCGGGCGGCTTTTTCTTCCTTCTTCCGTTTCTTGGCCAGCTCGCGCTGGCGTTTCTCATACGCGTAATTCGGTGTGGCCACGGGCCGTCCTTTGCAGTCTGGGAAGAGGCAGCCGCCGGCGGCTGGGCCGACGGTCCGGCGTCAACGATACACCCGCCCGAAACACCACCGGGTCTCGGGCCAACACAGGGCGCCGATCAGAAACGCAGCGTCTTGACCCCGTCGGGTGTGCCGAGCAGGCAGACGCTGGCCTTGTGGCGCGCGAAGACGCCGACGGTGACGACGCCCGGCCACTGGTTGACCTCGGTCTCCAGCGCCAGCGGGTCGCTGATCTTCAGCCCGCGCACGTCGAGGATCAGGTTGCCGTTGTCGGTCACCACACCCTCTCGCACGCGCGCCTGCCCGCCAAACGCCGAGTGGAAACGGCGCGCCACCTGCGCTGCGGCCATCGGGATCACCTCCACCGGCAGGGGGAAGGCGCCCAGGGTGTCGACCAGCTTGGATGCATCGGCGATGCAGACGAAGCTGGCCGCCAGGTCGGCCACGATCTTCTCGCGGGTCAGCGCCGCGCCCCCGCCCTTGATCATGTACCCGCGGTGGTCGATCTCGTCGGCGCCGTCGATGTAGACCGGCAGCGAGTCCACCTGGTTCGCATCGAGCACGGTGATGCCATGGGCCTGCAGCCGCTCGGTGCTCTTGACCGAGCTGGACACGGCGCCGGCGATGCGGTCCTTCATCATCGCCAGCGCGTCGATGAAGCAGTTCACCGTCGAGCCGGTGCCGACCCCGACCACCGCGCCCGGCACCACGTATTGCAGGGCCGCCTGCCCGACCAGGGCCTTCAGTTCGTCTTGCGTCATGGCCAGGATTATCGCCACCGCCCGCCCCGAGCCCGCTCGAGCGCGGCCGCCACGCGCTGCGCAGCCTGTGGGGACAGCTGTGCCAACGCGGCCTGCGCCAACTCCCTCCGCCATCGGCGGCGCCCCGCGCGCCCGGCCGCCCAGGGGACCTCGATCTTGCGGCGCTTGGGCGCGCACTGCAGCGGGCGCTCGACCAGCCCCCCCCCGCTCGCGCTCGATGCTCAGGCACCTGGTCGAGGAGTTCGTCGGCGGCGACGCGCCGCGCGAGTTCTCCATGCTGTGGAAGGGCGGCCGGGCCGCCACCCCGGGGCCCGTGTCGAGCACACCGCCGGGCTCCCCTCGGCCGGACGACGATTGGGCCCTACACCCAGCCTCAACTGCCGTGACGGCCGGCCCGCCGTTCCGCCGCTCGCGCTGGCTGGTGACCTTGATGATGGTTCTCACGACCGCACTGACCGTGCTGTTGTCGCTGCTCGGCTTGTACCGGGGCGCCACGGCGGCCGCCACCCGGGCCCAGCCGTGTGTCGGCCTCGGGGCCATGGACAATGCAGCATGTCCATCGTTCCCTACGCCCTCGCCCGTCCCTTCCTCTTCGGCCTCGACGCCGAAGCGGCGCACGAGCTGACGCTCGGCACCATCGCCCGGCTGCAGAACACCCCGGCCCAGTGCCTGTGGTCGCAGCCGCGCGTCGACGACCCCGTCACCGTCGCCGGGCTGCATTTTCCGAACCGCGTGGGCCTGGCCGCCGGGCTCGACAAGAACGGCCGCTGCATCGACGGCCTGGGCGCAATGGGGTTCGGCTTCATCGAGGTCGGCACGGTCACGCCAAAGGCGCAGCCCGGCAACCCGAAGCCGCGCCTGTTCCGCCTGCCGAAGGCCCAGGCGCTGATCAACCGGCTGGGTTTCAACAACGAGGGCCTCGACACCTTCCTGGCCAACGTGCGGCGCTCGCGCAGCTTCCGCGCGGCCGGCGGCATCCTGGGGCTGAACATCGGCAAGAACGCGGCGACGCCGATCGAGCGCGCCGTCGATGACTACCTGATCGGGCTGACCGGCGTGTTCCCGCACGCCGACTACGTGACCGTCAACATCTCGAGCCCGAACACCAAGAACCTGCGCGCACTGCAGAGCGACGAGGCGCTCGACGCGCTGCTGGGCGCACTCACCGAGCACAAGGCCCTGCTCGAGCAGCAGCAGGCGCGGCGCGTGCCGATGTTCCTGAAGATCGCGCCGGACCTGGACGACGAGCAGGTCGCCGTCATCGCCGCGACGCTGCGGCGCCACGGCGTGGACGGCGTGATCGCGACCAACACCACCATCGCCCGCGAGGCGGTCCAGGGCCTGCCTCACGCGGAAGAGACCGGGGGCCTCTCGGGCGCACCGGTGCGCGAGGCCAGCAACCGGGTCGTGCGGGCGCTGCGCGGCGCGCTCGGCGCGGGCTTCCCGATCATCGGCGTGGGCGGCGTGATGAGTGCCGACGACGCCAAGGCCAAGATCGCCGCCGGCGCGGACCTGGTGCAGGTCTACACCGGCTTCATCTACCGTGGGCCGGGCCTGGTGCCCGAGATCGCGCGCGCCTTGGCCAGCGGCTGAGGCTCGCGGCTTCGCGGGGGGTCAGGGGTTCACTCGCCGACGACCGTGCCTTCGCGGCGCCGGTCGGCCCCGCCGAGCCATCCACCGTCGACACGCAGCAGCACCTGGCTGCCGCTGGTCAGTTCCTGCTCGATGACCTGCTGGCCCCTGGCGCGCAGCGCTTCGCGCGTGGCCGGCGGGAAGCGCCCGGTCTCCAGCCGCGTCGGGCCGTTGTCGTTGGCGAAGTTGGGCAGGTCGAGTGCCGCCTGCGGCGCGAGGCCCCAGGCCAGCGTGCCGAGCAGCGTCTTGGTGTTGAAGTGGATGATCGCCGAGCCCCCGGGCGAGCCCATGACGAGCTGCAACTGCCCCGAAACCGCATCGAAGACCATCGTCGGGCTCATGCTCGAACGTGGTCGCTTGCCCGGCTCGACCCGGTTGGCCACCGGCCGGCTGGCGGCATCGCGCGGCACGAAGGCGAAATCGGTCAGCTCGTTGTTCAGCAGGAAGCCGCCGGGCAGCCCGGTGCCGCCGTCGCTCATGACGCGGCTACCGAACCC
>NZ_DATFAN010000115.1:0-6854 GCF_035254525.1 Ideonella sp. | reverse complement strand
AGCGGCAGGATCGTGCTGACCGTGCCCTCGCCCACCGCCACCGGCTCGACCCCGAGGTCGACCATGAACGGTGCCGCGGCGAAGAAGCGGCGCAAGGTATCGAGGTCGACCTTCATCGCCGCCATCAGCCTGGGGGAGCTTCGCCCATCTTGGTGATGGTGCCTTGAGCCAGCGCGCACAGCGTCTCTTCGTGGCCGAGGACCGCGTAGACCTCGCAGCGGCACACGGCCTGCGTCTTGCCGATGCCGATCGCCTTGGCACGCGCGACGAGGCGTTCGCCGGTCGCCGGCTTGAGGTAGTTGATCTTGTACTCGGACGTCACCACCGGCACGCGCATCGCCGTGCCGCCCGCGTAGGTCAGCGCGTTGTCGGCCAGGTAGCTGACGACGCCGCCGTGGGCGAAGCCGTGCTGCTGCCTCAGCTCGTCCTTCAGCACGAGCTGCAACTCCACCTCGCCGGGTTTCAGGTGCGTCAGCTCGGCGCCGAGCAGCAGGCTGAAGGGCTGCTGGGCCAGCACGTCGCGGCCCATCTGCAGGAACAGTTCGGGGTCGAAACCTTGGGCCGTCATGGGGCACCTCCGGGTGGGTTCACTGCAGCCGCGGGCCGTCGGCCCGCAGGCGGATGTGCCAGGCCGTGTCGACCGCGCCCGGCTTGGGAAAGCGCGCCAGCGCCGCCTGCGCGACCGCGTCGACCCGGTCGGCCAGCGCGGCCTTGCCGGCCTCGGTCTGCATCGCACGCAGCTGGTCAGGCGAGGGGTCGTGTGCGTACGTCTCCAGCGTCAGGCCCGCACCACCGCTGAACTGCGCGCGCCGGTCGTTGCCCTGCTGGGCGAGCTGGGCAAAACTGACGACGACCCGCCCGGCCGCGGGCTGGAACTCGACCGTGACACCATCCTTCGTGCTGTCGTCGGGCCGCATCGCGAACTCGGCATCGAGCGCCGCCAGCACGCCGGCCACGTACACGCAGCCATCAAGCCGGGCGGCAGGCCAGGCGCCCAGCGCCTGGGCGAAGTGATCGGCGCTGTCGCGCGCCTCGGCCGGCACCATGCAGGCCGCCGGCAGCGGCAAGGCTGCTTGCTGGGCCCACCACAGCGCCGAACCCTTGTCCGGCCCGGCCGCCGGCGACGCATACAGGCTGACCAGCCGCGCACGCCCATCGCCCCGCCCGGCCTCGGCCGCGCGCATGTACAGCCGCGTCGCGCGCTCGACGCTCGGCTTCAGGCACAGCCCGTGTTCGAACATCGCCCCACCGAGCAGCCAGGCTTCGGGCGAGTTGCTGGCCAGTGCGGTGTTGAGCTCCTTCACCGCCGCGGCGCAGTCCTTGGCTTCGATCGCCTTAACGACTGCCTTGGTAGCCTCGGTGGCGGCGTGCGCGCCGAAGCTCAGGCCCAACGCCGCCAGCGCGAGCAGCCCGTGGTGAAGAGAGCGCGGGGACTTCACAGCACCTCAAAGATGCCTGCGGCGCCCATGCCGCCGCCGATGCACATGGTCACGCACACGCGCTTCGCGCCGCGGCGCTTGCCCTCGATCAGGGCGTGGCCGGTCAGGCGCTGGCCCGACACGCCGTAGGGGTGGCCGACCGCGATCGCGCCGCCGTTCACGTTCAGGCGGTCCATCGGAATGCTTAAGCGGTCGGCACAGTACAGCACCTGCACCGCGAAGGCCTCGTTGAGCTCCCACAGGTCGATGTCGTCGACCTTCAGGCCCAGGCGGCCCAGCACCTTGGGCACGGCGAAGACCGGGCCGATGCCCATCTCGTCGGGCTCGCAGCCGGCCACCGCGAAGCCGAGGAAGCGACCCAGCGGCTTCAGGCCCTTGCGCTCGGCATAGGCCTCGCTGACCACCGCGCAGGCACCGGCGCCGTCGCTGAACTGGCTTGCGTTGCCGGCCGTGACCACGCCGCCCGGCAGCGCCGTGCGGATGTCCTTGATCGATTCGTAGGTCGTGCCTTCGCGCAGGCCCTCGTCGGCGCTGCAGGTCACTTCCTTCGTGCGCAGGCCCATCACCTTGTCGGCCACGCCGGCGGTCACGGTGATCGGCACGATCTCGTCGTTGAACTTGCCGGCCGCCTGCGCTGCGCAGGCCTTTTGCTGGCTGGCGGCGCCGTAGCGGTCCATGCGTTCTTTCGAGATCTTGTAGCGCTGGGCCACGTTCTCGGCCGTCTGCAGCATGCTCCAGTAGATCTCGGGCTTCTGTTCCGCCAGCCAGCTGTCTTCGAGCAGGTGGGTGTTCATCTCCTGCTGCACGCACGAGATGCTCTCGACGCCGCCGGCCACGTACACCTCGCCCTCGCCCGAGATGATGCGCTGCGAGGCCAGCGCGATGGTCTGCAGGCCGCTGGAGCAGAAGCGGTTGACCGTCATGCCGCTGACCGTGATCGGCAGACCGGCGCGCAGCGCGACCTGGCGCGCGATGTTGGCGCCGGTCGCGCCTTCGGGGTTGGCGCAGCCCATCAGCACGTCTTCCACCGCGCCCGGGTCGATGCCGGCGCGCTCGACGGCGGCCTTCACCGCATGGCCGCCCAGCGTGGCGCCATGGGTCATGTTGAAAGCGCCCTTCCAGCTCTTGGCCAGCGGCGTGCGTGCGGTGGAAACGATGACGGCTCGGCTCATGGCGGGCTCCTGTGGGAAAGTGGGATTCAAGCGCCCGCGCCAGCGGCCTGGCTGACGAGGCGGTGGTAGAAGCGGATCAGCTCGGCGAGGTTGGCCGCCGAGATGCGTTCGTTGGTGCCGTGGAAACGGGCTAAGTCTTCGGGCTTCGCGCGCACTGGCGAGAAGCGGTAGATGTGGTCGCTGATGGCCTCGAAGTGGCGCGAGTCGGTCGCGCCGATCATCAGCCCCGGCGCGACCAGCGTGCCCGGGAACACCTCGCGCACCGTGCGGTTGATGAGCTGGTACGAGGCCGATTGGGTTGGCGACACCTTCGACGGCTCGCTGCCGCCCGGCAGCGCGACCAGCTCGTAGCGCCCCGGGCCGATCGCGGCGTCGGCCTCGTCGTGCACATGGCCCATCACGGCAGAGGCGCTGTCGCCCGGCAGCAGGCGGAAGTTCACCGTCGCCTCGGCCCGGCCGGGCAGCACGTTGTCCTTGTTGCCGGCGTGGGCCATCGTCAGCGCCGTCGTCGTGCGCAGCATCGCGTTGGTGCTGGCCTTGGCCTCGAGCTGCTTCTGCACCAGCGGGCCGAACAACCACAGGTTGGACAGCGCGACGCGCTGGAAGCCGCCCATCTCCGGCGCGATGGTCTCGAACATCTCGCGCGCCACGCCGCGGATGCCGGCGGGCAGCTGCTTGTCTTCCAGCCGGGCGAGGGCCGCGCTCATCATTGCGATCGCGCCCTGGCCCTTCGGCGGCGGCATCGACGAGTGGCCCGGCGTCGCCGACACGCGCAGCACCGCCGAGAGATACCCCTTCTCGGCGATGCCGATCAGCGCGGCCGGCTTCGCGAGCCCCGGCATCACGCCCTCGGTGATCAGCAGGCCCTCGTCGATGACGAAGTCCATGCGCTCGCCGCGCGACTTCAGCAGCGCGGCGATCTGTTTCGCGCCGCGCTCGCCGCTGACCTCCTCGTCGGCGCCGAAGGCCAGGTGGATGGTGCGCTTCGGGGTGAAGCCGCTGGCCGCCAGCAGCTCCATCGTCTCCATCTGCGCGATCAGGTTGCCCTTGTCGTCCCACGACCCGCGGCCCCAGACGAAGCCATCCTTCACCGCGCCGGCGAACGGCTGCTCGGCCCAATCGCCCTCGGTGCCCGGCGCGATGGGCACCACGTCCTGGTGGGCCATCAGCAGGATGGGCGGCAGGCTCGCGTCGCTGCCCTTCCAGGTGTAGAGCAGGCTCAAGCCACCGACCAGCTCGCGCTGCATCACCGCGTGCGCCTTGGGGTAGCGCGCCTGCAGCAGCCCATGCAACTGCTCGAACTGGTCGGCGTTCTGCTGCGCATCGTCGAGGCTGGACACCGTGCGCAGGCGGATCGCCTCGGCCAGGTGCGCCGCCGCGGCCGCCTCGTCCACCGCGAGCGGCGGCGCGGGCGGCACATCGAGCTGGCGCGAGCCCTGGCGCCACGTGTTGGCCGCCACCGCGGCCACCAGCAGCACCAGCACGGCGAGCACCGTCAGCGTGAGGCGACGCAGCATCGTCTTCAGTTGAAGTTCTTGCCTTCGGCCACCAGCTTCGCGAGCAGCGGCGCCGGTTGCCAGAACTCGGCGTCGTCATTCGGGTTCTGCGCGAAGCGCTTCATCGCCTGGGCCACGTTGTAGAGACCGTAGGTGTCGGCGTAGCACATCGGGCCGCCGCGGTGCAGCGGGAAGCCATAGCCGGTGAGGTAGACCATGTCGACGTCCGATGCGCGCTGGGCGATGCCTTCTTCCAGCAAGCGCGCGGCCTCGTTGACCAGCGAGAAGACCAAGCGGTGCACGATCTCGTCGTCGCTGATCTTGCGCGGCGTGATGCCCATCGCCTTGCGGTGGTCCTCGATCATCTTCTCGACCACGGCCGAGGGGATCGCGTCGCGCTTGCCGGCCTGGTAGTCGTACCAGCCGGCGCCGGTCTTCTGGCCGAAGCGGCCCATCTCGCACAGCAGGTCGGCCGTCTTCGAGTAGCGCAGGTTCGGCTTCTCGATGTAGCGGCGCTTGCGGATGTACCAGCCGACGTCGTTGCCGGCCAGGTCGCCCATGCGGAACGGGCCCATCGCGAAGCCGAACTTCTCGACCGCCTTGTCCACTTGGCTAGGGGTGCAGCCCTCTTCCAGCAGGAAGCCGGCCTGGCGGCTGTACTGCTCGATCATGCGGTTGCCGATGAAGCCGTCGCACACGCCCGAGACGACGCAGGTCTTGCGGATCTTCTTGCCCAACGCCATCACGGTGGCCAGCACGTCCTTGGCGGTCTTCTCGCCGCGCACCACCTCCAGCAGCTTCATCACGTTGGCCGGGCTGAAGAAGTGGGTGCCGATCACGTCCTGCGGGCGCTTGGTGAACGCTGCGATCTTGTTCACGTCCAGCGTCGAGGTGTTGGTAGCGAGGATCGCGCCGGGCTTCATCACCTTGTCGAGCTGCTCGAAGACGGCCTTCTTGACCTCCATGTCCTCGAACACGGCCTCGATCACCATGTCGGCGTCGCCGATCGCGGCGTAGTCGAGCGTCGTCGACAGCAGGGCCATCGTGGCCTCGTACTTCTCGGCTTTCAGCTTGCCCTTCTTGACCTGGGCCTCGTAGTTCTTGCGGATCGTCGCGACGCCGCGCTCCAGCGCCTCGGGCTTCATCTCGAGCATCACCACCGGCGTGCCGGCCGAGAGGAAGTTCATCGCGATGCCGCCGCCCATGGTGCCGGCGCCGATGATGGCGACCTTCTTCACCTCGCGCAGCGGGGTGTCCTCCGGCACATCGGGGATCTTGCTCGCGGCGCGCTCGGCGAAGAAGGCATGGCGCAGGGCCTTGCACTCGGGCGTCATCATCAACGCCAGGAAGATCTCGCGCTCGAGCACCATGCCGTCGTCGAACCTGCGCTTGATCGAGGCTTCGACCGCGTCCACGCACTTGCCCGGCGCCGGGAAGTTCTTCGCCATCGCCTTCACGGTGTTGCGGGCGAACTGCAGGTAGCCATCGGGGTTGGCATGCTTGACCTTCAGGTCGCGCACCAGCGGCAGCGGGCGCTTGTCGGCGACCTCGGTCGCGAAGGCGATCGCGCCAGCGAGCAGGTCGCCGTCGATCATCTTGTCGAACAGCTTCTGGCCCGGCAGCGAGGCCAGCACCTCGCTCTTGACCGGCTCGCCGCTGACGATCATGTTCAGCGCCGTCTCCAGCCCCAGCACGCGCGGCAGCCGCTGCGTGCCGCCGGCCCCCGGGATCAGGCCGATCTTCACCTCGGGCAGCGCCACGTTGGCGCCCGGCGACGCGACGCGGTAGTGGCAGCCCAGCGCGAGCTCGAGCCCGCCGCCCATGCACACGCTGTGCACGGCCGCCACGACCGGCTTGCTGCACAGTTCGAGCGCACGGATCAGCGACAGCAGGTTGGGCTCGGCGATGGCTTTGGGGGAGCCGAACTCCTTGATGTCGGCACCGCCCGAAAAGGCCTTGCCGGCCCCGGTGACGACGATGGCCTTCACGGCGGCATCCGCCTGCGCGCGGTCGAGCCCATCGGCCACCGCGCGGCGAGTGTCGTAGCCCAGCCCGTTGACCGGCGGGTTGTTCAGCGTGATGACGGCGACCGGGCCGTGAAGCTCGTAGCTGGCGCTCATGTTCGGGATCCCTTCGGAAGGACGTGGGGAAATGGTGCGGGGAGGAAATAGAACGATCGTTCGATTCTAGGGAGGAACGGAAGCCCCTCAGTGTCTCTGCCGTGACAAGGGCGGGGCTAGGTGAAACCCTAGGAACCCTCCTTCCTTCGAGCGTCGTGGCGGGAGGGGTGGGCACCCGCGCGGCAGTGCGAGCGACCGCGTGCCACCCAACGAGCAGCAGGGTGGTCGCGGTGCCCCTCGGGCGGAGGCCTCATTCGCGGTCGCGCCACCCCGTTCGAGGGCACCACAGTGATGAAGCGGCTGTCCACCGCAGTCGGCCCGCGCCCCAGACGAGCCGAGTCATCCATGACTGCGACGAAACCGACAACCGATGGGACGAGTTCGAGCCACGCGCGCCCGCGCTGCCCCTATCCTCCCCGCTTCACGTCTTCCGGCACCACCATGCCCACATCGCTTCGCCACCGCCTGACCCGGGCGGCCGCCGCTTTGGCCCTTGCCAGCCTGTCGCTGGCCACCCTGCCCGGCCATGCCGAGGACGAGGCGAAACCCGACGCCCCGCCGAAGAAAGCTCCCTGGAACGTGAACTCGCCTCCCGGCGAGGCACGCACCGTCACGCTCGACACGCGC
>NZ_DATFAN010000114.1:0-2207 GCF_035254525.1 Ideonella sp. | reverse complement strand
CGCAACTGCTCCAGCACGTCGGCCGAGAGGTTCTGCGCCTCGTCGATGATCAGCACGTTGGTCTGGCCGACCGCGTGCGTGCGCAGCAGGAACTCGTTGAGCGGGTCGATGTAGTCCTTGACCGTGCGCACCGCGCCGGCGGGCAGCTCGGGCAGCGGGATGCGGAACTCGTCGCACACCGTCTGCAGCAGCTCGGGCACGGTGAGCTTGGGATTGAAGATGTAGGCGACGTTGCAGCGCGGCGGCACCTGTTCGAGGAAGCAGCGGCAGACGGTGGTCTTGCCGGCGCCGATCTCGCCGGTCAGCAGCACGAAGCCGCCCCCGCCCTTCAGGCCGTACAACAGGTGAGCCAGCGCCTCGCGGTGGCGCTCGCTCATGTAGAGGTAGCGCGGGTCCGGCGCGATCGAGAACGGCGGCTGCTTCAGCCCAAAGTACTTGGCGTACATCAGGCCGCGAGGATACAGCGGCCGTCAGGCGCCGGGCTCAGCCGGTCGATTGAGCGCCTGCAGCAGCGGCCCGACGATGTCCAGCGGCAGCGGGAACACGATCGTCGAGTTCTTGTCGGCGGCGATCACGGTCAGCGTCTCGAGGTAGCGCAGCTGCAGCGCCTGCGGCTGGCGGGCCAGGATCTCGGCGGCCTGCGCGAGCTTCTCGGAGGCCTGCAGTTCGCCTTCGGCATGGATGACCTTGGCGCGCCGTTCGCGCTCGGCTTCGGCCTGGCGGGCGATCGCGCGGATCATGCTTTCGTTGAGGTCGACGTGCTTGATCTCGACGTTGGCGACCTTGATGCCCCAGGCGTCGGTCTGGCTGTCGAGGATCTTCTGCAGATCGAGGTTCAGCCGCTCGCGCTCGGACAGCATCTCGTCCAGCGCGTGCTTGCCGAGCACCGCGCGCAGGGTCGTCTGTGCGAGCTGGCTGGTGGCGGCGAGGAAGTTCTCGACCTGGATCACCGCGCGCTGCGGGTCGACGACGCGGAAGTACAGCACCGCGTTGACCTTCAGCGTCACGTTGTCTCGCGAGATCACGTCCTGGCTCGGCACGTCCATCACCACCATGCGCAGGTCGACGCGCACCATCTGCTGGATGCCCGGGATCAGCAGCACCAGCCCCGGGCCCTTGACGCGCCAGAAGCGGCCGAGCTGGAACACCACCGCGCGCTCGTACTCGCGCAGGATGCGCAAGGAGCTGGCTACCAGCACCGCCAGCAGCAGGACGATGGCCGACAGGCCGATGGGAAAGTCGAAGCCCATGATCACGCTCCTTCGGTGGTGGGAGGTTCGCTCGGCATGGTGGTCACTTCCAGCGTCAGGCCATCGACCCGGGCCACGCGCACGCGCTGGCCGGCTTGCAGGGGCTGGGCCGAGCGCACGCGCCAACGCTCGCCGGCGATGGTGGCCCAGGCCTCGCCGGCCGGTGGACCCCCATCCACCTGGTCGACCACCTCGATCACTTCGCCCGTGGCGCCCACCATCTGCCCCGCGCCGGATACCAGCGGCCGCCCCCGTGCCCGCGCGGCCATGCTCGCGATGCCGACGACGGCCAGGCCCGAGACCAGCGCCAGGGTGCCCACCAGCGCCGGCGGCACGCCGAAGCCCGGTGCCTCGCTGTCCACCAGCAGCAGCGCACCGAATGCAAACGCCGCGACACCGCCCAGCCCCAGCGCACCGAAGCTCGGCACGAAGGCTTCGGCGACAAAGAACGCCAGCCCGAGCACGATCAGCCCCAGGCCGGCCAGGTTGATCGGCAGCATCTGCAGCCCCCACAGCGCGAGCAGCAGGCTGAGCGCACCCACCACACCGGGCGCCACCATGCCGGGGTTCATGAACTCGAACAGCAGGCCGTAGAAGCCGATCATCAGCAGGATCAGCGCGATGCTGGGGTCGCTGATCGCGGCCAGCGCGCGCTGGCGTGCATCGGGCTCGATGTCGATGACGCGGGCGTTCGCCGTCGCGAGGGTCACGAACACGGCCCGGGGCCCGCTTGCCCCGGCGCCGACGGCGACCCGGCGCCCATCGAGCCGGCGCAGCAGGTCATCGACGTCGTCGGCCACCAGGTCGATCACCCGCCGTGCCAGCGCATCGTCGGCCGGGAGGCTGACCGATTCGCGCACCGACTGCTCGGCCCAGGCGGCATCGCGGCCGCGCAACTGGGCCAGGCCGCGGATGTAGGCGGCGGCATCGTTGACCCGCTTGGCGGTCGGCACGTCG
>NZ_DATFAN010000113.1:0-2132 GCF_035254525.1 Ideonella sp. | reverse complement strand
GTTCGCGCTGGCGCTCGTCGATCGTGATCCAGGCGCGACGCAGGAGCAGATCGAGATGGCGCGCGAGAAGGCCCATCGCGCCCCGTTGCTGCTGGTGGCGGTGGCCCGCCTGGGACACTGCGAACCCGACACGCCTGTCCTCGAACGCATGGTGTCGATGGGGGCGGCGATCCAGAACATCCTTCTGGGCGCCCACGCCCTGGGTTTCGGCGGCGGCCTGACGAGCGGCCGGGCCATGTCCTCGCCCCGAATGCGTCAGCTGTGCGCCCTGGGCGAAGGCGAGGAGGCCGTGTGCTGCATCAGCATCGGCACCGTGGGCAGGAGCAAGCCGTCGAAGCGCGTTCGGCCTGCGGCGGCCGACATCGTGAGCGAGCTGGGCGGTGAGTCAACGAACCGTGGCATGTGATAGTCTTGTGGCCCGGCTCAGGGCGCGAGCCAGGACTCGACCTTGTCGCGGCTGGGCACGCCGCCCGCATGCACCACCTTGCCGTCGATCACGACGCCCGGCGTGCTCATGACGCCGTAGCCCACGATGTCGCGCATCTCCTCGACCTTGCTCAGTGCGACGCTCACGCCCTTGGCCTTGGCGACCTGTTCGATCAGCGCGATCGTGTTCCTGCAGTTGGCACAGCCGGTGCCGAGTACCTTGATGTCCATGACGACTCCTTCGGAGGTTGATCTCAGGCGGACGATCCGGCGGCATCGAACAGCATCGCTCGCATGCGCTCGCGCTCCGGCACGGTCGGCCAGCCGGAGTCCGCGGGCGCGGCGATCGACTCGACCCGGCCCTGCGCGTCGACCTGCACCACGCTGTACGTCTCGTTGACCACGGCGCCGGGTGCGCCGTTCTTCAATCGCACATACCAGTCGGCCAGGCGCAGCGTTTTCCCGGCCAGCACTGGCGCCGTGGCCTCGCGGCGGCTGAGCGCCACGTACAGTGCATGAGGCACCGGATGCACGCCGCCGGCGTCGTCCAGGAGAAAGACATACGAGGCATGTTCGGCGCTTGCCGGTGCGGGCGTGCGACCCGACGCATCGACAGTGCTGAACACCGGCGCGAAGCCGCCGCCGGGGGTGCGGAAATTGGTGGTCTGCCCTTGGTACAGGCGCGCCGCCACCCACTGCACCTCGCCGCCGTACGCATAGGCACGCAGGTCGAACTTCAGCGGCTGCGCGCCATCCGCTTCGTCGATTCGGCGTGTGCCCGGCGGCACGATCGCCTGCGCCACGTAGTCGCCGGCCAGGATCTCCTGCCAGACCCGCTGCGTGAGCTTGTCGCCGCGGTAGGCGGCCCGGCTGCCGAACCCTGCGATCGGCTTGAAGAAGAGGCCGCGCCGGGCCAACCACAGGCGTTCGCTGTTCGCGGCCGTCACGATCTCCGTGTGCGGTACGTTCTCCAGCAGCACCTGTTGAATCTCATCGGGCACGCCCAGCGCCTGCAGCCGGGTGGCGTCGCAAAAGAGCGCGAGCTGGCGCTTGTCGGCATACAGCGCATGCGCCTGCGGGTGCGGGGTCAGCACGACGCCCCGATGCAGCCATGCGTCGCGCAGCGCCGCGCTCGCGGGCTGCTCGAGATAGAAGTCGGTGAGCCGGTTGTAGACCAGGTCGATGGCCGATTCGCCCAGCCACA
The DNA here is from genome assembly GCF_035254525.1 of Ideonella sp. Classification (GTDB taxonomy): domain Bacteria; phylum Pseudomonadota; class Gammaproteobacteria; order Burkholderiales; family Burkholderiaceae_C; genus Ideonella. The sequence continues at coordinate 502 of NZ_DATFAN010000113.1, read as the reverse complement.
GCGCGCCGTCTCGCCATTGCAGCTCGGCCGGATCGGCGATCAGCGCGGTGAGGCCGTGCCGCTCGAACAGCCTGCGAAAGAGCAGGAACTCGGGATACAGGTACTGCTGCTCGGGCTTCTCGTCGACGATGGCGATGCTGCGAAGCGGGCGCGTGTGCCCCGCCAGTCGCCATTCGCGACGAAACATGTCCACCAGGCGCTGCTCGAACGCCGCCACGTGCGCGCGCGTGGGCACCAGCGTGTCCATCGCGGCGCAGCAGCTGCGCTGTGCCCGCGCGAGCACGGCGTTGAGCATCGCGCCGCCCGCGTTGGTGTTGATCTCGATGAGCCCGAGCCGGCCGTGGTCGAGGTGGAAGTCGTAGCCGAAGAAGACGCCCCGCGGGCCCGCGGCCGCTCCCACGCGGGCCGTCGCCGGCGCGCCGGCCAGCACCTGCTCGCGGTAGGCCGGCAGCGCGACGACGGCTTCGACGGCGCGCACCACCTGCGCCATGCGCTGCAGCTG
>NZ_DATFAN010000112.1:0-16052 GCF_035254525.1 Ideonella sp. | reverse complement strand
CGGATTATCCCCGCCCCCTTCCTACAATCCCGTGATGACTGATCTGGCCACCGACTCCGGCGCGGCGCTTCGCCGCGCCATCCGCGAACTGCCCGACGAGCTGGTGAGCCAGATCGCGGCGGGCGAGGTGGTCGAGCGGCCGGCCTCGGTGGTGCGTGAGCTGGTCGACAACGCGCTCGACGCCGGCGCGACCCAGGTCACGGTCAAGCTGCAGGGCGGCGGCATCCGCGCGATCGTCGTCGAGGACGACGGCGGCGGCATCCCGGCCGACGAGCTGCCGCTGGCGATCAAGCGCCACGCGACGAGCAAGATCCGCACATTGGCCGAGCTGGAGGGCGTCGCGACGATGGGTTTTCGCGGCGAAGCGCTGGCCGCGATCGCCTCGGTCAGCGAGCTGGCCATCGTCAGCCGCACGGCCGAGGCGCCACACGCCTTCCGCCTGGACGCACGCAGCGGCGAGTTGCAGCCCGCCGCCCGCGCGATGGGCACCAGCATCGAGGTGCGCGAGCTGTTCTTCAGCACGCCCGCGCGGCGCAAGTTCCTGAAGAGCGAGGCGACCGAGCTGGCCCATGCCACCGAAGCCGTGCGCCGCCATGCGCTGGCCCGGCCGGACGTGGGCTTCGCGATCTGGCACGAGGGCAAGCTGGTCGAGCAGTGGCGCCGCGCGACGCACGAGCAGCGCATGGCCGACGTGCTGGGGGCCGAGTTCGTCGCCGACAGCCGCGCGGTCGAGCACGCCGCCGGCCCGATGCGCGTGCTCGGCCGGGCCGGCCTGCCCGAGGCCGCGCGCACCCGTGCCGACCACCAGTACGCCTACGTCAACGGCCGCTACGTGCGCGATAAGCTGGTCGCCCACGCGCTGCGCAGTGCCTACGAAGACGTGCTGCACGGCCAGCGCCAGCCGGCGTACGTGCTGTTCATCGACATCGACCCGGCCCGTGTCGACGTCAACGTCCACCCGACCAAGATCGAGGTCCGGTTTCGCGAGTCCGGCGAGGTGTACCAGGCGGTGCGCCGCGCGGTCGAAGGCGTGCTGGCCGCGACGGGCGGCAGCCCGCTCGGGCGCGCGACCGAGATGGCGCCGGCAGCGGCCCCCACGGCGGGGTTCGCCGCCCCGCCCGCCGCGCCGGCCGGCCTGCCCTGGGGCGCCCAGCAGCAGCGCCTGAGCCTGGCCGACCTGGGCACGCTCTACGCCCGCGAAGCACCGGCACCGTGGGCCGTGTCGCCCGTGCCGGCGCCACCGCCCACGGCGGCCAGCGACGCCGTGGCCGTGATGCCAGGCGCGCCCACCGAGGCCGAACCCTCGACCGACTGGCCGCTGGGCCGTGCGCTCGCGCAACTCGCCGGCGTCTACGTGCTGGCCGAGAACGCCCAGGGCCTGGTGGTCGTCGACATGCACGCCGCCCACGAGCGCATCGTCTATGAGCGGCTGAAGGCCGCGGCCCGGGAGAAACCGCTGGTCGCGCAGCCGCTGCTGATCCCCACCACCTTCGCCGCCACGCGCGAAGAGGTCGCCGTGGCCGAGGCGCGCGCCACCGACCTGGCCGCGCTCGGTCTCGACATCTCACCGCTGGGCCCGACGACGCTCGCGGTGCGCGCCCGCCCCGCTGCCCTGCCCGATGCCGACCCGGTCGCCCTGGCCCGCTCGGTGCTGCGCGAGCTCGCCGAGCTGGCCGAGGCCGATGCCGTCCGCATGATCGAGCGGGCCCGCGACGAGATCCTCGCGACAATGGCCTGCCACGGCGCCGTGCGGGCGAACCGCCGCCTGACGATCGAGGAGATGAACGCGCTGCTGCGCCAGATGGAGGCGACCGAGCGCGCCGATCAATGCAACCACGGCCGGCCCACCTGGCGCCAGGTCACGATGAAAGAGCTGGACGCGCTGTTCCTGCGCGGCCGATGAGAACCACATGACCATGCGATCGGACCGCAACATTCAGCGCACGCCCAAGCGGCCGACGCGTGCCACCGGGCCGGCGGCCCCTGCCGCGCCTTCTCCCGCTCCGGCGGGCACCACACCGGCCGCACCGCGCGCACCGGCAGCGCTGCCTCATGCATCGGCAGCGCCTCGTGCACAGGCCGCGCCGAGGCCACCGGCAGCTCAGCCCGCGAGCCCGCGCCGGGTGCCGCACGCGGAGGCCCCGCCGCCGCAGGTGCGCCCGGCGCCGCGCGCGCCCACACCACGCACGTCGAACGACGAGGGATTTCGCCTGTCCAAGCTGCTGTCCGACCGCGGGCTGGCCTCGCGCCGCGAAGCCGACGACTGGATCGCCGCCGGCTGGGTCACGGTCGACGGCCAGGTGGCCGTGCTGGGCCAGCGCGTGAAGCCCGAGGCGCGCATCGAGGTCGACCCGGCCGCGCATGCGCAGCAGGCACGGCGCGTCACCATCCTGCTGCACAAGCCGATCGGCTACGTGAGCGGCCAGGCGGAAGATGGCTACGAGCCGGCGAGCGTGCTGGTCACGGCCGCCAACCACTGGAAGGACGACCCGCTGCGCCGGCCCTTCCACCCCGCCCACGCGCGCGGCCTGGCCCCCGCCGGCCGGCTCGACATCGACTCCACCGGCCTGCTCGTGCTGACGCAGGACGGCCGCGTCGCCAAGCACCTGATCGGCGAAGACTCACACGTCGAGAAGGAATACCTCGTCCGCGTGCAGTACCAAGGCGAAGGCGCGCTGCCCGAAGCCGATCTGCACAAGCTCCAGCATGGCCTGACCCTCGACGGCAAGGAGCTCAAGCCCGCCAAGGTCAGCTGGGCCAACGAGGATCAACTCCGCTTCGTCCTGCGCGAAGGCCGCAAGCGCCAGATCCGCCGCATGTGCGAACTCGTCGGCCTGAAGGTCGTCGGCCTGAAACGCGTGCGCATCGGCAGCGTGGTGCTGGGCAAGCTCCCGCCGGGTCAGTGGCGGTACTTGGGGGACAACGAGCGGTTTTAGGTTCTTTTGTCGCGGTCGGTCGGTGCTTCGGCCGGGGGCCGGCAGGCGGCGGGGCTCATTGACCGGCGCCCTCGGCTGCGCCGAGGGTTCCCTCCAGTGCTCGGCTTCGTGGCCGCCGTCGAACTCGCTCCGCTCACTGCGTTCGCTGTGCTCGAACAATCGCCGGCGAGTCAGTTTACGAGGCTCGCTGCGCTCGCTGCCACGAAGCCTGCGCGCTTCGGCGCCTCGAAATCGCCTCACCGCCTGCCGGCCCCCGGCCGAGTCCATCGTTGGCGTGCTGGCACGGCATGAATACGAACGCCGCGAACTGCCGCCGACAGTTGCAGGCTGGGAGCCGGTACCCGCTCGGGCGATTTAGGGAGCGCCGAGGAGCGCAGGGCTTGTGGCTGCGCGCGTCAGCGCGCCTCGTAAACTGACTCACTGGCGATTGTTCGAGCACAGCGAACGCAGTGAGCGGAGTGAGTTCGACAGTGGCCACAAGCCCGAGCACCACAGGGCACCCTCGGCGCAGCCGAGGGCGCGGACTCATGAGCCCGAGCGGGTACCGGCTCCCAGCCCGCGCCACCCGCCAACCGGAGACTCAGACCCCCAGCAACTCCACCTCGAACACCAGCGTCGCATCCGGCGGAATCACGCCACCCGCGCCGCGCCGGCCGTAGCCCAGGTGTGCCGGGATCACCAGCACCCGCGTGCCGCCGACCTGCATGCCCTGCACGCCCTCGTCCCAGCCGCGGATCACCATGCCGGCGCCGAGCTCGAATTCGAAGGGGTCGTTGCGGTCCTTGCTGGAGTCGAACTTGCGGCCGCGCTGGTTGGGCGCCGCGGCGTCGAAGAGCCAGCCGGTGTAGTGCACGGTGACTGTCGCGCCTTCTTCCGCCACCTCGCCGGCACCCACCACCACGTCGGTGATTTCCAGCTCCGGCCGCTCGGGTGTCGGCAGCAACTCGACTTCGAACACCAGCGTCGCATTCGGCGGAATCACGCCGCCCGCGCCACGCGCGCCGTAACCCAGTTCGGGCGGGATCGTCAGCACCCGGGTGCCGCCGACCTGCATGCCCTGCACACCCTCGTCCCAGCCGCGGATCACCTGGCCGGCGCCGAGCGCGAATTCGAAGGGCTCGCCGCGATCCTTGCTGGAGTCGAACTTGCGGCCCCGGCCGTCCGGCGCGCTGGGGTCGTACAACCAGCCGGTGTAGTGCACGGTGACCGTCTGGCCGGCCTGGGCGGTGTCGCCGCTGCCGGTGACCCGGTCGTCGATCTGCAGGCCGCTCTCGGTTTTCATGGGGATTCCTTTGTCGATGGCAAGCCGGGAATCATGCCACCGCCGGCAGCGGCCAGGCCCGTGCCCATGCGGCGACCGCGGCCTCCAGCCAGCTGCCGCGGTCATGCGCCGGCAGCCCGGCCGGCAGGCCCAGCACCGCGCCGGCGGCCTGCAGCGCCGCCAGCGGGTCCGCCAGGTCCAGCGGCGCGGCCCCGTTCTGCTTCGACAGCTTCTGCCCGTCCGGCGCCAGCACCAGCGGGGTGTGCAGATAGACGGGCATCGGCAGCCCCAGCGCGCGTTGCAGGTGGATCTGCCGCGGCGTGTTGTCCGCCAGGTCCTCGCCCCGCACGATGTGCGTGATGCCCTGCCCGGCGTCGTCCACCACGACCGCGAGCTGGTAGGCCCACAGGCCATCGGCGCGCCTGAGCACGAAATCGCCGACCTCGGCGGTCAGGTTCTGCCGCTGCGCGCCGAGCCGCCGGTCGTGCCAGTCGACCCAGAGATCGTCTCCATCGGTCGCATCGGTGCGCAGCCGCCAGGCCCGCGCCGGCCGGCCGGCCAGGCCGTGGCGGCAGGTGCCGGGGTAGACGCGCTCGGCGTGCCGCGCGTGCAGCCGCCCCTGCGCGGCCAGCGCGGCGTCGATCTCCTTGCGGCTGCAGGCGCAGGGGTAGGCGCGGCCCTCGGCGAGCAGCCGTGCAAGGGCCGCCTCGTACAGGGCGCCGCGGGCGGATTGCCACACGGGAGGCTCATCGGCCACCAAGCCGCAGGCCGCCAGCTGCTGCAGGATCAGGTGGTCGGCGCCCGGCACGCAGCGCGGCGTGTCCACGTCCTCGATGCGCACCAGCCAGTGGCCGCCGGCCGCGCGGGCATCGAGCCAGCTGGCCAGCGCCGCCACCAGCGAGCCGGCGTGCAAGGGGCCGGTGGGCGACGGCGCGAACCGGCCGCGGTAGGCCGGGGTGGCCGTCATGGCTCGACGCAGGCTCCCTGCGGCAGGTGGCGCTCGAGCAGGGCCTGGCGGGTGGCGGGGCTCGCCAGTTGCTGCAGCCACCACTGCAGCGCCAGCCCCTGGGGCGCCTTCTTCGGCTGCGGCACCGCGGCACTGCGCCACGCATAGGCCATGCCGGCGACTCGGCGCTGGCGCTTGACCTGCTTGGCCACCAGGTGGCCGTGTCGCAGGTGCTCGCGCACCAGGGGCTCGGGCACGAAGCCACAGCCCAGGCAACGCAGCTGGGCCTCGATCTTGGCCTGCATGCTGGACACCGTCAGCACGTCCTGCCCCGGCAACAGGTTCACCGTGATCGGCGCCAGCCGCATCGCCGAATCGGCCACGGCCACCGCGCGGTGGCGCACGATCTCGTCGTCGGTCAGCGGCTCGGGCAAGGCCGCCAGCGGGTGGTGCGGTGCCATCACGAAGACGAAGTTCAGCTCGCCCAGCGGCTTCATCTCGATGCCCGGCGGCGCCGGCGTGTCGGCCGGCACGCCCAGCGCCAGGTCGGCCTGGCCCGAGACCAGCGCCTCCCAGGTGCCGGCCAGCACCTCGGTGCGCAGGCGCAGCCGCGTGCCGGGGCCGGGCTGTCCATCGCCGCCGGGCCGCAGGGCGAAGAAAGCCTCGCACAGCTCGAGCAGCGTCAGGCGCGACAGCACGTCGTCGGCCGCGATCGTCAGCTCGGTCTCCCAGCCGGTCGAGACGCGCCGCACACGCTGCGCGACCGCATCCATCTCGGCCAGCAGGCGCCGGCCTTCGTTGAGCAGCTCCTCCCCGGCGGCGGTGAGCTGCGCCTGGCGCGAGCGGCGGTCGAACAGCAGCACGTCCAGCGCATCCTCGAGCTGGCGCACGCTGTAGGTCAAGGCCGACGGCACCTTGCCCAGGGCCCGCGCCGCGGCGGCGAAGCTGCCGGTGCGGGCGATGGTGTCCATCATCGTCAAGGCGTCGGGCGTCAGCGCGCTGCGTCGTTCGGGGTTCATGTCGGATTCATCTTATTTGAAAGCTCGCTTCAAGCCCGGCCGCACCGCGCGCCGGGCCACCGGCCTACAGTCCCCCCATACCCCAGGAGGTTCACACCATGATCACCGTACGCAAGGCCGAAGACCGCGGCGTCGCCGACCACGGCTGGCTCAAGAGCTTCCACACCTTCTCGTTCGCCGATTACTACGATCCGGCCCACATGGGCGTCGGCAACCTGCGGGTGATCAACGACGACCGCATCGCGCCCGGCACCGGCTTCGGCACCCACGGCCACCGCGACATGGAGATCGTCAGCTACGTGCTCGAAGGCGAGCTCGCGCACCGCGACAGCATGGGCAACGGCACCGCGATCCGGCCCGGCGAGGTGCAGCGCATGACCGCCGGCACCGGCGTGCGCCACAGCGAGTTCAACCACGCGCAGGGCCAGACCACCCATTTCCTGCAGATCTGGCTGCTGCCCGCCGGCGCCGGCCTGGCGCCCGGCTACGAGCAGAAGGAGTTCGGCGCGGCCGACAAGCGCGGCCGGCTGCGGCTCGTGGCGGCGCCCGACGGCCGTGACGGCGCGGTCACGCTGCATGCCGACGCCTCGATCCGCGCCGGCCTGTTCGACGGCGACGAGTCGGCCGAGCTGGCCCTGGACCCGAAGCGCCTGGCCTATGTGCACGTCGCCGAGGGCGAGGTGACGCTGAACGGCACGCACCGCCTGGCCGCCGGCGACGGCGCCACGCTCGACGGCGAAGGCCTGCTCACGCTGAGCCGGGGCCGCGGCGCCGACGTGCTGGTGTTCGACCTCGCGCGGGTCTGACCCACGGGCGGCGGCCCGTCACAGGCCGGTGGCCGCGGCTACAGTCGCGGGATGCGCTTCGCCCTCGACGCCCTCGGCCTGCTGCCCGCCATCGACTGGCTGGCGATCATCGTCCTGTTCGGCGCCTGGGCCGGCTACGCGCGCTTCGCCAGGAAGCGCGCCGACACGCGGCCCTCGATCCTCGCCGCCACCAACCGGGTGCGGATGGCGTGGATGCGGCGCACGACGACGCGCGAGAACCGCGTGGTCGACGGCATCGTCGTGCAGAACCTGTCGACCAGCCCGTCGTTCTTCGCCTCGACGACGATCCTGATCATCGGTGGCCTGCTCGCCGTGCTGGGCACGACCGACAAGGCCACCGAGTTCGTGCGCGAGATCCCGTTCGCGGCACGCACCTCGGCGCTGGTGTTCGACCTCAAGCTCGCGGTGCTGACGGCGATCTTCGTCTACGCCTTCTTCCGCTTCACCTGGAGCATGCGGCAGTACAGCTTCGGCGCGCTGCTGGTCGGCGCGGCGCCCGAGCGCGACGAGCCCTGGACCGACGCCGACCGCGACGCCTTCGCGCTGCGCGCGGGCCGGGTGATGGGGCTGGCGGCCGAGACCTTCAACGATGGCCTGCGGGCCTACTACATGGCCTTCGCCGCGATCGCCTGGTTCTTCTCGGCGTGGGCCTGCCTGGCGGCCACGGCCTTCGTCGTCTTCGTGCTGTACCGGCGCGAATTCCACTCCGAGGTGCTGGCGCTGCTGAGCGAGTAAGCCGGGCGCCTCACTCCCGCGGAACGAGCTCGGCCACGTCCTCGGCCGGCACGTGGCGGCGCATGATGCGGGCTAGCGTGCCGTCGCGCCACAGGTCGCGCACCAGCTGGCGCCAGTAGCTCAGCTCGGCCTCGCTGAAGCGGGCGCGCGCGAGCACCAGCCCGGCGGGCGCCACCGAGCCCTGAGGTGCCCAATCGAGCCCCACCAGCTCGGGCTTGCGCGGGTGCTCGGCCGCGTAGCGGCGAATCACGACGGACTGGTTGATGACCGCGTCGACCGTGCCCTCGGCCAGCAGGCGCAGCAACTGCCGGTCGTCGGTCGCCTCGACCACCCGGCCCTGCGCACGGGCCTGGTCCAGCGCCGCGTCGTAGGCCGGCGTGTGCCTGTAGCCGCGCACGGCCCCCCAGCGCAGCGCCCGGTCGGCCATGAAGCCGGCCAGGCCGCCGGGCACCGCGGCGTGGGACTTCAGCATCCACACCTGGTGCTTGAGCAGCACATAGGGCGCGAAGGCGTAGATCTTCTCGCGCTCGGGCGTCGAGATGCCGGAGGGGGTCATGTCGATCCGGCCGGCCGTGAGCTCGGTCCAGATGCGCGCGCGGGTCATCGTGACGCCTTCGAAGCGGCAGCCGCTGCGGCGCTTCAGCTCGCGCAGCAGGTCGACGTCGATGCCGCTGCCGGTGAAGCCGCCGCGGCTGTCGGTGCTGGACGCGTCGAACAGCGCGCCGGACTCGTAGAAGGCGACCGCGATCGCCCGCTCGGGGCACGGCGGCGCGGTGGCCGCAGCTGGGCCTGCCGGCCCACGGGCGGCGGCCGGGCACAGCGCTGCCAAGACGGCCACGCCCGCAAGAACCCTGCGTGCCTTGGCCGCCCGGCACCACCGCCCGCTCTCTGGCTGGCAATCCCTCCGGTGCATCAGGGCATGCTGCCCCGCCGTGCGGCGCGGCGCAAGCGGGTTCACCGCAAGGCGAGGAATTCCTTGACAACGGACACGGTCGCCTCGGGATCTTCTTCGTGCGGAACGTGCCCGAGCGCCGGAAACACGACCAGCCGGCTGCCGGCGATGTCGCGGGTGAAGTTCTGCCCGATCGGCGGCGGAATGAGGCGGTCGCGCCCGCCCCAGATCACCAGCGTCGGCAGCTTGAGCTGCGCGATGCGCGCGACGTCCTGCCCCATCTCGAGCTGTTGCATGCGCAGCCGCAGGGCGTGGCGGTTGCCTTCGCGCAGCGTCAGCTCGAAATACCGGTCGACCAGCGCCGGCGTGACCTTGGCCGGGTCGCCGTAGACGCTGCGCACGCTCTCGTCGATCACGCCGCGCAGCAGGAACCACTCGCTCAAGGCACTGAGCACCGGCAGGCGCGCCAGCCGAAAGCCCAGCGGCATGTCGACCGGCTCGAAGTCGTAGCCCGACGCATCGACGAGCACGAGTTTGTCGACCCGCGCCGGCGCCAGGCTCGCCACGCGCCAGGCGACCTCGCCGCCCAGCGAGTTGCCGGCCAGCACCGCGTGCGGCACCTTCAGCTGGTCCAGCAGGTCGATCACGAAGCGGGCCAGCGTGTCGCCCCGGTAGTCGTCCGTCGCATAGGCGCCGCTGAACGGGCCGGTCAGGCCGAAGCCCGGCAGGTCGAAGCTGATGACGCGGTGCTGGCCCTTGAGCGACGCGGCCCAGCCCTCCCAGGTGTGCAGGCTGGCCGAGGTGCCATGGATCAACACGATCGGCCGCGGGTCGTCGCGCGGGCCCTGGTCGCGCAGGTGCACCATCTGGCCCTTGACCTCGATGAAGTCCGAGGGCGCCGGCGCCCAGCGCGCCACCAGCGTCTCGACCGGCCGGTCCGGCGCGCGCGCGATCGGCACGGCCAGCGCCGTCAGCATCACGAGGATGCCGAAGGCGCGCCACAGCAGCATCTTCATGCGCCGGCCTCCGCGGCCTGCAGATCGGGGCGCAGGGCCTCGCGCTCGTCGAAGACGAAGCAGTGGCCGCGCCAGTGCGGCGCACCGTCGGTCTGCTCGAAGTAGCGCAGGATGCCGCCTTCGAGCTGATAGCCGTGCTCGATGCCGAGCGCATCCATCACCAGCGCCGCCTTCTCGCAGCGGATGCCGCCGGTGCAGTAGCTCACGACCGTCTTGCCGGCCAGCGCGTCGCGGTGGGCGGCCAGCGCGGCCGGGAAGTCGGAGAAGCGCTCGAGCCGCCAGTCGATCGCGCCCTCGAAGGCCCCCGCATCGACCTCGAAGCCGTTGCGCGTGTCGAGCATCACCACCGGCCGGCCGGCGTCGTCGTGCCCGCGGCCGAGCCAGCGCGCCAGCGTGGCCGGCGCCACCGACGGCGCGCGCCCGGCGGCCGGCTGCACCGCCGGCATGTTCATGCGAATGATCTCGCGCTTGAGCTTGACCTTCAGGCGCTTGAAGGGCTGCGCGGCGCTCCAGCTCTCCTTGGCATCGAGGCCGGCGAACGGCGGGTCGGCGCGCAGCCGGTCGAGCCAGCCACGCAGCGCATCCGCCGGGCCGGCGAGGAAGAGGTTGATGCCCTCCTCGGCCAGCAGCACCGTGCCCTTCAGGCCGGCCGCCTGGGCATCGTCGAACAGGCGCTGGCGGCGTGCCGGCAGCGCGTCGAGCGGCACGAAGCGGTAGGCTGAGACGTTGAGCATCGGCGCAGTCATCGGCGCGGATTCTAGGGTTAGGGCCTGTCCGGCTGGACGGCGGCGCCCCGGGCCCCTACGCTGCGGCGAAGGAGACCTTGCCACCGATGACCGCGGACACGCCTGCCGACCCACCCGCCCCCGCCACCGACCTGCCCCCGCCGCCCGGCAACGGCTCACTGACGCCGCCGCTGCGGCCGCTGGCGTTCGGCGCGCCGTTTCGCTGGCTCGCGCTCGGCTGGCGCGATTTCCGCCGCGCGCCCGGCATCGGCCTGTTCTACGGCGCCTGCTTCATGGCCATGGGCTGGGCGCTGCTGAAGGTGTTCGAGCGCGCGCCGGCCTATACGCTGGCCCTGTCGGCCGGCTTCCTGCTGATGGGGCCGTTCCTCTGCCTGGGGCTTTACCACACCAGCCGCACGCTCGAGCGCGGCGAGAAGCCGGATCTGGCGGCCTCGCTGCTGGCCTGGCAGACGCGCACCGGCACGCTGGCGATCTTCGGTTTCGTGCTGCTGGTGCTCGAGATGTTGTGGGGCCGCGCCTCGCTGGTCGTCTTCGCGCTCAGCTTCGACGGCATGCCCGATTTCAAGGGCTCGCTGCTGGCGCTGCTGGACCCCGAGAACCTGAATTTCATCGTCGCCTACGTGATCGTCGGCGGGCTGTTCGCGAGCCTGATCTTCGCCGTCAGCGTGGTCTCGATCCCGATGATCCTGGACCGGCAGACCGACGCGATCAGCGCGGGCCTGACCAGCATGCGCCTGGCGCTGACGCAGCCGGGGGTGATGCTGCTGTGGGGCGCGCTGCTGACGCTGCTGGTGGTGGCGGCGATGCTGCCGTGGTTCGCCGGGCTACTTATTGTCGGCCCGGTCACCGGCCACGCAAGCTGGCATGCCTACCGCGCCGCGGTAGGCGACGCGGGCGCCGAATAGCCCAGGTCAAATGAACTCGCGCTCCCGCAGCCACTTCGTCGCGACCCACTTCTCGCCTTCGAGCACCGGCGCGCCGCCGTGCAGCGTCTTGGTCGCCACGTGCGGCGCGTGGTAGCTGAAGAAGACCGCGTTGCCCTTGACCGGCGCGACCTCCAGGCCCACGTCGGGGAAGGTCGTCGCGCCGCCGCGGGTCGGCGTGTTCAGGTACATCACCAGCGTGCCCACGCGCTGCCCGCCGCGCGACAGGATGGTCGGCGTGCCGGGGTGGATCGGGTCGAAGTAGTCGTGGTGCGGCTTGTACTCGGCACCGGGCCGGTAGCGCAGCACCTGCAGGCCCTCGCCGTTGACCTCCGGCCAGCGCACCAGCTCGGCGATGCGCTGCTCGATGCGCTGGCACAGCGGGTACTCAGCCCGGTTGAAGAACATGCCGTCGCTGGTGCGCGCCGTGTTGACCTCGCTGCCGCCGGTTTCGTTGATCACCGTCTCCGAGCGCACCAGGCGCGGGCGCGAGAGCTCGATCAGCTCGTCGCATTCGGCATCGGTCAGCAGGCCGCCGAAGACCACGACGCGCGGCAGGGTCATCGACATGAGCACCTTGACCTCGTGGCCGCCCACGACGAGCGTCGTCGCCGCCTCGTCCATCGGCGGCTCGGGCAGCGCGCGGCCAGGGATCGGCTTGCCCTTGGCCTGCAGGTGCTCGGTCAGCGTGGTCTCCATGGCCTCGATCGCCGTGTCTTCGGGCCAGCCGCTCGACCGCATCGCGGCCAGCACGTCTTCGGGCGGGAAGCCGGCTTCGGCCTGGGCCACGATCCAGGCCCGCAACTCAGGGGTGATGGCGGTGGATGTCGTCGTCATGCCGCCATTTTGGCGCAGCGCACGCGGCACGCCGCGCCGGCGCTCAAGGCTTCAGCAGCTTGAAGGCGTGGACCCAGTCGTTGTGCAGGAAGCCGGGGATGCACCACAGCATGCACAGCGGTTCGATCGCCCGTGCCGCGACCGCGCCGCCCATGTCCGCCGCGTCCCAGCCCACCTGCGCCAGCAGATCCGTCACCGTGGCCTTCGCGCCCGTGTCGTCGCCGGCGATGAACATCGTCGGCCGGCCGCCTGCCAGCTTGGGATCGATCATCAGCGCCGAACCGACCGAGTTGAAGGCCTTGACGAACTTCACCGTCGGGTGGGCGCGCTGCAGGCGCTCCATCAACGAGTCGTCGAGCGTGGTGAAGAAGCGCAGCACGCCCTGCTCGGGCGGCGCATCGGCGATCGGGTTGCTCGCGTCGATCAGCACCTTGCCGGCCAGGTGCCGGCTGGCGTCCGCCGACTTCAGCGCCGCCTCGGCGGCCGTGCCCTTGACCGCCAGCACGCCGAGCTCGGCGAAGGCCGCCGCATCGGCGAAGCTGCCCACGCGCACCGCGGGCCGTGTCGCCGCCCAGTCGGCCAGCTTGGCCGGCTCGCGGGTGCCCAGCATCACCTCGTGGCCGTGGCCGGCGAGACCCGCCGCCAGCGCCTGCGCCACCGCCCCAGAACCCAGGATTCCGATCTTCATGACAACCATCCTTCAAGTGATGTCGGCCTGACCATCAAGCCTGCGATGGAAGCCACTGTAGGCAGGCAGCCTCGCAACCGGAAGTCACCAGCGCTTGATGAATTCATGACTGAGAGTTGAGAATCCGGCCTCATGAAACAACTGCAGGGCCTGCTGGCCTTCGTCGAGGCCGCGAGCGCCGGCAGCCTGGCCGCCGCGGCCGAGCGGCTGGAGCTGACGCCCGCGGCCGTCAGCAAGAGCCTGGCCAAGCTCGAGGCCCAGCTCGGCGTGCGGCTGCTGCAGCGGAGCACCCGGCGCCTGGCGCTCACCGCCGAGGGCGAGCGCTTTCTCGACAAGGCCCGCCTGGCGCTGCGCGCGCTCGACGAGGCGGTGGCCGATGTCACGCAGAGCGCCACCGAGGCCAGCGGGCGCGTGCGCATCTCGGTCGGCCATGCCTTCGGGCGGCAGTGGGTGTTGCCGCTGCTGCCGCCCCTGCGCCGCGCACACCCCGGCCTGGTGATCGAGCTGGATCTGGACAACCGCCCGGTCGATCTGCTTGCCGAGGGCTACGACATCGGCATTCGCGGCGGCTTCATCGCCGATTCCAGCCTGGTCGCGCGGCGCATCTGCGCGCTGCCGGTGGCCCTGCTGGCCAGCCCCGCCTACCTGAAGCGCGCCGGCGTGCCGCGCACGGTGGATGAGCTGAAAGGCCACGACTGCGTGGCCGTGCGCTTCGCCGGCAGCACGCCCAGCCCGTGGCGCTTTGCCGGTGCCGGCGGCGCGCGCGGCCGGGCTGCGCGCCTGGAGATCCAGCCGCAGCCGCGGCTGGCCGTGAGCGACCCGGCCGCGGTGCTGGACCTGGCGCTGGCCGGCTGCGGCATCGTGCAGGCCGGGCTGCACCACGCGCTGCCCTATCTGCGCAGCGGCCGGCTGAAGCTGCTGCTGGCCGACCGGCACGACCCGGGCGAGCGCGAGGTCGTGCTGCACTACCCGCACCGGCGCTACCTCGCGCCGCGGGTGCGCGTGGTGGTCGATGGCCTGCTCACCGGGCTGGCCGACGCGCGCGACCTGCACCTGACGGTGCGTGACGTGCTGGCCGAGCTGCCCGGCGCCGAGGCCTCGGCAGCGCCTTCGCCGGTTCAGCCCTTGCCGCGCCGGAAGACCAGCCGGTCGGGCTCGGACGCGGCGGCGTCGAAGGCGTAGCCGTCGGCATCGAAGCTGCGCAGCGCTTTGACCGTCGAAGCGCGCTGCGCGATCGCGTGGCGCGCCATCAGGCCGCGGGCCCGCTTGGCGAAGAAGCTGACGACCTTCCACTGGCCGCCATGCCACTGCTCGAACACGCATTCGACGACCCGCGCCCGCAGCGCCGGCCGCAGCGCGGCGCGCGAATACTCCTGCGAAGCGAGGTTCACGACGATCGGCGCCTTCTGCCCGGCCTGAAGCTCGTTGAGCGCTTCGGCCAGCGTGTCGCCCCAGTAGCCGTACAAGTCCTTCGCGCCGCCCGGCGTCGGCAGTTTCGTGCCCATCTCGAGCCGGTAGGGCTGCAGCTTGTCGAGTGGCCTGAGCAGGCCGTACAGGCCCGACAGGATCACCACGTGGCGCTGCGCCCAGGCCCAGTCGGCGTCGGCCAGCGTCGCGGCCTGCAGGCCTTCGTAGACGTCGCCGTTGAAGGCCAGCGCCGCGGGCCGGCTGTTGGCCGCGCTGAAGCGCGTCGACCAGGCGGCATAGCGGCCGACGTTGAGTTGCGCCAGCGGATCCGACAGCGCCATCAGCGTCGCGATGGCCGCCGGTGCATAGCCGCGCAGCACCTCGATCAGCGCCGCCGCTTCATCGACGTAGCGCGGCCGCGTCGCGCGCTTCGCCAGCGCGGGCGGCACGGGGCTTTCGTAGTCCAGGGTCTTGGCAGGGGACAGCAGGAACAGCATGCGGGGCGAGAAGGAAAAGGAATGAAGGACCGGGCTTCAGCGCGCGGGCGCCGGCGCCTCGGCATGGGTATCAGGGTGCAGTGGACCGGCGACGCGCCAGCGCCGCGACAGACCCCAGGTTTCGCGGCGCAACGTGGCGGCCACGGCCTCGGTCAGCGTCGTCGGCTCGGGCGTGGGCGGTGCGCCGAGCGGCTGGCCGAGGCGCTCGTCGATGCGAACCGACCGGCCCGGCCGGGGCGCCAACAGCGCCGGGTCGAAGGGCTCGCCGATGAAGTCGCACAAGGCCGCCAGCGCCGCCGCCGGATCGGCGGTGAGCCAGGCATAAGGCACTTGAAACACCTGGCCGGGCGCGCGCACCGCGGCCTCGCGCAGTGCCTGGTCGACCCGGCGGAACTGGGCGATGAGTTGCTGGTCGGTCTTGTCGAGCCAGGCCCAGTCCCCGGGCGCCTTGCCCAGCGCCTGCTCCCGCCGCAGGCGCCTGCGGTACGAATCGACCACCTCGACCGGTTCGCGCACGCAGGCCAGCACGCGCGCCTGCGGGAACAGCGCGAAGACGCGGGGCAGGCTGTACACGTGCGACGGCGTCTTCTCCAGCGGCCGGCGGCCGGGGTAGGCGCAGCTTGCGGCATGCGCGAAGAAGGCGCGGATCAGGTCCTCGTCGGCCACCGCGGCAGCATCGCCACCGCCCAGCACGGCCAGGCGCTCGCGCATCGCGGCCAGGCCCTCCGGCCCGCCCAGGTAGCCCTGCAGCATCCGGCGTGGCGGGTCGGCCAGCAGCGCGCGCGGCTCGTTGAACACGAACGTCTCGAACACGTGCGGCACCGGGAAAAGCGCCGGGTGCCGTGCCAGCGCGAGCTGCAGCGCCGACGTGCCGCTGCGCTCCTGGCCGCAGATGAACACCGGCTGTGCCGAGGCGGCCCAGCCCCGCAGCGCGCCGAGATCGTCGAGCGGGCCGGCGCTCAATCTTCTGCGTCCCGCCCGGTGCCCCGCGCGGCCAGCTTCTCCGCCAGGTCCGGCACCGCGCCCAGCGCGGCGGCCCAGGTGCGGTGCGGGATGTGGGTACGCAGCCGATCGATCGCGCAGTCGACCAAGGCGGCGGGCAGCTCGTGGCCCACGCCCTGGGCGATGTCGATCGTTGCGTCGCCCTGGAGCTCGGCAATGCGCTGCATCGCGGCCCGGGCGTGCTGGGCCGGGATCACCTCGTCGTCGCTGCCGTGGAAGAAGTGCAGCGTCGTGTGCCGCAGCGCGCGCTCGGGCAGCGTGCCGTAGCGCCCGGCGAAGGCCAGCACCCGGCCGGCCAGCCCGTCTTCGGCCTGGGCCAG
>NZ_DATFAN010000111.1:0-12131 GCF_035254525.1 Ideonella sp. | reverse complement strand
GGCGGGATGCCGGCCACCGCCATCGGCAGGTAGAAGACCCAGCCGGCGACCCAGCCGGAGGAGGTCTGGCGCAGCGCGGTCGACAGGTTGTAATCCTCGCTCTGGTGGTGCACCGAGTGGGCGGCCCAGAACAGCGCCATCGTGTGGCCGAAGCGGTGCAGCCAGTAGTAGCAGAAGTCGTAGAACAGCAGCCCGCTGACCCAGACCCACACGGCGTCGGCCGGCAGCCTGACCAGCGCGGCGTGGTCGTAGACCCAGGCGTAGAGGCCGACCGCCGCGAGCTTGGTGAACAGGCCCACGACCTGGCTCATCATGCCCAGGCCGATGCTGTTGATCGCGTCGGCCAGGCGGTAGGTGTTGCGGCCACGCGCCCAGCCGACGACCAGCTCGAGCGCGATCAGGCCAAGGAAGACAGGGGTGGCGAGGACGATGACTTGCGCAGGGGTCAGGCTCATCAGAGTTCGTCGAGGGCGGCGTCGTCGTTCAGGTGCTGGGTGTCACCCCAGCCGACGAGTGTGAAACCCTCGGGCGAATACAACAAGCGGTTGATCCCGGTGTTGGCCAGCTCCCAGGTGCGCGGCGCGTCCAGCGCGATGCGCGAGGCGGCGCGGTACAGGCAGTCGAGCACGCCGCCGTGGGTGACCAGCAGCAGCGTGCGGCCGGGGTGGGCCGCCGCGAGCCGGGTGGCGGTGGCCACGCAGCGTTCGTAGAAGCCTTGCAGCGTCTCGCCGCCGGGCGCGCCGAAGGCCGGGTCGCGCTTCTTCCAGCGCGCGCTTTCGTCAGGCCAGCGGCGCTCGACCTCGGCGTAGGTGTGGCCCTGGAAGATGCCGAAGTGACGCTCGCGCAAGCCCGCGTCCAGCGCCAGGCCGAGGCCGGTGCGGTCGGCCACGGCCTGGGCGGTGTCGCGTGCGCGCACGAGATCGCTCGCGACGATCGTGTCGATGGATTCGTCGGCCAAGGCCTCGGCCAGGCGCCGGGCCTGCTCCTGGCCGGTCGAATTCAGCGAGATGTCGATCTGGCCCTGCAGCCGCGTATCGACGTTCCAGGCCGTCTCGCCGTGCCGCACGGCGAGCACGCGGGTTACATCGTGCATGGTGATTTCCCAACCAAGGTCTGGCGCGGATCCGGCTTGGCCGGTCCGCTGCAAGAGCCCCCTCGGGGGGCAGCGACCGGAAGGGAGCGTGGGGGCAGGCTCACACGCCCCAGGTGATCGGTTCGTCGGCGGCGATGGCCCGCTTCATCATCTCGACCAGCGGCCAGGCGCGCTGGCGCAGCGAGATCTTGTCGCGCGCACCGGCGGCCGCTTCGTCGCCCTCGGGCCCCGGCTGCTCGCCGGCAGCGGCGCGGGCGCGTGCCGCGTCGTCGACCGCGATCGCATCGGCCAGCGCCTGGATGGCCGCGGCCATCTGGCCCGGCTCGATGATGCCCTTGGGCGTCACGTCCTTGCCGATGAGGGCCAGCACCTTGTCGCCGGTGGGCCCGAGCATGATGACGTCGCCCGCGGCCTTGCTCTTGAACTTGTAGATCATGGCCTGCGAATCATGGCACACCCGGCCGGGCATGGTGCCTGCGGAGCACCACAGCCACCCTCCGAGAGGGTGCGCGGCGGCGTCAGCGCGCACTGGCCACGCTGTTGGCCGCCCTCTTCTCGTGCGCGAGCCTGGCCAGCACGCTCGCCGCATCGAGCGGCCGGCTGCACAGAAAGCCCTGCCAGCCGCTGACGCCCAGCGCCTGCAGCGGCTGTCGCTGGGCCTCGGTCTCGACGCCTTCGGCATAGACCGCCAGGCCGCAGGCGCGCGCTGCGCCGGCCAGCGCGGCGATCAGCCCCGCCTCGGGCTGGCTGCCCTTGGCCAGGCCATGCACGAGCTCGCGGTCGAGCTTGACCGCGTCGAGCGGGAAGCGGCGCAGCAGGTTCAAGCTTGCGTCGCCGCTGCCGAAGTCGTCCAGCACCAGATGCACGCCAAGCTGGCGCAGCGCCTGCAACTGCGCCCGGGCGAGTTCGGGGTCGGCGCGCAGCGCCGCTTCGCTCACGTCGAGCTCGAGCAGCTCCGCGGGCCAGTCGGCGACCTGAAGCGCCGCCGCGATGCGGCGCGCCAGACCCGGCTGCAGCGTCTGCCAGGAGCTGATGTTCAGGTTGATGCGCCACACGAAACCGGCCGTGCGCCAGCGCGCCGCCTGGTGCAGCGCTTGCTCGAGCGCCCAGTCGTCCAGCGGGCCGGCCAGCCCGGCGCGCTCGGCCAGCGCGAGGAACTGCGCCGGGGGGAGCAAGCCGTGCTCGCCGTCGTGCCAGCGCAGCAGCGCCTCGACCGCCTGGACCTTGCCGGTGGCGGCGTCCAGCCGTGGCATGTAACGCAGCCGCAGGGCCTGCCCCGCGCCGCCGTCGCGCAGCGCTCGCTGCAAGCGGGCCAGGCGCGGGCCGTCGTCGGCCGCATCGAAGCCATGCACGCGCCAGGCCGAGCCGCCGGCGCCGCGCGCCCGCTCGAGCGCACCTTCGGCGTGGATCAGCAAGTCTTCGGCGCACAGCCCCGCCTGCGGATAGGCCGCCACCCCCACCGAGACCATCAGCCCGGCCGTGGCCAGCAGGCCGCCGCTGGCGGCGCGGCTCTGGTCGACGAGACGGCGCGCCAGCGCCTCGGCCGCCGCTTCGCCGCCGTGGCGCAGCAGCACGCCGAAGCGCACGCCGCCCAGCCGGGCCAGCAGGTGCTGCACCGGCACGATCGCGCGCAGGCCTTCGACGACCTCGCTCGTCGTGCGGGCCTGGGTCTGCCCATCGAGGGCGAACAGGCTGTCGCGGTCGAACTCGATGCACAGCAGCGCCAGCGGCGTACCGTCGCGGCGCGAAACGCCCACCGCATCGTCGATCTGCGCGATGAAACCGTTGCGCTCGGGCCAGCCGGTGGTCTGGTCGTGGCCGGCGCCGCGCTCGCCGCGCGGCGCACCGCGCCGGCCCGGGTTCAGCTCGCGAAACGAGTAGACGCGGCCGATCGGCCGGCCGTGGCTCCACTGCGGCTGGATGTGGCGCTCGAGCTGGGCGCCATCGAGCAGCTGCACCGTGTCGACCGCCGACAGCAGCGCATGCGCCTCGATCTCCGCCAGCCGCGCCAGGTAGGCCGCCGGCGCGAGCGTCTGGCCGCTCATCCAGCGGTGGATGGCTTCGTCATCGCGCTGCACCAGCGCCGATTCGGGCAGCGCCCACAGCGCGGCGAAGCGCCGGTTGAAGGCCTGGATGCGGCCGTTCAGGTCGGTCACGAGGATGCCGTCGGCGGTGGCCTCGAGCGTCGCACGCAGCTCGGCCAGCAGCGCATCGCGCTCGCGCCCGGCACGGTGCTCGCCGCTGCGGTCACGCAGCAGCACCAGGTAGCCGCTGACGCCGGAACGGCCGCTGCTCAAGGAGCCGATCGGCACGATGCGCCGATGCACCCAGGCCGTCTGCCCGTCGGGCCGGGGGAGCTCGGTGTCGCTGGCCAGGCTGCCGGGTGCGCCACTGCGCACGTCGCCCCAGAACGCCACGTCTTCGAGGGTCGCCAGCAGGCTGTCGGCCGCGCGACCCTGCAGCTCGACCGGCGCCACGCCGAACCAGGCCGCCGCGGCGCGGTTGGCGTGCAACACGGTCGCGTCGGCCGCGTCGACCAGCCAGGCGGGGTCGTCCAGGCTGTCGACCAGCTCGGCGCGCGCGCTGGCCTGGCCCGTCAGCCACGCAATACCGGCGTCAGGCCCGCTCATCACGCGTGCTCTTCCGGCGCCGGCTTGGCCGACACATCGAAGAAATAAGCCACGCGCTGGCGCGGCGCGAGGATCTCGGCGGCACGCGCCGGCAGCTGGCTGGGCTTCAGGCTGCGGCGGATGCCCAGATCGGGGCACTCCTCGAGGTTCAGGTGCAGGCTGCGGCCGCCTCGGGCCGGGTCATGCACCTTGACGTGGGGCTTCAGCGGCCGCGCGGAGTTGACCGAGGTGACCATCGCGTAGCGGTCGTCCGACAGCTGCACCAGCGAGCCGGGCGGGTAGATGCCCATCATGCGGATGAAGCCGTTCAGGATCGGGGCATCGAACTTCGCACGCGACTGCGCGAACATGCGCGACAGCGCCTCGTGCGGCGTCAGCGACTTGGCCGGGCTCGCCGCGTTGCACAGGTTGTCATAGTGGTTGACCAGCGAGACGACCCGCGCGCCGAAGGACATGCGCTCGGCCGTCGCGCCCTTCGGAAAGCCGCTGCCATCGGCGAGCTCGTGGTGCTGCGCGATGACCAGCAGCGCGCCTGGGGCCAGGCCCATGCGCCGCCCCTGGGTGATGCCGTGCGCCACGTGGTCGCGGTACAGCGACGCCTCGGCGTGGGTGAAATCCTCGTGCGGCAGGCGCACGCGGTCGGGCAGGTCGAGCTTGCCCATGTCGTGCAGCAGCGCGCCGGTGCCCAATTCGGCCATCTCGGGCTCGGGCAGGTTCAGCGAACGTGCCAGCAGCAGCGCGATGACGGTCACGTTGATCGCATGGGCCGAATGGCGGTCGCCGGCCGGCTCGCCAAGCACGCGCACGCACAGCTCACCGTCGACCAGCATCTTCTCGAGCAGGGCCCGGCTGAGCGCCTGTGCCGCCTCGCGCGCCCGCTCGGGCTCGCCGCCGATCGATTCGTTGATGCGGCGCAGGTCGCGGCAGGCCTCGTGGTACTGCCGCTCGCACACCCGCAGCGCCGCCGCCTCGGCCTCGGCGCGGGCCTCGGCCTGCCGGCGCGCCCGCACGGCGGGGTCCTCGTCCGGGGTCGGGGCCTCGCCCGGCGCCTCGTCGGGCGGGCCTTCACCGGCGGCCGCGGTGGCCTCGACGGGCAGGTCGCTGCGCTCAGGGCTCCAGCGCACCCTCTTCAGGCCGAGCGAGCGGATCGTCTCGATCTGCTCCGTGCTGGCAATCTTGAAGCTGGACAACGGAAAGGGGTGCGACATCCAGCCTCCATCGAGGTGGATGAACATGCCGATGCGCAAATCCTGCGGTTCAACGGTGCTGGTCATGTCGCGGCGTCCCTGTTGTTCGGGCGCTGGCCCGAGGTTCTCACCAGGCAGATCGGCAGATTGGCGCCCGAACTTGAGGCGAAGGCCTCAGCGCCCTGCCCGGACGGCGAACGCTCAGCCCCGCTGCGCCCGCTGCCGCCAGGCGGTGGGCGACATGCCGCACAGGCGCTGGAAGAAGCGGGTGAAGTAGCCGGGGTCGGCAAAGCCCAGGTCCAGCCCGATGCGCTTGACGCTTTGCGTCGTGTAGGCGAGCTGGCGCTGCGCCTCCAGCGCCATGCGGCCGTGCAGCAGCTCGAGCGCGCCGCGGCCGAGCTGGGCGCGGCAGATGCGGTTGAGCTGGGTCGCCGTGATGCCCAGCTCCGCGGCCAGCGAGGCGACGCTGGGCTGCAGCCGGAAGCGCGCATCGACCAGCGCCCGGTAGCGCGCCAGGTGCGCCGGCGCGCCGGCCGGCAGGCCGCCGGGGGTGCTGTCGCCGGGCTGCGCACGAGCCAGCGCCAGCAGCAGGCGCGTGAGCGCGGCGTCGATCGCCGCCTGGCGCCAGCGCTGGTGGCCGGCGAACTCGTCGGCCAGCCCGGCGATCGCCTCGGCCACCGGCCGCGGCTCGCCCAGCGCGGCGCGCGCCCCGGCGCCGCGCTCGTCGGTCTTGCCCCAGGCCAGCACGCCCGGCCGCTCGAACAGGGCCCACAGGCCCGGCTCGGCCGCGAGCAGGTCGCGCACGTGCGGCTCCTGCGCCGTGACGACCCAGCCGTCCACCCCCGGCTCGAAAGCGAAACCATGGGCGGTGGCCGCCGGCACCATCACCGCCGCCGGCCCGGCCAGCGCCACGCCGCGGCCGTCGACCTCGGCCTGAGCGCGGCCACGGGCAATGTACAGAATTTGAAACAGCACCTCGTGCCGATGCGGGCGGATCTCCCAATCGTGCAGCCGGCTGCGTGACGAGATCGTCTCAACATGCGCTCGCTCGGGCGCCTCGGAACTCCCGGGCTCGCCATAGAGCTGGTAGGACGGCAGCGCCGCCGCTGCGCGGTGCGTGAGGTGGCGGGCAGGCATGTTCGAATTGTGCAAGGTTTGGCCGAAATCCTCCATTGAAGCCTCGGCCCGCCATGCCTACGCTGTCGGCCATTCCTACACGTTGGAGACAAGCCATGCGCACCCAAGTCGCGATCATCGGTGCCGGCCCGGCGGGCCTGCTGCTCGGCGCGCTGCTGCACAAGTACGGCGTGGACCATGTGATCCTCGAACGCCAGACACCCGACTACGTGCTCGGTCGCATCCGCGCCGGCGTGCTGGAGCAGGTCGCGGTCGACCTGCTGGACGAAGCCGGCGTCGGCGCCCGCATGCACCGCGAAGGCCTGCCGCACGACGGCTTCTCGCTCGCCTTCGACGGCGGCCACCACCGCATCGACCTGCACGGCCTGACCGGCAAGCGGGTCATGGTCTACGGCCAGACGGAGCTGACTCGCGACCTGATGGATGCGCGCCGTGCCGCGGGCCTGCAGACGGTCTACTCGGCCGAGAACGTGAGCCTGAGCGGATTCGACGGCGAACGCCCGACCGTGCACTACCGCCACGATGGCCAGGACCACGAGATTCAGGCCGACTTCATCGCCGGTTGCGACGGCTTCCACGGCGCCGCGCGCGCCAGCGTGCCGCCCAGCGCAATCCAGAACTACGAGAAGGTCTACCCGTTCGGCTGGCTCGGCGTGCTGGCCGACGTGCCGCCGGTGCACCACGAGCTGATCTACGCGAACCACCCGCGCGGCTTCGCGCTGTGCAGCATGCGCAGCAAGACGCGCGTTCGCTACTACGTGCAGTGTTCGCTCGACGACCATGTCGAGGACTGGAGCGATGAGCGCTTCTTCGCCGAGCTGAAGCGCCGGCTGCCCGAGGCGGACGCGGCCCGGCTGGTCGAAGGCCCGTCGATCGAGAAGAGCATCGCCCCGCTGCGCAGCTTCGTCGCCGAGCCGATGCGCTTCGGCCGGCTGTTCCTCGCCGGCGACGCCGCCCACATCGTGCCGCCCACCGGCGCCAAGGGCCTGAACCTGGCGGCGTCCGACGTCGGCCTGCTCGGGCGCGCGCTGGCCGAGCACTACCGCGGCTCGGATGCGGGCATCGACACCTACTCGCAGCGTGCGCTGTCGCGGGTCTGGAAGGCCGAGCGCTTCTCGTGGTGGTTCACCTCGCTGATGCACCGCTTCCCCGAGACCGGCGAATTCGGCCGCAAGATGCAGCAGGCCGAGCTCGATTACCTCGTGAAATCGGAAGCCGCGATGCGCTCGATGGCCGAGAACTACGTCGGCTTGAGCCTCGACACCTGACCCTCGGGTGGGCAAGGCCAAGGCGCCGGTTCCTACAATCCGGCCCCATGAGCCCCCGCCCCACCCCCGCCTACACCCGCGGCACGGCGCTGCCCGCGCTGCTTGCGAAACGCATCGTCATCATCGACGGGGCGATGGGCACGATGATCCAGCGCTACAAGCTGGTCGAGGTCGATTTCCGCAACGAGGCCCTGAAGGACCACCCGAAGGATCTGAAGGGCAACAACGACCTGCTGGTGCTCACGCGGCCCGACGTGATCCGCGAGATCCACGA
Organism: Ideonella sp.; assembly: GCF_035254525.1. Classification (GTDB taxonomy): domain Bacteria; phylum Pseudomonadota; class Gammaproteobacteria; order Burkholderiales; family Burkholderiaceae_C; genus Ideonella. Next base: position 4,542 of record NZ_DATFAN010000111.1, on the reverse strand, counting down.
GAAGTACCTCGCCGCCGGTGCCGACATCATCGAGACCAACACCTTCGGCGCCACCTCCATCGCCCAGGAGGACTACGGCCTGGGCCACCTGGCGCGCGAGATGAACGTGGCCGCCGCCCGCATCGCGCGCGAGGCCGCCGACAAGTACGGCACTCCCGACCGGCCGCGCTTCGTGGCCGGCGCCCTGGGGCCCACGCCGCGCACCGCCAGCATCAGCCCGGACGTGAACGACCCCGGCGCGCGCAACGTCAGCTTCGACCAGCTGCGCGATGCGTACAAGGAACAGGCCGCCGGGCTGCTCGAAGGCGGCGTCGACCTGTTCCTGGTCGAGACGATCTTCGACACGCTGAACGCCAAGGCCGCGATCTTCGCGCTCGACGAGCTGATGGAAGAGACCGGCGAGCGGCTGCCGGTGGTCATCTCCGGCACCGTCACCGACGCCTCGGGCCGCATCCTGTCGGGCCAGACGGTCGGCGCCTTCTGGCATTCGGTGCGCCATGCGCGGCCGCTGGCGGTGGGCCTGAACTGCGCGCTCGGCGCGGCGCTGATGCGGCCGTACATCGAGGAGCTGTCTCGCCTGGCCGACGACACCTTCATCAGCTGCTACCCGAATGCCGGCCTGCCCAACCCGATGAGCGAGACCGGCTTCGACGAGACGCCCGAGGTCACCGGCGGGCTGATGGAGGAGTTCGCGAAGAGCGGCTTCCTCAACATCGTCGGCGGCTGCTGCGGCACGACGCCTGAGCACATCGCCGCGATCGCCAAGCGCGTCAGCGCCTACCGGCCGCGCCACCGGCACGACCCGCTGCTGACGCAGCTCATCGAGCCGGCAGCGGCTTGAGGCTTTAGACGAGCTTCTGCAGTGCCTCGAGCTGGGGCTGCACGCGCACCTCGCCGGAAGGCACGCCGGCCTCGACCTTGAATTTCGGCAGCGCGGTGTGTCGCACCGCCGGCACGGCGAGCGGCAGGCCGTCGCGGTTCACCAAGCTCACCACCGTCAGCGGCGCGCGCGGGTTGGGCTGGCGCTTCATCACCAGCGCGATCTCGCCGCAGGCAAGCTTGACCCAGGCGCCCGGCGGGTGCAGGCCCGTCTCGGCCAGCAGCGCCTGGCCGGCTTCGTCCGGGTGCCCGCCTTCATCGAAGAAGGCCGCCTGCGCGGCCGCCTTGGCCGACAGCGCGGCGCGGTTGCGGCGGGCGCTCAGCCGCGCCGCATAACGGTCGGCACGCTGGATCAGGCGCGCCAGCCGCATGGCGGGCTCGAGCTTGCCCAGCGGGCCGTTCGGCGCGACATGGTGGTGCCGCACGGCACCCAGCCAGAGCGCGTCGTCGACACCGGCCGCCTGCAGCAGCTCGACGCCGCGCAGCGCATGCGCGTCGACCTGCGCGCGCTGCACCGGCGTCAGCGGGTGGGCCTGGCGCACCAACTCGTTCTGCAGCGGCACCATGCCGATGTTCATCGACAAGGCCGCGCGGGTCAGCGGCCGCCGCCACTCGGGCTGCCAACCGGGCAATCGCGGGCCGGCCAGCGCACACAGCAGCATCACGAGGATCGCATGGTGGGTGCTGTAATCCTCGGGCCGGGTGCCGGCCATGTGGATGAATCGCAGCAAGGTGGCGTCGACCTGGCGGTCCAGCCGGGCCAGGATCTCGTCGGCCAGCTCGTCGAGGCGCCCTTCCCAGCGGGCGGCCCTGCTGTCCCCCAGCAGGACGCGCGCGCGGCCTTCGAGGTCGGGCCATTCGAGCGGCCGCTCGGCGGGATTGGCCGGAACCGAACGCAGGTCGTAGTCGGGCCGGATCGCAGCGATCTCGCCCAGCGTCGTGTCGCCCATGCGGAACATCTGGTCGACCTGGGCATTGAGCTGGCGCTGCGCCAGCACTTTCTCGTTCGCATCGACGAAGAGCGAGCGCGCCAGCAGGTAGCCCAGCTGCTGCTCGTCTGCAATCGGCGAGCCACGGTGCACCAACACCCTGCCGTTCACGTCACGCAACGAGAACGGCAGCGGTTGACCGGGGATCAGGCCTTCGGGGGCGATCGGGACGAGTTTCATGCGGGCGAGCGGGCATGCCCGGCCGCCATCGGGGCGGCAAGGGCTGCAGCGGATTTTCGGCTGCCCGCGGGGGATCTTGAGCCGGGCTCAGTGCCGGTCTTTAGCGCCGGGCCGGGCTGGCCGGCGCCGACGCAGCCGCCGGAGGCAGCACTCGGCCCGTGCCCGATGGGCCCAGCGTGCTGTCGTCCAGGCGGCGCAGCCCGCTCGGCGGCGGCACCAGGCGCAGCAGCAGCTGCTGGGCATCCGGGGCCGGGCCCGCGGCGGCCAGGCGCCAGGCCGGCACGCCACGCGCCGCCAGATGGGTGCGGATCGCGGCCAACCGCTCGGCCGAGGCGGCACCGGCCGGCGGTGAAGCCTGCAGCTTGGCCGTGGGCTGGCGTTTCAGGCTTTGCGACAGCTTGTCCAGCACCGCCTGCAAGGGCGGCTTCGGGGCCGCGGCCGTGGCGGCCGATGCATCGAAGGCGTACTGCATCGGCACGATCAGCTGCACGCTGCCGTCCCGCTCGCCGCTGACCTTGACCGGCGTGCCTTCGAACAGCTCGCCCAGCCAGCGCGCTTCGGCGGCGAGCGGTGCGTCCGGCGGCATCGTCGGCTTCGCCGGCGGCGCGCTCGGCTCCGCGCCGGGCGCCGACGGCGCTCCGGGCGCGGCCGGTGTGCGGGCGGTCTGGCAGGCCTGCAGGCCCGCCAGGAGCAGCCCGGCCAGGCCAAGGCGAAGAAGTCGTCGGTCCATGCTGCATTCGAGCAAACCAGGCGCCCGGCGATCGGGCACGGGTTGTAAGCATCGTCAGGTACGGTTAACCAGCGCTTGCGTAGAATCCCTGAACCGTCCGAGGAGCGTTGCGACGGCGCGTCGGCCTCGAGCCGGTTCGCGCCGCCAGGCTCGGCACGGGCGCGTTGCCGTCGGGGCCTCTGTCGTGGTCCCCGGCGTTTGCAGCGTGCGGCAACGGCGCTCACCCGGGCCGCGACGCGGCCGCCGAGGGTGAGCCGCGGCGGCCTGCGATCGACCCGCCGCCTCCACTGCTGCACCGAGCCGCCGCCATGACCGCCACCACCGCGCCCTTGTCTTCCGATGCCCCGGCCATCGCGCCGCCGCCGATGCGGCTTTCCGGCCTGGAGCCAGTGTCCATCGGTGCCGGGTCGCTGTTCGTCAACGTCGGCGAACGCACCAACGTGACCGGCTCCAAGGCCTTCGCCCGGATGATCCTGGCCGGCGAGTACGAGAAGGCACTGGCGGTCGCGCGCCAGCAGGTCGAGAACGGCGCCCAGATCATCGACATCAACATGGACGAGGCCATGCTGGACAGCCAGGCGGCGATGGTTCGCTTCCTGAACCTGATCGCCGGCGAGCCCGAGATCGCGCGCGTGCCGATCATGGTCGACTCGTCGAAGTGGAGCGTGATCGAGGCGGGCCTGAAGTGCCTGCAGGGCAAGGGCATCGTCAACTCGATCTCGCTGAAGGAAGGCGAGGCCGAGTTCAAGCGCCAGGCCACGCTGGTGCGCCGCTACGGCGCGGCCGCGGTCGTGATGGCCTTCGACGAGCAGGGCCAGGCCGACACCTTCGCGCGCAAGACCGAGATCTGCGCGCGGGCCTACCGCATCCTGGTCGACGAGGTCGGCTTTCCGCCCGAGGACATCATCTTCGACCCCAACATCTTCGCGATCGCCACCGGCATCGAGGAGCACGACAACTACGCGGTCGATTTCATCAACGCCACGCGCTGGATCAAGCAGCACCTGCCGGGCGCCAAGGTGTCGGGCGGCGTGAGCAACGTGAGCTTCAGCTTCCGCGGCAACGAGCCGGTGCGCGAGGCGATCCACACGGTGTTCCTCTACCACGCGATCCAGGCCGGCATGGACATGGGCATCGTCAACGCCGGCATGGTCGGCGTCTACGACGATCTCGACCCCGAGCTGCGCGAGCGGGTCGAAGACGTGGTGCTGAACCGCCGCCATGACTCGACCGAGCGCCTGCTCGAGATCGCCGAGGCCGTCAAAGGCGCCGCCAAGGACGACTCGGCCCGCCTGGCCTGGCGCAATGCCGGCGTGGAAGAGCGCCTGTCGCACGCGCTGGTGCACGGCATCACCGACTTCATCACCGAGGACACCGAGCAGGTCTGGCGCGCGATCGAGGCGAAGGGCGGCCGGCCGCTGCACGTGATCGAAGGCCCGCTGATGGCCGGCATGAACATCGTCGGCGACCTGTTCGGCGCCGGCAAGATGTTCCTGCCGCAGGTGGTCAAGAGCGCACGCGTCATGAAGCAGGCGGTCGCGCACCTGCTGCCCTACATCGAGGCCGAGAAGCAGGCGCTGATCGATGCCGGCGGCGAGGCCAGGTCGAAGGGCAAGATCGTCATCGCCACCGTGAAGGGCGACGTGCACGACATCGGCAAGAACATCGTCACCGTCGTGCTCCAGTGCAACAACTTCGAGGTCGTCAACATGGGAGTCATGGTCGCCTGCCAGGACATCCTCGAGAAGGCACGCGCCGAGGGCG
>NZ_DATFAN010000110.1:0-16386 GCF_035254525.1 Ideonella sp. | reverse complement strand
GCCGTGGCAGACCGACACCTGCCTGGGCGACTGGCACTACAACCGCTCGATCTTCGACAACCACCGCTACAAGGACGCGACGACGGTCATCCACCGCCTGTGCGACATCGTCTCGAAGAACGGCAACCTGCTGCTGTCGGTGCCGTTGCGCGGCGACGGCACCATCGATGCCGACGAGCGCAAGACCCTGGAGGACATCGCCGCGTGGATGGCGCGCAACGGCGAGGCCATCCACGGCACGCGCCCGTGGCGCACCTTCGGCGAAGGGCCGACGCGGGTGGGCGGCGGCATGTTCAGCGAAGGCTCGTCGCAGCCGCTCACCGCCGAAGACATCCGCTTCACCACCAAGGGCGGGGCGCTGTATGCCATCGCGCTCGGCTGGCCGCGCGGCGCCGTGCTGCGCATCCACGCGCTGGCCGAGGGCTCGGCGCTGGCACCGGGCGCGATCGAGAACGTGCAGGCCGTCGGCTCGCCCGACAGCCTGGGTTTCACTCGCACCAGCCGCTGGCTGGAGGTCAAGCTGCCCGACGGACTGGCGGGTTCGCCTGCAGTGGCGGTGAAGATCCGCGGCGCGGTGGTTTGACCTCGCGTCTTGTCGTCAGGGCACTCGAGCACCGATCAGCTTCAACGATGGCTGGCCGTTGAAGCCATGCCCCCTGGCGGATCCTCGTGATTCGTGAGGGGTGGACCAGCCAAGCCTCACGAACCGAGAACGGAGACAAGACGTGGCAATCAGAACAGGCGTGCTGCTTTCACTGGCAGCGTTGGGCGCGCCGGCTTGGGCACAAACGTGCCAGCCCAGCGCTGTCACCCCCTACCTCAACATCAACGGCACCAGCCCGTGGGCGGTCAAGGCTTCCGCGTCGCTGAACGCCGGTTCCCGGGTCGTGCTCGGGCCGCAGCCGCTGCAAGGCTCGTGGTCGTGGAGCGGCTGCGGCACCTCGGGCTCCTCGCGCGAGCAGACGATCAAGCTCAGCGCCAGCTGCACGGCCACCGCCACCTACACCAACAGCTGCGGTGCGAAGACGGTGCAGAACTACACCTTCAGCGTCGCGCCGGCGCCGACCGCCAACGTGGCCAAGTTCATCATGGTCGACCAGTTCGGCTACCAGACCAACCGCAAGAAGATCGCCGTGCTGCGCCTGCCCAAGGTGGGCTACGACAGCAACGAGTTCTACTGGCCCCAGCAACTGCAAGTGGTGAACTCGGCCAACGGCTCGGTCGTCTATACCTTCTGGCCCCGTGACTGGAACGAGTTGAAGACCGACCCCTCCTCGGGCGACCAGGTGTGGCACTTCGACTTCAGCCAAATCACCACGCCGGGCACCTACGAGATCGTCGACCCGAACGCCAACCAGCGCTCGGCACGCTTCGAGATCGGCGACAACGTCTACCGTGACGTGCTGATCCAGGCCGTGCGAACCTTCTTCTACCAGCGCGCCGGCCAGACCAAGAGCGCCGGCCAGGCCGGCGCGGGCTGGGCGGATGGCGCCAGCCACCTGAAGGCCGGGCAGGACACGCAGGCACGCCGCTTCCTCGACAAGAACAACGCCAACACCGCGCGCGACCTGCGCGGCGGCTGGTACGACGCGGGTGACTTCAACAAGTACACCAGCTGGGGCGCCGGCTACGTCCAGGACCTGCTCGACGCCTACACCCAGAACCCCACCGTCTGGACCGACGACTTCAACATCCCCGAATCCCGCAACGGCATCCCCGACCTGCTCGACGAAGTGAAGTGGGGCCTCGACTGGCTGGTACGCATGCAGAACAGCGACGGCTCGGTGCTGTCGATCGTCGGCATCTCGCACGCCAGCCCGCCTTCGTCCGCCACCGGCCCGAGCTACTACGGTGATGCGAGCACTTCGGCCACGCTCGCAGCGGCGGCAGCCTATGCACACGGCGCCAAGGTGTTTGGCGGCTTGAACAACACGGCGATGAAGAACTATGCCGCCGACCTGCTGGCGCGCGCCCGGAACGCCTGGAACTGGGCGGCTGCCAACCCGAGCGTCGTCTTCCGCAACAACGACGAGTCGAACGGCACGCAGGGCCTGGGTGCCGGCCAGCAGGAGACTGACGACGCGGGCCGCGCGCAACTGCGACTGTTCGCCGCCATCAAGCTGTTCGCCGCTACGGGCGAGGCCAGCTACCGCGACTACGTCGATGCGCACTACCAGGAAGAGCCGCTGATCGCGCAGTGGTACCTGTCGGCCTTCAACGCCGGCAGCGCGAGCAACCTGCTGTACTACGCAGCGCAACCGGGCGCCACGGCCAGCGTGGCCAGCGCCATCCGTACGCGCTACCTCGACATGTGGGCCCGCGCGGACTACGGCGGCTGGGGCGCGGTCGACTCGCAACGCGACCCCTACCGCGCCTACATCACCGACTACACCTGGGGCAGCAACGCGGTGAAGGGCCTGGCCGGCACGCTGTTCGCGAACGAAAGCTACTACGGCATCAACCGCCGCAGTGCCGACGAAGTGGCCGATGCCGCGTCCGACTACCTGCACTACCTGCACGGCGTGAACCCGTTCGGCAAGGTCTACCTGACCAACATGACGAGCTTCGGCGCGGAGAAGTCGGTCAACCAGATCTTCCACTCCTGGTTCAGCGACGGCAGCGCGATGTGGGACAGCGCCGCGACCTCGACCTACGGCCCCGCGCCAGGCATCGTCGTCGGCGGCCCGAACTACAACCAATGGGACTGGGACTCGCGCTGCCCCGGCGTCTCACCGGCCTGCGGCTCGACCCGCCCGTCGCCGCCGTATGGGCAGCCGCCACAGAAGTCGTACCTCGACTTCAACGACGGCTGGCCGCTCAACTCCTGGCCGATCAGCGAAAACTCCAACGGCTACCAGACGGCCTACATCCGCCTGCTCGCCCGTTTCGTGAAGTGACGACACCTTGATGATGATGGCACGAGCACTGAGGAGCCGGGGAGTCGCCGCCGGCCCCGCCTTGACGGCAACGACCCGGTTTCTCTGCCTCGTGCTGGCCGTGTGCGCCTGCCTGCTGGCCGACGCGGCCCATGCGGCGGAGCGCACCAGCGCAGTCATCAACCGCGACTGGACCTTCACGCTCGGCAACCCCGCCGATGCGCAGGCGCCCGGCCACGACACGGCGCCCTGGCGCCGTGTCGACCTGCCGCATTCCTTCTCCGAGCCCTACTTCCTGGGCACGGGCTTCCATGTCGGCCACGGTTGGTACCGCAAGCAGCTCGACATCCCGGCGGCCGCCATCGGTAAACGCATCACGCTCGAGTTCGACGGTGTATTCCAGGACGCGGTGGTCTGGGTCAACGGCCACCAGGCCGGCCGCCACGTGGGCGGCTACACCGGCTTCAGCATCGACATCACCCCCCACGTGAAGGCGGGGCGCAACCTGCTGGCCGTGCACGTCAACAACCTCTGGAATGCGCGAGTGGCGCCGCGTGCCGGCGAGCACACGTTCTCCGGCGGCATCTACCGCAACGTGCGCCTGGTCGTGACCGATCCGGTGCACGTGGCCTGGTACGGGACCTTCGTGACGACGCCGCAGGTGTCCGACGCGCGGGCTACGGTGCGTGTGCAGACCGAGGTGCGCAACGAGCGCGCCGCGCCGGCCAGGGTCGCGCTGGTGTCCGAAGTGCTGGACGCCGACGGCAAGCGCATCGCCCAGCATCGCAGCGAGCAGACCGTGCCCGCCGCAGGCAAGTTCGACTACGACCAGACCCTGCCCGAGATCGTGTCGCCCAGGCTGTGGTCGCCCGACCAGCCCACCCTGTACAAGCTGGTCAGCCACCTCCACGTCAATGGCAAGCCGGTCGACCGCTTCGAGACGCCTTTCGGCATCCGCACCGTCCAGTTCACCGCCGACCGGGGCTTCTTCCTCAACGGCAAGCACCTCTACATGATCGGCGCCAACGTCCACCAGGACCAGGCCGGCTGGGGGGACGGCGTGACCGACGGCGCCGCGCGGCGTGACGTGAAGATGGTCAAGGACGCCGGCTTCAACTTCATCCGCGGCTCGCACTACCCGCATTCGCCGGCCTTCACCAAGGCCACCGACGAACTCGGCCTGATGTTCTGGTCCGAAGCGCCCTTCTGGGGCATCGGCGGCTTCGGCGCCGACGGCAGCTGGCTTTCCAGCGCCTACCCGCCCGACCCGGCGGACCGCCCCGCGTTCGAAGCCAGCGTGCTGCAGCAGGTCGAAGAGATGGTGCGCATCCACCGCAACCATCCGTCCATCGTCATCTGGAGCGCCTCCAATGAGCCCTTCTTCACCACGGGCGAGGCGATGGGGGCGATGCGCGACTTCCTCAAGCGCGAGGTGGATTTCTTCCACCGCCTCGACCCGACGCGGCCGGTCGCCATCGGCGGCGCGCAACGCGGCGAGATCGACAAGCTCGGCGACGTGGCCGGCTACAACGGCGACGGCGCCACGCTGTTCCTCAAGCCGGGCGTGCCTTCGGTGGTGTCGGAGTACGGCTCCACCATGGTCGACCGCCCCGGTGCCTACGAGCCCGGCTTCGGGCTGATGCCCGACACGCCGGACCAGAAGGGCAGCACCGAGCCCTACTCGTGGCGCTACCCCTGGCGCTCGGGCGAAGCGCTGTGGTGCGCCTTCGACCACGGCTCCATCGCGTCCATCGAGTTCGGCTCCATGGGCTTCATCGACTACTTCCGCCTGCCCAAGCGCCAGTACCACTGGTACCGCAACACCTACGCGGGCGTGCCGCCGCCCACCTGGCCGGTGCAGGGCAAGCCGGCGCAGCTGCAACTGAGCGCCAGCCAGACCGTCATCCGCGGCACGCAAGGGCTGGACGATGCGCACCTGGTGGTCACCGTGCAAGACGAAACCGGCCGGGCGCTGAGCAACTCGCCGGACGTGACGCTGACCATCGTCAGCGGCCCGGGCAAGTTCCCCACCGGCCGCAGCATCGCTTTCAGCAACAAGTCGCTGGTCGCCATCCGCGAAGGGCAGGCTGCCATCAGCTTCCGCTCGTACTTCGCGGGCGAGTCCGTTATCGAGGCGACGTCCCCGGGCCTGAAGCCGGCGCGCATCACGATCACGACGACTGGGCCGGAACGCTTCGTCCCGGGCCAGTCGCCGCTGGCGCCCGACCAGCCGGTCGTCAGCCATCCGCCGTTCACGCGCATCGCGTTCCCGGGCGATCCGATCAACGTGACCATCAACCGGCCGACGTCGACCAGCGGCGCCGAGCCCGGCCATGAAGGCCCGATGGCCAACGACAACCAGGAACCCACCTGGTGGCAAGCGAGCGCCAAGGAGGGCCCCGCTTTCTGGCTCGTCCACCTGGAGAACGTCTACGCGCTGCACTGGCTGTCGCTGGTCATGCCCGACGAGCGCGCGCCCGACTTCGTCGTCGAGATCAGCAAGGACGCAGCCGAATGGCGCCAGGTCGCCGAGGCCAAGGGCGGGCGCAAGACCTACGACTTCGCGCTGTTCGACAAGCCGCTCACCGCCACCTTCCTGCGCATCCGCTTCCCCGCCGTCACGCCCGAGCACCCGGCCGCGCTCGGCGAGGTGCGGGTGATCGCGAAGCCGGCGAACTGAATACCTCGAGTGACCCACATGAAAGTTGAATCCAGGCGCACCGCCCTTCTCGGCCTGTCGCTCGCCGCCGGCATGTCAGGCGCGCTGGCGCAGGCAGACGCCGACCTCGTGGTCCTTCCCGCGCCCGCCGCGGCATGGCGCACCGTCGTCGGGACCTGGGGCAACCAGGCCGAGCTGACGGGCGACAGCGTCGTCGCACCGGGCCCCAACCCTGTCAGTGCCAGCGCGCGCGTCAACGGCAGCCAGCGCGAGGCCGTCAGCCTTGCCTGGAAAGACCAGTGGGCGACCATGCTTCGCTTCGAGAGCCGCGAGCCGCTGGACCTGCGCCCGTACCTGGGCGGCACGCTCGAGTTCGACCTCGACGTCACCGAGCTGGCCAAGGGCGGCGTGCGTGCGGTCGTGGGCTGTGGCGAAGGGTGCGAACGCTCGGTCAACCTCATCGAACCGGCGCGCGCCTGGGCCGGCAAAGGCTGGCAGCGCGTCGCGCTGGCGATGGACTGCTTCGTCCGCGAGGGCACCGATTTCTCCAAGGTCAGGCTGCCGTTCGCGTTGGAGGGCGCCGGCAGCGGCCGCGTCAGCGTGGCCAACGTGCGCTTCACGCGCGAGGCCAAGGCCGGCCTGGCCTGTCCCGACTACCGCACCGAGTCCTTCACGCCGGCCCCGCAGACCGAGTCGTTCTCGCTCGACTGGTGGCTGCCGCTGCACCAGCAGAAGCTGCAGGAGAAGAACCAGCTCATCGCCGCCGGCACGCCGCCCGAAGTGGTCTTCATCGGCGATTCGATCACCCAGGGCTGGGAGGGCCAAGGGCGCGCGGTCTGGCGGCGCCACTTCGCCTCCCACGCGCTGGCGCTGGGCTTCGGCGGCGACCGCACCGAGAACGTCCTGTGGCGGCTGCAGCAAGGCGAAGTCGACGGCCTGGCGCCCAAGGTGGTGGTGCTGATGATCGGCACCAACAACTCCGGCATGCGCGCGCCCGAGAGCACCGCCGCCGGCGTCAAGCACCTGCTGGCCGAGCTGCGCCAGCGCCTGCCGTCGACCAAGGTGCTGCTGCTGGCCATCTTCCCGCGCGGCGAGAAGCCCGACGACTTCCTGCGCGGCGTCAACGAGCGCGTGAACAAGCTCATCGCGAGCTATGCCGACGGCCGCAGCGTGCACTACCTGGACATCAACGCTTCACTGCTGAACCCCGACGGCACCCTGAGCACGGACGTCATGCCTGACCTGCTGCACCCCAGCGAGAAGGGCTACGAGATCTGGCGGCGCGCGATGGCACCGACCCTGCAGAGGCTGCTGGCCGAACGCCCATGACGTGCTCGCATCCAGCAGGCCCCATCACCCTGCCACCTGAACATGAACTCGAACCACTGAAGTTGATGATGAAAAACCTGCTGCAGGCCACGACCATCGCCTTGTCCCTTTGCACGGCAGCGCTTGCCGCCGAACCCGTCGACGTGCGCCTGACCGTCACCCAGGAGGCCGCCGGCCCGCGCATCGAGCCCGAGGTCTACGGCCATTTCGCCGAACACCTCGGCACCGGCATCTACGGCGGCCTGTGGGTCGGCCCGGAATCGAAGATCCCGAACACCCGTGGCTGGCGCAACGACGTGGTCGGCGCCTTGCGCAAGCTGCAGGTGCCGGTGGTGCGCTGGCCGGGCGGCTGCTTCGCCGACGACTACGACTGGCGCGACGGCATCGGCGCGCCCGCCAAGCGCCCTGCCCGGCTGAACAAGATCTGGGGCAACGTGATCGAGCCCAACCGCGTCGGTACGCACGAGTTCATGGATCTGGTCGAGCAGCTCGGCGCCGAGGCCTACATCGCCGGCAACATGGGCTCGATGACGCCGCGCTCGATGGGCCAGTGGCTCGAGTACATGACCTCGGACAGCAAGTCGAGCCTGGCCGAAGAGCGCCGCCGCAACGGCCGCGACAAGCCGTGGAAGGTCAAGTACTTCGGCATCGGCAACGAGAGCTGGGGCTGCGGCGGCAGCATGCGGCCGGAGTTCCAGGCCGACCTGCACAACCAGTACGAGACCTTCCTGCACGCGCCAGTGGTGCGCGTGGCCTCGGGCGACGGCCAGGCCAACGACCACCTGGTCGAGGTGCTGATGGAGCGCTCGGGCTCGCACCTGGACGCGCTGACGCTGCACTACTACACGCTGCCCGGCGACTGGACGAAGCACGGCAGTGCCACGGGGTTCGACGCCCAGGAATGGGCCAAGACGCTGAAGGGCGCCATCGGCATCGAAGGGCGCATCGATGCGGTCACCCGCATCATGGACAAGCACGACCCGGCCCGGCGCGTCGCGCTGTACGTCGACGAATGGGGCACCTGGTACGACGCCGAGCCCGGCACGAACCCCGGATTCCTGCAGCAGCAGAACTCGCTGCGCGACGCGCTGGTCGCAGCGCTGTCGTTCAACGTCTTCCACCGCCACACCGAGCGCGTGAAGATGACCAACATCGCGCAGATGGTCAACGTGCTGCAGGCCATGGTGCTGGCCGACGGCCCGCGCATGGTGCTGACGCCGACCTACCACGCGTTCGACCTGTACAAGCCCTTCCGCGGCGCCGTGCCGGTGAAGGCCACCCTGCGGGCCCCGAACTGGCGCACCGGCGATGTCGAGCTGCCGGCGGTCGACGCGTCGGTGGCGCGCGCCACCGACGGCAGCACGGTGCTCGCGCTCGTCAACCTCGACCCGCAACGCCCCGCGCGCGTGCAGACGAATCTGACGGGCGCGGTACGCGGCCGCATGCTGACGGCCGCCGCGATGGACGCGCACAACACCTTCGCGCAGCCCAACGCCCTGATGCCCGCGCCCTTCACGGCCGGTGCCGCCGCCTCGCCGCTCACACTCGAACTGCCGCCGAAGTCGGTGGTCGTCGTGACCGTGATGCAGTAGGCCGAACACAACACGGCCGCTCGCTCGAGCGGGGCGCCTGGCAACCAGCACCCGTACCTGGGTGGAGCGCTGGAGTTCGACCTCGACGTCGCCGCTTGGTCTAGCCAATCTTGAGGCCGACCCGGACGTGCGCCTCAGCGCGATTCCAGGGAGCCCGGGTCCGCGTCGATCCAGCGTTCGCGCGACGCGGTCAAGTGCCAGAACATCGCAGCCACGGCTTCTTGCGGATCCCGGGCCTCGAGCGCCTGGTAGATCGCTTCGTGCTCCCGCAGGGCCGCCGCCCAGGTGCGTGCGCTCTCGGTGCGGTCCGTCATCCGAGACGAGATGAACCCGTGCCGGCCGTCGAACAGTTCACCCACCATGCGGGCGAGCACCGTGTTGCCGGTCATTTCGGCGATCGCGACATGGAAGCCGCGATCGGCATCCGCGGGTGAATGCCCGCGCCGGACGTCCTGCCGCATGATGTCCAGGCAAGTCTTCAGCTTCTCGAGGCCCGGCTTGGTGGCGCGCGCCAGTGCCAGGTTGATGATCGCCCCCTCGAGCACCGAGCGTGCCTGCATCAATTCGCTCGGGCTGTCGCCCAGCGCGAGCGGCTCGGATGTGCCGCCGCTGTGCGGCACCGCGCACACATAGACCCCCGACCCCATGCGCACTTCCACCCGCCCCTCGATCTCGAGGGCGAGCAGTGCTTCGCGCAGCGAGGGGCGAGAGACGCCGAGTTGCTGCGCCAGCTCGCGCTCCGGCGGCAAGCGCGTCCCGGGCCGGAAACTCCCCTGGTCGATCACGTTGCGGATCTGGTCGGCGACCTGGTGATAAAGCCGGCGCGGCTCGGCTTGCCTGACGTTCGACGCCATTTGCACTCCTTGAGAGGTCTACAAACTGGTTAGGCCAGTTTGAGCCGAAGCTTATCCTCTTCTTGGAATGGTCAGACCGATGGCGACTCGGCCAGTCAAGTCAGTTCATGGGAATGCCGGGCGCGATGACCGCCGAGATGTCCTGGATGGTTTCCTCGAGCTGCACCAGCGTCGCCTGCTGGGCGGCGAGCGCATCGTGGTTCTGCAAGGCCGTCAGGATCGCCTTGTGCCGGGGCAGCGAGAGTGCGTGCGTGTTGGGTAGGCGGCTGCTGAGCTTGATCGATTCGCGCAATGCGAGCGACAGCATGTTGCCGATGTAGGCGAGCAGATCGTTGCCCGTGGCCTCGGCGATGCGCCGGTGGAAGGCGAGGTCGGGCTCCAGCAGTTCGTCCGTCGTGCGCGCCTTCGCCATGCCTTCGTAAGCCGCCTCGATGGACTGCAGCTGCGCCGGCGTGGCCACGCGTGCGGCCAGCGCCGCCGCGCCCGGCTCGAACACGCGGCGCACCGCCATCAGGGTGCTGACGAACTCCGCTTCGGGCTTGGTCTGGATCATCCAGTACAGGACGTCCGGATCCAGCAGGTGCCACTCGTTGCGCGGGCGCACCGTCGCGCCGGAGCGCTGGCGCGAGACGACGAGCCCCTTGGCGGTCAGGACGCGAACCGCCTCACGCAACACCGGCCTGCTCACCTCGTAGGTCTCGATGAGCGTGGTCTCGTGCGGCAGCTTCTCGCCCGGCTTCAGCTCGCCGGACACGATGCGCAGGCCGAGGTCGCGCACGATGCGGCCGTGAAGGCCCTTGGTCTCCTGGTCGATTCGGTAGGCGGGAGCGTCGGCGCGTGAAGTCATGGAGGGCAAGAGGGGCGGACCAGCGTGGGGAACCCTATCACACCCGCCCGCCGCCTCCGAAGCAGCGGGCGACGGTGCGCAACGGGTCAGCCCGCCGCGACGTAGGAGGTCTTCACCGTCGAATAGAACTCGGCCGCGTAGGCCCCCTGCTCGCGCGGGCCGTGGCTCGAGCCCTTGGTGCCGCCGAACGGCACGTGGTAGTCCACCCCCGCCGTCGGCAGGTTGACCATCACCATGCCGGCCTGCGCGTGGCGCCTGAAATTCGCGGCCGCCTTCAGCGAGCGCGTGCAGATGCCCGACGAGAGACCGAACTCGGTGTCGTTCGCGACGGCGAGCGCTTCGTCGTAGTCGGCCACGCGCACGACGTTCGCCACCGGGCCGAAAACTTCCTCTCGGCTGATGGCCATGGCGTTGGTGGTGTTCACGAACAGCGCGGGGCGCTGGTAGAACCCGGGCGTCTCGCGCTCGACCACGTCACCGCCGAACACCAGCTCGGCGCCGTCACCCTTCGCGCGCTCGATGTGCGCGAGGTTGCTCGCGAGCTGGCGCGCATCGACCACCGGGCCGATGTCGGTGCCGGCCTTGAGCGCGTGGTCGACCTTCAGCGTGCGCAGCTTGTCGGCCACCGCCGCCACGAACGCGTCGTGGATGCCCGCCGTGACGATGAACCGGCTCGACGCCGTGCAGCGCTGGCCGGTCGAAAAGTACGCGCTCTGCACCGCCGCGTTGACGGCCACGCCGAGGTCTGCGTCGTCGAGCACGACGAGCGGGTTCTTGCCGCCCATCTCGGCCTGGACCTTGGCCTGGCGCGCGGCGGCGGCAGCGATGAGGCGCCGGCCCGTCGCCACCGACCCAGTGAAGCTGATCGCGCGCACTGCGGGCGCGTCGACCATCGTCGCGCCGACGCGGCTGCCCGGGCCCATCAGCAGGTTGAACGCGCCGCGCGGCAGCGCCGTGCGCGAGAGGATCTCGGCCAGCGTCCACGCACAGCCCGGCACCAGCTCGGCCGGCTTGTGGACGACAGTGTTGCCGAAAGCCAGCGCCGGCGCGATCTTCCAGGCCGGGATGGCGATGGGGAAGTTCCATGGCGTGATCAGGCTCACCACCCCCACCGGGTGCCGGGTGATCTCGACATCCACGCCCGGCCGCACCGAGGGCAGCGCCTCGCCGCCATGGCGCAGGGCCTCGCCGGCGAAGAACTTGAAGATCATCGCCGCGCGCACGGTCTCGCCGATGCCCTCGGGCAGCGTCTTGCCCTCTTCGCGCGACAGCAGCCGGCCGATCTCGTCCTTGCGCGCGAGGAGCTCGCTGCCGACCGCGTCGAGCACGTCGAAGCGCTGCTGCGGCGTCGACGCGGCCCAGGCCGGCGCCGCGCTCTCGGCCGCCGCAATGGCGGCGAGCGCCTGCGCCTCGTCGGCCTGCGCGTACTCGCCGATGATGTCGTTGGTGTCCGACGGGTTGACGTTGGGACGCGATGCGTCGCCGGCCACCCATTGGCCGTCGATGAAGTTGTGAAAGCGGGGCGTGGTCATGTCGGCGTGAAGGGGTTGTGGGGTGCGCGGGCGCTCAGCGGCCCCAGCGCAGGACGAGGGGATCGAGCCGCCGCGCGGCATCGAGCAGGCCCTCGCGAACGGCGGGGTGCATCGGCGGCCACGGGTGGCGCGGCGCATCGCAGGCGATCACGCCGCCCTCCTTCATCAACGCCTTCGCCGCGAGGAAGCCGCCCTGGCGGTTCTCGGCGTTGATCAGCGGCAGCCAGCGGCCGTAGGCGGCCACCGCCTCCTCGCGGCGGCCGGCCGCGTAGGCATCGACGATGGTGCGGATGCCGTCGGGGTACGCGCCCCCCGTCATCGCGCCGGTGGCACCGGCGTCGAGGTCGGCCAGCAGCGTGATCGCCTCCTCGCCGTCCCACGGGCCTTCGATCAGGTCGCCGCCTTGCGCGATCAGCTCGCGCAGCTTCGAGGCGGCGCCGGGCACCTCGATCTTGAAGTAGCGCACGGCCTCGATCTCGCGCGCCATGCGCACGAGCAACGGCACGGGCAGCGGCGTGCCGGCCATCGGCGCGTCCTGGATCATCACCGGGATGTCCAGCGAGCCGCCCAGGCGCTCGAAGAACGAGAGCACCTGGGCCTCGGACACGCGCATCGTCGCGCCGTGGTAGGGCGGCATCACCATCACCATCGACGCCCCCAGCGCCTGCGCGCGCAGGCTGCGGGCGATGCAGATGCCGGTGCTGAAGTGCGTGGTGGTGACGATGACGGGCACCCGGCCCGCCACGTGCTCGAGGATCGTGCGCGCCAGCGTGTCGCGCTCGTCGTCGGACAGCACGAACTGCTCGGAGAAGTTGGCCAGGATGCACAGGCCGTTCGAGCCGGCGTCGATCATGAAATCGACGCAGCGGCGCTGGCTGGCGAGATCCAGCGAGCCGTCCTCGTGGAAGGTCGTCGGGACGACGGGGAACACACCCCGGTATCGGCGTTGGGTCATGTCGAGCGCTTCCGCAGGGGCCGCGAGAGTCAGTGTGAATGGCGGGGCACGGCCGCGCCGCGGCATCCGCGCAGGAAGTCGAAGTCGCAGCCCTCGTCGGCCTGCAGCACGTGCTGCACGTACAGGTGGCGGTAGCCGCTGTCGTCGGCCGGGTCGTCCTGGCGTTCGGCCGCCCAGGCGGCCAGGCGCTTTGCGAGCTCCTCGTCGGAGACCTCGAGGTGCAGCCGGTTGTTCTCGCAATCGAGCTCGATCCAGTCGCCGTCGCGCACGACGGCCAGCGGGCCGCCGGCACGGGCTTCGGGCGCCACGTGCAGCACGACGGTGCCGTAGGCCGTGCCGCTCATGCGCGCGTCCGAGATGCGGACCATGTCCTTCACGCCCTGCGCCAGCAGCTTCGGCGGCAGGCCCATGTTGCCCACCTCGGCCATGCCGGGGTAGCCCTGCGGGCCGCAGTTCTTCATCACGAGGATGGACTCGGCATCGACATCGAGATCGGGATCGTCGATGCGCGACTTGTAGTGCTCGAGGTTCTCGAACACGACCGCGCGACCGCGGTGCTTCAGCAGGTGCGCACTGGCCGCCGAGGGCTTGAGCACCGCGCCGCGCGGCGCGAGGTTGCCGCGCAGCACGCGGATGCCGCCGTCGGCGACCAGCGGGCGATCCAGCGGCCGGATGACCTCGGCATCGTGGCAGGCCGCCTCCTTCACGTTGTCCCACAGCGTGCGGCCGTTGACGGTCAGCGCCTCCGGGTGCGGCAGCAGCCCGGCTTCGCCCAGGCGGCGCAGCACCGCGGGCAGGCCGCCGGCGTAGTAGAACTCTTCCATCAGGAAGCGGCCCGAGGGCTGCAGGTCGACGATCGTGGGCGTGCCGGCGCCGAGCCGGGTCCAGTCGTCCAGCGCCAGGTCGACGCCGATGCGCCCGGCGATGGCCTTCAAGTGGATCACGGCGTTGGTGGAGCCGCCGATCGCCGCGTTCACGCGGATCGCGTTTTCGAAGGCCGCGCGCGTCAGCACCTTGGACAGCGTCAGGTCATCCTTGACCATGTCGACGATGCGCATGCCCGACAGGTGGGCCAGCACGCCGCGGCGCGAATCGACCGCGGGAATGGCCGCGTTGTGCGGCAGGCTGGTCCCGAGCGCCTCGGCCATGCACGCCATGGTGGAGGCGGTGCCCATCGTGTTGCAGGTGCCGGCCGAGCGCGACATGCCGGCCTCGGCAGCGAGGAAGCCGTCGAGCGACAACGTGCCCGCTTTCACCTGCTCGTGCAGTTGCCACACGATGGTGCCCGAGCCGATGTCGCGGCCCTCGTGCTTGCCGTTCAGCATCGGCCCGCCGGTCACGACGATCGCCGGCACGTCCACGCTGGCCGCGCCCATCAGCAGCGCGGGCGTCGTCTTGTCGCAGCCGACCATCAGCACGACGCCGTCGATCGGGTTGCCGCGGATCGATTCCTCCACGTCCATGCTCGCCAAGTTGCGCGTGAGCATCGCCGTCGGCCGCAGGTTGCTCTCGCCGTTGGAGAACACCGGGAACTCGACCGGGAAACCGCCGGCCTCGAGCACGCCACGTTTGACGTGCTCGGCCAGCGCGCGGAAGTGGGCGTTGCACGGGGTCAGCTCGGACCAGGTGTTGCAGATACCGATGATGGGCTTGCCCTGGAACACGTGGTCGGGCAGGCCCTGGTTCTTCATCCAACTGCGGTACATGAAGCCGTTCTTGTCGGCCGTGCCGAACCAGGCGGCGGACCGGAGCTTGCGGGGCGCTGAAGTCATGGAAGGGTCGTGTGTCTCGTTGGATCCAATTAAAGTATGACTATTACTTCAAAGAGATGGGTAGATACCCGAATGTTAGCGCAGGATCTTTGTTTATAGTCTGACTTAATTACACATCAGACGTGCTCGCCGACCGCATGAACGCACCCGACCTGCCTGCCCGCGCCCGCATCCACGCGCGTCCCTTCGGCCGCCTGAGCGACGGCCGCCCGGTCGACGAATACGTGCTCGACGGCGGCGCCGGCCTCGTGCTGCGCGCCATCACGCTCGGCGGCATCGTCACCGGCATCGACGCGCCCGACCGCCACGGCCATGTCGACAACCTGGTGCTGGGCCTGGACACGCTGGCGGACTACGAACAGCGCGATCACTACTTCGGGATCATCGTCGGCCGCTATGCCAACCGCATCGCCAACGCGCACCTCGAGATCGACGGGGTCAGCCACGGCCTGACGGCCAACGAACGGACCAACTGCCTGCACGGCGGGCGCAATCACTTCGGCAAGTGCCTGTGGTCGGCAGACACCGAGACGCACGGCGGCGTGCCGTCGCTCGTCCTGCGCTACACCAGCCCGCACGGCGAGGAAGGCTTCCCCGGCACGCTCGAGACGAGCGTGCGCTACACCTTGGCGGGCGACACCTGGCAGGTCGACTACGAGGCGACCACCGACCGGCCCACCGTCGTCAACCTGAGCCATCACAGCTTCTTCAACCTGCGCGGCCACGGCAGCGCGCTCGAGCACCGCTTGACGCTGCCCGCGAGCCACTATCACGAGGTCGATGCGCTGCTGATCCCGCAAGCGACGTCGCCCGTCGAGGGCACGCCGTTCGACTTCCGCCGCGCGACCGAGATCGGCGCTCGCGTGCGCGACGCGAACCCGCAGCTCGCCCGTGCGCGGGGCTACGACCACGACTGGGTCCTCGACACGCCGCTCGGCGACGGCGTGCGAGCGGCCGCCTGCCTGGAGGACCCGGCTTCCGGGCGGGTGATGCGGATGTGGTCGTCCGAGCCGGGCATCCAGTTCTATTCGGGCAACTTCCTCGACGGCAGCCAGCCCGGCCGCGGCGGCGTGCTGTACCGCCAGGGCGACGGCATCTGCCTCGAGCCGCAACACGCCCCCGACTCGCCCCACCACCCCGATTGGCCCAGCACGATCCTGCGGCCGGGCGAGGTGTACCGCAGCCGCACCGTCTACCGCTTCTCGGTGCCGGGCTGAAGGCCGCGGCGCCTTGCCGAGGCGTAAATCGTCATACTTTTTTGCCAGACCGTCAGTTGATGACGGCGGCCGATCACCTTGGCAAGCCGAGGGCCTCTCTGCCGGAAAACCCCAATACCGGACATTCAATAGTCATACTTTAATCGCAGCATCCTTGCGATCGGCAGCCACCGGGGCTGCCTGCAAACACCAGGAGACATTCGTGCAAGCCAGCCGCAGGTTCTTCACCACAGCCATCGTCGCCGCCGTGGCGGCGATGCTTTCCCCGCTTGCCGCCCAGGCCCAGAAGCGGGTCGTGCTCGGCTTCAGCCAGGTCGGCGCGGAAAGCGAATGGCGGACCGCCAACACCGAGTCCATCAAGGCCGCGGCCA
Source organism: Ideonella sp. (assembly GCF_035254525.1). GTDB lineage: Bacteria > Pseudomonadota > Gammaproteobacteria > Burkholderiales > Burkholderiaceae_C > Ideonella. The sequence continues at coordinate 382 of NZ_DATFAN010000110.1, read as the reverse complement.
AGCAGGCCGGCATCGACCTGAAGTTCTCCGACGCGCAGCAGAAGCAGGAGAACCAGATCAAGGCGATCCGCTCCTTCATCGCGCAGAAGGTCGACGTGATCGCCTTCTCGCCGGTGGTCGAATCGGGCTGGGACACGGTGCTGCGCGAGGCCAAGGCCGCCAAGATCCCGGTGGTGCTGACCGACCGCGCGGTCGACAGCAAGGACACTTCGCTGTACGTGACCTTCATGGGCTCGGACTTCACCGAAGAAGGCCGCAAGGCCGGGCGCTGGCTGCTCGAGAAGGTCAAGGGCACGCAGGGCGACGTGAATGTCGTCGAGCTGCAGGGCACAGTGGGCTCCGCGCCCGCGATCGACCGCAAGAAGGGCTTCGAGGAAGTCAT
>NZ_DATFAN010000109.1:0-23840 GCF_035254525.1 Ideonella sp. | reverse complement strand
GCCAGCAACGAAATCGGCCAGCTGTTCTCCTCGCTGAGCAACATCCAGCAGCACCTGTCGAACACCGTCGGCACGGTGCGCCACAGCAGCCAGCTGATCCACGGCGGTGCCGAGGGCATCGCCGAGGGCAACCGCAACCTGTCCACCCGCACCACCCAGCAGGCCGCCGCGCTGGAGGACACCGCCTCCAGCATGGAAGAGCTGACTTCCACCGTCAGCCAGAACGCCGACAACGCCCGGCAGGCCAGCCAACTGGCGGCGACCGCCGCCCAGGCCGCCCAGCGCGGCGGCGAAGTGGTCAGCGAAGTGGTCGGCACCATGGGCGATATCCGCAGCAGCTCGCACAAGGTGGCCGAGATCATCAAGTTGATCGACTCGATCGCCTTCCAGACCAACATCCTGGCGCTGAACGCCTCGGTCGAGGCGGCGCGGGCCGGCGAGCAGGGCCGCGGCTTCGCGGTGGTCGCCGGCGAGGTGCGCAGCCTGGCCGGCCGTTCGGCCGAAGCCGCGCGCGAGATCAAGTCGCTGATCGCCGCGTCGGTCGAGAAGGTCGACTCGGGCAGCCGCCAGGTACAGGACGCCGGCGCCACGATGAACGAGATCGTCGCCTCGGTGCAGCGGGTGAACGACATCATCCGCGAGATCAGCACCGCCGCCGTCGAGCAGAGCCAGGGCATCGGCCAGGTCAACTCGGCCGTCGGCCACCTCGACCAGATGACCCAACAAAACGCCGCGCTCGTGGAGCAATCCGCCGCGGCGGCCGAGAGCCTGAAGGATCAGGCCACCTTGCTGACCTCGCTGGTCGCCAAGTTCCACCTGGAAGACAACGCAGCTCACTGACAAGACCATAGCGCTCATGAGGAGCCCTTCGACCGTGGAAACCTTTCTTCGCAGTATTTCGATCCGACACCGCCTGCTCGGCGGCATGCTGGTGGTCAGCGTGCTGATCCTGGCGCTCGGCATCTGGGCCAGCATCAGCTACAAGAGCCTGCAGACGCAGACCGACGAGCTGCTCGACGCGCAGGCCACCGTCAGCCGCGACACCGGCGCGATCCTGGCCGCGTTCGACCGCATCCAGCGCTATGAACAGTCGGTGCTGCTCAACAGCAACAACCCCGTCGAAGCAGCCGAGCACAAGGCCCGCTGGGACAAGGAAGTCGCCGCGACGACCACGCTGCTGACATCCAGGACCGACGACGTCGAGCGTGCCAAGCACCTCGCCGAGGGCGCGGCCGGCCTGGCCGCCTATGCGAAGGAGGTCGGCCCCGTGCTGCAGCAGGTGGTCGACGCCAAGATCGACAGCACCGCCGGCTACGCCTATGCCCAGCGCGCCCTGCCCGATCTGGAGAAGGCCCGCACGACCTTCGCCGCGATGGTCAAGGAGACGGAAGCCCGCATCGCCGCCGAGCGCGACGAGACCAAACGCATCGGCACGATGCAATCCAACGGCCGCCTGGTCGGCGCCGCGCTGGTGCTCGGCTTCTTCTTCGCGCTGATGTGGACGGTGTCGCGCTCGATCGCCAAGCCGCTGAACGCCGCCTCGGCCTGCGCCCAGCGCATCGCGCGCGGCGACCTGTCGGAGAACATCGTCGACACCGGCAAGGACGAGGTCTCGGCCTTCGTGCGCGCGCTGGGCGACATGCAGCATTCGCTGCGCGACATCGTCGGCCAGGTGCGCGCCAGCGCCGACAGCATCTCCACCGCCAGCGCCGAGGTCGCCACCGGCAACCTCGACCTGAGCCAACGCACCGAGCACACCGCCAGCAACCTGCAGCAGACCGCCGCGTCGCTGCAGGAGCTGACCGGCAACGTGCGCCACAGCGCCGACTCCGCTGCCCAGGCCACGCAGCTGGCCTCGTCGGCCAGCCAGGTCGCCGAGCGCGGCGGCGCGGTCGTCGCCCAGGTCGTGCGCACGATGGACGAGATCAACGCCAGCTCGCGCAAGATCGCCGACATCACCGGCGTCATCGACGGCATCGCCTTCCAGACCAACATCCTCGCGCTGAACGCGGCCGTCGAAGCGGCACGCGCCGGCGAGCAGGGCCGCGGCTTCGCGGTCGTGGCCGGCGAGGTGCGCACGCTGGCGCAGCGCAGCGCCGAAGCCGCCAAGGAGATCAAGAGCCTGATCGGCTCCTCGGTCGACCGGGTCGAGAACGGTGCCCGCCAGGTGCAGGAAGCCGGCTCGACGATGACCGAGATCGTCGGCTCGGTGAAGCGCGTCAACGACATCATCGGCGAGATCACCGCCGCGTCGAGCGAGCAGAGCCAGGGCATCGGCCAGGTCAACACCGCCGTCAACCAGCTCGACCAGATGACGCAGCAGAACGCCGCGCTGGTCGAAGAATCCGCCGCCGCCGCCGAGAGCCTGAAGGACCAGGCCCAGCGCCTGATGCAGGTCGTGGCCACCTTCCGGCTCGATGGGCACGCCGCGCTCGGCGCGCCGGTCCAACCGGCCGCCCCGGTGCCGATCCCGGCCCTGACTCCAACTCCGCATCCGCTTCCGAAGGCCATCGCCGCGCCCGCGCCGGTGGTGCCGGCAGATCACGAAGAGTGGACCTCGTTCTGACGCCGCTGACGCTGTGAACCGCAGGCCGCCCCCGGGCGGCCTGTTTCTTTGCGCCCAGTGCGCCACACCGGTGCAAATTGCGCACCAAGCGGCATCGGGGGGTGCGCAACACTTCATCCGGCGCACCAACGTGCCGAAATCTTGACCATGAACAAGCTCTCTCTCGGCAGCAAGATCTGGCTTCCCGCCATCGTCACCGCCACCGTGATCGCCGGCATGGCCGCATTGACCGCCGTTCGCACCTCGCGCTCGGTCGATGCGTCGCTCGCCATCCAGGCGGTGCAACGCGAGAAGTCGGAGATCTCCGCCCAGTGGCGTGGGCTGACGCAGGCCAATGCGGCCCGCGCTTTCGCGATCCTGTCCAGCGGCGACGCCGAGCTCGGCAAGGCTCTGCAGCCCGACATCGACGCCACCTCGGCGCGCATCAGCGAGCTGCAGAAGCGGCTCGACAGCCTCACCGACTCGGCCGACGAGAAGGCCGTGCTGCAGCAGGTGGCGCAGTCCCGCACCGCCTACATCGACCTGCGCAAGCGCCACACCGCCGCCCACCAGGCCGGCCCGCTGCCACCCGAGGCCCTGACCGGCCTGCGCGACGCCATCGGCCAGTACGACCAGCGCCAGCAGGCCTTCGTGGCCCTGATGAAGCAGCAGGCCGACACCACGGCGAGTGCCACGCGCGCCGAGCGCATGAACAACGTCTGGCTGATCTCCGGCGTGCTGCTGGCGCTGTGCGGCATGCTGCTGGCCAGCGCCTGGGTCACCGCACGCTCGATCGTGCGGCCGCTGAAGGATGCCGTGAACACCACCGGGCGCATCGCCGCCGGTGACCTCTCGGTCCGGGTGGACACCTCACGCCACGACGAAGTCGGCGACCTGATGCGTGGCCTGCAGCACATGACCGAGGCGCTGCGGCGCCTGATCGCCGAGGTGCGCACCGGCGCCACCTCGATCCAATCGGCCAGCGGCGAGATCGCCAGCGGCAACGCCGATCTGTCGAACCGCACCGAGGAGACCGCGAGCAACCTGCAGCAGACCGCCAGTTCGATGCATCAGCTCACCGCCGCCGTGCGCCAGAGCGCCGACGCCGCGGCGCAGGCGAACCAGCTGGCCTCGTCGGCCGCGGCGGCCGCCGAGCGCGGCGGCGCTGTTGTCAGCGAGGTCGTCGACAACATGCAGGACATCTCGGCCTCGAGCCGCAAGATCGGCGACATCATCGGCGTGATCGATGGCATCGCCTTCCAGACCAACATCCTGGCGCTCAACGCCGCCGTGGAGGCGGCCCGCGCCGGCGAGCAGGGACGCGGCTTCGCGGTCGTGGCCAGCGAGGTGCGCAGCCTGGCGCAGCGCAGCGCCGAGGCGGCGCGCGAGATCAAGAGCCTGATCGGCGCCTCGGTCGACAAGGTCGAGCACGGTGCGAAGCTGGTGCAGGACGCCGGCACGACGATGAGCGAGATCGTCGGCTCGGTGCGCCGGGTGACCGACATCATCGGCGAGATCAGCGCCGGTGCCGCCGAACAGCGCGACGGCATCGACCAGATCAACCTGGCCGTCGGCCAGCTCGACCGGATGACACAGCAGAACGCCGCGCTGGTCGAGGAATCGGCGGCCGCCGCGGACAGCATGAAGCACCAGGCGCAGCGCCTGGCCGAAGTGGTGTCGACCTTCCGCCTGGGCGACAGCGACCGGCCGGCCACGCCGGCGCCGATCGCCCCCACCCCCACCCCCACCCCCACCGCTGCGAAGGCGACGGCGGCCCGTCCGCTGCTGGCGAAGCCGCAACCGCTGCCGGTGCCGCGCCCGCCGGCGCACGAGCGCGTGGCCACGCAGGCCATCGCCCACGCCCGCGCCGCCAGCCTGGCCAGCACCGCCGGCCCGGCCACCGCGCCCAAGGCCGACGACGACTGGGAAAGTTTCTGACCCGCCGGCGGCCACGCAGCCCTACAGATCTGCTGCCGGCCGCCGATAAATGCCCTAGAGCGCGCCCCATCGGCGCATCCATTGCCCCCGTACGCAAAGGACCGAGAACATGGACATGATCACCGAAGCCAAGCAGGTGGCCCGGCACGAGGCCGCCCGCGCGGCGGCGAAGGGCGCTGCCGCTTCGGCCACCCACGGCGAGTACCTGACCTTCCGCCTCGGCGGCGAGGAATACGGCATCGACATCCTGCGCGTGCAGGAGATCCGCTCCTACGAGCAGCCGACCCGCATCGCCAATTCGCCCGCCTTCCTGAAGGGCGTGGTCAACCTGCGCGGCGTGATCGTGCCGATCATCGACCTGCGGGTGAAGCTCAATTGCGCCACGGCCGACTTCAACGCCTTCACCGTCGTCATCGTGCTGAACATCAAGGGCCGCGTCGTCGGTGCGGTGGTCGATTCAGTGTCCGACGTGCTGGAGCTGTCGACCGAGCAGGTCAAGCCGGCCCCGTCGATGAACGCCCAGGTCGACATGAGCTTCATCACCGGCATCGCCAACGTCGGCGAACGCATGCTGATCCTGATGGACATCACCGAGCTGATGAGCGCGGCGGACATGGGGCTGATCGAGCAGGCCGTCTGAGACAAAAGGGCCCCGCCAAGCGGGGCCCTTCTTCAAGTGGCGTGCGCGGATCCGGCTACGCCGGTCCGCTGCGCGAGCCCCCTCGGGGGGCAGCCCCCGGAAGGGGGCGTGGGGGCTCAAAAGTTGTGGCGGATGCCCAGGTCGTAGCCGGTCTTCTCGGTCGTGGCCTTGCTGTCGTGGCCGACGTCGGCGTAGATCGTCGTGCGCTTGGACAGGTTGTAGTGGTAGCCCAGGCCCAGCTTCTGCACCGTGGTCGTGCCATCGACGCGCTGCACGCCGTAGGCCGCCTTGATGTCCGCCGTGCCGACCTGCCAGTTCATGCCCAGGGCGTAGCCCTTGGCCTTCACGTCGGCGTTGGTGCGGCCGTCGGCGTAGCCGGCGGTCAGGTCGACGGCACCGATCTTGTAGCCGGCCGCGAGGTTCCACTGCCGGTCGTTGTCGCCAGCCGGGTTCTCCAGGCCGGCGGCGATGAAGAACGGGCCGCTCGCGTAGCTGCCGGCAAACGAGGTCGGCTTCTCGGTGCCGCCGGTGCCGTTGCCCGCGGCCTCGGCCACCGTCGCGCCGAACTTGAAACCGTTGGTCGAGAAGTCGTAGGCCACCGAGTTGTTGACCCGCACCTTGGTGATGCCGCCGACGCGCATCGCCACGTCGCGCACCTGGGCCACCGTGTCGCCGGCAAACGGGTCGACCTTGTTCTGCACCATCAGGAACGCGGCCGTGTACTGGCGGCCCAGGCCCACGCTGCCGAAGGCACCGGACAGGCCGACCTTCGAGTAGCCCTTCCAGAACATGTCGCCGTCCTGCACGCCGGTGTCGGGGAAGAAGCGGTGCTCCATGCCGAAGAAGGCGGTCAGGCCATTGCCCAGGTCTTCGGTGCCCTTGAAGCCGATGCGGCTGTCGCCGCTGGTGGCGATTTCCTTGTCTTCGCTGCCGATGGACTTGCGAAAGCCCGCGTCGAGCTTGCCGTAGATGGTCACGTCAGCGTGGGCGGCCGCGGCCAGCCCGAAGGCGGCGAGGGCGATGGCGGTCTTTCTCATGGGTCGTTGTCTCCAGACGGGGTCGAGGGAATGTCCGGGACGGGATGCTCGGCGCGAGCGCTTGCGATCGGCTTGCAATCGGGGCTGGGGAAAGTACCGAGCGCTTGACAGCCGTTCGACAGCCCCGCCGGCTACGCTCGACGCGCGCATGACACCCCTGCCCCGACTGCTGCTGGTCGAAGACCACCCTGAACTCTCGCTCTGGATCGGGCGCGCGCTGCGCCAGGCCGGTTGCGACGTGGTCTTCGCCATCGACGGCAAGGAGGGCGAGCTGCGTCTGCGCGAAGGCGGCTTCGACCTCGTCGTGCTCGACCTGACCCTGCCCAAGCGCCCGGGCATGGCGCTGCTGCGCGAGTTGCGCACCCGCGGCGATGCCACGCCGGTGCTCATCCTGACAGCGCGCGCTGACGTGGCCGATCGGGTCGAGGGCCTGCGCGCCGGCGCCGACGACTACCTGCCCAAGCCCTTCGACCTGGCCGAGTTCGAGGCCCGCGTGCAGGCCTTGCTGCGGCGGCCGAAGGACCTGCGGCAGGATCTGCGCACCATCGGCGGCCTGAGCTTCGACGCGCGCCAGAGCGCCTTCTACCGCGACGGTGCGCCGATGCCGCTGCCAAAGAAGGAAGCCGCGCTGCTGCGCCTGCTGTTCGAGCGCCCGGGCCGCGCCGTGAGCAAGGAGTTTCTCTACGAGCAGGTGCTCGACGGCGCCTCGAGCATCGACAACGTCGAGGTCATCGTGCACCGCCTGCGCAAGCGGCTCGAGGCCTGCGGCGTGCGCATCAGCACGCTGCGCGGCCTGGGCTACATGCTGGAACGTGCGGCGTGACGTGATGAGTTCGACGCCGCGCGAGGTCGCCTCGCTGCGCAGCACGCTGCTGCGCTGGCTGCTGCTGCCGACGGTGATCCTGCTGCCACTCAGCGCGCTGTACGCCTACCGCGAGGGCGCGGCGATCGCCAACGCGGCGTACGACCGCTCGCTGCTGCTGGCGGCGCGCACGATGGCCGAGACCATCCGCGATGTCGACGGGCACCTCGTGGTCGACCTGTCGTACGCGGCGCTCGACATGGCCGAGTCGGACCTCGGCGCCCGCGTGTTCCACCGCATCACCGGCCCCGACCAGCGCCTGCTCGCCGGCTTCGACGACCTGCCGCCGGTGCCCGGCGGGATGGACCTGTCGCCCGCCTACCCGGCGCTGGTGCACTTCTACGACGCGCGCTACCGCGGCCTGCCGGTGCGCGTGGCCGCGCTGCACCAGCCGGTCAGCGAGCCCGGCTTCAACGGCATGGCCCTGGTGCAGGTGGCGGAGACGCTCGAAGCGCGCGAGCGGGTGACCCACCGCATCCTGGCGCAGGCGATTGCCAGGCAGGTGCTGCTGCTTGCGCTGGCGGTCGCGCTGATCCTGGTGGCCGTGCGGCGCGGGCTGGCGCCGCTCGACGGACTGAGGCACAACGCCGAGGCGCGCACGGTCAACGACCTGACCCCGTTCGACGAGCGCACCGCGCCGGGCGAGACGCGCGCCTTCGTGCGGGCGCTGAACCGCTACGTGGCGCGGCTGGCCGAGCTGATCACCTTGCGCAAGCGTTTCATCGAGAACGCCGCGCACCAGCTGCGCACGCCGATCGCGGTGCTGAAGACCCAGGTCGCGCTGGCCGCGCGCGAGGACGACCCGCAGGCGCTGCGCGAAATCGTGCAGGCCATGGGCGGCACGGCCGACGCGGCGGCGCGGCTGGCCAACCAGCTGCTGTCGCTGACCCGCGCCGAGCACGGCCCGGTGGCCCACCGCGAGCAGGTGGACCTCGTCGCGCTGGCGCGCCAGGTCTGCCTCGACCTCGCCCCACGCGCGGTCGGCGACGGCGCCGACCTCGGCTTCGACGAGCCGCCCGACGGCACGGCCACCGTGCAGGGCGACCCGGTGCTGCTGCAGGAGATGCTCATCAACCTGCTCGACAACGCGCTGAAGTACGCCGGCGCGGGAGAGTCCATCACCGTGCGGGTGCAGACGATGCCCGGCCAGGTGCTGCTGGTCGTCGACGACAGCGGCCCGGGCATCCCGCCGGCCGAGCGGCGCGACGCGCTGCGGCGCTTCCACCGCCCGCCCGGCCAGCCGGTGTCGGGCTCGGGCCTGGGCCTGGCGATCGTCGACGAGACCGCCGCCCAGCACGGCGGCACGGTCACCTTGGGCGAAAGCCCCTACGGCGGTCTGAGGGTGAAGGTCAGCCTGCCGGCGAGCGGCGCGGCCCGACCTACCATCGCAGGCCATCCGAATCCGGAAGGCCCAAGATGAGCATCGAACTCGACCATTCCATCGTCTCGTCGCACCACAAGCTGGAATCGGCCCGCCAGCTGGCCGATCTGCTCGGCGTGCCCTGGGGCCCGGCGGCGGCCGGCCCCTTCGCCGCCGTCTACGTCAACCCCGGCCTGACGCTGGATTTCATCGACACCGACGAGGACTTCCCCGTCCAGCACTTCTGCTTCCGCGTTGGCGAGGCCGAGTTCGACGCCATCCTCGGCCGGCTGCAGGCCGCCGGCATCCCTTACCGCTCGAACGTGCGCGGCCCGATGGACAACCAGGTCTGCACCGACTGGGGCGGCCGCAGCCTCTACTGGCAGGTGCCCGACGGGCATATGTGGGAGATGCTGACGGTGAGCTACGCGAGGCAACCGAAATGAGCGGCCCGACCGACTACCTGGTGCTCTCGCGCGGCCAATGGGACGCCACGCGGCCCAAGGAAACCATCCAGCGCGCGATCGACGATTTCTACGTCTGGTACGAGCTCGGCCTCGCGAACGGGCGCATGAAGCCCGGCCAGCGCCTCAAGGCCGAGCGCCGCAGCGTGTCCAGGCACGGCGTGATCGACGGCCCCTTCGCCGAGGCCAAGGAGGTCATCGGCGGCTACTGGTTCATCGTCGCCCGCAGCCTCGACGAAGCCGCGGCCATCGCCGCCGAGAACCCATGCCTAGCCTGCGGGCTGGAGCTGGAGATTCGCGAAGTCGACCCAGAACGCGCGAGCGCGTGGGCCATCACGAACGAGACGCCGATGCCCCAAGGCTGTAACCGATCAGGATGACCCGCTGAAACCTCGCGCGAACTTCGTCGATGAAGCGACGCAGATGCTCGGGTTCCCACTCGCCCCCTGCCTCCAGTTGAGGGCAGATGACGCTGCAGTTCGTCGACGCCCGACCGTCTGCGAGCATCGCTGGCAGCCCATAGCGCTTCACGAGGGACAGATCCTCCCCGCGCACTCCGGCGCCGTGCAAATACACGACTGCGGCTGTAGTGCGCGCGTGACTGGTTGGCACAAATTCCAACGCGCGAAAGGGACTGACCAGATTCGTGTGCCGTATTTCGTTCATTGGGGTACACGAATCGCATTGGCGCGGCCCGCTGGAGTCACAGCGACGTAGACCATGGGGGCAGTCTACGAGCTACGCTGGACGACGTGGCTTGTCGCGACCGGCCCAGATCGGCCAACAGCGGACGTCAGGCAACGACCAGATCACTTAGACTTGGATCGCCCCGCGCGCGACTCAGAGGAGCAACGTGAAGCTTCTTCTCACTTCCGCAGGTATCCAGAACGCGAGTATTCATAACGCGCTGCTGGATCTGTTGGGCAAACCGATCGCCGAATGCACGGCGCTGTGTATCCCGACCTCGCACTATGGGCACCCGCAGGGCACCCCGGCGGGTGCGTGGCGATTCATCACCGGCCAGTCCCCCTGCCCGATGGTTGAACTTGGATGGAAGTCTGTAGGCGTGCTGGAACTCACCGCACTCCCCTCCATCGATAAACAGCGTTGGATCCCGTGGGTCCGCCAGGCGGATGTCCTGCTGGTAGATGGGGGCGACGCCGTTTACCTTGGTTACTGGATGCGGCAGTCCGGGTTGGCAGACCTGCTGCCGTCGCTCAAAGAAACCGTTTGGGTTGGCCTGAGCGCGGGCAGCATGGTGATGAGTCCGCGTGTCGGCGACGAATTCGTCGCCGCCAAGCCGTCCATCACCGGAGACGACCGCACCCTGGGCGTAGTCGATTTTTCGATCTTCCCGCACTTGGACAACCCCCACATGCCGGAGAACACCATGGCCGAAGCGGAGAAGTGGGCGGCGCGCATCGAAGGGCCTGCCTATGCGATCGATGAGGAGACGGCGATCTTGGTGGTCGACGGCCACGTGGAAGTGATATCGGAAGGCCGTTGGAAGTTCTTCAGCAAGCATTGAGATGCTGCGCTGGCCTTTGCGTGGCTCTGACATGACCAGGACCAAATCCCCGTATCGAAGGTCAAGGCAAATGTGTCGCCGAAGTCTGCTACGGGTCGGGAGGACACTTCGCCCGTCCGCTTTGCGGCAGGTCTCTTGCACTTCCCTCGACGCGAGGCCTTGGATGGCGACTGGAAAGCAGCCGCTCGCCACGAGGTTAGTTCAACGCGCGGGAGGGATGAATGACCGCTTCGGAGAACTGCCCATTGGCACGCCCTCGAGGGTGCTAAGGACGTAGTGCCGTAAAGCGGACGTTCAACTTCGCCATCCGGCCACTAGCGGTCAGGTGGCCAGATTGGTCGAAGCGGTCTCTCAAGCCTTTCAATCAGACATTCGCCCGCGAAAAGCGGCGTCCGCTGCGTAGGAAAAGGCGGCCACTGCCGCTGTGGCATCCAAGCGTTCTGCCAAAGGGAGAGATATATGCGGAGGCCCTCGATCGTGATCCCGGCGGATTGACTGGCAACTGCGCCGTTGTTCGCCCCGTTGTTACTTGGCCTGCGCCCATAGACTGATCCAAGTTGCATTGGTCTCGCATTGAACCGCCAGATAGAGCGGTCCGGAATCCTCGAGTCTTCAACAGGGAATGGTCCAATGAGTCACAGCTTCCACGGCACCCGCCGCGACAGTTTGCCTTCGTTCATCGAGCGTCTCGGTCAAACTGTTCACCTCTCACCGGATGTACGCCGCTCGGCGCAGGCACTGCGCGAAGCGCTCGACGAGCTTCTGCGCCTGGGAGATGCCCCGCACGAGGCGAATCCGTTCGAAGACATGGAATTGCCGGCCCAAGTCCTCACGATGCCAGGTGACTTGTGGGTCAGCTCCGACACCAGCGAAGGTTGAGCACGGAGGTGGCCCGAAGGTCCGATGGCGATCATGAGGGCTCCTGTGCTGCTGTACGTGGTGCTGGGCTTCGTGTTCCTTAACCTAGGAACCGCGCAGCGGATGAGCGCCAACCGGCTCGTTGGCACGTTGGTCGGGGCCGTCATCGCGGCGGGTCTTGGGCTCGCATCCTGGTTCGTTCTGTTCTAGGCGGCCGCGGGAGGGGGCCGTGCCTGACAGAGCATTGCCCTCCATCGCCTCATTCAAAGCGCTGAGAGTCAGCTGTGGGTCGAGGCTTGACAGCCGGCTCGGCGAACTCGCCGCCTGAAACCCGTCTGCCAATTTGGTGACGCCGGTCAGCTGAAGTTCGCGGGCGCCGGTCCCGGGCCAGGAGCGGTCGCTCCGACGACGCGCCGCAGTGGCGAACGCTCACCCGAGGCAGGCGGGACACGACGGTGGGCTGCGAACGCAGCCCATCGCGACGCGGTCTCGACCGCCGCCTGTCAGACCTGCGCGATCCCTCCGTCCACAACGTACTCGGACCCGGTCACGAAGGACGCGTCGTCCGAGAGCAGGAAGGCCGCCACCGCGGCCACCTCGTCGGGCCGGCCGAATCGGCCCAGCGGCACCTGCTGCAGCACCGCCTGGCCGAACTCGGCCACCGCCGTGGCGGGCATGCCCGTGCGGTCGAAGAAGGCGGTCTCGATCGGCCCGGGGCTCACCGCGTTGACGCGGATGCCGCGAGGCGCCAGTTCGCGCGCCAGCACGCGGGTCAGCGTGCGCACGGCCCCCTTGGTCGAGGCGTAGATCGCCATCGACCCGAATCCCTTCTCGCGCGCCACCGAGGTGTTCAACAAGAGCGCGCCGCCTTCGGCCAGCAGCGGCGACAAGGCCTTGGCCTGCAGCAGAGGACCGCGGACATTGACGGCGTACTGTGCGTCGAACTCGTCGGCCGTCACGCCTTCCAGCGGCTGGAAACGGCCGAAGCCGGCATTGAAGAAGGCGCCGTCCAGCCGTGGTGCGAGGGTCTGGATGGCTGTGGCCAGAGCCTCCGACGCAGCCGGATCGGCCGCGTCGTTCTGCAGGTAGTGGGCGCGGTCACCAAGCACCGCACGGGCGGCCTCGAGCGACGCTGACCGCGAGCCGGTGACGATGACCCGGGCGCCTTCGTCGGTCAGGCGGCGCGCCGTGGCCAGGCCGATGCCGCTGGTACCGCCGGTGACGAGCAGGGTCTTGTGAGCAAAGCGTGACATGGTCGAAGTCCTTTGATGGGAGGCGGTCGGGCCGCCTCGGGTGGGTTGCCGCGCCGCCAGGGGCGGCGACGTGTGGACTACGATAGGCTGCCGATCTGCACAAGGAAATTCCGAAATTGGGCAAGAAGAACTTGCGCACACGCACAAGCGCGCTGGACTGGAACGACCTGCGAACGGTGCTGGCCGTGGCCCGGGCGGGCAGCCTGAACGGAGCGGCCCGCGAGCTGGCGCTGCGCCACTCCACGGTCTTCCGCCGCATCGAGGAGGCCGAGGCACGCATCGGCGCGCGGCTCTTCGATCGCTCGCGCACGGGCTGGCGGGCCAATCTTCAGGGCGAGGCCGTGGCAGCCGCGGCAGCGGAGATGGAGGCCGCGGCGCTGGCTGCCGAGCGTGCGATCAGCGGTGCCGACGCCCGTATGGAAGGCGTGATCCGCTTGGCCACAAGCGAGATGCTGGCGGGCTATCTCTTGCCATCGCTGCTGCAGCGCTTCCTTGCCGGGCATCCGGGCATCGAGATCGAGGCCGACGTCTCCAACCGTGCCGTCGACCTCACGCGGCGCGAGGCTGACCTGGCGCTGCGGGCAACCGACCGGCCGCCGGAGTCGATGGTCGGGCGCCAGGTGGCCGAGCTGCGCTACGCCATCTATGCCGCGCGAGCGCTGCTGCCGCGGCGCGGCGGACAGCCGGTGCTTCAGGATCTGCCCTGGATCGGTTTCGACGACCGCATTGCCTACACCGGCATTGCGCAATGGTTCAGCCAGGCGCTGCCGGAGGTGCGTCCGCGGATGAAGTCAGATTCGCTGCCGGCCATGCTCATGGCCGCCGCCGCCGGCTTGGGCGCCGTCGCGCTGCCGATGTTCGCCGCGGCCCAGGAGCCGCGACTGCTGCGCATCACGCCGCCGATCGAGGGACAGTCCATGGGCCTGTGGCTGCTGCACCATCCCGACGTGCGCGGCAACGCCCGTGTGCGCCTGCTGATGCAGTGGCTGGCGGACGCCGTGCCGAAGGAACTGGCGCAACAAGCGGCAGGCGGCAAGGTTTGGCCCTGCTTTGCGGCCTGCCCGCTCGACAGGAGACGCCGGCGCCGGTCCGTGGTCGCCGATCCACTTCAGCCCTTCTAAGGTTCCGCTCTCGCCAGCGTCCATGATCGGGTTCGAGTTGGGTGCTCCCGGTGATGACAGCCAGCTTCCAGGCGACCCACCATGAGGGCTCGACCTACGTGGCTGACTACGACGCAGGCTCGGACGAGGCCCGCACCCATAGGCCGCAGCAGGCGGCGGCCGTCACCTACCCCGGTTCGCCTTGCGATCGCGCGCCGTGCACCGGGCCTACTACGGATGCGGACATCCGGATGTCGAGGTTAGAGTTCCTGGATCGCTTCGTCGCCATGCGCATTGCTCCCCTGCCCGGTCCCCGAGGTCTCTACAACGTGTCGGTGATGCCTCGCTTCCTGCTAGACAGCAGCGAGGTCGGCTGGCAGGGGGCCTATTTCACCGACATTGACGGTGCGGCCGAGGGCGCCGTCGATCACGGCCACCAGCGCTACTGCATCCAGCGCGGCATGCATCACGAGGCTCGCCGCGCTCTCGGCACACGGGAATGGCATCGGTTCGCCGCCGGGTTCTCGGTTTGGCGCGAAGGTGACGAGCAGCACTTCGACTGGCGCGACGGTGGGCGCTCGCAGTTCCTCTTCGTGGCGCCTGCGCTGGTCGAATCGGTGTTTGGCGAAGCGCGTCGATTGGCGCCTGTCGGTCACCGTGAGCCCGCACGCACACGCGTCCTGGAGCTGGTCTTCGACGCACTTCAGGCCGATCTGGCCCAGGGCAGTCCGGCGGGCCCGCTGGTGGGCGAGTCGCTGATCACCGCGCTGCTGGCCCACCTCGGCGGGTTGCAACAGCCGAACATCCTGGCGCCAACGAGCCGTGCCTGTGCTCGCGCGATCGAATTGGTCGAGACACGTTTCGCAGAGCCGGTGACTCTGCAAGAGCTTGCTGAAGCGTCGGGCCTGGGCCAGCGACAGTTGTGCCGCGCGTTCCGCGATGCCACCGGGCTTTCGCCGCACCAGTACCTACTGCGCTGCCGTGTTGACCATGCGAAACGTCTGATCGCGCAGGGCTTGGCCCTGGCCGAGGTCGCCTTGCAGTGCGGCTTCGCCGACCAGAGCCAGCTGACCCGCACCTTCGTGCGCCACGTCGGAACGCCGCCGGGCCGCTACCGAAGCAGTATCGGACGCTGACGTCCGGATTCGACAAAACCTGCCCGGCGCGACAAGACGAGCGCCGCGCGCCTGCGTAGATTGCCTCCAACCGATCGGCTCGTTCGAGGCTGTCCGATCGGCAACGACAACGATCGGAGACACATCATGCGCAAATTCAGCCTGGCCGCGCTCGTCGCGGCGAGCAGCCTGCTGGCCGGCTGCAGCGGCGGGTCCGACGACCCGACCGTCCTCGCCTGCGGCGACCTGACCACGGCCAACCTGAAGATCCCGAACCTGCAGGTGGCCAGCGCCGTCGAAGTGGCGGCATCGGGCGCCTTGCCCGCCCACTGCAAGGTCAACGGTTCGCTGAACGCGCGCACCGGCATCGACGGCAAGTCCTACGCGATCGGCTTCGAGCTGCGCACCCCCTTGCCGGCGGCCTGGAACGGCAAGTTCTTCTTCCAGGGCGGCGGCGGCACCAACGGCTTCATCGTGCCGGCCACCGGCAACCTGCTCAACGCGCCGACCGGCACGGCCCTGGAGCGAGGCTATGCGGTCGCCAGCACCGATGGCGGGCACGACACCGGCCAGTCCGACTCGACGTTCGCGATCGACCCTCAGGCGCGCAGCGACTACGGCTACAACGCGGTCGGCCAGGTCACCGTGACCGCCAAGCAGATCATCCAGGCCCGCTTCGGCAGGAGCCCCGCGCGCTCGTATCTGCTCGGCTGCTCGAATGGCGGCCGCGATGCCATGGTGGCCGCCTCCCGTTTCGCCGACCAGTTCGACGGCTACGTCGCCGCGGACCCCGGCTTCAACCTCCCCAAGGCCGCGATCGCCGAGGCCTGGGACACGCAGCAGTTCATGTCGGCCGCGACGACGGGCCAGCTGCCCAAGGACGCGTTTCCGACCACTGCCATGAGCCTGCTGGCGCAGAAGATCCTCGCCAAGTGCGACGCGCTGGACGGCGTGGCCGACGGCATGGTCAACGACCGCGCCGCCTGCCAGTCGGCGTTCAACCTGGCATCCGATGTGCCCACCTGCACGGGCGGTCCCGCTGCCGACTGCCTGACGGCCGCGCAGAAGAGCGCGCTGCAGAACGTCTTCGCGGGCGCGCGCGACACCGCCGGGCAGAGCCTGTACGCAAGCTGGCCCTGGGATGCGGGCGTGGCGGGTCAGAACTGGCGCTTCTGGAAGCTCGACGCCGGCTTCGCCCCGCTGCCCTTCAACACGCTGATCGGCGCAGGCGCCATGGGCTTCATCTTCACCTCGCCGCCCGATGCGCCGGATCTCTCTGACGGCGGGCTGGGCTACCAGCTCGGCTTCAGCATGGACACCGGTGCCCCGAAGATCTTCGCCACCACCGCGACCTACAAGGAGTCGGCGATGGACTTCATGACCCCGCCGAACCCGACCGAGCTGGCCACGCTGAAGGCGCGCGGCAAGCTGATCGTCGTGCACGGCACGGCCGACCCGGTGTTCTCGCCCAACGACACGATCGCCTGGTACGACGCGCTGAGGGCGAAAGACACCAGCGCGGCGGACTACGCCCGTCTGTTCCTTGTGCCCGGGATGAACCACTGCGCCGGTGGGCCCGCGACCGACCGCTTCGACATGCTCACGGCGCTGGAGGACTGGGTCGAGAAAGGCACGCCGCCTGCATCGGTGCGGGCGACGCTGAACGCCGCCGACCCCGATGTCATCGCCGCCGGTTGGCCGGCCACGCGCAGCCGGCCGCTGTGCGCCTACCCGAAGCAGGCCATGCTCAAGACCGGGGCCACGGATACCGAAGACGCCGGCAGCTTCGAGTGCCGCTGAGGGCGCTGCCCATCCCCCCGCTCTTCCAGCGAGACCAAGATGAACCCGCCCCACACCCCGCCCAAGTCCTCGGCCCGGCTGCTCTGGGCCGGCCTGCTGCTCGTGATCGCCGGCGTCCTTCTCGCACACTTCGTCCAGACGGCGGGCGGCGTGCGCATCCAGGACGTGCGTTTCACCGGCACCAACGGCACGCCGATGAGCGCGCACCTGTACGTGCCGCCGAACGCCACCGCAAAGACCCCGGCTCCCGGCGTGCTGGCCGTGCACGGCTACTTCAACTCGCGCGAGGCGCAAAGCGGCTTCGCCATCGAGTTCGCGCGCCGCGGCTATGTGGTGCTCGCGCTCGACCAGACCGGCCACGGCTACAGCGCGCCGCCGGCCTTCGCCAACGCCTTCGGCGGCATCGACGGCCTGAAGTACCTGCGCAGCCTGGACATCGTCGACAAGGACAACATCGGCCTCGAGGGCCACAGCATGGGCGGCTGGGCGGTCGTCAACGCCGCCGCCGCCATGCCAGACGCGTACAAGGCCCTTGTGCTCGAGGGCTCCAGCACGGGCAAGCCTTTCGCCCCGGAGGGCACGCCGGAGTTCCCGCGCAACCTGGCTGTGGTGTTCAGCCGGTACGATGAGTTCCCCGGCATCATGTGGAACGTCCCCACTGCAGCAGAGGTCTCGAACAGCAAGAAGCTGCAGTCGGTGTTCGCCACCGACGCGCCCGTCGAACCGGGCCGCGTCTACGGATCGTTGGAGGCCGGCACCGCACGTGTGCTCTACACACCAGCCATCACCCACCCGATGGACCACATCTCGCCCACCGCGATCGGGCATGCCGTCGACTGGTTCCAGCGCACGCTCAAAGGCGGCAGCCCGAAGCCGGCCGGCGACCAGGTCTGGTACTGGAAGGAGGCCGGCACGCTGCTGGCGCTGATCGGACTGGCGGTGTTCGTCCTCGGCACCATCGACGTTCTATTGCGGGTGCCGGCCTTCTCGTCGCTTCGGAGCCCCGCGTCTGCGCCGGCAGCCGGACCGGCGACGCGCGGCGCGCGCTGGTGGACCGCCCTGCTGTTCGGCGCCGTGGTGCCGGCGCTGAGCTTCCTGCCGCTGTGCCGGCTGGGCGGTGTCCTGCTGCCGGCGTCACCGTGGCTGCCGCAGCTGTTCTCCAACGAGATCGCCTTCTGGGCACTGGGCAACGCCTTGATCGTGCTGGTGGCCGCGCGCCTGACCCGTGCCCCGGGCGCGTCGCTCGGCCCGCTGGTGACGCAGCCGCTGCGCGCGTTGTCCTTCGCGGCGACAGTGTTCGTGCTGGCCTATGCGCTCGTGGCCACGGTGCAGTTCGTCTTCAACCTGGACGTCCGCATCTGGTTCATCGCCCTCAAGCCCATGAGCCGCTGGCAGGCGGGTGCCTTCCCGGTGTACCTGGTGGCGTTCGCCGTGTACTTCGTCATCACGCTGCGCGTGCTGCACGCCATCATCACCCCGGCGGTGGCGGGTGCGGCAGGGCAGTACCTGGCGGCCTTCGCGGCGCTGGGCGGCGGCTTCGTCGCCTTCCTGTGCCTGCAGTACGGGCTGATGCTGTCGACGCACCGGATGCTCGAGTTCCACATGTTCGACGCTCTGCGCACCATCATCTCGATCAATTTCGTGCCACTGCTGGCCTTCGTGGCCGCGGTCTCGACCTTCGCCTGGCGGCGCACCGGCAACTACCTGCCCGGTGCGCTCGTCAGCGCGGCATTCGTGGCCTGGTACGTGGTGGTCGGACAGGCGACACAAGCGCCCTGAATCAACGTCCGTGCGCATACCGGCGGGCTCACACCCGCCGGCCGTCGGTCAGCGCGTGCGCGAACATGCGCCAGCAGTGCGACGATGTGACCTTGGGTCGGACCCGTAGCTACCGCCCAAGGCGTCGGGGCGCGACCCGAGGCGGCATCAGATTGACCGAGTCCCATCTCGGCATCGAATGCACACATGCCGCAAGCCCCGGCCTGACCGTTGACATTCGTCGTGACAGCTGGACTGGCCAGCGGCCGGTCTCTGCAGCGTCCGCGAACTGGTGGTCCCGGCCAAGAACCGTCGTTTTCCCCGAGGGTCACAAAGCCGACAGTCGCCGTCGTGTAGCGACTCAAGTGCTGGCCGAGGCCCCAGCCCCGACGGCCGGTAGCGCCTGCGCAGCCTGCTTCATCACGTCGCGCAACCACAGCAGCCCGGGGTCCAGCGAGCGGTGCTTGTGCCACTGCATCGCCTGCTCGAAAGGCGGCATCGGCAGCGGCAGAGGCATCAACTTGATGGGCAGCGCAGGCTCGACGGCCCGCGCGAGCATCGAGTGCACCGTCGCGACACGCTCGGTGCCGACGACGAGGAAGGGCAGCGCCGCGAAGCTGTAGGTCGTCAGCTCGATGCGGCGCGAGAGCCCGAAGCGCTGCACGAACCAGCTCTCGAACGCGGGCTTGTCGGTGTCCACCGGCTGCATCACGACGTGGCCGGCGGCCGCATAGTCCTCGAAGCTCAGGCCGCGGCGCGCGTGGCTGCTCTCGCGCCAGACGGTGCAGACGAACTCGTCGTTGAACAGCATGTCAGTCGGATGGTCGGGCGAGACATACGCCTTGGGGATCACGAGCAGGTCGGCCTCGCCACGCTCGAGCGCACGCGCCGGATACGCCACCTGCGGCTGCAGTCGGAAGCGCACCGTGCTGCGCTGGCGCGCGGCGATCTCGAGCACGCGCGGCAGCAGCACCTCCATTGAGTAGTCGGAGATGCACAGGCGAAACTCGCGGTCCGAGCTCGTGCACTCGAACTGCGGCTGCGCGGCGATCGAGGTGTCGATGCGCACCAGCACGTCGCGCACCGCCTCGCGCAGCGTCTCGGCGCGCGGCGTCGGCTCGAGGCGCCGACCGACCTGCACCAGCAGCTCGTCCTCGAAGTAGTCGCGCAGCCGGCCGAGCGCGTTGCTCATCGCCGATTGCGACAGGTGCACACGCTCGGCGGCGCGCGTGATGCTGCATTCGGTCAGCAGCGCGTCGAGCGCGACGAGCAGGTTGAGGTCGAGTTTGTTGAAGCGCATGGGTCGAGGGTTAACCCGAAAAGTATTCAGCGCGTCGATGCGATGCATCCGCACAAACCATTTTGCTGAATGACCTGCGCTTCGTAACCTCTCGTCAACCCGATCCCCGAGGACGCGCCGGGCGCAGACCGGCCCTGGGGACAGTCAAACCACGACACGGAGACAACGAATGGCTAGCGGCCATGCGAAGGGCGAACTCACGCCTGCGATGCACGAGGTGCTGCGATGACGCAGCGCCAGATGCGCGTCTGCGTGATCGGCGCCGGGCTCGCCGGCCTGTGCTGCGCGCTCGCCGCGGCCAGCCGCGGGCTGCGCGTGCAGCTGCTCGACGAAGCGGCCGAGCCGCGTGCGCTGGCCGCGCACGTCGAGGTCGTGCCGAACATGCTGCGCGATCTCGTCGCCTTGGGCGTGGGCGACGACTGCGTGCGCGCCGGCTTCCCATACCGCGGCATCGACGTGATCGATCGCCACGGCCGGCACCTGCACGAGCTGCCGACCGAGCGGCTCGCCGGCCCGCGCTTTCCGGCCGCGCTCGGCATCCGCCACGACGAACTGCATCGCCTGCTCGAGCGCGCGGCGCTGGCGCGTGGCGTCGCGCTGCGGCGCGCGTGTCGTGTGCAGGCGGTGCACGAACAGGCCGGTGTCGCGCAGATCGTGATCGACGGGGGCGGCTCGGTCGAGGCCGATCTCGTCGTGCTGGCAACCGGCGCGCGCAGCGGGCTGCCGTGTGCGTTGTTCCCGCACGCGGCGCCGGCGGACGACCTGCCGCAGGCCTGGTGGTACACGGTGCTGCCGCGGCCGGTCGATCTCGACCGCCCGTTGATCGCCTTCGGCGCCGCGAGCCGGCGGGCGGTAATGGTGCCGGTGCGCCATGACCAGGCCGGGCTCGCGCTGACCGAGCCGAGCGTGGCGCCCGCGGGCATCGCGCCGGACGCACATCTGCGCGCCGCGCTGTCCGCGTTCGCGCCGCGCCTGCGCGCGCTCGCGCCGCAGCTCGATCAGCACACGCCGATCACGCTTCGGCCGGCCCGCTCGGCCTTGCTCGAGATGCCCTGGCACCGCGGCGCCGTGCTCGCGGTCGGCGACTGCGCGCACGCGCTGCCGCCGCACTTCGGCCAGGCCGCCGCACAGGCCGTCGAGGACGCGCGCGTGCTCGCCGACCTGCTCGAGGCCGACGTGAACCGCGCGCAGCTCTTCGAGGCCTTCGAGCGCCGGCGCGCCGAGCGTGTGCGGCGCGTGCACGAGATCACCACCACCGCGGCGCGCTGGGACCTGCAGCCCGACAGCACCGCCGACCTGAGCCTGCTGATGGAGCGGCTCGCGCAGACCGTGGCGCAGCCGGCATGACGACAAGCATTTCCACCGAGACAAGGAGACACCGATGAGAACCATCCACGCGCTGCGACCGACAGCGCTCGCCGCCGCCGCGGCGCTGGCCTGCAGCGCGCAGGCCTTCGAGATCGACACCGGCAGCCCGGACTGGTCCGTGCGTTGGGACAACAGCGTGCGCGCGAGCACGAAGTTCCGCACCGAGTCGGCCGACCCGGCGCTGAAGGATTCGTTCCGCCAGGTGCCGACCGGCGCGCCGCCGCCGGCGCCGCCCTCGTTTGCGTTTCCCCAAGCGCTGAACTTCAACGCCGGCGACCAGAACTTCCAGGACAAGGGCCTGGTGTCGGCGCGTGGCGACCTGCTGTCCGAGTTCGATGCCGTCTGGCGGCGCGACTTCGGCCTGCGCCTGAGCGCGGCCGCCTGGTACGACGGGCTGCTGCATCGCAAGACGAAGGCCGACAACGACCCGACGATCGGCCAAATGCCGTTCGACGAGTTCCCGGGTCGCACGAAGAAGATGGCCGGCGAGAACGCCGAGCTGCTCGACGCCTTCGTGTTCGGCGGCTGGCAACTTCCCAACGGCATGAAGCTGACGACGCGCCTGGGCCGCCATGCGCTGCAGTATGGTGAGAGCCTGTTCTTCGGCGACAACGGCATCGCGCGCGCGCAGGGTCCGGTCGACATCGACAAGCTGCTCGCGTCGCCGAACGCGCAGTTCAAGGAGATCATCCGCCCGGTGCCGCAGCTGTCGGCGCAGCTGCAGATCAGCCCCGAGGTCTCGGTCGGCGGCTACGTGCAGTTCCGCTGGGAGGAAGACCGGCTCGCGCCCGCGGGCAGCTACTTCTCGACCGCGAACGTGCCGTGGGGCTCGCAACAGCCGGAGTTCGTCAGCATCCCGGCCGGCACGCCGATCTCGGGCAACTACGTGCTGACGACGGGCGCGGACCAGAAGCCGAAAGACTCGGGCCAGTTCGGCCTGCAGCTGAAGTGGCGCCTCGGCGAGACCGACCTCGGCGCCTACGTCGCGCGTTTCCACGACAAGTCGGGCCAGCTGTACGGCAACCTGAATCCCGCCGCGCCGCCGGGCCCGGACGGCACGCTGCCGGGCACGTGGTTCTACAAGTTCCCTGCCAACGTCAAGACGGCCGGCGTGAGCGCCTCGCATACGTTCGGCGATTTCAACGTCGCCGGCGAAGCCTCGGTGCGCGACGACATGCCGCTGCGCAGCACCAACATGATCTACCCGGGCGGCTTCGGCGCGCCGCAGCCGCAGCCGGCGTTGGGGCGCACGGCGCACCTGAACCTGTCGACGCTCGCGACCTTCGGGCCGAGTCTCATCGCCCGCGAGTCGAGCCTGGTCGCCGAGATCGCGTGGAACCGCGTGCTGTCCAAGGACGACCCGAACGGCGAGCTCGACAAAGCCGCCACGCGGGACGCGACCGCGCTGCAGTTCATTTTCACGCCGAGCTACCGCCAGGCCTTGCCCGGGCTGGACCTGAGCGTGCCGGTCGGCCTGCGCTACGTGATCGACGGCAACTCGTCGGTCACCGGCGCCGGTTGGGGCGCGAAAGACACGGGCACCGCGACCCTCGGCCTCGAAGGGGCCTACCTCGGCGACTGGCAGTTCGCGCTGAGCTACACGCACTACCTCGGCAAGGCCGTGCCGTTCGTCGACTTCTCGCCGATCCTGACCGGCGGCACGCCGGTCTACGGCCGCGGCAACCCGCTGGCCGACCGCGACCACCTGGCGCTGTCGCTGCGCCGCACGTTCTGAACACTGGAGTTTCCCGATGACGACGCTCACCCGCATCACCCTGGCCGCGTGCATGGCGCTGGCCTTCGCCCCGGCCGGCGCCGCCGTGTCGGCCGACGAAGCCGCGAAGCTGAAGACCGAGCTGACGCCCTTCGGCGCCGAGAAGGCCGGCAACAAGGACGGCAGCATCCCCGCGTGGACCGGCGGCCACACCACGCCGATCGCCGGCGACAAGGCCGGCGGCCGACGCGGCGACCCCTTCAAGGACGAGAAGCCGCTGTTCTCGATCAGCGCGAAGAACGCCGACCAGTACGCCGACAAGCTCAGCGACGGGCAGAAGGCGATGCTGAAGAAGTACCCCGACAGCTACCGCATCGACGTCTACAAGACCCATCGCACCGCGGCCGCGCCGCAATGGGTCTACGACAACACGCTGAAGAACGCAACCCGCGCTAAGCTCAATGGCGACGTGGTCGAAGGCGCCTACGGCGGCATTCCGTTCCCGATCGCGAAGACCGGCGCCGAGGTGATCTGGAACCACATGCTGCGCTGGCGCGGGACCTCGTGGGAGTTCAACGTCGACCAGTACCAGCTGACCGCCGACGGCAAGGCCGTGCTGACGACCGACGGCCGCGCCGAGCAGCAGATGCCGTACTACTTCAACGACGGCAGCGCCGAGGCCTTCGCGAAGAGCAACGACTTCTGGCTGATCCGGCTCGTCAACGCCGGCCCGCCGATCCGCGCGGGTGAAGCCGTGCTCGGCCGCGAGAACCTCGACGGCAGCAAGAGCCAGGCCTGGGTCTACCTGACCGGCCAGCGGCGCGTGCGCAAGCTGCCCAACCCGTGCTGCGACACGCCGACCCCGGCCGCGGCCGGCGTGATGAGCTTCGACGAGATCGAGGTGTGGACCGGTCGTCTCGACCGCTTCGACTGGAAGCTCGTGGGCAAGCAGGAGATGTTCATCCCCTACAACGCGAACCGCTTCCTGCAGCCCAAGACCGACGCCGAGGTCATCACGAAGAACCACTTCAACCCCGACCACATGCGCTGGGAGCTGCACCGCGTGTGGGTGGTCGAGGCGAACCTGCGCGCCGGCCAGCGCCACCAGGCACCGAAGAGCCGCTACTACTGCGACGAGGACACCTGGATCTGCGTGCTCGGCGACCGCTGGGACGCGCAGGGCCAGCTGTGGAAGACGCT
>NZ_DATFAN010000108.1:0-80658 GCF_035254525.1 Ideonella sp. | reverse complement strand
TCCAGAAGTACGTGATCCAGAACGTCGCCCATGCCTACGGCAAGACTGCGACCTTCATGCCCAAACCCATCGTCGGCGACAACGGCTCGGGCATGCACGTGCACCAGTCGGTGTGGAAGGACGGCAAGAACCTGTTCGCCGGCGACGGCTATGCCGGTCTGTCGGACTTCGCGCTGTTCTACATCGGCGGCATCATCAAGCACGCTCGCGCGCTGAATGCCATCACCAACCCCGGCACCAACTCGTACAAGCGCCTGGTGCCCGGCTTCGAAGCCCCGGTGAAGCTGGCCTACAGCTCGCGCAACCGCTCGGCCTCGATTCGCATTCCGTACGTGGCCAACCCGAAGGGCCGCCGCATCGAAGCGCGCTTCCCGGATCCCCAGGCCAACCCGTACCTGGCCTTCTCGGCTCTGCTGATGGCCGGCCTGGACGGCGTGGAGAACAAGATCCACCCGGGCGAAGCCGCCACCAAGGATCTGTACCACCTGCCGCCGGAAGAAGACGCGAAGATCCCGACCGTCTGCCACAGCCTGGACCAGGCGCTGGACTACCTCGACAAGGACCGCGCGTTCCTGACCAAGGGCGGTGTGTTCACCGACGCCTACCTCGATGCCTACATCGAGTTGAAGATGCAGGAAGTCCAGCGCTTCCGCATGGCGACCCACCCGGTCGAGTACGACATGTACTACGCACTGTGATCCGCGGCGGAGCTTCGGCTCGCTGCAACCAGAAAGGGGCGGCTTCGGCCGCCCTTTTTGTTGCAGGCGTCATGTCGGCCGCCGCGGCGTCTGCGGCGTTGGCAGGGTTTGGCGTCACAATCGTCCGATGAAGTCCCTGGCCAGCTTTGTGCGCGTCGTGGTGGCCCCGGCCCTCTTGCTGATGATGGCCGCGGCGTCGGCACAGTCCCCGTCGGTGTACTACGTCTGCCCCGGCAACGTCTTCACCAACACCATCAGCCAGAAAGAGGCCGAGGCACGCGGCTGCAAGGCGCGCGAGGCCCAGCAGCCCACGACGATCACCGGCCCGAAGCCACGCCCGGTGGCGGGCGGCGCGCCGGCGTCCGGGGCCAAGTCCGACAAGATCGATGCCTCCGAGCAGCGGGCGCGCGACAGCGACGCGCGCCGCATCCTCGAGGCCGAGCTACGCCGTGCCGAAGAGCAGCTCGAGGCCCTCAAGCGCGAGTACGGCAACGGCGAGCCCGAGCGCCGCGGCGACGAGTCGCGCAACTATCAGAAGTACCTCGACCGCGTGGCCGAGATGAAGGCTGCGATCGCGCGCCAGGAGGCCGACATCGCGGCCATCAAGCGCGAGTTGGCCAAGCTGCCGTCGTGAAGCCATCGCCGACCCGGCCGGAGATCGCGGGCCTCGATGCCCTCGACCTGCTGGCCACGATGGTCGCGGTGGTGCAGCCCGACGGCGAGTGCCTGTTCGTCAACGCGCAGCTCGAATCGATGATGGGCGTGTCGCGCCGCACGTTGACGAAGCGGCTGCTGCACGAGTGGCTGCGCGAGCCGGCGGCGCTGCGCGAAGCGATCGACGCCATCGCCCGCAACGAGTTCTCCACCCGCCGCTTCGAGGGCGCGCTGCGCCGCGCGGCGGTGGGCCACGCCGAGCCGCTGCCGGTGCACATCATCGTCAGCCAGACCGAGCGCATCGGCGATTGCATCCTCGTCGAGATGATCGAGATCGAGCAGCAGACGCGGCAGGAGCGCGAAGAGCGCGTGCACGGCCAGGCCGAGGTCACCAAGGAGCTGATCCGCAACCTCGCCCACGAGATCAAGAACCCTCTGGGCGGCATCCGCGGCGCGGCGCAGCTGTTGGCGATCGACCTGCCGTCACCCGAGCTCGCCGAATACACCCAGGTCATCATCCACGAGGCCGATCGGCTGCAGACGCTGGTCGATCGCCTGCTCGCGCCGCACCGCAAGCCGCACGTGGTGGGCGATGTCAACATCCACGAGGTCTGCGAGCGTGTGCGCTCGCTGGTGCTGGTCGAGCACCCGCGGGGCTTGCGCGTTCAGCGCGACTACGACGCGTCGATCCCCGAATTCCGCGGCGACCGCGAGCAGCTGATCCAGGCGGTGCTCAACATCGTCCAGAACGCGGCGCAGGCGCTCAACGAGCGCATCGAGCAGGGCGATGCCCTGATCACGCTGCGCACGCGCGTGGCCCGGCAGGTCACGATCGGCAAGCAGCGCTATCGACTGGCATTGGAATTGCATATCCAGGACAACGGACCGGGCGTCCCCGATCACCTGAGAGAACGCATCTTCTACCCGCTGGTGTCAGGGCGGGACGGTGGCTCAGGCCTCGGGCTCACGTTGGCGCAGACTTTCGTGCAACAGCATCAGGGCACGATCGAATGCGACAGCGAGCCGGGACGCACGGTCTTCAAGATCGTGATTCCGTTGCCCTGACGCAGAAGAAGCCCCTTGATGAAACCCATCTGGATCGTTGACGACGACCAATCGATCCGATTCGTGCTCGAAAAGGCCTTGGCCCGTGAGCAGCTGCCGGTGCGCAGCTTCGCCAACCCACGCGACGTGCTCGCCGCGCTGGTCGACGACGAACCGCAGGTGCTGGTCAGCGACATCCGCATGCCCGGGGGCTCGGGGCTGGACCTGCTGGCCAAGGTCAAGGAGCGCCTGCCCGGCCTGCCGGTGATCATCATGACGGCCTACTCCGACCTGGACAGCGCCGTCTCGGCCTTCCAGGGCGGCGCGTTCGAGTACCTGCCCAAGCCCTTCGACCTGACCAAGGCGGTGGAGCTGATCCGCCGCGCGGTCGACGAGAGCCTGCGCGAGGAAGTCAAGGACGAGCGCCACCTGCCCGCACCCGAGATCCTCGGCCAGGCGCCGGCGATGCAGGACGTGTTCCGCGCGATCGGCCGCCTGTCGCAGAGCAACGTGACCGTGCTGATCACCGGCGAGTCCGGCACCGGCAAGGAACTCGTCGCGCACGCGCTGCACCGCCACAGCCCGCGTGGCGATGCGGGCACCAACGGGCCCTTCATCGCGATCAACACCGCGGCGATCCCGAAGGACCTGCTCGAGAGTGAACTCTTCGGCCACGAGCGCGGCGCCTTCACCGGCGCGCAGACGATGCGCCGCGGCCGCTTCGAGCAGGCCGACGGCGGCACGCTGTTCCTCGACGAGATCGGCGACATGCCGTTCGACCTGCAGACGCGGCTGCTGCGCGTGCTGTCCGACGGCCAGTTCTACCGCGTCGGTGGCCACCAGCCGCTCAAGGCCAACGTGCGCGTGATCGCGGCCACCCACCAGAACCTCGAGGAGCGGGTGCGCCAGGGCGCGTTCCGCGAGGACTTGTTCCACCGCCTGAACGTGATTCGCCTGCGCCTGCCGCCACTGCGCGAGCGCTCCGACGACATCCCGGCGCTGGCGCGCTTCTTCCTGCAGAAGAGCGCCAAGGAGCTCGGCGTCGAGCCCAAGCGCATCAGCGACGAGGCACTCACGCGGCTCAAGGGCTTCGAGTTTCCGGGCAACGTGCGCCAGCTCGAGAACGTCTGCCACTGGCTGACGGTGATGGCGCCCGCGCAGCTGATCGAGCCCAAGGATCTGCCGGCCGAGTTGATCGGCCGCGCGTCCGGGTCGGCCGTGTCGCCGCTGGCGGCCGAGCGCCCGGGCCCGGCCACGGTGCCGGCCGAGGCGCCGGCGCGCGTGGCGGGCGATGTGGTGGAAGCCGCCGCGCTGCCCGCCGCGTTGCCCGAGGCCGGCACGCCGGCCGACGCACGCTGGCTGGCCGACCTGGAAGGCGAAGCCCGCCGCCGCCTCGAAGCCGGCCAGCACGATGTGTGGGACAGCCTGACACGCGAGTTCGAGGCCCGCATGATCCGCACCGCGCTGGCGATCACGCGCGGCCGGCGCATCGAGGCCGCGCAGAAGCTCGGCATCGGGCGCAACACCATCACCCGCAAGATCCAGGAACTCGGGCTGGACGACTGACGGTGGCCGCCGCCCCTGCGCGGCGCAAGCTCAGCCCTCGGAGAGTTCGACGATCACCGGCGCGTGATCGCTCGGCCGCTCGTTCTTGCGCGGCAGCTTGTCGATCGTGCAGGCGGTCACGCGGGGCTTGAGCGCCTCGCTGACCAGGATGTGGTCGATGCGCAAGCCCTGGTTCTTGCGAAACGCCAGGTTGCGGTAGTCCCACCAGCTCCAGCACTTGGGCGGCTGGTCGAACAGGCGGAACGCGTCGTGCAGGCCCAGGCCGAGCAGGGCCTTGAAGTGGGCGCGCTCTTCGTCGGTGCAGTGGATCTGGCCGGCCCACAGCACCGGGTCGTGCACGTCGCGGTCTTCGGGCGCGATGTTGAAGTCGCCCATCAGCACCAGCTGCGGGTGGGCGGCGAGCTCCTCGCGCAGCCAGTCGCGCAGCGCATCCAGCCACTTCATCTTGTAGTCGAACTTGTCGGTGCCCGGTGCCTGGCCGTTGGGGAAGTAGCCGCCGATGATGCGCAACCCGCCCAGCGTGCCGGCGATCAGCCGGGCCTGGTCGTCGCCGTGATTCGGGATGTTCTTGATGACCTTGTCGGCGAGCACGCCCTTGCACAGCAGCGCCACGCCGTTGTAGGTCTTCTGGCCATGGAAGACCACGTGGTAGCCGGCCGCCTCGATCTCGGCCGCCGGGAATTTCTCGTCGGCGAGCTTGGTTTCCTGCAGGACCATCGCGTCCACCGGGTTGGCGCCGAGCCATTCCAGCAGTTGCGGCAGGCGCACCGCGAGCGAGTTGACGTTCCAGGTGGCGAGTTTCACGGGTGTCCCAAGGCGTTGACGGTCGCAGGCGCGATCGTACAAGGCGCGAGCGGCCCGCAACGGGTTCAGGGGCTCACGGGCCCTGGCCGCTCAGATCCACTTCAGCGACTGGACCAGCAGGCGGCTCAGCCGGGCGCTGAGCTTGGTGTAGGGAGGGAAGAACCACTTCAGCAGCGTCACCGGGCCGGCGGCGAGGAAAGCCCGCTCATGCGAGAAGGCCTTGAAGCCGAAGACGCCGTGCGCGTTGCCGATGCCCGAGTTGTTGACCCCGCCGAACGGCAGGCCGGCGTGGGCGTACTGCTGCACGCACAGGTTCAGGCACACGCCGCCGGAGCTGGTCTGCTCGATCACCCGCTCGGCCACGCGGCGATCCCGGCTCCAGACGTAAAGCGCCAGCGGCTTGGGCGCCGCGTTCACGCGCCGGATGACCTCGTCGAGGTCGTCGTAGGCCTCGATCGGCAGCACCGGCCCGAATATCTCCTCGTGGCTGATGGCGGCCTCGGCGGGCACGTCGGTCAGCAGGGTCGGCGCCACGTAGCGGGCCTCGGTGGTGTGTTCGCCGCCGGCCGCCACGCGGGCGCCGCGCGCGACGGCCTCGTCGACCAGCGCCCCGACGCGTTGCGCGTGGCGCGGCGTGATCATGCGCGCGAGGTCGGGGCTGCCGGCGATGGCGTCGGGCGTCTGGCCATAGCGGGCCGCGATGGCTTCGCGGCACAGCTGGACGAAGCGTTCACTGACGCTGCGGTGCACGAAGACGTGGTCCGGCGCCACGCAGGTCTGCCCGGCGTTGGTGAGCTTGCCCCACATGATCAGCTGGGCCGCCTGCGCCAGGTCGGCGCTCTCGTCGACGATGGTCGGCGACTTGCCGCCCAGCTCCAGCGTGACCGACGTCAGGTGCTGCGCTGCCGCTGCCATGACGATCTTGCCCACCGCCGGTGAGCCGGTGAAGAAGATGTGGTCGAAGGGCAGCGCCAGCAGGTGCTGGGCGGTCTGCACGCCACCTTGCACGAGCGCCACTTCGGTGGCGTCGAAGACCTCGGCCACCAGCTCGGCGACGACCGCATTGACCTGAGGCGTCATCTCCGAAGGCTTCAGGATTACCGTGTTGCCCGCCGCGATGGCCGACACCAGCGGGCCCAGCAGCGTGTTCACCGGGTAGTTCCAGGGCCCGATGACGAGGCAGCGGCCACGCGGCTGGTGGAGGACCTTGGCCGAGGTTCCCAGCGTGGTCAGCGTGGCGCCCACGCGCTTGGGCCGCATCCAGCGCGACAGGCGCGCGATGGCGTGCCGCGCCTCGTCCACCACCGGCAGGAACTCGGTCAGGTCGACCTCGACGCGTGGCTTGCGCAGGTCGGCTTCGAACGCGGTGTACAAGGTCTCGCGCCGGCTCAGCAGGGCGTCGCGCAGCCGCTCGAGCTTGCGCACCCGTTCACCGGCCTTCGATTGGCGAAGTGCCAGCGCGGTCGGGCCCTGTCGCTCGAACAGCTGCTGGATCGTGTCGCGGGCGGTCTCTTCGGTCGTTGGCATGGCGGGCTCCTGGGCAGAGGGCAGGATAGCCCGAGGCGGCGCCGATGCGGTCGCCTCGCTGCCGTTCATTGCAGCGCCCCCACGGCGCGCGCCGCCTCGCGGTGGCGGCGCACGATCAGCAGCACGAGACCCGCCGTGACGGCGAACGAGGCGCTGAGCAAGGGCACGGCGGCTGCGTCCTCGCCGTTGACGATGAACGAGGCCGTCAATGGCCCGAAGGCGCTGCCCAGCAGTTGTGCCGCGGGCACCAACCCGGCCAGGCGCCCGCTCGGGTCGGCGCGGAAGGCCAGGCCGATGTGAAACGGCAGCATGAACAGCCAGACGAAGCCGAACAGCGCGCAGCCGATCGCGAAGGACTGCGTGCTGCCGGGCGGCAGCTGGTGCACCGTGCTCGTGATGGCGGCCAGCAGCACCGAGGCGGCCACCAGCGTCGGCACCACGGCCAGCCGGCGCACCGCCAGCGAGGCGACGCTGCCGCCCAGCACCTGCATGACCAGCACCCCGGCGATCAGGGTCTGGGCCCCGCGCGCGTCGAAGCCGGCCACCTTGCCCAGGGGCTCGAGGTAGGCCCAGAACGAGCCCAGCGTGGCCAGCTGAAGGAAGACCACGGCCAGCGGCAGCACCGTCGCGGCCGACCACCGGAAGCCCGACACCGCCGCCGCTGCCAAGGGGGCCAGCCGTGCCGGCTGCACGAACGCCAGCAGGCAGGGCAGCAGCGTGGTGACGCCCAACGCCGCAAAGCCGCCTTGCCACCCCGCTCGCGGAATGACCGCGTTGGCCAGCAGGGCGCCGAGCGCCGCCTGCGCGATGGTCTGCACGACGAAGAAGATGCCGCCGACGCGCGCCGGGTTCGCGCTGCGCACGACGACGCCGGTGGTGCCCCAGACCAGCACGCCCTCGGCCAGGCCGGCTGCCGCGCGCACGGCGGTCATCGCGCCATCACCGCTGGCGCGCAGCGTCAGCCCGTCGAGGCATGCCGCCAGCACCGCGGCGATGAGGGTGATGAGCCTCAGGCGAGGGCCCGGCAGCAGCGAGTCGCCCAGCGCGACGCCCAGCCCGATGGTGATGATCTCGGCCATCGCGACCAGGCCGACGCCTTCCAAGCTGACCTGCCGGGCTTCGACGAGCTCACCCAGCAGGATGGGCTGGATGCCGACCATCAGCACGGCGATCGTGCCGACGGCCAGCGCGGCGGCCACCTGGCCTGGCGAGTATTCCGGGGCGTGGTTCGGTGGCATGGGGCCCTTTCGTCGTGGGAGCTCAGTAGCCTTTGGCTTCCTCGGGCAGCAGGCCCTGCGCGAAACGCTGCCGCGCGCGCCGCTCGTCCTTGTGCAGGCGTCGATTGGCGATGAAGCGAACGAGCCCGGGCAGGGGGCGCACGCGCCCGCCGCTGGCAACGGCCAGCACGTAGGCCTTGGCGCACTTCTCGAACAGCTCGGCGTTCAGCGCGAGGCGCGTGGCGGTCAGCCCCAGGCACACGACGCGGCCTTGCACCAGCAGCACGTTGCCGCCGCCGGCCAGCGCGTCGGCGATGCCGGCCTCGTCGGGCGTGGGCGGCCCCATGGGGCCCAGGTGGCGTGCCTGCTCGTCGAAGACCTGCGGCAGGGCGCCGCCGAAATCCGGCAGGCAGTGGCCGTATTCGCCACCGCCGATGGCAATGGCGCCCACGTCGGCACGAGCGGCGTAGACGGCGGCGTGAACCGAGGCCTGCTGCGGCACGGGCGCCGACTGCGCGGTGCGCCGTGGCGCGGCATCGCCTGCGGTGCCGAACCACATGGCCCCCGTACCCGGGATGCGCAGCGACAGGCTGTCGTCATCGGCGCCGAGCAGGTGCCTGGCCTGCAGGCGCTCGCGCAACGGCAACCACTGTTCACGCAGAGCTTCTTCGATGTTCATCGCGTCAGACCAGCTTGAACACGTCTTCGAAGCGGTTGAGCGCGTCGTCGATCACCTCGTCGGTGTCGGCCAGGCTCGTGTAGATGCGGCTGCCGGCCAGCGTGATGAGGCCGTGGGCGGTGTAGGCCGCGCCCATCTCTTCCATCATGTGCTTGCGCGCCTTGGCCTCGTTCTTCACGCGCAGCAGCTTGAGCAGGCTGCTCGTGTCCAGCAGCAGCACGCCCGAGGTCTGCAGGTGCACGATGGAGCCCATGTTGTAGGTGACATAGGGCAGGCCGAGGCGGTCGATGATCCCGGCCAGGCCCTTGCAGAGGCGATCGCCCGCGCGGCCGGCGACACCGGCCGCATCGAGCCGCTGCGCCTCCAGCAGCGCGTGGTAACCCGCCACGCACGACAGCGGGTTGGCCGACAGCGTGCCGCCGACGAAGGCCCGCTTGGCGGTCGTGCCGATGCCGCCGACCAGCATCATCATGATGTCCCGGCGCCCGCCGATCGCGCCGGCCATCGGGTAGCCGCCGGTCAGGCACTTGCCCAGCACGGTGAGGTCGGGCATGACGCCGAAGTAGGCCTGCGCGCCGCCCATGCCGACACGAAAACCCGTGACCACCTCGTCGAAGATCAGCAGCGCGCCGAACTCGTCGCACAGCGCGCGCACCTGGGCGTTGTAGCCCGGGTGGACCGGCCGGGTGCCGCTCTCGGGGCCCAGCGGCTCGAGCAGCACGGCGGCCGTGCCGCCGCGCAGGCGGTTGAGCTGCAGCCTGCGGCGCAGCGCATCGAGGTCGTTGGGGTTGCACTCCTGGGTGTTGCCGGTGGCGCCGCGCGGGATGCCCACCGCCTCCATGCGGCCGGTCTTGGGCAGGCGCATGCCGTAGACGAGCTGATCGCTCCAGCCGTGGTACGCGCCGCCGACCTTGATGATCCACTTCTTGCCGGTGTAGGCGCGGGCCAGGCGCACGGCACCCATCACCGCCTCGGTGCCCGAGCCGAGCAGGCGCACCATGTCGACCGAGGGCAGCGACTGGCACACCAGCTCGGCGAGCTTGACCTCGTACTCGTGCAGCAACCCGGTGACCGGGCCGCAGGAATCGAGCACCTCGTCGACCTTCTGCCGCACCACCGGGTGGTTGGAGCCGAGCAGCGTGGGGCCGCCGGCCTGCAGGAAGTCGATGTAGTGGTTGCCGTCGACATCCGTCATGTGCGCGCCGTGGGCCTGGGCGATGGCGAGCGGGAACGGGTGGTTGAAGGCCAGGTTGTGCTGCACGCCGCCGGGGATCACGGCCTTGGCCTGCTCGGCCAGGCGCCGCGAGTTCTGGCAGCGCTCGTCGAAGTAGCGCATGACCTGCGCCATGGCGGCCGGCCGGATCGGCCGCATCGGCTGCTTCACGAGTTCGTCGAAGCGGCGGTAGAGGCTGTCGACATCGGGCCAGGCCGAGATCGCGGGAGGCGTGGTGCTCGCCGCGGTGGCCGCGGCGCTGACGGGGGCGAGATGGCTCATGGTGTGGGGGGCGCGTGAAGGTCGGGGGAGGATCGGCCGTCGAGCAGCTTGGCGACGCGCCACAGCGCGGCCCGTCTGGCGGGCTCCCGGGCGGCGCGGGCGGCGATGCGCGCGTGCAGCTGCGCGCGGGCCAGCGCCTCGAGGTCCTCGACCGCCTGCACGGCGGCCGCCGTCGTGCCGCCGCAGCACAGCACGCCGTGGTTGAACATCAGGTAGGCATTCGTGTCGCGGCGCAAGGCACGCCCCAGCTTGGCCGACAGCCAGCCGGTGCCCGACGGGGCATAACCGACGACCGGGATGCTGGGGCCCAACGACGCCTGCAACGGCCCGGGGGGGACCTCCAGCGGCTGGCCGAGCAGCGCCCAGGCGCTGGCGATGGGCTGGTGGGTGTGGATGCTGCATTGCACGTCGGGCCGCGCGCGCAGCACGCGCGCGTGCAGGCCGCTTTCGACCGACGGCGTGCGCTGGCCCTCGACTTGCGCCAGGTCGGCCAAGCGCAGCACGCACACGTCGGCGGCGCTCATCGTGAGGTAGTCGGTGGCCGACGGCGTGACGGCGATGAGCGCCGCGTCGATGCGCAGGGCGATGTTGCCGCCCGTGCCGGCGAGGTGGCCGAGCCGGGACAGGTGGATGCACAGGTCGACGACCGTCTGGCGGCTGGGCAGCGTGGTCATGCGTGGGGCGCCTGAGATGGGTTGAGACGGCGGTACAGCGGCGCCAGCCGCGTGCGCACCTCCTTGAAGGTCTCGAACTTGTCGGCATACAGCCGGCGCAATGCACTCGAGGGCTCGTAGGTGCGGCGCGCGCGGCGCAGGTGCCCGAGGTCGGAGAAGCGCAGGGCGCCGATGCCGACGCCGGCGATGCAGGTTGCGCCGATGGCGTTGGCCTGGATGGGGTTGTCGAGCTGGCGGATCGGCTGGCCGGTGACGTCGGCGATGATCTGGCACCACACGTCCGATTGCGCGCCACCGCCGACGGCGGTGATGGTGCCGGGGTCGCGGCCCAGCAGGCGGGCGAAGGGCTCCATCATCCAGCGGGTGTTCAGCGCCACGCCCTCGAGGAAGGCGCGGAAGATGTCCTCGCGCGAATGCTCGAGCGACAGGTTGATGAGGCCGGCGCGCAGGCAGGGATCGTCCACGGGGGTGCGCTCGCCCATCAGCCACGGGGTGTAGATCAGCCCGCGCGCGCCGGGCGGCACGCGGGCGGCGATCTGGTTGAGCATTTCGTAGACGGCAGGGTGCTCCTCGTCGCTGGCCAGCTCATCGGGGTGGTAGAGGATGCGGTCGCGCAGGAAGGACAGGTTCGCGCCGGCCGTCGACTGCAGCGCCATCGCGAGGTAGCGCCCGTCGACCGCGCAAGGCACGGCGGCAATCTTGTGGCGCACGTCGGTCTTCATGAACGGCACGTGCGCGCCCAGCCACGACGAGGTGCCGAGGTACAGGTGCGTCTCGAAGTCGCCCACGGCGGCACCCACCGCGGTGGCCGAGGTGTCCACGGCGCCGCCCACGACGACGGTCCTGGGGTCCAGGCCGAGGGCCTGCGCCACCTCCGGCAGCAGCGGGCCGAGGATGTCGGTGGAGTGGACGATCTCGGGCAGCTTGTCGGCGGCGATGCCCAGCATGCGGATGAGCCGTGCGTCGTAGCGCAGCTGCCTCGCATCGCGGTTGTCGGTCACCCAGGCGGTGAAGGTCGAATCCTGCGTGGCGCACAGGCGCCCCGTGAGGCGCAGGTTCAGGTAGTCCGGCACGTTGAGGAACTTGTGGGTGCGCTCGTAGCGCTCGGGCTCCTCGTCGCGGATGTAGGCCATGTGCCCGGCCGAATCGCGGCCGGACAGCGAGGGCGCGCCGCCGGTCAGCCGCAGCCAGCGCCACAGCTTCAGCGGGGCGTAGCCTTCGACGTTCAGCATCCGCCCGCGCGCGCGGCGCGCCATGGCCGCCGCGCCGCGTGAATCGAGCCAGGTCAGCGCGCGGCCGATGGGCCGGCCGGCGGCATCGACGCACACCGTGCCCTCGGTCTGCGCCGAGCAGCACACCGCGACCACCCGCCGGCGCAGCGCGGCATCACCGGCCAGCACCTCGCCCGCGCTGCCGAGGAAGGCGGCCCACCAGTCCTGCGGCTCTTGTTCGGCCCGCGCGCCCCGCACGTGCAGCGTCACCGCCCGGAACGACCAGGCGTGCACGCGGCCATCGAGCGACACCAGGGCGGACTTGCAGCCCGAGGTGCCGAGGTCGACCGCGAGCACCAGGCGCTCGTCGGCCGATGAATGCTTGGGGCCGGGCACCGGGGTCACGTCAGAACCGGCGGGAGAGCGAGACGACGAGCGCATCGTCGTCGGTGGCGCGCAGCTTGCTGCCGTCGAGCGCCAGGTACAACTCGTCGGCCCGGGTGCGCGTGCTGAGCCAGTCGGCGCTCCACTCGAAGCCCCATTGCTTGTGGGTGACGCCCACGCGCACATCGGCAAAGTCGGCCTCCTTGAAGTTCGCGACCTTCTGGTAGCCGACGTGCAGGTTCAGCGAGGTGGCCGGGCCGAGGCTGTACTGGTAGTCGAGGTCGGCCAGCCAGGTGCCGCGCGAATCATGGTCGCCGCGACCGTAGCACGCCAGGCCCCTGGTCGGGTCGGCGTTCAGCGCCAGCAGGGTGGCGCAGACGCCGCCGGTGTCGGCGCCGCGGTAGGTCTTGGAGAGCACGTTGAGCAGGCGCCCCTCGAGCGCGCCATAGCCGATTTCCGCCACCGCGAAGACGCTGTCGTACTTGGTGTGGCGCAGGTCCGTCGGCGTGCCCGTTTCCATGTCGAAGCCGTGCGGTGCATCGAAGCCCGCGCCGGGGAAGAGCTCGGTGGCCAGGCCGGCGCCGAAGTGCCAGCCCTCCGGGTCGCCGAAGCGGTAGCCGCCAGCCAGCGTGACACCGAGGCCGTTGCCGTCGAGGAACTGCTTCTTGCTCACGGTGGAGATTTCCACCAGGCCGATCAGCCCGCTCTCGTGGGCAACCTGCACGCTGAGCTTCAGGCCCGGCTTGTTCAGCGAATCCGAGATGCCGCGCGTGCGCTGATCCGAGCTGAGCTTGACGTCGGTGTCGACGGCGAAGCTGGCGAAGGTGTCGTCGGCCGCGAGCGTGGGGGTGGCGGAGGCGGCGATCAACATGCCGATGGCGGCGGCGAGCGGGCGCAGCGGGTGCATGGGGACTCCAGGCGGGTTGTCGATTCGGGGGTCAGGGCTTGCAGGCCGGCGCCGCCGGAACGGCCGGCACCCGCTTGAGCTGCTCGGTCTTGCCGAGGATTTCCACGCCGAGGAAGGCGCGGATGTGCAGGTCATCGCCCGACTTGATGCGGACGACGCCCTTGTATTTCTTCTTGTCGCGCGGGTCGTAGACCCAGCCGTCGCGCCAGGCCTCGTTCTCGTAGCGCTCCAGGCGGGCGATCTGCACACCGCAGGTGTCGGCCGGCGTGCCGGCGTCCTTGTCCCAGACGATCTGGCCGCACAGGCTGGCGGCCCGATCCGCGCAGGGCGCGAACCGGATCACGGCGTCGTTCTCGGCCGTCATCCACAGGCCTGCGGCGTCGTCGGGCGCGGCGGCCCAAGCGGGCATCGCCGGCAACAACGCGGCCGCGGCGAGGAGGCTGATCAAGTTCTTCACGGTGGGGCCCTTCGTCCGCGCCGGTCGGCGGCAAGTGAGTAGTGATGACTAGTCTATAGTCATGACTATCGTTTTGCTTGGCGGCGAACTCAGGACAATCCCTGAGCCGGGCGGGGCGGCCAACTACATCACGGTCGCGTGCGGGTGCTGCGGGTGCTCGATGGTGTCGGCGATCAGTGCCAGCGCGTGATCGCAGTCATCGCGTGACATGGCCCCGCCGACGCAGACCCGAACGGCGTCCGGCGGGTTGCCGTCGGTGCAGAACGCCGCGCTGGCGACCACGGCGACGCCCTGCATCCGCAGGTAGGACGCGAACTCCACGACACTCCAGCCCGAGGTCAGCGGCAGCCAGAGGTGGAAGGCTTCCGGCTGCGCGACCACGCCGTGTCGGCCCAGGTGCCGCTGTATCAACTCATGGCGGGCCTGGCACTCGTCGCGCACGGCCTCCAGCACCGCGTCGGCCGTGCCGTCCGTGACCCAGCGCGTGGCCAGCGCACTGGTCACCGGCGAGGCCATCACTGCGGTGGCGCGCATCGCGCCGGCCAGCTGCTGGGCCAGCCGCTCGGTGGGGGCGCAGACGTAGGCGCAGCGCAGGCCGGCGCCCAGGCACTTCGAGAAGCCGGTCACGTAGTAGGTCAGCTCCGGCGCGAAGGTGGCCACGGGGGGCATGCGCCGGCGCGGCAGCCAGCCGTAGGCATCGTCCTCGATGATCGGCACGCTGTAGCGCAGGGCGAGGTCGCCGAGCGCTTCGCGCCGCGCCAGGCTCATCGTGGCAGTGGTCGGGTTCAGGAAGGTCGGGTTGCAGTAGATCGCCTTCGGCGCGAGGGCCTTGCAGGCGTGTTGCAGCGCGTCGATGTCGGGGCCGTCGTCGTCGAGCGGAATCGGGTGCAGCTGGATGCCGAGTTGGGCCGCGATCGCCTTCAGACCTGGGTAGGCCAGGGCATCGGCGCAGACGAGCTCGCCGGGCCGCGCCAGTTGCGACAACAGCCCCAGCAGCACGCTGTGGATGCCGGGGCAGACCAGCACCTGGGCAGCGGTGATGCGCGACACCCGGCGCCGAAGGCATTGCGCTGCCGCGTCCCGGTCTTCAGCGGTGCCGCCGAAATCCTGGTAGCGCAGCATCGCGTACAGGTCCGCGTCGCGCATCACCTGGGCCGCGCTGTCGCGCAGCCGTGCCACCAGCTCGGCGTTGGCGGGCTCGGGCGGCAGGTTCATCGTCATCTCGGCCGCCGTGCCGTTGCGCAGCGGCAGCGCCGGGCGCTGCCCGCGTACGAAGCTGCCGAGACCGGCATGCGAGTCGATCAACCCCCGCTTGCGCGCCTCGGCGTAGGCGCGCGCAACGGTGGTGTAGTTCAGGCCCAGCGACTCGGCCAGCTCGCGCAGCGTCGGCAGGCGTTCGCGCGCGGCCAGGCGCTGCTCGCGCAGGTCCTCGGCGATCAGCTCGGGGATCAGCAGGTAGGCGGGCCGGTCGCTCTGGTGGAGTCGGCGGCGCCAGCGGTCGGCCAGGGTGGACATGCGTTTGATCGGATGGTTGTCGTCCATTGATCGCATGGAGCGTGCCTGGCTGATCGCGCCGTGTCGGCCACTGGCGGCTCGCCTTGCGCGCCGATGGTGCAGGCCCGGCCGTTGATCGGGTGCATTGATCGCATCCGCGCTGCGCCGCCGTGGTGCCCGCGTCCGCCCGGGTGTCGCCGCCAGGGCAACGCAGCGCCGGTGGCTTGATGCGGGTCATGTCGCTTGACGCGGCGCAATGGCGCGCTTGATCGGAGCTTGATCGCATGCCGCGTGGCCGGCGTGGCACGGCGCATGCGCAAGCGGTGGCACTGATCGCTTTCTGTCACCCCCCAAAGGAGCCACTGCCATGCCCAAGGTCACCCAGCCCGCTCACCACAAAGGCGACTTCCTGGTCGACTACGAAGAGAAGGTCTTTCCCGATGTGAAGGCCGAGCCCGGCGAGAAGGCGCTGGTCACCTTCCACACCGTCGCGTTCGAAGGCTCGATCGGTTTCGTCAACCTGCTGCAGGCCACGCGGCTGCAGCGCAAGGGCTTCGAGGTCTCGATCCTGCTGTACGGCCCGGGTGTCACGCTCGGCGTGCAGCGCGGCTTTCCCAAGCTCGGCGACGAGGCCTTCCCGGGCCACCAGAACTTCAACAACCAGATCACCAAGTTCATCGCCGAGGGCGGCAAGGTCTACGCCTGCCGTTTCGCGCTGCAGGCCTTGTACGGCCACGGCGAAGGCTCGCTGATCGAAGGCATCCGCCCGATCAACCCGCTCGATGTGCTGGACCTCGTGCTGCTGCACCGCAAGGAGGGTGCGTTCATCCTGGACACCTGGACCTTGTGATGGCCCACCCCCGAAGCGTCATACGGGCCGCCGCCGTCCAGATCGCGCCCGATCTGGAGCGGCCGGCCGCCACCGTGGACCGCGTGTGCAGCGCGATCGACGAAGCGGCCGACCGGGGCGCGCACCTGGTGGTCTTTCCCGAGACCTTCGTCCCGTACTACCCGTACTTCTCGTTCGTGCAGCCGCCGTGCCGGCAGGGGCCCGACCACCTGCGCCTGTACGAGCACGCGGTGGCCGTGCCCGGCCCGGTCACCGAGGCGGTGGCCGAGCGTTGCCGGGCGCGCGAGGTGGTCGTGCTGCTCGGCGTGAACGAGCGCGACCACGGCAGCCTCTACAACACGCAGCTGCTGTTCGACGCGGATGGCCGCCTCGTTCTCAAGCGCCGCAAGATCACGCCGACCTACCACGAGCGCATGGTGTGGGGGCAGGGCGATGCCTCGGGCCTGAAGGTGGCGGACACGCGGGTCGGCCGCATCGGCGCGCTGGCCTGCTGGGAGCACTACAACCCGCTGGCGCGCTATGCGTTGATGGCGCAGCACGAAGAGATCCACTGCGCGCAGTTCCCCGGCTCGCTGGTCGGCCAGGTCTTCGCCGACCAGATGGGCGTGACGATCCGCCACCACGCGCTGGAGTCGGGCTGCTTCGTGATCAACGCGACCGCCTGGCTGACCGACGCGCAGATCCGCTCGATCACGCCGGACGAAACGCTGCACGGCGCGCTGCGCGGCGGCTGCCACACGGCGATCGTCTCGCCCGAGGGCCGCTACCTGGCCGAGCCGCTGACCGAAGGCGAAGGCATGGTCGTCGCCGACCTCGACCTGGCGCTGGTCACCAAGCGCAAGCGAATGATGGATTCGGTCGGCCACTACGCCCGGCCAGAGCTGCTGGCCCTCGCGATCAACGACCGCCCGGCCACGCCGGTGGTGCCGATGCAAGCCACCGCGGCCCCTGCCGACACCGCATCACCCCCGGCCACGAAAGCACACCATGAGCACGACACCACCCCGCGCCACGCGGGCGCTGATGACCGAGTTGCAGTCGCACGGATTGCGGCTGCTTGACCCTGCGGCGGGCGCACCCAGCCGTCGTGGCGGCGCGGGCCCGTCGGACCACAAGGCCGTCACGATCGACGGCCACACGATCATGGTGCCGGTGCACACCGCATCGGCCTGGGGCTCGCCCTACCTGGCCGATGCCCCTGACGCGCAGGGCACCAGCCAGCTGCGGCGCGGCGCCATCCCGATCGCGACGATCGCGTTCCCGCGCCAGCCCCGCTTCTACGCGCTGAAGACAGCCGACGGCACGCCCTATTCGCACATCGCCACACTGCACGGCGCGGATGTGCTCGCCACGACCGTGCTGCAGACCTGCATCCGCTACGAGAGCCGGCGCAAGGCCTGCAAGTTCTGCGCGATCGGCCAATCGCTCGCGGCGGGCCGCACCATCGCACACAAGACGCCGCGGCAACTGGCCGAGGTGGCCCGGGCCGCCGTCGAGCTCGACGGCGTCAAGCACATGGTGCTCACCACCGGCACGCCGCCGGGCGACGACCGCGGCGCGGCCGTGCTGGCCGACAGCGCACGCGCCATCAAGGCCGCGGTCGACCTGCCGCTGCAGGGGCAGTGCGAGCCGCCCGACGACGACGCCTGGTTCCAGCGCATGAAGGATGCAGGCATCGACACGCTGGGCATGCACCTCGAGGCCGTGAGCCCGGCGGTGCGCGAGCGCCTCATGCCGGGCAAGGCGCAGGTGAGCGTCGAGCGCTACCTCGAGGCCTTCGACGCCGCGGTGCGGGTGTTCGGCCGCGGCCAGGTCAGCACCTACATCCTGGCCGGCCTGGGCGACACGCGCGAGCAGATCCTCGACATGTCGCAGCGCCTGGTCGGGCTCGGCGTCTACCCCTTCGTCGTGCCCTTCGTGCCGATCGCGGGCACGCCGCTCGAAGACCACCCCGCGCCCGACGCCGCGTGGATGGCGTCCATCCTGGAGCCGCTCGGCGCGATGGTGTCGGCGGCCGGGCTGCACTCGCGCGACATCAAGGCCGGCTGCGGCAAGTGCGGCGCCTGTTCGTCGCTGTCGAAGTACGAGCGCGACGAATCGGCGATGGAGGCCGCATGACCACCTGCCTGGAAGATCCGGTGGCGATGAGCGTCAGGGTCGCGGCCGAGCCCGTGCCGGCATTCCGCCCCTGCGAGTTCCGCGTCACCTGGGCCGCGACGCCCTGGCAGGGCCGCCAGGCCCACGCGCTGCGCCGCGCGGTGTTCTGCATCGAGCAGGGCCTCTTCCTCGGCGACGACCGCGACGCGATCGACGATCACGCGCAGTTGCTGGTCGCGCAGGCCTGCGTGGCCGGCATGCCCGACGAGGTCGTCGGCACCGTGCGCATTCACGAGGCCGAGCCGGGCGTCTGGTGGGGCTCGCGCCTGGCGGTGCATACGGCGTTCCGCCACCACGGGCGCATCGGCGCGACGCTGATCCGCCTGGCGGTCAGCAGTGCCCATGCGCAGGGCGCCACCCGCTTCTTCGCGCATGTGCAGGCGCAGAACGTGGTGCTGTTCGAGAAGCTGCACTGGCGCGCGCTGGGCACCCAGGTGCTGCACGGCCGCCCGCACGAGCGCATGCAGGCCGACCTGGCCCACTACCCGCCGTGCCGAGACCCCTGGGCCGGTTTCGTCACCTGCACCCCGCCATGAACCTGGCCACGCTCGCCACCGCCTTGCGGGCCAGCCGCGGCTTTGCCCACAAGACCGACATCGCCGATGTGATGAAGCGGCTCGCGCCGTCGCTGCCGTCTGATGTGCCGGTGGGCGACGACTGCGCGGCGATCCCCGATGGCGACGGCCACCTGCTGTTCGCGATCGAAGGTTTCGTCGAGGACTTCGTCGAGCGCATGCCCTGGTTCGCCGGCTGGTGCGGCGTGATGGTCAACGCCAGCGACATCTACGCGATGGGCGGCCGGCCCATTGCCGTGGCCGACGCGCTGTGGGGCGAGGGCGCAGGCCAGACCGGCCCGTTGCTCGACGGCCTGGCCGAAGCCTCGCGCCGCTACGGCATCCCGATCGTCGGCGGCCACAGCAACCACCGCAGCCCGCGTGGCCAACTCGCGGTGGCCATCGTCGGCCGTGCCAAGGCGCTGCTCAGCAGCTTCGCGGCCCACCCCGGCGATGCGCTGGTGATGGCGGTCGACCTGCGCGGCGCCTGGCAGGAGCCGTATCCCTACTGGAACGCCGCCACCACGGCCCCGGCCGGGCGGCTGCGCGCCGACCTGGAGCTGCTGCCGGCGATCGCCGAGGCGGGCCTGTCGTGCGCAGCCAAGGACATCAGCATGGCCGGTGCCGTCGGCACGGCGTTGATGCTGCTCGAATGCTCGCGTTGCGGCGGTGTGATCGACGTCGGCGCCATGCCGCGGCCGGCGTCTGTCGCGCCCGATGACGAGGCGGCGATGCTGCGCTGGCTCAGCGCCTTTCCGAGCTACGGCTTCCTGCTCAGCGTGGCGCCGGCGCATGTCGGCGCGGTGCTCGAACGCTTCGCGGCGCGCGACATCGCGGCAGCGGTGGTCGGTGAGGTGCGTGCCGGTTCCGCGGTGGATCTGCGCGATGGCGACGACGTGGCTGCGCTGTGGGACTTCGCCGACCAGCCCTTCATCACGGCCGGGGTGCAAGTGGAGTCAGCGGCATGAAGATCGGCCTGCTGACCCATTCGGTGCTGCCGCGCGGCGGCGTGGTCCACGTGCTGGAACTCGGCCGCGCGCTGCTGGCACAGGGCCACGACGTGACGGTGTTCGCGCCGGTCGTGGCCGGCCAGTTGCTGTTTCGCGAGACGCCGTGCCGGCTGTCGCTGGCCCTGCACGCACCGCGCGGCGAGGCGCTGGTCGAGGTCGTGCGCAGCCGCATCGATGCGATGCGCAGCCACCTGGCCGCGCAGCCCGATCTCGACAGGTTCGACGTGCTGCATGCGCACGACGGCATTGGCGCCAACGCGCTGGCCGATCTGGTGGAGGCCGGTCGCATCCCCGGCTACCTGCGCACGGTGCACCACGTCGACCGTTTCGCCGATGCGCAGGTGCAGGCCTGGGAGGAGCGCTCGATCCGCGTGGCCACCCGGGTGCTCGCGGTCAGCGCCCTCTGGCGCCAGCGGCTGTTGGCCGAGTTCGGCATCGAGGCAGTGCAGGTGAGCAACGGCGTCGACCTGGATCGCTACGCGCCGATCGTCGATGCAAGCGACGCCGAACTGGCGCAGCGCCTGGATCTCGGCCCACGCGGGGCGCGCGTGCTCGCCGTGGGCGGCATCGAGGCGCGCAAGAACACGCGCCGGCTGCTCGCCGCCTTCG
Source organism: Ideonella sp. (assembly GCF_035254525.1). Classification (GTDB taxonomy): domain Bacteria; phylum Pseudomonadota; class Gammaproteobacteria; order Burkholderiales; family Burkholderiaceae_C; genus Ideonella. Next base: position 60,667 of record NZ_DATFAN010000108.1, on the reverse strand, counting down.
TCGCGCTGCATCGGCAGCGCCCGCACGCGAGGCTGATCGTCGCCGGCGGGGCCAGCCTGCTTTCGCACGAGGCCGAAGCGATGGCCTTTCGCGAAGCCGCGGCCGCCGCCGGCCTGGCCGTCGGACCCGGCCAGGCCATCGTCACGACCGGCCCGCTGCCCGATGTGCTGATGCCGGCGCTCTACCGCGCGGCCGACGTGGTGGCCATGCCCTCGCTGGTCGAGGGCTTCGGCCTGGCGGCGCTGGAGGGGTTGGCCTGCGGCACGCCGGCCGTCGTCTCGTCGCTCGCGCCCTTCACCGAGCACTTCGCACCGAGCGACGTGTCGTGGGCCGAGCCGCTCGAGCCCGCCTCGATCGCCGATGCGCTGTCGCGGGCGCTGCAGCGCGGTCGTCACACCGAGCCGCCTGCCGTCTGCCGGCGCTTCTCGTGGGCCGCCAGCGCCGCCCGCCACGCCGACGCCTACCGCGATTTCATCGACACCACAGGAGGGCCTCATGCCCGTCATGCACTACCGGCTGCGCTGGCCGGATGACACCGAACTGACCTGCTACTCGCCCTCGCTGGTGATCAAGGACCACTTCGCCGAGGGCCGGAGCTACCCGCTGGCCGACTTCCTGGCGCGGGCACGCACCGCGACGCAGATCGCGTCGGACCGCGTGGCCGCCAGGTTCGGCTTCGCGTGCTCACGCGCGGCCGATCAGCTCGGCGAGATCGAGCAGGCCGCGGCCCGCTTCGCCCACTGGCCGGAGGCCCGTGTCCACATCATCGAATTCATGGAGTGAACGAATGAAACCCACCACGGACCACGAGGTCGTGATCGTCGGCGGCGGCCAGGCCGGCCTGTCGCTGTCGTATTACCTGAAGCAGCGCGGCCTCGGCCACCTGGTGTTCGAGAAGCACCGGGCCATGCACGCCTGGGAATCGGCACGCTGGGACAACTTCTGCCTCGTCACGCCGAACTGGCAATGCCAGCTGCCCGGCCACCCCTACCGCGGCGGCGATCCGCACGGCTTCATGCGCAAGGCCGAGATCGTCGAGTACCTGCAGGGCTTCCGCCGCATGGTCGATGCGCCGCTGCGGGAGGGCGTCGCGGTCACCCGCGTGCGGCTGCGCCAACAGGGCGGCTGGCTGGTGACGACCAGCGAGGGCGAATGCACGGCCGGCCAGGTGGTCGTGGCCAGCGGCGGCTACCACCTGCCCAACGTGCCGGCCATGGCCCAGCGCCTGCCGGCGGGCATCGTGCAGATGCATTCGGAGCAGTACCGCAGCGCGGCCCAGTTGCCACCCGGCGCGGTGTTGGTCGTCGGCTCGGGCCAGTCGGGCGCGCAGATCGCCGAAGACCTGCACCTGGCCGGCCGCCAGGTGGTGCTGGCGGCCGGCGATGCGCCGCGTTGCGCACGCTTCTACCGTGGCCGCGACGTGGTCGACTGGCTGGCCGACATGGGCTACTACGACATGCCGGTGTCCGAGCACCCGCTGCGTGAAGGCGTGCGCGACAACACCAACCACTACGTCACCGGCCGCGACGGCGGGCGCGACATCGACCTGCGCCGCTTCGCGCTCGAAGGCATGCAGCTCTACGGCCCGTTGACCGACATCGGCGCCGACGGCGTGCTGCGCTTCGAGCCGCGCCTGGGCGAGGTGCTGGACCAGGCGGACAAGATCTACAACGGCATCAACGCGGTGATCGACAGGCACATTGCCGAGCACGGCATCGAGGCACCGGCGGGCGGCGTCTACGAGCCCGTGTGGCGGCCGGCCGAGGAGCGCAGCACGATGGCGCTGGCCGACGCCGGCATCGGCTGCGTGATCTGGTGCATCGGCTTCTTGCCGGATTTCCGCTGGCTCGACGCGCCGGTGTTCAACGGCCGCGGCCAGCCGGTGCATGCGCGCGGCGTCACCGCGGTGCCGGGCCTGTACTTCCTGGGCCTGCCGTGGCTGCACACGTGGGGGTCGGGGCGCTTCTCGGGCATCGCCCGCGACGCGCAGTTCCTGGCCGAGCAGATCGAGCGCCAGATCGCGGGCAGCGGCGAGGCAGCCGCCCGACAGGCCGAAATGCAGGCTGCCACCTGAGGACCCGCGCTACATCACGAGCGGCTCGAGCGCGCCATCGCAGGCGCGCCGCAACAGCGCCGAATCGAGCACCTCGATCGTGCCGTAGTGCAGGCGGATCGCGCCGCCGTTCTCGAGCTCGCGCAGCGACTTGTTGACGCTCGACCGGCTGCTGCCCAGCATGCGGGCGAGTTGCTCCTGCGACCAGTGCACCGCGTGCAGCGGGTTGTCGCGCCGCCAGCCCCAGCCCTGGAAGGCCAGCCACAGGCGGCGCGCCACGCGCTGGGCCAGCGGCCGGCGCATCTCCTCGTCGAAGATCTGGTAGACGATGCGCAGCTTGCCGACCGCCAGGCGGGTGACCTCGCGCCAGTGCTGGGGGTGCCGTTCGAGCCAGGCCAGCATCGGCTCGCGCGGCACGCAGAAGACGCTCGACGGCATGTCCGCCACCGCATCGTGCGAACGCGGCAGGCCGTCGGTGAACGACAGCTCGCCGAACCAGTGGTACGGCTCCAGCACCACCAGCACCGGCATCTGCCCTTCGACATCGGCCGACTGCACCGTCAGCGAGCCGGACAGCACGCAGAACAGGCCGCCACCCGCCTCGCCCTGGGCGAACAGATGCTCGCCCGGCTGCAGGCCGCGCGTGCGGCCATGCGCGAGCAGCGCGTCCTGCATGCGGCCGTCACAGGTGCGGAACCAGGTGTCGGCGAGCATCGCGGCGCGCAGGGCCGTGGCGTTGGCAGGGTCGACCATCGAGGGAGCCGAAGGCAGGTGGAGGTAGCGGAGGACGCCCGCGATCCTCGCCCGGCCGTGACCGGGCTGCGCCTCGGGGTTAACCCCAGGATGATGTTCGCCGGAGTGTGTCGCGGCCGACAGTCTCGCGCCGCGCCGCGGCCTATGCTGCACCGGCGGTGCCGGCGGCGCCCACCGAAGACCCCCACATCCAAGAAGCGGCAGCAGGAGACAGCCATGGACCACCTCAGCGGAATGGACGCATCCTTCCTGCACCTGGAAACGCCCGAGATGCCGATGCACGTGGGCAGCCTGCTGGTGCTGGACCTGCCTGAGGGCTACACGGGCGATTTCTACGAGGACGTGAAGCGCCACGTCGCCACGCGGCTGCACCTGGCGAAGGTGTTCCAGCGCAAGCTCGCGCTGATGCCCTTCGAGCTGGCCAACCCAGTGTGGGTGGACGACGAGGACCTCGACCTCGACCACCACATCCGCCACATCATCGTGCCGCGCCCCGGCACCCGCGAGCAGCTGGAGCGGCTGGTCGGCCGGCTGCATTCACCGCTGCTGGACCGCAGCCGGCCGCTGTGGGAGATGGTGGTGATCGAGGGGCTGGCCACCGGCCAGGTTGCCGTCTACACCAAGGTCCACCACGCGGCGATCGACGGCCAGGCGGGCGTGGCCCTCGCTGCCGCGCTGCTCGACCTGAGCGACACGCCGCGCGTGGTGAAGCCGCCGCGCCCGCGCCGCCGCCTGAACCGCTACCAGCTCGGCGTGGCCGAGCTGGCCTCTGCGGCCCTGGGCAACACGGTGAGCCAGTACGTGAAGCTGGTGCGTACGCTGCCCACCACGCTGCGGGCCGTGCGCAGCGTGCTGCTGCCGGTGGACGAGCAGACCGGCAAGCGCCGGCTGGCGCTGCCCAAGGGCTGGCAGTTCGCGCCGCGCACGCCGATCAACGTGGCCATCACCAACCAGCGCTCGTTCGCCACCCGCGCGCTGCCGCTGGCCGAGCTGAAGCGCATGGCCAAGGCCAGCGATACCAGCCTGAACGACGTGGTGCTCGCCATCTGCGCCGGTGCGCTGCGGCGCTACCTGGCCGAGTACGACTGCAAACCCGACAAGCCCCTGGTGGCCGGGGTGCCGGTGTCGCTGCGCGAGCAGGGCAACCAGGACATGACCAACCAGGTCTCGTTCATCCTGGTCGGGCTGGCCACCGACGTCAAGGACCCGCTGGAGCGCCTGAAGGCCATCCACGCCTCGGCCGTCACCGGCAAGAAGGTCACGGGCCAGGTCAAGGGCGCGATCCCGATGGACTTCCCGTCCTTCGGCGCGCCGTGGCTGATGAGCGGGCTGGCTTCGCTGTACGGTCGCTCGCGGCTGGCCGATCGCATGCCGCCGGTGGCCAACGTCGTGATCTCCAACGTTCCCGGGCCGCAGACGCCGTTCTACCTCGCGGGAGCGAAGATCGCCACCTACTCGCCGGTGTCGATCCCCGCGCACGGCATGGCGCTCAACGTCACGGTGCAGAGCTACAACGGCGTGGTCGAGTTCGGCCTCACGGCCTGCCGCCGTGCGCTGCCCGACGTCGGCGACCTGGGCGACTACATGGTCGACGCCGCGCACGAACTGGCCCGCTGCCTGGCCGCGCAGGCCGAGGCGACGGCCGCACCGTTGCCGGCGCCGATGCCGAAGCAACCCGCACCGAAGAAGACAGCGCCTGCGGCCATCCCCGTTGCTGCCAAGCTGCCGCGCCGACGACGCGCGGCAGCGGCCGCCGCATGACGACGCCCACGACCGACAAGCTGTCGCCGCCCGGCGCGCTGCGCCTGGCGCTCGAGTGGCGGGCGCCGACCGAAGCCGCGGCATCGCTGATCCTGTGGCCCTGGTTGCGCCGCGGGGCGCGGGGTGACGGCCACAGCGTGCTGGTGCTGCCCGGCCTGGCCGCCGGCGATGGCTCGACGCTGCTGCTGCGCCGCTACCTGCGCGCGCAGGGCTGGCGGCCCCATGCCTGGCGGCAGGGGCTGAACCTCGGCCCGCGCCACGGTGTGCTGGAAGCCTGCCTCGAGCGCTTGCAGCGGCTGCATGCCGACGCCGGCCGCCCGATCAGCCTGGTCGGTTGGAGCCTCGGCGGGGTCTACTCGCGCGAGATGGCCAAGCGCATGCCGCAGGCCGTGCGGCAGGTCATCACACTGGGTAGCCCGGCCGCCGGCCGCGGGCACGCCTCCAATGCCCGGCGCCTGTACGAGTTCGTCAGCGGCGCGCGCGCCTATGCGCCCGAGCTGATGGCACGGCTGCACGAGCCGGTACCCGTTCCGTGCACGTCGATCTACAGTCGCAGCGACGGCATCGTCGACTGGCGCGCCAGTCTGCAGCCCGAGGGCCCGTCGGCACAGAACATCCGCGTGCCGGCCAGCCACACTGGCATGGGCCTGAATCCGGTCGTGCTGCGGCTGATTGCCGAACGCCTGTCGCGGCCCGAACAAGATTGGCAACCCCACGAAGGAGCTCCCGTATGCAAAGCGTCGTGATCGATCGTTTCGGCGAACCCGCCGATGTCGTCCATGCGGCGGAGCGCCCGCTGCCCACGCCGGGCCCGGGCGAGGCCCGTGTGCGGATGCTGCTGTCGCCGATCCACAACCACGATCTCGCGATCGTGCGCGGCGTCTACGGCTACAAGCCGGCCTTGCCGGCGGTGCCGGGCACCGAGGCGCTGGGTGTCGTCGAGGCGCTGGGTGAGGGCGTGCAGGGCCTGCGGGTCGGGCAGCGCGTGGCGACGGCCTCGGCGCAGGCCGCCTGGGCCGAGTGTTTCGTCAGCCCGGCGGCCAAGCTGGTGCCGGTGCCCGATGCACTGCCCGACGAGGCCGCCTGCCAGCTGCTGGCCATGCCCTTGAGCGCGCTGATGCTGCTGGAGGACATGAAGCTGCAGCCCGGCCAATGGATCGTGCAGAACGCGGCCAACGGCGCGGTGGGCAAGGTGCTGGCCGCGCTGGCCGCCGCGCGCGGCATCGGTGTGGTGAACCTCGTCCGGCGCGAATCCGCGCTGGCCGACCTGGCGGCCGCGGGCATCGCCCACGGCGTGTCGACCGACACCACGGGCTGGCAGGACCGCGCGAAGGCCGCGGCGGGCGGCGCGCCGATCGTGCGGGCCATCGATTCCATCGGCGGCGAGTCGGCGCAGCAGGTGATGACGCTGCTGGCCGAGAACGGCGAGCTGATCTCGTTCGGCTCGCTGACCTTCAAGCCCCTGCTGATCGGCGCCGACCAGCTGATCTTCAAGCAGGCGGTGGTGCGCGGCTACTGGGCCAGCAAGCGGCTCGCCGCCACGCCGCCGGCCGAGCTGGCCCGCATGATCGGTGAGCTGGCGCGCCTGGCCGCCGGCGGCGTGCTGAAGCTGCCGGTGGGCGGGGTGTTCGGGCTGGACGAGGCACCGGCCGCCATGGCCGCGGCGGAGCACGTCGGCCGCAGCGGCAAGGTTCTGCTGCGGGGCTCGCGTTGAGCGCCGCACGGTCGCCCGAGCCGTATCGGTTCCTGGTCGCCCGCGGCGACCTGCGCCACACGCGCTGCACGAGCGACCCGGACGCGCCCGGCGCGCGTGCGCTGGCCGCCGGCGAGGTGCGCCTGCGCGTCGAGCAGTTCGCGCTGACGGCCAACAACGTCACCTACGCCGCGTTCGGCCAGGAGATGGACTACTGGCGCTTCTTCCCGTCGGGCGACGAGGCGTTCGGCTGCATCCCGGTGTGGGGCTTTGCGACCGTGGTGGAGTCCCGCTGCGAGGGCGTCGAGTCCGGCATGCGCGTCTACGGCTACCTGCCGATGGGCAGCTACCTGGTCGTGCAGCCGGCACGGGTGCGCCCGCGCGGCTTCGTCGATGCGGCGCCGCACCGGGCAGGGCTGGCCGCGGCCTACAACGACTACGCGGCCTGCGCGCAGGACCCGCTGTACGACGCGCAGCGCGAGGGGCTGCAGGCGCTGCTGCGCCCCTTGTTCACCACCTCGTTCCTGCTCGACGATTTCCTGGCCGGCCAGGGCGATTTCGGCGCCCGGCGATTGGTGCTGTCCAGCGCGTCCAGCAAGACGGCCTATGGCACGGCCTTCTGCATCGGCCGCCGCGCCGGCCACCCGCAGCGCGTGGGCCTGACTTCGCGCGGCAACTTCGATTTCGTCCGCTCGCTCGGCTGCTACGAGCAGGTGCTGGCCTACGACGAGCTGCCCTCGCTGGATGCCAACGTGCCGGCCAGCTACGTCGACTTCGCCGGCAGCGCGCCGCTGCGCCTGGCGGTGCACCGCCACCTCGGCGATGCGCTGCGCTACAGCTGCGCCGTGGGCGGCAGCCATTGGCAGGACCTGCGCAGCCCCGCGGCCGAACGCCTGCCGGGCCCGGCACCGCAGCTGTTCTTCGCGCCCGCGCAGGCGCAGCGGCGCGCCGCGCCCCCGCCCGAGGGCCTGGGCCCGCGCGGGCTGGAGCAGGCGATCGCCGGCGCGTGGCACGCCTTCATCGAGACGCTGTCGACGGCGTCGCCGCCCTGGCTGGTCGTGCGCCACGGCCGAGGCCCGCAGGCCATGGCCGACGCCCTGTCGGCCCTGGTCGGCGGCGCGGCCGACCCGCGCGAAGGCCTGATGCTGTCGCCCGACTGAAACTGGCAGGCGGGCTGAAGCCTCAGCGCAGCTGCATGACCTGCAGCTCGCTGACGGCCGAGGCGCGGTTGCCCCAGCTCTGCCGCACGTAGCTGGCAATGGCGGCCAGCTCGGCGTTCGACAGATCCTGCGGCGGCATGCCGTAGGGGCGGGGGTGGCCCGCCGTGGCGGGTGCGAAGCCGCCTTCGCGCATCACCTGCACGAGGTTGCGGGCGGTGGGCTGCAGCACCGTCGGGTTGCCGGCCAGCGCGGGGTAGGCGCCGGCCGCGCCCTGGCCGCGCTCGCCGTGGCAATCGGCGCAGCGCTTGTCGTAGAGGCGGCGGCCGAGCGCCAGGTCGCTCGCTGGCGCGGGTGGGGGTGTTTCGGCGGTGGCGGGTCGCGCCGGCAGGTTCACCAGGTAGTCGGCCACGGCCTGCAGGTCGTCGGCGTGCCAGTGCTGCAGGCTGCGGTAGACCACGCTGGCCATCGGGCCCGACAGGCTGTCCTGGTCGGTGCGGCCGTCGCGCAGCAGGGCAGCGAGCTCGGCGGCGTCGCCCCGGCCCGCGGCGGGGTGCAGCGAGGGCGCGTACCAGGCCTGCCCGGCCACCTGGCCGCCGCTGAGTTCACCGGAGGTAGCGCCCAGCGCATTGCGCGGTGCATGGCAGGCCGCGCAATGGCCCAGCCCCTGAACCAGGTAGGCGCCGCGCGACCGGGCCGCCGAAGCCGCCGGGTCGACCGGCGTGAAGTGGAGCCACTGCCAGGCGGCCATCGCGAGCTCGGTGTTGTACGGAAATCGCAGCCCGTGCGGCGTGTTCGCCCGCTGCACCGGCGGCAGGCTGCGCAGGTAGGCGAAGAGGGCGTCGCTGTCGTCTCGCACGACGTGCGAGAACGAGGTGTAGGGAAACGCCGGCACCAGGCGGCGGCCATCGCGCGAGCGGCCCTCGTGCAGCGCGCGCCAGAAGTCGTCGGCGCTCCAGCGGCCCAGGCCGGTGGTGTCGTCCGGCGTCAGGTTGCCGGCGTAGACCGTGCCGTAGGGCGTCGGCAGGCCGCGGCCGCCCGCATAGGGCTCGCCGCCAGGGCGCGTGTGGCAGCCGGCGCAGTTGCCGAGCGTGGCCAGGTAGGCGCCGCGGGCGATCTGCTCGGGCCCGGCCGGCACGGGGGCCGCTGCCGACCCGGATGCCGCCTCGCGGCGCCCTCCGCCGAGCACCATCGCAGCGGCCACCAGCACCGCGACCACCGCCGCGCCCGCGACCAGCTGCATCCGCCGCCGGCTCACGGCCGGATGCTCCCGCAGGACAGCGGCCACGATGGCGGTGGCGTCGTCGAGGGCGCTGGCTGGGGCGGCATCGGCTGCGCCGCCAACCACGCGGCGATTTCGGGGATGGCCTCGGCGGGCAGGCGGCCGGCGATCCTGGCCATGCAATCGGGCGATCGCCCGTGGCGCACGCCATTGCGCCACGCGCCCAGCTGGCCGACGAGGTAGTCGCTCGGCAGGCCGATGAGGCCGGGCACATGCGGGGCGATGCCGGTCAACGCCGGGCCGTGGCATTGCTGGCAGGCGGGGATGCCCCGCTGCGGGTCGCCGTGGCGAACCCAGGCGGCCGCGCGCTGCGCCGCCGGGCCGGTCGGCGACGGCCTGGCGCGCGAGCTTGGCGGGTAGGGCGCATCGAGCGCGGCGAAGTGATCGGCGAGCTCGCGCAGGAACTCGTCACTCAGGTTGTCGAGCAACCGGGCCATCGGCGCGTTGGCGCGCCGGCCGTCGCGGAAGTTCAGCAACTGTTCGTGGAGGTAGCCGGCCGGCTTGCCGGCAATGCGCGGGATGTAGCCGCCCACGACGGCGGTGTCGCCGGTCTGGTGGCAGCCGGTGCAGGCCAGGGCGCGCTGGGCCATCGTGTCGGGGACGACGGGCGCGGCCGCGCCAGCGCTGCCCAGCATGCAGGCGGCCGCGACGGCGGCAAGGAAACGATTCGACAGGCCCATGCCCGGCGGTGTCGCGGGGCCAGGCGGTCAGGCCTCGGCCAGGACCGCGTCGATCAGCGCGTCCTTCTCGGCCCACTGCTGCTCGACCCAGTCGCCGATGCGGCGCCGGTAGGCCTTGTCGGCCACCGGGTCGCCGCCCAGCACGTCGGCCGGGATGCTGCGCTGCTGCACCCGCACCGAGACCTTGTCGAGGCGGCCCGTGAGCAGGTCCCAGAAGGTGGGCGTGCCGTGCGGGTAGACGATGGTCACGTCCACCAGCGATTCGAACTGCTCGCCCATGGTCGCGAGTGCCACGCCGAGGCCGCCGATCTTGGGCCGCAGCAGGTGCTTGTAGGGGCTGGACTGCGCCGCGTGCTTGGCCGGCGTGTTGCGCGTGCCTTCGACGAAGTTCATCACCGCGGTGGGGATGTGCCTGAACTTTTCGCAGGCCTGGCGGGTGGTCTTCAGGTCGCCGTTGCGCGAGTTCAGGCCCTTGCCGCGCTTCATGAACGGGAAGTCCAGCGCCCACCACGCCAGGCCGATCACCGGCACCCAGATCAGCTCGGCCTTGAGGAAGAACTTGAGGAACGGGATGCGGCCGTGCAGCACGCGCTGCAGCACGAGGATGTCGACCCAGCTCTGGTGGTTGCACGAGACGAGGTACCAGCCGCCCGGGCGCAGCCCATCGCTGACCTGAACGTCCCACTCGGCCGGGCTCACCGCGGCGATCCAGGCGTTGTTGTTGGCGACCCAGCGCGAGGCCGTCGCGTTGAGCGCGCGGTCGCACAGCCGGCGCACGGCCGCCGCGGGCAGCGCGCGCTTGAGCAGGGCCGGGGGGATCATCAGCGAGAACATGACCAGGGTGTTCAGGCCGAGCGCGGCGCCCGCGAGGCAGCCGCGCAGCACGGGCAGCAGGCCGGAGCGGCGGGGTACGGAGGTCGTCATGCGGCAAGGGCGCGGGGCCGAGCGGGCCGCGGCGCGAGGGAAGGCAAGGTCATGGTCGTGCGGCTGCGGGTCAGCGCGGTGAGGGGTGAACGATGCAGCCGGGGTCTAACGCGGCGCTGTGGCCGAATTGTTGCAGCATGGCGCGGGCCCGGCGAGGCTTTGCCGCAGGCGCTGGAACGCCGGCGAGCGGCGCAGCGCCTCGCGCCCGGCGTCCTGCAGCAGTTCCACGTCCGACGGCGCGATCGTGAACGCCGTGGGCACCTGCAGGGCCGAGCGGCGCCGCCGCGGATCCGGCACGTCGCGCAGGCTGATGCTGATCACGTGGAGCTCCGCATCCGCCGCGAAGGGGCTGCCCGGCGCGCCGCGGTGGCGCTGAAGCTCCTGGTTCCAGCGCCGCAGGTCGTCGTCGAGCATCGCCAGGGTCATCTGCGTGACCCGCGAGCCGGCGCCGAACAGCAGCGCGTCCATCACCTGGCCGGTGGTGGGCACCCGGTCGCTCTGGTCGATGCGCTCGGCGAGGTCGCGCTCGGAGTTGACGGCGATCAGGATCAGCTTGCGGATGGAGCCGGGCGCCACGTCGCGGAAGCTGTCCTGGATGGAGCCGGTGGCGACCACCCGGTCGAGCAGCCCGCGCATGCCCAGGTTGTCGGCCAGCCCACCGTCGACCAGGTGCAGGAAGGGGCGTTCGCGCACATCGCGGTAGCTCTCGGCGCTGGCCTCGAGCATCCGGGTGCGGTAGTCGGCCTCCGCCGACACGGCGTTGCCGGTGGCGGGCAGTGGCGGGTGGGCGCAGTCGCCGGCATGGTTGCGCAGCGTCACAGGCGTCAGCAGCAGCGGCACCGCTGACGATGCCGCCACCGCGAACGACAGCGGCACGCTGCCCAGGTCCGAGCAGATCAGCGCGAACTGCTCCGCGTTGAATTCGAACGGTGCGCCGGTGGTCAGGTCGGTCGCCGTGACGAGCAGTTCCGGCCCGCGCGCCCGTTTCGCCAGGTCGGCGAAGGTGCGGCCCTGGTACAGCGCATCCAGCCGGTCGGCCAACACGTTGCTGCGCCCGTACCACGGCGACGTCAGGTCGTGCAGGCGCACGGGCGACAGTGCGCCCAGGATGAGGTCGCCGTCGAAATCGTGCAGCAGGAAATCCGGCTCGAAGCGGCTCAGCGTCTCGTCGCCGAAGCTCGCGTAATGGGCGGCCAGGATGCTGCCGCCGGACACGCCGCTGACCAGGCCGATCTCGTCGAACAGCGTCGTCTGCCGGCCTTCCCAGACGAAGGCGGTGTCCTTCAGCTCGCGCAGCACGCCCAGGCCGAACGCGGCGGCCCGTGCCCCACCGCCCGACAGCGTCAGCGCCGCGACCATCGAGGGCCTGTCGCTGCGGTCGGGGCCGAGGCCGGTGACGGGCGGCGCCATGCTGGCGGGCGATGCGGCTGCGTTCTGCCACGGCCGCATCGTGGAACAGCCCGCGAGCAGCGCGGCCGCCAGCACGACGGAAAGGGCGGAAGACCTCATGCGTTCAGGCGCGGCGGGGCAGCTATTGCCCCACGCGCGCCTCAGAGGTGGAACCAGGCGGCCGCGCCGACCAGCACGCCCAGGCCGCCCAGGCCCAGCGTCGCCCACTCGAGCCAGCGGCGCCGGGTCAGCAGCGCGATGGCGGCCATCGCGATCGCGATCTGCAAGGCGGTGGTGGCCTGGGCCCAGCGGTGGTGCTGGTGCATCTGCGCTTCGCTGGCCAGGTCCTTCTCGTGCGATTCGGCGTCGAGCGCCTCGGCCTGCTTCTTGATGTCGTTCTTCTCGGCCTCGTAGCGCTCGACCTTGGCCTGGTAGGCGCTGCGCTTGTCCTCGGGGGCGAGGTCACGCGCGAACTCGGCCAGCGACTGCTTCGTGCTCTTGGACTGGTAGTAAGCCCACTGGTTGGCCGCCTCGGTCTTCTTGATGGCCGCCTCGTTCTTCAGCAGCCCGGCGTTGGCCTGCGTCGCGCCGCCCTGGTAGGAGAACAGCGCCCCGACCGTGGCGAGGATCGCGGTGAGCACCGCGAGCTGGCCGGCCATGCCCTGCGGCTCGTGCTGGGCGGCGTGTTCGAGTTCGTGATCGTGCGGGCCGTGGACGTGGAAACCGTGCTCGGACATGGTGCGGGGCTCAGGTCTTGGGCGGCAGGCGCCGGTAGGTGACGAAGGAGAAATCGAAATCGTTGGGGGGCGCGGCCCGGTGGCGCTCGCGCTGCACCTCGGCGAAGGCCTCGCGGCTGAAGCTGGGGAAGTGCGCATCGCCCTCGAACTCGCGCTCGACCTCGGTCAGCAGCAGCTCGTCGGCGCGAGGCAGCGCCTCGCGGTAGATCTGCTCGCCGCCGATCACGAAGGCGCGCGCCGCGCCATCGCGCCCGGCCAGTGCCAGCGCGGCGTCGAGGCTGGCCACGACGCTCGCCCCCGGTGCGTCGAAGCCGGCCTGCCGGCTCAGCACGATGTTGTGGCGGCCCGGCAGCGGGCGGAAGCGCGCGGGCAGCGAATCCCAGGTCTTGCGGCCCATGATCACCGGCGCGCCCATCGTCGCGGCGCGAAAGTGCTTCAGGTCCTCGGGCAGCTGCCACAGCAGCTGGTTGTCGCGCCCGATCACGCCATTGCGCGCGACCCCGGCAATCAGCGTCAGCAACATGGCGTCACAGGCCATCAAACCGCCACCGGCGCCTTGATGGCCGGGTGGTGCTGGTACTCCAGCACCTCGAAGTCGTCGAACTCGTAGTCGAAGATCGAGGGCGGACGGCGGCGGATGTTCAGCACCGGGTAGGCAAACGGCGTGCGGGCCAGCTGCGTCTTCACCTGCTCGCGGTGGTTGTCGTAGATGTGGCAGTCGCCGCCGGTCCAGATGAACTCGCCGACCTCGAGATCACACTGCTGCGCCAGCATGTGGGTCAGCAGCGCGTAGCTGGCGATGTTGAACGGCACGCCGAGGAAGATGTCGGCGCTGCGCTGGTAGAGCTGGCAGCTGAGCTTGTTGTCGGCCACGTAGAACTGGAAGAACGCGTGGCAGGGCATCAGCGCCATCCTGTGCAGCTCGGCCACGTTCCAGGCGCTGACGATGATGCGGCGCGAATCCGGGTTGGTCTTGAGGGCCTTGACGACCTCGGCGATCTGGTCGATGTGGCCGCCGTCGGGTGTCGGCCAGCTGCGCCACTGCACGCCGTAGACCGGCCCCAGGTCGCCGTCGTCGCCGGCCCATTCGTCCCAGATGGTGCAGCCGCGCTCCTGCAGCCAGCGTGCGTTCGAGTCGCCGCGCAGGAACCACAGCAGCTCGAGGATGATGCTCTTCAGGTGGACCTTCTTGGTCGTCACCAGCGGGAAGCCTTCTTTCAGGTCGAAGCGCATCTGGTGGCCGAACACGCTGCGCGTGCCGGTGCCCGTGCGGTCGCCCTTGGCCACGCCCGTCTCAAAGACGTGGCGCATGAAGTCTTCGTACTGGGAGCGGACGGGGCGGGCGTTCATCGGGCCGATTTTATCGGCCGGGTCCCGCCCCGCGGGCGGCATCAGGAGGGACGCTCGGCTTCGCGCAGGAAGATCTCGACCCGGCGGTTGCGCGCGCGGCCTTCGGCGCTGCCGTTGTCGGCGATCGGCTGGCGCGAACCTTCGCCGGCGATCTCGACCCGCTGGCTGGCCACGCCGCGGCTGGCCAGGTACTCGCGCACCGAGCGGGCGCGCTCGACCGACAGCGGGTCGTTCACCGCATCGCTGCCGGTGTTGTCGGTGTGACCGACGACGCGCACGTGCATCGTCGCGTCCAGCCCTTGGGCGAACTGGTCGAGCACCGGGCGCAGCTCGGGGCGGATGTCGGAGCGGCCGGTGTCGAACGAGATGTCGCTCGGCACGTTGACCTTCAGCTGGTTGTCGGTCGTGCGGGTGACGGTGGCGCCGGTACCTTGCGTGGCCTTCTCCATCGCCTTGCGCTTGTCTTCCATGCGCTTGGACCAGAGGTTGCCGGCGACCGCGCCGAGCGCGCCGCCGACGACGGCCCCGGTGCCGGCCTTGCCGCCGGTCGTCGAGCTGATGATCGCGCCGGCCGCGGCGCCGATGCCGGCGCCGGCAGCCGTGCCCTTCTCGCGTTCGCCCATGTTGGCGCAGCCGGTCAAGGCGACAGCCGCGGCGACGAGCCAGGGCAGGGATTGGGTGGTTCTGCTCATGATTGTTCTCCTTGTTGAACGAGTGGCTCCCAGCCTAACGCGGCACACCCCGCGCGCCGGGACAGCGACGTGCAACCGGGTGTGACTTCAAGCGTCGAATTGCATGGCCGCCAGCCGTGCGTAGAGTCCGCCGCGCCCGACAAGTTCAGTGTGGGTGCCCTGGTCCACGATGCGCCCGGCCTCGAGCACGACGATGCGGTCGGCCCGCTGCACGGTGGCCAGCCGGTGGGCGATGACCAGCGTCGTGCGGTCGACCATCGCGGCCTCCAGCGCGGCCTGCACCATGCGCTCGCTCTCGGCATCGAGCGCGCTGGTGGCCTCGTCGAGCAGCAGCAGCGGCGGGTTCTTCAGGATCGCGCGGGCGATGCTGATGCGCTGGCGCTGGCCGCCGGACAGCCGCACGCCGCGCTCGCCGAGGAAGCTGTCGTAGCCGCCGGGCAGGGCCATGATGAACTCGTGCGCGAAGGCCGCCTTCGCGGCAGCGATCACCTCGGCGTCGCTCGCGTCGGGGCGGCCATAGCGGATGTTGTCCATCGCGCTGGCCGAGAAGATCACGCTGTCCTGCGGCACGATGCCGATGCGCTCGCGCAAGGCGGCGAGCGAGGCCTCGCGGACGTCGACCCCGTCGACCAGCACGCGGCCGGCCTCGGCGTCGTAAAAGCGCAGCAGCAGCTGGAACACGGTCGTCTTGCCGGCGCCGCTGGGGCCGACCAGGGCCACCGTCTCGCCCGGCTGGACCTGCAGCGCGATGTCGGCCAGCGCCGCGTGCTGCGGCCGCGAGGGGTAGTGGAAGCGCAGGGCCTGCAGCTGCACGCGTGAGCCGCGCACGGTGGGCGGCAGCGCGCGGGGCGCGGCGGGCTCGGCGACCGGCGAGCGCGCTGCCAGCAACTCCATCAGCCGCTCGGTCGCGCCGGCGGCGCGCAGCAGGTCGCCGTAGACCTCGGACAGCACGGCCACCGAGCTGACCAGCACGATGACGTACAGCACCGTCTGGCCCAGGTGGCCGGCGGTGATGTCACCGTGCAGCACCGCCTGCGTGCCCTGGTACAGGCCCCACAGCAGCGCGCCGAAGGTGGCGGTGATGATGAAGGCCACCAGCACGGCGCGCACGCCGGTGCGCTTTTGCGCGGTGTCGAAGGCGGCTTCGGTGGCGAGCCCGAAACGCTCGGCCTCGCGCCGCTCTTGCGTATAGGCCTGCACGACGGGGATGGCGTTCAGCACCTCCGCGGCTATCGCGCTCGAGTCGGCGACCCGGTCCTGGCTGGCGCGGCTGAGCTTGCGCACGCGGCGGCCGAAATACAGCGCCGGCAGCACCACCAGCACCAGGATCCCCAGCACCTGCGTCATCACGTAGGGGTTGGTGACGACCAGCATGAGCAGCGCGCCGATGCCCATCACCGTGTTGCGCAGGCCCATGCTCAGGCTCGAGCCGACGACCGTCTGCACCAGCGTCGTGTCGGTCGTCAGCCGGCTCAGGACCTCGCCGGTCGCGGTGGTCTCGAAGAACTCGGGGCTTTGCTGCACGACATGCGCGTAGACGGCGTTGCGCAGGTCGGCCGTGACCCGCTCGCCCAGCCAGGTCACCATGTAGAAGCGCGCCGCCGAGAACAGGCCGAGCGCTGCGCCGACCGCGAACAGGGCGCCGAAGTGCTCGCGCAGCGACATCACGCGCTCGCCCGGCCCGGCCGCGACCAGCCCCTGGTCGATCAAGGACTTCAGCGCCACCGGCAGCACCAGCGTGGCGACCGCGGCCAGCACCATGAAGGCCAGTGCCAGCACGATGCGGCCGCGGTAAGGCCGCAGGAAGGGCAGCAGGCCGGACAGGGAGCGGGGGGATGCGCCGCGCGGGCGCTCGGTGGGCGAGGTCGACATGGCGGGCAGTGTAGGCAAAACCCCATGCGCTGCCGGGCAAATAAATGACTGCCACACCAATCATTGCCTATGCAATTACAGTGGCGGCATGAATCAAGATGCCAGCAGCGCCCCGGAGTTCTACGTGCCCGGCCAGTACCGGCCCGACCAGAGCGTGGGCTTTCTGATGAAGCGGGTGCTGTCGTCCATCCTCGCGCAGGCCGACGAGCGCCTGGCGGCCTACGACCTGACGCACGCGCAGTGGCTGCCGCTGTTCAAGCTGGCGATGAAGGATTGCGACACCGTCGCCGAGCTGTCGCGCGGCCTGGAGCTCGACCCCGGCGCGATGACCCGCTCGCTCGATCGGCTCGAAGCCAAGGGTCTGGTGCGGCGCGAGCGCTCGACCGAAGACCGTCGCGTCGTCCACCTGGTGCTGACCGACGAAGGCCGCAAGGTGGCCCGCAAGGTGCCGCCGGTGATGGCCGAGGTGCTGAACAAGCACCTGCAGGGCTTCGACGAAGCCGAATGGAAACAGCTGATCGGGCTGCTGGCCCGCATGGTGGCCAACGGCGATGCGATGCGCCAGCCACCGGTGGAATGAGCGGAGGTGCGCGACATGAACATGAAGAAGCTCGACCTTTCCTCGCTGCACCTGCCGCACTGGCGCCTGCCCCTGCCGGGCCCCACGGCGCTGACCGCGCTGGTGGCGGTGGCCTCGGCCGCGGTGCTGCTCGCCGGCTGCGCCAGCCCCGGCGCGCCGACGCCGCGCCTGGCCGAGATCCCGCCCGCCGCGCTCGGCCTGGCTGATGCCACAAGTGGCTCGGCCGCCGCGAGCGACGCCGCCCCCGTGCGCTGGTGGGCCACGCTCGGCGACGAGCAACTGGCCCGTCTCGTCGACCAGGCCCTGCGCGACCAGCCCAGCCTGGCCGTGGCGCAGGCCCGGGTTCAACGCGCCCGCGCGCTGGCCCAGGCGACCGACGCGGCCGATGGCCCGCAGGCCCAGCTGAGCGCCGAGGCCTCGCGCCAGCGCTACCCCGAACACGGGCTGTTCCCGCCGCCGATCGCGGGCTCGGTGCGCAACACCGGCACCGTGAACGCCGGCCTGGCCTGGGCGCCGGATTGGTACGGCCAGCAGGCCGCGGCACTCGCCTCGTCGCTCGACCAGGCGCGCGCCGCGCAGGCCGATGCGGCCGTGGCGGCCAACGCGCTGGCCACCCAGGTCGCGCGCAGCTATGTCGGCCTGGCCCGGCTCGTCGCCCAGCGCGACGTCGCGCAGCGCACGCTCGCGCAACGCGAGGAGCTGAAGGACCTGACGCACCAGCGTGTCGGCGCCGGGCTCGACACCCGCGTCGAGCTGGTCCAGGCCGACAGCGCGCTGCCCGACGCCCGCACCCAGCTCGAGGCGCTGGACGAGCAGATCACGCTCGCGCGCCACCAGCTGGCCGCGCTGTCGGGCCAGGCACCGAACGCGCTCGATGCGCTGACCCCGGCACTCGGCCAACTGGCGGTGCAGCGCCTGCCCGGCACGCTGGGCGCCGACCTGCTGGGCCGCCGGCCCGACGTGGTGGCGGCGCGCTGGCGGGTCGAGGCGGCCGGGCAGGACGTGAAGGTCGCCCGCACGGCCTTCTACCCGAACATCAACCTCAGCGCCTTCGTCGGCCTGAATGCCGTCGGGCTCGACCAGCTGTTCGAGCTCGGCAGCCGGCAGTTCGGCGTCACACCCGCGCTGCACCTGCCCTTGTTCGACGGCGGCCGCCTGCGCGCGCAGCTCGGTGGCCGCGAGGCCGAGTTGAACGCGGCGATCGCGCAATACAACGGCACGCTGCTCGACGCCGTGCGCGAGACGAGCGACGCGATCAGCTCGCTGCAGTCGATCGAGCGCCAGCGCCGCGAGCAGGCCGATGCCCTGGCCGGCTCGCAGACCGCGCATGAGCTCGCGCTGCAGCGCTACCGCGCGGGCCTCGGCAGCTACCTGATCGTGCTGAACACCGAAAGCCAGTGGCTCGCGCAGCGCCGCGCCGCGGTCGACCTGCAGGCCCGGCAGGTCGATACCGGCATCGCGCTGATGAAGGCGCTCGGTGGCGGCTGGATCGATGACACCGGCCCGGCCACCCGCACGGCCGCCGCCCCTGCGCCAGCCCGCGCGCAATGAGAAGAACGAACCCGAAGGACGAGACCATGACCGACGCTGCTTCCTCCCCCGTCGCCAACCCCGCCGGCCGCCGCCGCGGGCTGACCGTGATCGCCGTCGCCGTGGCGCTGGCCGCCGCCGGATGGGGCGGCTGGCACTGGTTCCACGCCCGCCACCGCCAGTCGACCGACAACGCCTACGTGGCCGGCAACGTCGTGCAGATCACGCCGCAGGTCGGCGGCACGGTGGTCGCGATCCTGGCCGACGACAACGACGTGGTCAAGGCCGGCCAGCCGTTGGTCAAGCTGGACACCGCCGACGCCAAGGTGGCGCTCGATCAGGCCGAGGCCCAGCTTGCGCAGACGGTGCGCGAAGTGCGCGCCCTCTACGCCGGCAACGCGACGCTGAAGGCGCAGGTGGCGCTGCGCGAGGCCGATCTGGCCCGTGCGCAGGCCGACTTGGCCCGGGCGCAGGACGACGTCAACCGCCGTGCCCCGCTGGTCGCCAGCGGCGCGGTCGGCAAGGAGGAGTTCCAGCACGCGAGCGCACAACTGGCGGCGGTGAAGGGCACGCTGGCCGCCGCCCAGTCGGCCGCGCTGGCTGCCAAGGAGCAGCTCGCCACCGCGCAGGTGATGACCGAGGGCACGACGGTCGAGCAGCACCCCAACGTGCAGCGCGCCGCGGCCCGCGTGCGCGAAGCGGCGCTCGCGCTCAAGCGGGACGAGCTGCCGGCGCCGATGGATGGCCACGTCGCCAAGCGGGCGGTGCAGCTCGGCCAGCGGGTGCAGGCCGGGGCGCCGCTGATGACCGTCATCGCGCTCGACAAGGTCTGGGTCGATGCCAACTTCAAGGAGGGCCAGCTGGCCGACCTGCGCATCGGCCAGCCGGCCGAGCTGACGGCCGATGTCTACGGCAGCAAGGTCAACTACCACGGCAAGGTGGCGGGCCTGGGCGCAGGCACCGGCTCGGCCTTCTCGCTGCTGCCGGCGCAGAACGCGACCGGCAACTGGATCAAGATCGTCCAGCGCGTGCCGGTGCGCATCGCGCTGGACCCGGCCGAGCTCGCCGAACACCCGCTGCGCGTCGGCCTGTCGATGGAGGTGACCGTGGACACCGCCGAACGCGGCGGCAAGACGCTGGCCGACGCACCGCGTGCCCAGGCCGTGGCGGCCACCGGCGTCTACGAGACGCTGGACCGCGAGGTCGATGAACGAATCCGGCGCATCGTGCGCGCCAGCCTGGCCCTGCGCTGAATCGTCGGGGGAACGCAGGATGAGCACCACCGCGATCGAACAGGGCGCGGCCGGGCCGGCATCGCCGCCGGCGGCGGCGGCGATGCCGCCGAGCCCGCCACCCCCGCTGACCGGCGCCGCGCTCGCGCTCGGCACGCTGTCGCTGTCGCTGGCGACCTTCATGAACGTGCTCGATTCGTCGATCGCCAACGTCTCGTTGCCGGCGATTTCGGGCGACCTCGGCGTCAGCCCGGGGCAGGGCACCTGGGTCATCACCAGCTTCGGCGTCGCCAACGCGATCTCGGTGCCGCTGACCGGCTGGCTGACACAGCGCTTCGGGGCGGTGCGGCTGTTCACGATGAGCGTGCTGCTGTTCGTGCTGGCCTCGTGGCTGTGCGGTTTCGCGCCGTCGCTCGAAATGCTGGTCGCGTTCCGCGTGCTGCAAGGCCTGGTCGCCGGGCCGATGATCCCCCTGTCGCAGACGCTGCTGCTGGCCAGCTACCCGCGCGCCAAGGCCGGCACCGCGCTGGCGCTGTGGGGCGTCACGACCCTGGTCGCGCCGGTGGCCGGGCCGCTGCTGGGTGGCTGGATCACCGACAACGTCTCCTGGCCCTGGATCTTCTACATCAACATCCCCGTCGGCCTGTTCGCCGCCGCGATCACCTGGGGCATCTACCGCCGCCGCGAGACGGCGACGCGCAGGCTGCCCATCGACACGCTGGGCCTGGCGCTGCTGGTCACCTGGGTCGGCTCGCTGCAGCTGATGCTCGACAAAGGCAAGGAGCTCGACTGGTTCTCGTCGCCGCAGATCGTCCTGCTGGCGGTCGTCGCGGCCGTGTCCTTCGCGGTGTTCCTGGTCTGGGAATTGACCGACGCCCACCCGGTGGTCGACCTGCGCCTGTTCGCGCGGCGCAACTTCGCCTTCGGCGCGCTGGCCTTGTCGGTGGCCTATGGCCTGTTCTTCGGCAACGTGGTGCTGATGCCACTGTGGCTGCAGCAGTGGATGGGCTACACCGCCACCTCCGCCGGCATGGCGCTGGCGCCGGTGGGCGTGTTCGCGATCCTGCTGTCGCCGCTGGTCGGCCGCAAGGTGGGCGTGTGGGACCCGCGCCGCATGGCCAGCGCGGCCTTCGTCGTCTTTGCGCTGGTGCTGTGGCTGCGCTCGCAGTTCACGACCCAGACCGACCTCGCGCACGTGCTGGTGCCGACCTTCATCCAGGGCGCGGCAATGGCCTTCTTCTTTATCCCGCTGACCACGCTGACGCTGGCCGGCCTGAGCCCCGAGCGCATGCCCGCCGCCGCGGGCCTGTCGAACTTCGTGCGCATCACCGCCGGCGCGATGGGCACCTCGATCTCGACCACACTGTGGGACGACCGTGCCGCGCTGCACCACGCGCATCTGGCCGAGCCGCTGTCGGCCGGCCAGGGCGTGTTCGCCAATGCGCTGGCGTCGCTGCAGGCGGCCGGCCTCAGCGCCGAGCAGGCGCTGGCGCAGGTCAACCGTCTGATCGACCAGCAGGCCTACACCCGCGCGGCCGACGACATCTTCCTCGGCTCGGCGATGCTGTTTCTCGCGTTGATCGGCATGATCTGGATGACCCGCCGTCCGGCGCGCGCGGGCGCCCCGGCGGCCGATGCGGGCGGCGCGCATTGAGCGCGCGGCCGCGACGAATCCATCACGAGGCGCAGCCCGCCGTGTAAACAGTGCTCAAGCCCCACCCCGGATCAGCCGATTTGTGTTGGAATTCTTCTACCGGATCACTGAGACGACGATGGTGGCATCGAGCGAGCCGCGCGAGAGCCGCGAGGCGCATCCCAACTGGATGCAGACCCTGACCCGGCTGGCCGGCGGGGCCAGCCTGGGGTCGGCGTGGGCCTTCCAGATCGGCGTCGCAGCGATCGTCGCGATCGCGGTGGCCACGATGCTGGTCTGGCTGGACGGCAGTTCCTGGCCGGTGGCGCTGGGCGCCGGCGCGATCGCGCTGCTGCCGGCTCTGCTGGCCGGCGGGGCGGCGCTGCAACTGGCACGCGCCTTGGCCCAGTCGTCGGTGCAGCGCGAGTTGCTGATGGTCGACGACGAGTTGACCGGCGTGTGCAACCGTCGCCAGTTCCTGCGCTTGACCGAGCGCGAATGGTCGCGCTGCCGCCGTTATGGCGACGATGGCGCGCTGCTGCTGATCGATGCCGACCACCTGCGCCGCATCAACGACAGCATGGGCCAGCGCTGCGGCGACGCGATCCTGCTCGAGGTGACGCGGCGCGTGAACGCGACGCTGCGCCAGTCCGACCTGCTGGCCCGTTTCGGCGGCGCCGAGCTGGCGGTCTTCCTGCCCCACACCGACCCGCTGGGCGCGCTCGACGCGGCCGAGCGCATCCGCCAGCAGGTGGCCTCGGCGCCGTTCCGCTGGGAAAACGCGCATGTCGTGGCCACGGTCAGCGTCGGCGTCGCCCATGTGCACCTGGGCCAGGCCGCGCTCGACGGCCTGGTGCAGGATGCCGAGGCCGCATTGCAGGCCGCCAAGGAGGCCGGTCGCAACTGCGTGCGCGCGACCCCCATCCAACCTCGCCGCAGCGGCGAGACCCGATCGGTGACGTCCTGACGGCTAGGCTGGAACCTTGTAGTTCTCGGCGCCCATCAGATCGACGCCGCAGGCCAGGCCGCGGGCCCAGGCGATGAACTGCGGCACCGCGTCGTCCATCAGCGGCGCGCCGTGCTGTGGCACGATCATGCTGATCGGCAGCGTGCTGATCATGTCGGCCCACAGCCGCAGGATCTTGTTCGAGACCATGTAGCGGCGATGGAACTTCTCCATCGACGGCAGGAGCTTGGCCAGGTTGGTCACCGGCTGCTGCGCGGCCTGGCCGCCGACCAGCGACACGCCCAGGTCGCCCGAGAACAGGATCCGGCTCACCGGGTCGTAGAACTGGAAGTTCCCCTCGGCGTGCAGGAAGTGCGCCGGCAACGCGATCAGGTCGCTGCGGCCGATGCGGATGCGCATGCCCGGGTCGGGGATCGGCACGATGCGACCGATCGTCTTGCCCGGTTTGCAGAAGTGCGGAATGAAGCGCTCCCAGACCGCCGAGACGTAGATCTTGGCCTGGGTCGAGGTCGTCCAGCGGTCGAGCGAGGCGATGATGTCCGGGTCCGCGTGCGACGCCAGGATCGCCGCCAGCCGCTGCGGCGGGAAGTGCCGCGTCATGCCGAGGTAGAGCTCGCTGTAGGCCAGGTTGCCGCCCGGGTCGATGATCGCGCCGGTGTCGCCGTCGACGATCAGGAACTGGTTCGACTGCACCGCCTCGTCGGCATGCCCGTCGGTGCCTGGCACGTGGCCGAGGTCGGTGAACATCAGGCAACGGTGGCCGTCGCGGTCGTACAAAGTCACGGGCATGGCCCACTGTAGGAGGGGGGCCTGGGGTGCCGGTTGACGAAGGTCAAAACCCTCGGCCGGCCAGGGTGTGGCGCGCGTGATCAAACGCACGCGCTGCATCTTCGGGCGGCAGCACGCTGCGCCCCATGCCCCGCAGCCAGGTGAGCTGCCGCTTGGCCAGCTGGCGCGTCGCGGCGATGCCGCGCTCGCGCACGTCGGCGCGCAGGGCCTCGCCGGCCAGGCCGGCGTCCAGCGCCTCCCAGGCCTGCCGATAACCGACGCAGCGCATGCTGGGCAGGCCGGTGTGCAGGTCGCCGCGCGCGCGCAGGCGCTGGACCTCGGCGATGAAGCCTTCGGCCAGCATCTGGTCGAAGCGCTCGGCGATGCGCGCATGCAGCCAGGCGCGCTCGGTGGGCTCCAGCGACAGCAGCAGGTGCCGCGGCGCCGGCACGGCGGCGCCGCGGGTATGGAAGGCCGACAGCGGCCGGCCGGTGAGCTCGAAGACCTCCAGCGCGCGCTGGATGCGCTGTGCGTCGTTCGGCGCAAGCCGCGCGGCGGCGGCCGGGTCGACCGCGGCCAGGCGGGCGTGCAGCGCCGGCCAGCCGGCGCGCGCGGCCTCGGCATCGAGCGCGGCGCGCACGGCCGCATCGGCCGGCGGCAGTGCGTCGATGCCCTCGATCAGCGCCTTGAAGTACAGCATCGTGCCGCCCACCAGCAGCGGCAGGCGACCCCGCCTGCGGATCTCGCCGATCAGGCGCGTCGCGTCGGCAACGAACTGCGCCGCCGAGTAGGCCTCGCTCGGGTCCAGGATGTCGATCAGGTGGTGCGGCACGGCGGCGCGCTCGGCCGTGCTCGGTTTCGCGGTGCCGATGTCCATGCCGCGATAGACCAGGGCCGAGTCGACGCTGACGATCTCGAGCGGCACGGTCTGCGCAAGGCGCAGGGCCAAACCGGTCTTGCCCGAGGCGGTGGGGCCGGCCAGGCCGACCCAGTCGATGCGGGAGGCCGTCGGGCTCACGCGGCGCTACCCAGCTCGAAACGCTCGCCGTCGCGCTGCACCAGCGTCCAGGCGACCGCGCTCGTCGCGATGGCCCAGAAGCCCAGGCCGAGGCCGAGCGGGCGCAGCGTGCCATCCAGCGCCTGGCCCAGCCAGAGGCCGACGCCGAAGGCGACCAGCGCCAGCATGAAGCCCGCCAGCGCCGAGGCCAGCCCGGCCGCATGCGGGAAGGCGCCGACCGCGCCGGCCTGGCCACAGGGTTGGTGGATGCCGTGGCCGAAGTTGTAGAGCCAGTGGGCGACGAGCACCCAGACGATCTCGTGGCTGCCGGCCAGGCCCAACGCCGCCATGCCCAGGCCGCCGGCCAGCGTGAACAGCGCGCCGCGGCGCACCGCACCGGCCAGCCCATGGCGCGTCAGCAGGTGACGGCAGTAGAACGTGCCGACCAGGTAGGCCAGCGAAGCCGAGGCCAACGCGAGGCCGTAGCCCCAGGGTGACAGGCCCAGCACGCCGATGTAGACGAAGGACGAGCCGGCGAGCATCAGGAACAGGCCGCCGTAGGTCGCGCTGACCAGCGTCGCCCAGGCGCGAAAGGCCGGGTGGCGGGCCACACGCCTGAACCCGGCGGCCAGCGGGCCGGGGCGCAGCGCATCCGGGTCGCGCCGGGTGCTGGTCTCCGGCACCCGCCAGGCGACGATGCCCAGCGTGATCGCCGCGATCGCCGCCACCGCGCCGAGCGGCGCGCGCCAGCCGGCCGCGGCGGTCAACCAGCCGCCCAGCAGCGGCGAGCCGAGCGCCAGCACGCCCAGGCCCGACAGGGCCCAGGCCATCACGTGCGCCCCCTCGTGCGGCTCGTACAGATCGCGCACCATCGCCCGCGCGCAGACCACCGATGCGGCCAGGCCCAGGCCCTGCAACGCCCGGGCGGCGATCAGGGCCTCGATGTTCGGCGCCAGTGCGGCGCCGACGCTGGCCAGCGTGTGCAGCGCCAGGCCGCCGAGCAGCACGGGCCGGCGACCATGGCGATCCGACAGCGGGCCCATCACGAGCTGGCCGATGCCGAAGGCCAGCAGCACGAACGACATGGTCAGCTGCGTCGCCGACATCGGCGCCGCGAGCTCACGCGCCAGCAGCGGCAGCGCCGGCAGGTACAGATCGGTCGTGACCGGTTGCAGCCCGAGCAGCAGGGCGATGGCCAGCGCGGCGAGGGCGGGGCTGAGCTGGCTGCCGCGGGAAATCACTCGTCCTCGAGTTCCGCCTTGGCCATCTCGACGTCCAGCCGCTCCATCGCATCCATCGGCGTGCAGGCGGCGGCGTCGGCATAGAGCTTCTCGGCCTCGGCCATCTTCTTGTCGCCTTCGAGCATGACCAGCCCGTTGGCGTACTCGACCATCGCGATCGCACTGGCCGGGTTCAGCGCCAGCGCCTCCTTGTAGAGCTTCAGGCCGGTGGCGGCATCGGCGCCCTGGGTCTTGCCGAGCAGCTTGCCGACCTTGTCGATCACCTCGGCGTGGAAGGCGCCGAGCGCGATGTGCGCGTCGGCATGCTTCGGAGCCAGCTTGATCGTCGTCTCGAGCGCGGTCTTGACCTTGCTGCCCAGGCCCTGCGCCAGGGCCTTGGCGACACTGATGCCCTGGCTGTAGCGGCCCAGCGCGTAGGCCTGCCAGTACCAGGCGTTGGGGTTCTGGGGCTCCTCGGCCTGCTGGGCGCCGGCCCGTTCGGACACCTCGAGGAACAGCGCGAGCTTGTTCTTCTCGCTCTTTTCGAGGTAGTTCGCGTAGATGGCCTGCGCCTTGTTGGCAACCGTGATGCCGGCCCCGCCGGCCTTCAGCCCGGCCTCGGCCGCCTTCTGGAACTGGCCGGCGTGGAACAGCGCCCAGGCGGCCTGCACGGCCTCGTCCTTCGGCCACGGCTCGGCGTCGCCGGCGTGCAGGCGGGCCCAGTGTTTCTTCAGCGCTGCGGCGTCGTACTGGTACTCGCTGCCGTCATAGGGGAAGGCGGTCCACTTGGCCATCTTGTGTCTCCTTGGGTGTGTGTGGGTGTGATCGATCAGCCGGCGCGTCAACCGGCACGATAGGGTGACGCCAGCGTGTTCAGGTGCTCGCGCGCGTCCGGCTCGAGGTAGGGCCCGAGCAGGCTCAGCACGTGCCAGGCGCCCCGCGCCAGCGTGGCGGCGGCATGCTCGGGCTCGAGCGCCTTGCGCGGCTCGCGCACGTACTCGTAGCTCAGCCAGTAGGTCAGCACGACCACCATCGAGGTCGCGACGACGGCCGCGTCGGGCCGCGCGAGCCGCGCGGCGCTGCCACGCGTCAGCCCGGCGAGCACCGCCTCGACCGCGCGGGACTTGTTCTTCAGCACGAACTGGAAGTGGGTCTCGAGCCGGCGGTTCTTGCTGAGCAGGTCGTTGAGGTCGCGGTACAGGAAGCGGTAACCCCAGATCAGCTCGAACAGCATGTGGAAGAACAGCCACGCGTCCTCGACGTTGCGCACACCGTCGGCCGCGTTCAGCAACTCGTTCAGCGCCGTCTCGTAGCGCCCGAACAAGGCGTTGATCAGCTCATCCTTGGCGGGGTAGTGGTAGTAGAGGTTGCCGGGGCTGATGCCCAGCTCGGCCGAAATCAGCGTGGTCGACACATTCGGTTCGCCGAAGCGGTTGAACAGGTCGAGGGTGACTTCGAGGATGCGCTCGGCGGTGCGGCGGGGCTTCTTGGTGGGCATGGGCGGCGTCAATCTAGCATCCCCACGCCCCGGTGGCCTTGGGGGGCCTACCTACAATGTTCCGATGCCAGCCGTTTCCTTCCAGGGCGTCGCCAAGACCTATAGCGGCGCCCGCGGCACCCTGCGTGCGCTCGACGGGGTGAGTTTCGACATCGAGCGCGGCGAGTTCTTCGGCCTGCTCGGCCCCAACGGGGCAGGCAAGACCACGCTGATCAGCATCCTCGCCGGTCTCGCGCGCGCCACCGAGGGCCGCGTGTCGGTGATGGGCCACGACGTGGTCGCCGACTATGCCGATGCGCGGCGCTCGCTGGGCATCGTGCCGCAGGAGCTGGTGTTCGACCCCTTCTTTTCGGTGCGCGAGACGCTGCGCATCCAGAGTGGCTACTTCGGCGTCAAGCACAACGACGACTGGATCGACGAGCTGCTCGCCGGCCTGGGCCTGGCCGACAAGGCCGGCGCCAACATGCGGCAGCTCTCGGGCGGCATGAAGCGCCGCGTGCTGGTCGCGCAGGCACTGGTGCACCGGCCGCCGGTCATCGTGCTCGACGAGCCGACGGCCGGTGTCGACGTCGAGTTGCGCCAGACGCTGTGGCAATTCATCGCGCGGCTGAACAAGCAGGGCCACACTGTGCTGCTGACCACGCACTACCTCGAGGAGGCCGAGGCGCTGTGCGGCCGCATCGCCATGCTCAAGCAGGGGCGGATCGTCGCGCTGGACCGCACGGCGAACCTGCTGGCCGCGACCGCCGGCAGCGTGCTGCGCTTCAAGACCGACGACGCCCTGCCGGGCGACGTGGCCGCGCGGGCCCGGGTGACCGGCCGCATCGCGCAGATCGCGGCACACGACGCCGCCGAGGTCGAACGCCTGCTGGCCCGGCTGCGTGCGGCCAAGGTGCGCGTCGAAGACCTCGAGATCGGCCGGGCCGATCTGGAAGACGTGTTCCTGGGCATCATGCAGGGCAGCACAGCGCCGGCGGTGGCGGAGGAGGCCGCATGAGCGCCGTCATGGAATCGGGCGGCAGCCGGCCGCTGGCCGGGGCGCGCACGCTGTTCTACAAGGAGGTGCTGCGCTTCTGGAAGGTCAGCTTCCAGACGGTGGCGGCGCCGGTGCTCACCGCGGTGCTCTACCTGCTGATCTTCGGCCATGTGCTCGAGGAGCACGTCAAGGTCTACAACCGCATCGGCTACACCAGCTTCCTGATCCCGGGGCTGGTGATGATGAGCGTGCTGCAGAACGCCTTCGCCAACACCTCGTCCAGCCTGATCCAGAGCAAGATCACCGGCAACCTGGTGTTCCTGCTCGTCACGCCGCTGTCGCCGCTGGCCTGGTACGTGGCGTACGTCGGCGCGTCGGTGGTGCGCGGGCTGGCGGTCGGGCTGGGCGTGCTGGCGGTCACCGCGTGGTTCGGCCCGCCGGGCTTTGCGCAGCCGGGCTGGATCCTGGCCTTCGCCTTGCTGGGGGCGGCGCTGATGGGCTCGCTGGGCCTGATCGCCGGCCTGTGGGCCGAGAAGTTCGACCAGATGGCGGCGTTCCAGAACTTCATCGTGATGCCGATGACCTTCCTCGCCGGCGTCTTCTACTCGGTGCACTCGCTGCCG
Organism: Ideonella sp.; assembly: GCF_035254525.1. GTDB lineage: Bacteria > Pseudomonadota > Gammaproteobacteria > Burkholderiales > Burkholderiaceae_C > Ideonella. The sequence continues at coordinate 32,300 of NZ_DATFAN010000108.1, read as the reverse complement.
GCGTTTTGGCAGGGCGTGAGCCAGCTGAACCCCTTCTTCTACATGGTCGATGGCTTTCGCCACGGCTTCTTCGGTGTCAGCGACGTGTCGCCCTGGTTGAGCCTGGGCGTGGTCCTCGCGAGCTTCTTCGTCGTTGCCGGCATCACGCTGCGGCTGCTGCAGTCGGGCTACAAGCTCCGGAATTGAGCGATCAGGGATAATCCCGGCACCATGTCCGCCCCCACTCCCGCCCAGGTTCGCGACTACATCGCTGCAGGTGTTGCCTGCGAGCACCTGGAAGTCGAGGGTGACGGCCGGCATTTCTTCGCGACCATCGTGTCGCGCGAGTTCGAAGGCCTGCTCCGCGTGCGCCGCCACCAGCGCGTCTACGCGGCGCTGGGCGAGCGCATGCGCGAAGAGATCCACGCGCTGTCGATGAAGACGCTGACGCCGGCCGAGTGGGCCCGCGAATCCGCCAACTCGGCCCCCACGGGCCACCATTGACGCTTCTGCGGCCCGGGGCGCGCTGCCGCGCGCCGTGGGCCACCCCTGGTCCACGACCCGACACCCCATGGACAAACTCCTCATTCGCGGTGGCCGCCGCCTGGCCGGCGAGCTGACGATTTCCGGCGCCAAGAACGCCGCTCTGCCCGAGCTGTGCGCCGCGCTGCTGACGCCCGAGCCGCTCACGCTGCACAACGTGCCCAAGCTGCAGGACGTGGCGACCGCGCTGAAGCTGCTGCGCCACATGGGCGCGAAGGTCGATCGGCCCGAGGCCACGCCGCAGCGCATCACGATCGACGCGGCCGACATCACCAGCACCGAGGCGCCCTACGAGCTGGTCAAGACCATGCGCGCGGCCATCCTGGTGTTGGGCCCGCTGCTGGCGCGCTTCGGCACCGCGACCGTCTCGCTGCCCGGTGGCTGCGCGATCGGCTCGCGGCCGGTCGACCAGCACATCAAGGGCCTGCAGGCCATGGGCGCCGAGATCACCGTCGAGCATGGCTACATCCAGGCGAAGGCGCCGCTGAATGCGGCCGGCCAGCGGCGCCTGCGCGGGGCGTGCATCACGACCGACATGGTCACCGTGACCGGCACCGAGAACCTGATGATGGCCGCGGTGCTGGCCGAAGGCGAGACGGTGCTCGAGAACGCCGCGCAGGAGCCTGAGATCCCGGACCTGGCCGAGCTGCTGATCGCGATGGGCGCGAAGATCGAGGGCCACGGCACGCACCGCGTCGTGATCCAGGGGGTCGAGCGCCTGCACGCGCCCGCCAACGGCCACCGCATCATCCCGGACCGCATCGAGACCGGCACCTTCCTGTGCGCGGTGGCGGCCACCGGCGGCGACGTGACGCTGCGCCAGGCCAACGCCCGCCACCTTGACGCGGTGATCGACAAGCTGCGCGAGGCCGGCGTGACGATCACCTCGGGCGACGACTGGGTCCGCGTCCAGGCCGCGGCCCGGCCGCAGGCGGTGAGCTTTCGCACCAGCGAGTACCCGGCCTTCCCGACCGACATGCAGGCGCAGTTCATGGCTGTCAACTGCATCGCAGAGGGCGCCGCGAAGATCAGCGAGACGATCTTCGAGAACCGCTTCATGCACGTCAACGAGCTGATCCGCCTGGGCGCGAAGATCGAGGTGGACGGCCACAGCGCAATGGTCACCGGCGTCGAGCGCCTGTCGGGCGCGACGGTGATGGCCACCGACCTGCGCGCGTCGGCCAGCCTGGTGATCGCCGGCCTGGTGGCCGATGGCGAGACGGTCGTCGACCGCATCTACCACCTCGACCGCGGCTACGACCGCATGGAGGCCAAGCTGCGCTCGATCGGCGCCGACATCGAGAGGGTGTCCGCATGATCACGCTCGCGCTGTCCAAGGGCCGCATCTTCGAGGAGACGCTGCCGCTGCTGGCCGCCGCCGGCATCACGGTGAGCGAGGACCCGGAAAAGAGCCGCAAGCTGATCCTGCCGACCAACCGGCCCGACGTGCGCGTGGTGCTGGTGCGCGCGACCGACGTGCCGACCTACGTGCAGTACGGCGGCGCCGACCTGGGCGTGGCCGGCAAGGACGTGCTGCTCGAGCACGGCGGCGAGGGCCTGTACCAGCCGCTGGACCTGAACATCGCCAAATGCCGCATGAGTGTCGCGGTGCGCGACGATTTCGACTACGCGGCGGCCGTCAAGCAGGGCTCGCGCATCAGTGTGGCCACCAAGTACACGACCGTGGCGCGCCAGCACTTTGCCGACAAGGGCGTGCACGTCGACCTGATCAAGCTTTACGGCTCGATGGAGCTGGCGCCGCTGACCGGGCTGGCCGATGCGATCGTCGACCTCGTCTCGACCGGCTCGACGCTGAAGGCCAACCACCTGGTCGAGGTCGAGCACATCATGGACATCTCGTCGCGCCTGGTGGTCAACCAAGCTGCGTTGAAACTCAAGCGCGACGTGCTGCGCCCGATGATCGACGCCTTCGCCAGCGCCATTCCTCGATAGCTCCGGACACCTTTGCCGCCCGCCATGCTTAACCTGCGCCAGCTCGACACCACCACCGCCGATTTCGAAGCCGAGTTCGCCCGGTTGCGCCACTGGTCGGCGGAAACGGATGCCTCGATCGAAGAGCGCGTGGCGGCGATCCTGGCCGATGTGCAGCAGCGCGGCGATGCGGCGGTGCTCGAGTACACCGCGCGCTTCGATGGCGTGCAGGCCGAGAGCGTGGCCGCGTTGGAACTGACGCGCGACGAGCTGAAGGCCGCGTTCGACGCGATCACGCCGGCGCAGCGCAGCGCGCTCGAAGCCGCGGCGGCGCGGGTGCGCGCCTACCACCAGCGCCAGCTCGACGCCTGCGGCCGCGGCTGGAGCTACCGCGACGAGGACGGCACGCTGCTAGGCCAGAAGGTCACGCCGCTGGACCGCGTGGGCATCTACGTGCCGGGCGGCAAGGCGGCCTACCCGTCGTCGGTGCTGATGAGCGCGATCCCGGCCCACGTGGCCGGCGTCGGCGAAATCATGATGGTGGTGCCCACGCCGAAGGGCGAGAAGAACGCGCTCGTCCTCGCCGCGGCCTACGTGGCCGGCGTGACCCGCGCGTTCACCATCGGCGGCGCGCAGGCCGTGGCGGCGCTGGCCTACGGCACCGCGACGATCCCCGGCGTCGACAAGATCACCGGCCCCGGCAACGCCTACGTCGCCAGCGCCAAGCGCCGCGTCTTCGGCCAGGTCGGCATCGACATGATCGCCGGCCCGAGCGAGATCCTCGTGCTGGCCGATGGCACGACGCCGCCGGACTGGGTGGCGATGGACTTGTTCAGCCAGGCCGAGCACGACGAGCTGGCGCAATCCATCCTGCTGTGCCCCGACGCCGCCTACCTCGCGAAGGTGCGCGAGGCGATCGAGCGCCTGCTGCCCGAGATGCCGCGCCAGGCGGTGATCCGCGCTTCGCTGGAAGGCCGCGGTGCCCTGATCCTGACCCGCTCGATGGACGAGGCCTGCGCGATCAGCAACCGCATCGCGCCCGAGCACCTGGAGGTGTCGTCCGACCAGCCGAACCGCTGGGAGCCGCAGCTCAGGCACGCAGGCGCGATCTTCCTCGGCGCCTACACCAGCGAAAGCCTGGGCGACTACTGCGCCGGGCCGAACCACGTGCTGCCCACCTCGGGCACGGCGCGCTTCTCGTCGCCGTTGGGCGTGTACGACTTCCAGAAGCGAAGCAGCCTGATCGAGGTCAGCGAAGTGGGCGCGAACAAGCTGGGCTTGATCGCGGCCGAATTGGCCTACGGCGAGGGCCTGCAGGCCCACGCCCGGGCGGCGCAGATGCGGCTCAAGTCTTGACGGGTTGACACGAACTTCGTGGAACACGAAAATCGTGCGACACGAACATCGTGTGAGAGCCTCATGAAGAACGTCACCGTCACGATGGAAGACAGCGTCGCCGAATGGGCGAGGCTGGAAGCCGCGCGCCGCAACACCAGCGTCTCGCGCCTGGTCGGCGAGATGCTGGCCGAGAAGATGCGCCATGACGACGCCTACGAGCGGGCCATGCGCGAGGCGCTGGAGTTCAAGAGCTGGGGCTCGTCCGACGGGCGCTACCTGAATCGCGAAGCGATCTACGACCGGAGCCAGCGGTGAGCACGACGGTCTTCGTCGACACGAACGTCCTGCTGTACTGCGTCGACGACCGCGACCTGGCCAAGCGTGACTGTGCGCGCGGCTGGATCAGCACTTGCTGGGAGCGGCGCTGCGGCCGCCTGAGCGTGCAGGTGCTCAACGAGTTCTACAGCAAGGCCCGCCAGCAGTTTCCCAGCGCCATCTCCGCCGGCGACGCACGCGCCGAGGTGCGCCGCTACCAGCACTGGCGCCCATGGCAGGTCGATCACCCGACGGTCGAGACGGCCTGGGCGATCGAAAGCCGCAACGGCCTGAACTACTGGGATGCGCTGATCGTCGCCTCGGCCCAGCAGCAGGGCTGCCGCTACGTCATTTCGGAAGACCTGCCGCACGGCCAGCAGATCGATTCGGTGCAGATCCTCAACCCCTTTCTCGTCGGCCCCGAGGTGCTCGACGCACCGGCCGCCGCCACATCATGAGCAACGCCCTTGCCGATCGAATGACCCGCTTCCTGCGTGCCGACGTGCAGGGCATGCACGGCTACGCGATCCAGCCCAGTGCCGGCTTCGTCAAGGTCGACACGATGGAAAACCCGTTCCGGCTGCCGCCCGCGCTGCGCCGCGAGCTGGGCGAGCGGCTGGCCGAGGTCGCGCTGAACCGCTATCCGGCCGAGCGGGGCGACGTGCTGCGTCACGAGCTCGCCCGCCATGCCCAGATGCCCAAGGGCTGCGACATCATGCTCGGCAACGGCTCCGACGAGCTGATCAGCCTGCTCGCACTGGCGGCTGACATCCCCGGCAACGTGGTGCTGGCGCCGCTGCCCGGTTTCGTGATGTACGAGCTGTCGGCCAGGCTGCAGGGCCTGAAGTTCATCGGCGTGCCGACCACGCCCGATTTCGAGCTCGACGGGCCGGCCATGCTGGAGGCGATCGGGAAGTACCGGCCGGCCATCGTCTACCTGGCCTACCCGAACAACCCGACCGCCAACCTCTGGGACGACGCCACCATCGAGGCGATCATCGAAGCCGCACCCGGGCTGGTCGTGATGGACGAGGCCTACCAGCCCTTCGCCTCGCGCGATTCGCTCGAGCGCCTGAAGCGGCACGAGCACGTGCTGCTGATGCGCACGATGAGCAAGTTCGGCCTGGCCGGGGTGCGCATCGGCTACCTGATCGGCCGCGCGCCGCTGATCGCCGAGCTGAACAAGCTGCGGCCGCCGTTCAACATCAGCGTGCTGAACTGCGAGGCGGCGCTGTTCGCGCTCGAGCACGTCGACGAATACGCCAGGCAGGCCGAGACCATCCGCGCCGAGCGCGCCAAGCTGTTCGGCGTGCTGGCCGCGCTGCCGGGCGTCAAGCCCTACCCGAGCGAGGCGAACATGATCCTGGCGCGCGTGCCGGATGCGAAGCGCGTGTTCGCCGGCATGAAGGCGCGCGGCGTGCTGGTGAAGAACGTCTCCAGCCTGCACCCCTTGCTGGCGGATTGCCTGCGCATCACCATCGGTACGCCGGAAGAGAATTCGCAAACCGTGGCCGCACTGCGCGGCGCCCTGGAAGAACTCGACGCATGAGCACCACCGACCCGACGATGGCCCGTGTGGCCGAGGTCCGCCGCGACACCAAGGAGACCCAGATCCGCGTGCGCGTCAACCTCGACGGCACCGGCCAGGCCAAGCTCGCCACCGGCATCGGCTTCTTCGACCACATGCTCGACCAGATCGCCCGCCACGGGCTGATCGATCTCGAGATCGAGGCCCAGGGCGACCTGCACATCGACGGCCACCACACGGTGGAAGACGTCGGCATCACCCTGGGCATCGCGGTCGCGCAGGCGGTCGGCGACAAGAAGGGGCTGACCCGCTACGGCCATGCCTACGTGCCGCTGGACGAAGCCCTGTCGCGCGTGGTGGTCGATTTTTCCGGCCGGCCCGGCATCCAGATGGCGGTCGACTTCAAGGCCGGCATGATCGGCACGTTCGACACCCAGCTCGCCTTCGAGTTCTTCCAGGGCTTCGCGAACCACGCGCTCGTGACGCTGCACATCGACAACCTGAAGGGCCACAACGCACACCACCAGTGCGAGACGATCTTCAAGGCCTTCGGCCGTGCGCTGCGCATGGCGATGACGCTGGATCCCCGCTCGGCCGGCGTGATTCCCTCGACGAAAGGCAGCCTGTGAGCCGAGTCGTCGCCGTCGTCGATTACGGCATGGGCAACCTGCGCTCGGTGTCGCAGGCGGTGATGCACGTCGCCGCCGGCACCGAGGTGCAGGTCGTCGTCACGTCCCGACCCGAAGAGGTGCGTGCTGCCGAGCGCGTCGTGCTGCCCGGCCAGGGTGCCATGCGCGATTGCATGCGCGAGCTGCACGACTCCGGCCTGAAAGAGGCGGTGCTCGAAGCCGCCACCGCCAAGCCGCTGATGGGCGTGTGCGTCGGCATGCAGATGCTGCTCGACCACTCGGAAGAGCAGGACACGCCAGGCCTGGGCCTGATCCCGGGGCGCGTCAAGCGCTTCCAGTTGGAAGGCCAGCTGCAGCCCGATGGCAGCCGCTACAAGGTGCCCCAGATGGGCTGGAATCAGGTGCGCCAGACGCGTCACGGCGGTGCGGTGCACCCCATCTGGGCAGGGGTGCCCGACGAGGCCTGGTTCTATTTCGTGCACAGCTACTACGCCGAACCGTCGGACCCGCACCACAGCGCGGGCAGCACCGACTACGGACTGCGCTTTACCTGCGCGGTGGCGCGGGATAACATTTTTGCGACCCAGTTCCACCCTGAGAAGAGCGCCGCACACGGCCTGGCCCTGTATCGCAATTTCCTGCACTGGAATCCGTGATCCCCGCTTGCCCTGCGCCGTGCCGCATCCGTGCTGCATCCCTCGCACTGACCGCCTTCTCGCCTTCACCCCAGCCCGAATCCCCACTCGTGCTCGCCGAGCCATGCTGCTGATCCCCGCGATCGATCTGAAAGACGGCCATTGCGTTCGCCTGCAACAGGGCGACATGCAGGCTTCCACCACCTTCGGCGAAGACCCCGCCGCGATGGCCAGGCGCTGGCTGGCGGCCGGGGCGCGAAGGCTGCACCTGGTCGACCTGAACGGGGCCTTCGCCGGCAAGCCGGTCAACGAGACCGCGATCAAGGCGATCTTGAAGGCGGTCGGCGACGACATCCCGGTGCAGCTCGGCGGCGGCATCCGCGACCTGGACACGATCGAGCGCTACCTCGACGACGGGCTGTCCTACGTGATCATCGGCACCGCCGCGGTCAAGAACCCCGGCTTCCTGCGGGATGCGTGCACGGCCTTTGGCGGCCACATCATCGTGGGCCTGGATGCCAAGGACGGCAAGGTCGCGACCGACGGCTGGAGCAAGCTCACCGGCCACGAGGTGGTCGACCTCGCCAAGAAGTTCGAGGACTACGGCGTCGAGGGGGTGATCTACACCGACATCGGCCGCGACGGCATGCTGACCGGCATCAACGTCGACGCGACGGTCAAGCTCGCGCAGGCGCTGACGATCCCCGTGTTCGCCTCGGGGGGCCTGAGCAGCATCGCCGACATCGAGGCGTTGTGCGCCGTCGAGAGCGAGGGCATCGAAGGCGTGATCTGCGGCCGCTCGATCTACACCGGCGCGCTCGATTTCACGGCCGCCCAGGCGCGCGCCGACGAGCTGGCCGAAGCCGGCTGATCCATCTCGGCCGCCCGGCCCCAGCCGGGTGGCAGCGCGTGCAGCACCGCATGCGCATCGAGCGAGCGGATCGGCACCGCCTGGTCGGGCGGGATGCGCTGGTGTGCCATCAACGCCTGGTAGCGCAGCGCCGTCACGCGCAGGAACGAGGCGAAATTGCCGACGGCGCCGCGCGCCGCGACGAGCTCGTCGTACAGCTTCTCGATCAACTGGACGACGCCCATGCCGTCGCGCGCCGCGATCTCCTCCAGCACCGACCAGAACAGGTTCTCCAGCCGGATGCTGGTGACCACGCCGTGCAGCCGCACCGAGCGGGTGCGGCTGTCGTAGCTCGCCGGCTCCGCGCTGATGAAGATCTCGCACATGGCGGCCTCCCTGGAATCCGTCTCGAAGACCGCCAATGTAGGCCGAGGCAGGCTTGCCCTCAAGCCTGGATGCGCGTACCCAGCACCGCCAGGAACTGCCCGATCCACGCCGGGTGCGCCGGCCAGGCGGGTGCGGTGACGAGGTTGCGGTCGGTCACCGCCGCGTCCACCGCGATGCCGCAGTACTCGGCGCCGGCCAGCTCCACCTCGACCTGGCAGGCCGGGTAGGCCGAGACGCGGCGGCCCTTGATCTGGCCGGTGGCGGCCAGCAGCTGGGCGCCGTGGCAGATCGACGCGACCGGCTTGTCGGCCTTCAGGAAGTGGCGCGTGATCTCGACCACGCGGTTGTTCATGCGCAGGTATTCGGGCGCGCGGCCGCCGGGAATCACCAGCGCGTCGTAGCTCTCGGGCTTCACGTCCGCAAAGGTCGCGTTCAGCGTGAAGCGGTGGCCCGGCTTCTCGCTGTAGGTCTGGGCGCCGTCGAAATCGTGCACGGCGGTCAGGATGTAGTCGCCGGCCTTCTTGTCCGGCGCCACCGCATGCACGGTGTGGCCCACCGCCTGCAGGGCCTGGAACGGCACCATGGTTTCGTAGTCTTCGCCGAAGTCGCCGCACAACATCAGGATCTTCTTCGCCATCGCTGGTCTCCTTGGGTGGGGCCCGGCGCCGGAAGAGGAAATCGCACCGGGGTGAGGCATTCTTGGAACACCAGCGCGGGGCGTGGTAACAGCCCGCTGTGACCCTGCTCGCCGCGCGGGGGCTGCGACAATCGAGGCTTTCCTTCCGCCGCCCGCCCGCCATGCTCGCCAAACGCATCATTCCCTGCCTGGACGTCACCGGCGGCCGGGTCGTCAAGGGCGTCAACTTCGTCGAGCTGCGCGACGCCGGCGACCCCGTCGAGATCGCCGCGCGCTACAACGACCAGGGTGCCGACGAGCTGACCTTCCTCGACATCACCGCCACCAGCGACAACCGCGACCTGATCCTGCACATCATCGAGGCGGTGGCGTCGCAGGTCTTCATCCCGCTGACGGTTGGCGGGGGCGTGCGCACGGTGGACGACGTGCGCCGCCTGCTGAACGCCGGGGCCGACAAGGTCAGCTTCAACTCGGCGGCGGTGGCCAACCCGCAGGTGATCCGCGACGCCTCCGAGAAGTACGGCGCGCAGTGCATCGTCGTGGCGATCGACGCCAAGCGGCGGCAGGGCGACGACCTGGCCGCGCGCGGACCGGGCTGGGATGTCTACACCCACGGCGGCCGCAAGAACGTCGGCCTCGACGCGGTGGCCTGGGCGCGCCAGATGGCCGAATACGGTGCCGGCGAGATCCTGTTGACCAGCATGGACCGCGACGGCACCAAGATCGGCTTCGATCTCGAGCTGACCCGCGCGGTGAGCGATGCGGTGCCCGTGCCGGTGATCGCCTCGGGCGGCGTCGGGGCACTGGAGCACCTGGTTGAGGGCATCCAGGTCGGCGGCGCCGACGCCGTGCTGGCGGCGAGCATCTTCCACTACGGCGAGTTCACGGTCGGCCAGGCCAAGGCCCTGCTGGCGAAAGCCGGCGTGCCGGTGCGGGCGTGACGCGGCCCGTGAGGCCCGCCAGGCCCGAGCCGCCGCGCAAGGTGGCCAGGCCGGCCCACGCTGCCGGAAGGGCGCCGAACCAGGTGCGCATCGTCGGCGGCCAGTGGCGCCGCAGCCTGCTGCCGGTGGCCGACAAGCCGGGTCTGCGGCCCACGCCGGACCGGGTGCGCGAAACGCTGTTCAATTGGCTGGGGCAGGATCTGGCCGGCTGGCGCGTGCTCGATGCCTTCGCCGGCTCGGGTGCCCTCGGCTTCGAAGCCGCCTCGCGCGGCGCGGCCGACGTGCTGCTGGTGGAGCAGGACGCCGAGCTGGTGCGCTCGCTGAATGCGTCGCGCGAGCGCCTCAAGGCCACGGCGCTGCGCGTGCAGCGCGGCGACGGGCTGGCCGTGCTGCGCAGCGCGGTGCCCGGCCAGTACGACCTGGTGCTGCTCGATCCGCCGTTCAATTCGCGCCTGGCTGGCTCATCGCTGGCGGCGGCCGCCCGCGCGGTGGCCGCCGGCGGATGGGTCTACCTCGAGTCGGGCGAGGTGGCGCCCGAGCCGCCCGAGGGCCTGCGGCTGCACCGCCAGGCGCGTGCCGGCGCGGTGCACTACGCGCTGTTCCAGGCGGCGTGAGCAACGGAGCCCCTACACTGTGCTCGCCACTCCAGACCACGCCGAGGGCCTGCCGATGACCACTGTCCGCCCGTTGACCGCCGTCTACCCGGGTACCTTCGACCCGATGACCCTCGGTCACGAAGACCTGATGCGCCGCGCAAGCACGCTGTTCGATCGGCTGATCGTCGCGGTCGCCGCCGGCCACCACAAGCGCACGATGTTCAACGTCGACGAGCGGCTGGACATCGCCACCGAGCTCGCCCGGCCCTGCGGCAACGTCCAGGTGATCGCGTTTCGCGGCCTGCTGCGCGATTTCGTCGTCGGCCATGGCGGCCACGTCGTCGTGCGCGGCCTGCGCGCGGTGAGCGACTTCGAGTACGAGTTCCAGATGGCGGGCATGAACCGGCAGCTGATGCCCGAGGTCGAGACGCTGTTCATGACGCCCAGCGACCAGTACCAGTTCGTCAGCGGCACCTTCGTGCGCGAGATTGCCATGCTCGGCGGTGATGTCTCCAAGTTCGTGTCACCCTTGGTGCTCGATCGCCTGAAAGACCGCGTGGCCCAGCCGCCGCGCGAATGACTGTTTCCCCCGAGAGAGTGCCGTCATGGCCCTGATGATCACCGACCAGTGCATCAATTGCGACGTCTGCGAGCCCGAGTGCCCGAACGACGCGATTTCGATGGGGCCGGAGTATTACGTGATCGACCCCGACCGCTGCACCGAGTGCGTCGGCCATTTTCCCGAGCCGCAGTGCGTGCAGGTCTGCCCGGTCGAATGCATCCCGCTGAACCCCGAGCGGGTCGAGACGCGCGAGCAATTGCAGCGCAAGTACGAGGCCTTGATTGCGGCGCAGGGCAAGGTGGCCGACCCGGCCCGCTGACCGCCCGGAGCCCCGCTCAGTTCTTAGCTGCCGGCGGTGCGAGGTAGCGCGGCGACTCGTCTTCGGGCCGCGGCTTGTGGTGTTTCTTCTTCGAAGGCTTGGCCTTGCCGCTGGCCGGCGCACTGGCGGGCGGCTCGGCCGGCTTCAGCCCCAGGCCCATGGGCTGCCGCTGCGCGGGGGCAAGCTTCTCGCGCGCGTGCCGCTCGGCGGCCAGCTCGCTGGCCTGGCGGCGTTCGGCCGCGGCGGCGGAGCGGGCATCGCGGCGCTGGCTCGCGCTGCGGGCGTCATCCGCGTCCACCGCCTGGCCGCCGGTGCACGGCACCTGCTGGTAGGTCGGGCCGCAGCGGTAGACGGTGCCGTCGGCGGCGCCGGCGGCGGTGGCCCACGTCAGCAGCAGGCACCCGGCCCAGGTCGTGTGCACCACGGCCCTGTTCATGTCGGTTCCGCTGCCGGGGCCGCGCCATCCGGCCGCGGCGGTTTGGGCCGCGCGGGCTTGGCGTGCAGCTTCATGACTGCGCGGTCCATCTCGCCGGCCATGAGCAGGTCCAGCACCTTCATCGACTCGTCGATGTTGCGCTCGATCGCGTCACGCTCGTCGGCAGGCGGCTTGCGCAGCACGTAGTTGACGACCTCGGCCTTCACGCCTGGGTGGCCGATGCCCAGCCGCAGGCGCCAGAAATCGGCCGCGCCGAGCTGGGCCTGGATGTCCTTCAGGCCGTTGTGGCCGCCGTTGCCGCCGCCTTGCTTGAGCTTCATCTGGCCGGGGGCCAGATCGAGCTCGTCGTGCACGACGAGGATCTCGGCCGGGTTGATCTTGAAGAAGCGCGCCAGTGGCGCCACCGACTTGCCCGACAGGTTCATGTAGGTCATCGGCTCGAGCAGCCACAGCGGGCCGCCCTGCTCGGCCGGGCGATTCAGGCGCGCGACCAGGCCGTGGTAGGCGCGATCGGGCTGCAGCGTGGCCTTGAGCTGGCGCGCGGCGGCGTCCACCCACCAGAAGCCGGCGTTGTGGCGCGTGCCTTCGTACTCGGTGCCCGGGTTGCCCAGGCCGACGATCAAGCGAATCATCCGCGAATTATCGGGGGGTGATGGCCGGCGGCGCGTTCCCCCGCGCGGGGGATGTGTCCGGCGCACCGCCCAGTGCCGCGCGGGCCCCGGCGATCACCGCCTGGCCGATCTGCTCCATCAGCCCGGTGTGGGCGGGCGTTACCGCGCGGTTGCCGGCCGCCGGCGGCGCGAGCCGGGGTTCGTCCAGGCTCAGCTTCCATTGGTGCCAGTGCAGCGCCACATCGATCGTGATCTCGGGCCTCAGCGGCACCAGCGCGCCACTGGCGATGTCGGCGCGCGCCAGCAGCTCCGGCAGCACCGCGACGCCCCAGCCCATCGCCGCCGCGCGCAGCCCCGCCTCGCTGCTGGGCACGAAGCGCTCCTTCAAGCGTGGCGCGCGCAGGCCGAAGGCCTTAGCCACCCACTGGGCCTGCATGTCGTCCTTGCGGTTGAAGACGATGAAGGGAAGCTGCGGGAAGTTCATCGGCGTCAGGCCGTCGGGCATCGCGCGGGCGATGAACCCCGGGCTGGCGACCGCGACGTAGCGCATCAGCCCGAGCGGCTGGCACGAGCAGCCGCGCAGTGCCTGCGAGACGGTGCTGACGCAGCCCAGCACCTCGCCCTGGCGCAGCCAGTCGTGGGTGAAATCCTGGTCGTCGACGATCAGCTCCAGGCCATAGCCTTCGCGCTGGCCGGTGCGCACCAGGCCGTCCAGCGCCGGCAAGACCCAGGTCGCCAGGCTGTCGGCGTTCACGGCGATGGGCAGCCGCTCGTCGCGGGCCAGCGTGGTGCCCAGCTCGCGCGCTGCGTCCGCTCGGAGCGCCTGCATCTGGCGCGCGTAGCGCAGCAGCACCTTGCCGGGCTCGGTCAGCCGCAGCGGCCGGGCTCGCACGACCAGCAGGTGGCCGGCGCTGGCTTCGAGCGAGCGCAGCCGCTGCGAGACGGCGGACTGCGTGATCGACAGCAGCTGCGCTGCGCGCTCGAAGCTGCCGGCTTCAGCCAGCGCGGCCAGGCAATCGAGACCGGCGGGATCCAGAGCGTTCATGACTAATGAATTACATCAGGTTGGCTAATGTAACCGCTGAGATTGCGATGGCGCTTGGTGCTTTCCGCTGCGCGGTTCCAACATGGGCTTCCATCAGAAACTTCGTCGGAGACAACCATGCGAATCGGCCTGCCCAAGGAAATCAAGAACCACGAATACCGCGTTGGCCTGACACCCGCCAGCGTGCGCGAGTTCACCTCGCACGGCCACCAGGTGTTCGTGCAATCGGGTGCCGGCGCCGCGATCGGTCTGGCCGACGAGCACTACGCCGCTGCTGGCGCGGTGCTGGTCAAGGACGCGGCCGAGGTCTTCGCCAAGGCCGAGATGATCGTCAAGGTCAAGGAGCCGCAGCCGCAGGAATGCGCGATGCTGCGCGAAGGCCAGATCCTCTACACCTACCTGCACCTCGCGCCGGATCCCGAGCAGACCGCGGCGCTGGTCAAGTCGGGCGCGATCTGCGTCGCCTACGAAACCATCACCGGCCCGGGCGGCGGCCTGCCGCTGCTGGCACCGATGAGCGAAGTGGCCGGCCGCATGAGCATCCAGGCCGGCGCGGCCCACCTCGAGAAGAGCAAGGGCGGCATGGGTGTGCTGCTGGGCGGCGTGCCCGGCGTCGAGCCGGCCCATGTGCTGATCCTGGGTGCCGGCGTCGTCGGCACGAACGCGTTGCAGATGGCGATCGGCATGGGTGCCCGCGTGACAGTGCTCGACAAGAACGTCGACCGCCTGCGCCAGATCGACCTGGTGTTCGGCAACCGCGTGAAGACGCTGTTCTCGAACGCCCAGGCGCTGGAAGAGAAGGTGCTCGAATCCGATCTCGTGATCGGTGGCGTGCTGGTGCCGGGTGCCGCGGCGCCGAAGCTCGTGACTCGCCCGATGGTGCGCTGCATGAAGAAGGGCGCGGTGCTGGTCGACGTGGCGATCGACCAGGGCGGCTGCTTCGAGACTTCGCGCCCGACCACGCACGCCGAGCCGACCTACCTGGTCGACGATGTCGTGCACTACTGCGTCGCCAACATGCCCGGCGCGGTGGCCCGCACCTCGACCTTCGCGCTGAACAACGCCACGCTGGCCCACGGCCTCGCGCTGGCCGACAAGGGCTGGAAGCAGGCGATGCTCGACAATCCGCATCTGAAGGCGGGCCTGAATGTCGCAGCCGGCAAGGTCACCTACGAAGCCGTCGCGCGCGACCTGAACTACGACTACGTGCCGGCCGAGCGCATCATTCACCACTGATCGAGGTCGCCCCGAAAAGCACAAAGCCCCGCCGAGGCGGGGCTTTGTCTTGCGGCGAGGGCGAAGAATTACTTCTTGCCCTTGCCCTTCTTCTTGTCGTCGGCAGCGGGGGCGGCGGGCGCGGCCACCACTTCCTCTTCGACCTTCGGCTCGGTCACGGCCACGACCACCGGGTTCAGCGTGCCGTGCTTGACGGCCTTGATGCCGGCCGGCAGCGTCAGGTCGGACACGTGCAGGCTCTTGCCCTTGACCAGGCCCGACAGGTCCACCGAGACGAACTCGGGCAGTTGGACGGCCAGGCACTCGATCTCGATCTCGGTCGCCACGTGGCTGACCAGGCACTTGTCGGTCTTCACGGCCACCGAGTTCTCTTCGCCCGAGTAGTGCAGCGGCACCTTCTTGCGCAGCTTGGTGGTCTCGTCGACGCGCTGGAAATCGACGTGCAGCACTTGCTGCTTCCAGGGGTGCATCTGGAAGTCGCGCAGCAACACCTTCTGCTTCTTGCCGGCCAGTTCCATCTCGAGGATCGACGAGTGGAAGGCTTCCTTCTTCAGCGCGAAGTACAGCGCGTTGTGGTCGAGCTCGATCATCGCGGGCTCACCCGCACCGAACACGATGCCGGGCACCTTGCCCGAGTTGCGCAGGCGGCGGCTCGCTCCGGTCCCCTGCTTGCTGCGCTCGAAAGCGACGAATTCCATGGCACTCTCCATTGAGTCGGGGCGTCCGCGACCAGATGCGCCCCTGTTGAGATGACGGCCTCTCGGCCGTCGGCGAAAAGGCCCTCGGGCGTTGCCGCCCCAGAGCCTCAGAAGTTGTTGTTCTGCTCGGCGAACATCGAGGTCACCGACTCGCCGTCGGAAATGCGGCGGATGGTTTCGGCGAACAGGAAGGCGACCGACAGCTGGCGGATCTTGGAGCAGGCCTTGCCGGCTTCCGACAGCGGGATGGTGTTGGTGATCACGACCTCGTCCAGGTGCGAGGCCTTGATGCGCTCGATCGCCGGGCCCGAGAACACCGCGTGCGTGCAGTAGGCGTAGACGCTCTTGGCGCCGCGGTCCTTCAGCACTTCGGCCGCTTTGACCAGCGTGCCGGCGGTGTCGATCATGTCGTCCATGATCACGCAGTTGCGGCCGTCGATCTCGCCGATCACGTGCATCACTTCGGAGACGTTGGCTTTCGGGCGGCGCTTGTCGATGATGGCCAGGTCGCAGCCGAGCTGCTTGGCCAGCGCGCGGGCGCGCACGACGCCACCGACGTCGGGGCTGACCACCACGAGGTCGCGGTAGGCCTTGGCCTTCAGGTCGGTCAGCAGCACCGGCGAGGCGTAGATGTTGTCGACCGGGATGTCGAAGAAGCCCTGGATCTGGTCGGCGTGCAGGTCCATCGTCAGCACGCGCTCGACGCCGACGGTTTCCAGCAGGTTGGCCACGACCTTGGCCGAGATCGGCACGCGGGTCGAGCGGGGGCGGCGATCCTGCCGGGCGTAGCCGAAGTAGGGGACCACGGCCGTGATGCGGCGCGCGCTGGCGCGCTTCAATGCATCGACCATGATCAGCAGCTCCATCAGGTTCTCGTTCGTCGGCGCGCAGGTCGATTGCACGACGAAGACGTCGCGGGCACGAACGTTCTGCTGGATCTCGACGGTCACTTCACCGTCGGAGAAGCGGCCGACCGCGGCCTTGCCCAATTCGGCGCCCAGGTGGGTGGCGATCTCCTGGGCCAGCGCCGGGTTGGCATTGCCGGTGAAGAGCACGGTGTTGAACAGCACGGGAGGACTCCGGAGGGCAGGCGGGCGGGAGAGTGGTGCGGTCTTCAGACGAAGACGGCGTGAAGATCACGCCGCCTTGGAGCAAGAGATTTGGCAGGGGAGGAAGGACTCGAACCCTCGCATGTCGGAATCAAAATCCGATGCCTTAACCAACTTGGCGACTCCCCTACACAGGACACAGCCAGGAGGCTGCACCCCAAAACCTTTCAGCCCAGCCACCCGGCCAACGGGTGCACATCCAGGCTCCGGCACATTCGCCCGACCCAGCCTTCGGGCAAGCGATCAAGCAGGCCCTCGAGCATGGTCGCCACAGGCCGAGCGCCCGTGCCGGCTCTTGCATACACCGCACTGCCCGAGCCCGTCATCCGGCTGTTGCCGAACCGGGCTTGGAGCCAACGGCCCACTTCGGCGACCTCCGGGCACAAGGCCTCGGCGGCGCGTTGCAGGTCGTTGCGGCCCGGAAACCCCCCCAGGCTCTTCGCCTCGGCAGTCTCGTCTCGAACCAACGCGTTAGCGTCTGCAAGAAAGCCCGCAACTATAACAGCATCGCTGTCGCGTGTCAGCAGCGAGCTCGAAAAAATCGCGGCGGTGGCGATCGATTCGGCGGGCTTGACCACCGCATAGTGCTGCGGCGCGAGCGTGATTGGTGTCAGTTTCTCGCCGATGCCTTCGACCCAGGCGGTGTGGCCGCCGATGAAGAAGGGCACGTCGGCCCCGAGCCGGGCGCCGAGCGCCAGCAGGCGTTCGCGCGGCCAGTTCAGGCCCCACAGGCGGTTCAGGCCGATCAGCACCGTGGCCGCGTCCGAACTGCCGCCGCCCAGGCCCGCGCCCCAGGGCACGCGCTTGTCGATCGAGATGTCGGCGCCCAGGGTGCTGCCGCTTTCGGCCTGCAGCAGGCGCGCGGCCTTCAGGCACAGGTCGTCGTCGGGCAGCGCGGGGCCGAGATCATGGCGGCGCAACCGGCCGTCGTGGCGACGCTCCAGGTGCAGCGTGTCGGCCCAGTCGATCATCGTGAAGACCGACTGCAGCAGGTGGTAGCCGTCGGCGCGGCGGCCGATGACGTGCAGGAACAGGTTCAGCTTGGCCGGCGCGGGCAAGTCGTAGAGCGCATTCAGCGGCATGGTCGTCAGGGGCTGCGGTCGAGCTTGGCGCGCACGCTCACGCCAGGTGGGTCGATGCGCGTGGCCTCGATCAGCGCGTCGCCGGCGAAGTGGGCCAGGTCCACCGACCAGCCGAGCTGGCTGAAGCCGTGGCCGTTGGCCTGGTGGGGGGCGCCGGGCCAGGGGCGGCCCTGCAGCCAGTGCATCAACGCACCCAGCGGCAGCGGCTCGCCCAGTGTTTCGTCGGCCAGCGCAGCGAGATCGGCGAAGGCGCGCGTGCCCTGCGCGTCCTGCAGCGTGGCGCCGGTGGCGCCCCAGCGCGCCAGCGCCACCTGGGCGCCGAGCGGCCCCAGCAGCCTCATCTGGCCATCGCGCTCGTCGCCGCTCAACTCGAAGGCCGCGCTGTGCGACTGGGCCGGCTGGTCGGCCAGCGCCGCCACCTTCACCAGCAGGCGGCCGCTGAGGGCCGCTTCCGGCCCGGCGGGCGGCGCACTGGCGCAGCCCGCCAGGACGATGGCTATCGCCATGCAGGCCACCACCCTGACCAAGGGATTTGCGCGGATCCGGCTCTGCCGGTCCGCGTCAAGATGGGGGATCACAACTTGACCTTCAGCCGCGTCAAGGTCTCCTGCAGCACATCGTTGTCGGCCTCGCGAGCGCGGCCCTCGCGCCAGACGCGAATGGCCTCGTCGTGCTGTCCCATGGTCCACAGCACCTCGCCCAGGTGCGCCGCCACTTCGACGTGCGGCCGCGCGGCATTCGAGCGGCGCAGGAGCTTGAGCGCTTCGTCGTGGTGGCCGAGGCGGAATTGCACCCAGCCGAGGCTGTCGATGATGAAGGGGTCGTGCGGCGCCAGGCTGGCAGCGCGCTGCACCAGCCCGAGCGCTTCGGAAAGCCGCAGGTTGCGATCGGCCAGCGAGTAGCCGAGTGCGTTGTGCGCGTGCTGGTCCTCCGGCTTGAGCGCCATCACGCGGCGCAGCAGCGCCTCCATGTCGTCGTAGCGATTCAGCCGATCGGCCACCATCGCGAGTTCGTACATCAGCGTGGTGTCTTCGGGGGCCTGGCGCAGGCCGCCGAGCAGCAGCTCGTAAGCCTCGGACCACTGGCGCTGGTCCCGCAGCACCTGCGCCTCGGCGAGCAGGCGCGTGCGCGCGTCGGGCTCGTCGCGCGCAGGCGCCTCGCGCACCAGCGCACGTGCTTGCGCCACCTGACCGGCGTGGGCCAGCAGGCTGGCCCGGCGGGCGAGGGTGGACATGTCGACCCGCGCCGGCTCGATCTTGTCCAGCCACTGGGTGGCGGCGCGCAGGTCGCCGCGCTGTTCGTTGGCCTGCGCGAGCAGCAGATGGGCCAGGTCGACCATGCCGCGCAGGTCGGGCTTGTCATCGCGCAGCGCACGGTCGGCGCGCTCCGGGCGATCCGCCTCGGGATCCGCGCGATCCGCGCGGTCGGCGGCGGCTTCGGCCGTGCGCACCACGGTCAGGAAGCGCTCGAGCGCGCGGATCGCTTCATCCGGCTCGTGCAGATCGACCATGTAGGCGCCCAGGCTGAGCCACGCGGCCGCCTGATCGGGCTGTTGGGCGAGGACCTGTCGCAGCTGCACTGCGGCTTCGCCGATGCGTTGCTGCTGGTCCAGCGTGCGGGCATAGGCCAGGCGCACCGGCGCCAGCGCCTCGGGGCGGGCGAGGTAGGCCTGCACCAGCGTCTCGGCCTCGTCCTGCTTGGCCATCAACTCGAGCGCCAGCAGCACCGCGCCGGGGGCCAGCGGATCCTCGGCCAGCGCGCGCCGGGCGTGGTCGAGCGCCGCTTCGGGCTGGTCGGCGGCCAGCGCCAGCCTGCCGAGGGCCGTATGCACGGCAATGCGCGTGGACGCCTGGTTCGCGAACGGCGCCAGCGCCTGGCCGGCCACGGCCAAGGCGCGCGGCTTGTCGGCCAGCGAGGACAGGAAGCGCGGCAGCGACGCGATCACGGCGCCGCGGTCGGTCGCGTCCTCCTTCTCGATCAATGTGCGGATCGGCTCGGCCAGGTCGCCGGTCTTGTTCAGCGCCACCAGCAGGTGCAGCTGCGTGCTGAGCGCGGTCGTGGAGTCGGGCAGGGTGCTGCGCCAGAGCTTGGCCGCCGCCAGCGCCTTGTCGCCGGACTTGGCCGCCACCGCCAGTTCGACGGCGCGCTCGAACAAGCCCTCGTCGCGCGTGCGGCGGGCGCTGGCGATCATCCGGCCGAAGGCCTCGCCAAGCTCGCCGTTCTGCGCCTCCATCTCGGCGGCCAGCACGTCGAAGAACAGCGCGCCGTCCATCGCCGAGTTGGCCGGTGGGGCCGACGCCGCATCGGCCGGCGGCGGGGCATCGTCGGCCGCCAGGGCGTTGGCGCCCAGCACGCCGGCCAGCGCGGCGGCAATCACCAGGCGGGCCGGGCGGCGCCGGGGCATGTTTCGGCCCGCGGCGGTGCGGGCAAGACGAGGCAGCATCGAATCTCCGAAAGCAGTGTCGATTCTAGGAGTGGGGCGGGGCGGGATAATTCCCCGATGCCCGAACTGCCCGAGGTCGAAGTCACGCGCCAGAGCATTGGCGGCATCGAGGGGGCGCGGGTGCTGGCGCTGTTGCTGGGCAAACCGCTGCGCTGGCCGCTGGGTGTTGCACCCGATGCGCTCGTCGGCCTGAAGGTCGGCCCCGTCGGGCGGCGCGGCAAGTACCTGTGGTTGCCTTTGTTGCACGACGCGGGCACGGCGGATGGTGCGGCGACGGGCGGCCTGCTGTGGCACCTGGGCATGTCGGGCTCGCTCGCCTTCGGCAGCGGCCTGGGCCCGTCGGCCAAGCACGACCACGCCGAGCTGGTGACCGATCGCGGCGCGCTGCGCCTGACCGACCCGCGGCGCTTCGGCGCGGTCGTCTGGTCGCCCTCGCTCGACGAGCTGCCCGCGCGCAAGCTGCTGGCCGGCCTCGGCCCCGAACCTTTCGACCCGGCGTGGACGCCCGCGGCGCTGCACGAGGCCCTGAAGGCGCGCCGGACCGCCGTGAAGCTCGCGCTGCTGTCGGGCGAGCTGGTCGTCGGCGCCGGCAATATCTATGCGAGCGATGCGCTGTGGGAAGCCGGCATCGACCCGCGCACACCGTGCGCGCGCATCGGCCCGGCGCGGGCAGGGCGGCTTCACGCGGCCCTCAGGCGTGTGCTCGGCGAGGCGATCGCGGCCGGCGGGTCGACGCTGCGCGACTTTCGCAACGCGCATGGCGAAGTGGGCCAGTACCAGGGTCAGGCACGCGTCTATGGACGCGAGGGCGAGCCGTGCGCACGCTGCGGCCGGCCGATCCGGCGCATCGTGCAGGGCCAGCGTGCGACTTATTTCTGCGCATCCTGCCAGCGCCGTTGATCGGCACGCTGGCGCGAGCCATGCCTTTGCTAGGATGCCCCGACCGCCTGTCGCCCGCTGTCGGCGCGGCACATTTGCTTACACGCCGGCACGATCCAGAACGCCAACGACCATGCCCCAGACCCACGCGGCTGAACGCCAACTCGCGATGCAACCGTTCCTGGTGCCGGGGCTCGACGCGCTGGCCGATTGGCGCCTGGCGCTCGAGAACGAGCTGGCATCGCTCGAGCGCACGCTGAGTGGCAGCGACCTGCTCGACCCCGCCGCCGCGGCCGCGTCCCAGGCCCTGCGCCAGCGCCTGGCGAGCGACAAGCTGGTGATCGCCTTCGTCGCCGAGTTCTCGCGCGGCAAGAGCGAGCTGATCAACGCGATCTTCTTCGCCGACGCCGGCCGGCGCGTGCTGCCGGCCACGCCGGGTCGCACGACGATGTGCCCGGTCGAGCTGTCGTGGGACGAGCAGGAACTGCCCACACTCGATCTGCTGCCGATCGACACACGCCGCGAAGCCGCCTCGCTGGCCGACTGGCGCGCGCAGCGCGAGCGCTGGAAGCGGCTGTCGCTGGACCCGAGCGATACGCAGGGCCTGGCGCGTTCGCTCAACGAGGTGACCGCCACCCGGCTCGTCAGCGTCGACGACGCGCGCGCCCTCGGCCTGTGGTCGGACACGAACCTGGCCGACAACCCGCCGGTCCAGCCCGACGGCCGCGTCGAGGTGCCGGCCTGGCGCCACGCGATCATCAACTACCCGCACCCGCTGCTGCAGCGCGGCCTGGTCGTCGTCGACACGCCGGGCCTGAACGCGATCGGCGCCGAGCCCGAGCTGACGCTGGGCCTGCTGCCGAGCGCGCATGCGGCGCTGTTCGTGCTGGGCGCCGACACCGGCGTCACCCGCTCCGACCTCGACATCTGGAACGACCACCTCGGCGGGCAGGGCCTGGCGAGCTTCGTCGTGCTGAACAAGGTCGACACGCTGGCCGACCCGCTGGCCACGCCGGCCGAGCGCGAGCGGGCGATCGAGCGCCAGTGCAGCGAGACCGCGACGACGCTGGGCATCACGCGCCAGCGCGTGTTCCCGGTCTCGGCCCGGCAGGCGCTCGCGGCGCGGCTGGCGGGTGACGAGGCCGGCCTCGCCGAGAGCCGGCTGCCGGCGCTCGAGGCCGCGCTCAACGCCGACCTGCTGCCGCAGCGCCAGCACGTGCTGGCCAAGGCGGTGATCAGCGGCGTGCAGTCGCTGATCGAGCACGCGACGCGGCGCCTGCGCGACCAGCGCCGCGCCAACGCCGAGCAGATGCTCGAGCTGCGCAGCCTGCGCGGCAAGAGCGGCGGGCGCGTCGCGCAGATGCTGGTGCGCGTGCAGGCCGACACGACCGAGTTCGAGCGCTGCGCCTCGCGCCTGGCCGCGCTGCGCGCGGTGCACATGCGCATGCTGCGCGATGCCCTGCACGCGCTGTCGAGCGATCGCCTGCGCGAGGCCGTCGCGAGCCTGCAGGCCACGCTGGGCGCGAGCTGGTTCAACCTGCGCGCCCGCTCGGCCTTCGAGAACCTGTGCAACGGCCTGCTGGACCAGGTCGACAAGGCCGCCCACCAGTGCGCCGAGATCGACCAGATGCTGCAGGCTACGTTCAAGCAGCTCAACACCGAGTTCGGCTTCACGCTGGCGCTGACACCGGCGCCCGACCTGGCGCCGTTCCGCGAGGAGCTCAAGCTGATCGAGCGCGGGTATGGCCGCTACTTCAGCGTGACGCGGGCGATCCGCATGAACGCGCCGGCGTTCTCCGAGCAGTTCCAGCGCATGCTGATGTCCAAGCTGCGGGTGATCTTCGAGAACGCCTCGGGCGAGGTCGAGGCCTGGAACCAGATGGCCTCGCAGCAGATCGACGGCCAGTTCCGCGACCGCCGGCGCGGCCTGAAGCGCCGGCGCGAGGCGCTCGAGCGCATCCAGCTGGCCACCGGCGAGCTGGAACAGCGGCTGGCCGAGGTCGAGAGCCAGGACGCCCGGCTGATGGAGTTGCTGGAGGCGGCCCACGCGCGGGCCCACGCGCTGCGCCGCCGGGCCGAGCGCGGCCCGGTGCTGGCCGAGCTGTCGCCCGATGCGATCGACACCGTGACCGGCGGCGATGCCGCGCTGCTGCACAGCGACGGCCTCGCGCTGCCGTGAGCCCCGCACGGCCGCCCGAAGGGGCTCGTTCCCTCTCGGAGGGACGGGCCGCAGGCCCAAGGGTGCGCCAGTGAACTTCGGCGCCCCGGCGCTGGCCGCGCGGGTCATCGCCTGGCAGCGCCGCCACGGCCGCCATGCACTGCCCTGGCAGCGCACGCGTGACCCGTACCGCGTCTGGCTGTCGGAGATCATGCTGCAGCAGACCCAGGTCACGACGGTGCTGGGCTACTACCAGCGCTTTCTCGAACAGTTCCCCGACGTCTCCGCGCTGGCGGCCGCACCGGCCGACGAGGTGCTCGCGCTCTGGGCGGGCCTGGGCTACTACAGCCGCGCGCGCAACCTGCACCGCTGCGCGCAGGCCGTGGTGGCCGAACATGGCGGGCGGTTTCCGCGCAGCGCTGCGGCGCTGGCGACGCTGCCCGGCATCGGCCGCTCGACCGCGGCGGCGATCGCCGCCTTCTGCTTCGACGAACGCGTCGCGATCCTCGATGGCAACGTCAAGCGCGTGCTCACGCGCGCGCTCGGCTTCGGCGAGGACCTGGCCATCGTGCGCCACGAACGTGCGCTGTGGGCGCGGGCCGAGGCGATGCTGCCGCCGTCCGACGGCATGGTGGCCTACACCCAGGGCCTGATGGATCTGGGCGCGACGCTGTGCAGCCAGCGCGCGCCACGCTGCGCCGCCTGCCCGCTGGCCGACGACTGTGTCGCGCGGCGCGAGGGCCGGCCCGAGGATTACCCGGTCAAGACGCGCAAGCTCAAGCGTGGCCAACGCACGATCGCCCTGCTGTGGCTCGTGCAAGGCGATCGGGTCTGGCTGGTTCGCCGGCCGGCCAGCGGCATCTGGGCGGGGCTGTGGTCGCTGCCGGAGTTCGATTCCATTGAAGGTGTGCGCGAGTACCTGGCGGGCTGGCCCGGGTCGTCCGACGAAGTCCCCGCCTTCACCCATGTCCTGACGCATCTGGATTTGCGGCTGCAGCCTTTGCGCCACGCGCTGCCGGCGCGTGCGCGGCGCGATGCGGCGCTGTTGTCGATGTGGCCCGAGGGGCGGTGGGTCAGCCGCAGCGAGCTCGGTGCCTACGGCCTGCCGGCGCCGGTGGCGAAACTGCTGACCTCAGATCAGCTGCTTGCCGCGCAGGAACTCGTCGACCAGCGTGAGCCGCTGTAGCGGGTCGGGCAGCGCCATCAGCTGCTGGCGCGCGGCCAAGGGCACGGGCAGCAACTCGCACCAGCGGTTGGCGACCCAGCCGGCATCGTCGAAATGCCGCTCGGTCGGCAGATCGGCCTCGGGCCGATGGGCGAGCGCGGCGTAGGCGCGCTGCAGGGCGTGCACCGCCCCGGCGAAGCGCTCGCCGGGCGCTTGCGCCGGATCGGCGGGCAAGGTCGAGACGCCCGTGGCCTGCCAGAGGCCATCGGCATCTTCGTGCACCGCGCTCCATTGAAAGCGGGCACCGCCCTCGCAGCGAACCTTCAGCATGCCGGGGCCGATGGCGTCAACCTCGGCGAGGTGCGCGAGCACGCCCACCGGCTCGAAGCGCGTGGCCGCACCGGCCTGGCGCACCTCGCCGCCTTGCAGCAGGCACACGACGCCGAAGGGCTGGCGCTCGCGCAGGCAGCTCGACACCAGGTCGAGGTAACGCGCCTCGAACACCTTCAGCGACAGGCGCCCGCCGGGGAACAGCACGGTGCGCAGCGGGAACAGCGGCAGCGTGCCGCCGGCGGCAGCGGTCATGCCCGCTCGTCCAGCTCGCGGTGTCGGCGCAGCGTCGCGACGCGGCCGGCGAAGCGCGCGGCCAGTTGCTCGACGAAATACACCGAGCGGTGCTGGCCGCCGGTGCAGCCGATCGCCACGGTCAGGTAGCTGCGCTGGTCGTCCTCGAAGGCGGGCAGCCAGCGGCGGATGAAACCGTCGATCTGCCCCAGCATCTCGCCGACCTCGGGCTGGGCCTGCAGGTAGTCGGCCACCGGCCCGTCGCGGCCGGTCAGCGGCCGCAGCTCGCGGATGTAGAACGGGTTGGGCAGCACACGCACGTCGAACACCAGGTCGGCATCGAGCGGCACGCCGAACTTGAAGGCGAAGGATTCGAAGACCAGCGTCAGCCGGCTGCTGGTGGCACTGACCAGGTCGCGCATCCACAACCGGAGCTGGGCCGGGCGCAGCTGCGAAGTGTCGAGCACCGTGGAGCGCTCGCGCAGGTCGGCCAGCAGCTGGTGCTCGAGCTCGATCGCGTCGACCAGGGCACGGTGCGGGTCGCCTTCGGCATCGGGCGCGGTCAAGGGGTGCGGCCGGCGCGTCTCGGAGTAGCGCTTGACCAGCGACTCGGTGCTGGCGTTGAGGAACACGCTGCGCACGTTGACCCCGTCGGCGCGCAACTGATCGAGCACCGGCAGCAGGTACGGCAGCGAGCCTGCCGAGCGCACATCGACCGCGATCGCCATCCGGTGCACGCCGTGCTCGGATTCGACGCGGATGAAATCGCGCAGCAGCTCGGGCGGCAGGTTGTCGACGCAGAAGAAGCCCGCGTCTTCGAGCGCATGCAGCGCGACCGACTTCCCGGAGCCGGAGATGCCGGTGACCAGCACCACCTCGCGCAGCTGCGGCGGCGGCGTGGGGCTGGCAACGGCGGCCGTGGTGTCTTCGCTCATCGCCGTCACGCGCCGGCGACAGCGCGCTGGATCAGTTCGTTCGCATGCGCCAGGCTGGTGCCCGAGGCGCGGTCGCCGCCCAGCATGCGCGCCACTTCGCCGACGCGCGTTTCGCCGTGCACCGGCGAGATCTGGCTCAGCGTCTGGCCGGCTTCGGTGGCCTTGGCGACGACGAAATGGTGATCGGCGCAGGCAGCGACCTGCGGCAGGTGGGTCACGGCCAGCACCTGGGCGCTGCGGCCGAGCTGCTTCATCAGCCGGCCGACCGAATCGGCCACGGTGCCGCCGACGCCGGAGTCGATCTCGTCGAAGATCAGCGTGGCCGGGCTGCTGCAGGCGCCGCCGGCCTGGCGGGACTGCGCGGTCGTCACCGCGATCGCCAGCGCCAGGCGCGAGAGCTCGCCGCCCGAGGCCACCTTGCCCAGCGGCCGCGGCGCGCTGCCGGCGTGGCCGGCGACCAGGAACTCGACCGTTTCCATGCCGTAGGACTGCGGCTCGCCGGCCGGGCTCAGGGCCACCTCGAAGCGGCCACCGGTCATGCCGAGCTGTTGCATCGCATCGGTCACGCGCTGCGACAAGGGCTTGGCGGCCTTCTTGCGCGCCGCGCTGACGGCCTTGGCCGCGGTCGTCCAGGCCGTCAGCGCCTGCGTGACACGCTGCTCCAGGCTGTCGAGATCGGCGGCTTCGTCCAGCGCCTGCAGGTTTGCGCGCCATTCGGCCAGCAGCGCGGCCAGCTCTTCCGGCGGGCGGCGGTAGCGGCGTGCCAGGCTCAGCCAGGCCGACATGCGTGCATCGAGCTCGGCCAGGCGATCCGGATCCATCTCGGTGCGCGAGAGATAGGCGTTCAGCGTGTGGGCAGCGTCCTCGAGCTGGGCTTGGGCGCCCTGCAGCACCTCGAGCACCGGGGCGAGCTTGGCATCGAACTCGGCGATGTCCTCGAGCGCCGACAGGGCACGCGCCACCATGCGCGAGGCGCTGTCGTCATCGTCGCCCGAGATGGCGCGCGACGCCTGGCCGGCACCGTCGAGCAGCGCCTGCGCGTGCGCCAGGCGCTGGTGCTCGGCGTTCAGCTCGGGCCACTCGCCTTCGCCCGGCGCGAGGCGCTCGAGCTCGCCGATCTGCCACTGCAGCCGCTCGCGCTCGTTGGCCAGCTCGCCCTGGCGCGTGCGGGCGGTGGCCAGTGCCTCGGCGGCCGCGCGCCAGGCGTCGAACGCGGCGGCGAGCGGCTTCGGGTCGATGCCAGCCTGCTCGTCGAGCAGCGCTCGCACCGAGGCCGGCCGCGTCAGGCCTTGCCAGGCGTGCTGGCCGTGGATGTCGATCAGGTGGTCGGCCACCTCGCGCAGCTGCGCCGCGGTGGCTGCGCTGCCGTTGATGAAGCCGCGGCTGCCGCCCTTGGCGTCGACGATGCGGCGCAGCAGCAGCATGCCGTCGGCCACCTCGAAGCCGGCTTCGTCGAGCCACGGGCCGAGCGAAGCCGGCGCCTCGAAGGCGGCGGTGATCTCGGCCCGCGCCGCGCCGTCGCGCACGACGTGGTTCTCGGCGCGGGCGCCGAGCGCGAGCTGCAGCGCGTCGATCAGGATGGACTTGCCGGCGCCCGTCTCGCCGGTGAGAACGGAAAAACCGGCATCGAACTCGACATCGAGCGCACGGACGATGACGAAATCCTTGAGGGTCAGGCTCTTCAGCATGGAGAGTCGGGGTGCAGGTTCAGACGACGCCTTCGTACCAGCGCAGCTTGCGCCGCAACGTGGCGTAGTAGCTCCAGCCCAACGGGTGCAGGAAGCGCACGTTCTGCGCCGAGCGCCGCACGCGGACCTGGTCGCCATGCAGCAGGCTGGCCAGGCGGTGCATGTCGAAGTTGGCGCTGGAGTCGCGGCCGGCGACGATGGTCACGGTCACGTCCTGCCCGTCGGGCAGCACGATCGGGCGGTTGGACAAGGTGTGCGAGGCGATCGGCAGCATCACCCAGCCGGCGATCGCCGGGTGCAGGATCGGCCCGCCGGCCGACAGCGCATAGGCGGTGGAGCCGGTGGGCGAGGCGATGATCAAGCCGTCGGCACGGATGTTGGCGACGAACTCGGCGCCGACATCGATGCGCAGCTCGACCATGCTGGCGCTGGGCCCGCGGCTGACGACCACGTCGTTCAGCGACAGGCCCTCGAAGATGATCTCGCCGTCGCGCCAGACCTCGCCTTCGATCATCGTGCGGCGCTCTTCCTCGTAGTCGCCGTGCACCATCGGGCCCAGCGCCTCGGCCCAGTCGGCCGCGCGGATGTCGGTGATGAAGCCGAGCCGGCCCTGGTTGATGCCGACCATCGGCAGGTTGTAGGGCGCCAGCTCGCGCGCTATGCCGAGCATCGTGCCGTCGCCGCCCACCACCACCGCGATGTCGCAGCGTTCGCCCAGCTCTTCCGGCGTGAAGGCGCCGTGGTCGGCCCAATCGGTGTTCAGCGCGGTTTCGCGCTCGACGGAAACCTCGAGTCCTTGAGCAATCAGGAAGTCGGCCAGGCCCTGCAGCATCGGCCGGATGCCCTGGGCCTGGTATTTGCCTATCAGCGCGGCATGGCGAAAGCGGGTGGGCATGGCGACAAATTACACCACAGGGGGGTTCAAGGCAGGGCCGCCGCGCGGGCCCGTCCTTACAATCGTTTCATGCTCGACGAGCGCTCCCGATCGCTGCTGAAGACCCTGGTTGAACGCTATATCGCCGACGGCCAGCCGGTGGGCTCGCGCACGCTGTCGAAAGCCTCGGGCCTCGAGCTGTCGCCGGCGACCATCCGCAACGTGATGGCGGATCTGGAAGACCTCGGCCTGATCGTCAGCCCGCACACCTCGTCCGGCCGCATCCCCACACCGCGCGGCTACCGGCTGTTCGTCGACACGATGCTGACCAGCCGCGCGCTGGATTTCGCCAGTGCCGGGCCCGAGCTGGCCGCCGCGCGCGAGCAACTCCATCCCGACCAGCCGCAGCGCGTGATCGCGCAGGCCGCGCAGCTGTTGTCGAACCTGTCGAGCTTCGTCGGTGTCGTCACCGCGCCGAAGAAGCCCAGCGTGTTCCGCCACATCGAATTCCTGCGCCTGGGCGAGCGGCGCGTCCTGGTGATCCTGGTGTCGCCCGACGGTGACGTGCAGAACCGCGTGATCTTCACCGCGCACGACCCGACCCAGGGCGAGCTGGTCGAGGCCAGCAACTACCTGAATGCCCACTACGCCGGCCTGACGATCGAGGAGGTGCGCGAGCGGCTGAAGGGCGAGATCGACGCGCTGCGCGGCGAGATCGCCGGGCTGATGCAGGCGGCGGTGCAGGTGGGCACCGAGGCGATCGCCGAAACCGAGGACCAGGTCGTCGTCAGCGGCGAACGCAACCTCCTGGGCGTGCAGGATTTTGGCAACGACCTGGGCAGCCTGCGCAAACTCTTCGACCTGTTCGAGCAGAAGACGCAACTGATGCGCCTGCTCGACACCTCCAGCCGCGCCGAGGGTGTGCGCATCTTCATCGGCGGCGAGAGCCGCGTCGTGCCCTTCGAGGAACTCTCGGTCGTGTCGGCCCCGTACGAGGTCGATGGCCAGATCGTCGGCACGCTCGGCGTCATCGGCCCGACCCGCATGGCCTACGACCGCATGATCCAGATCGTCGACATCACCGCGCGGCTGGTCGGCAACGCGCTGTCGCAGCGCTGAGCCCACCTAGAATCCAGCCCCTCGGGGGCCGTTAGCTCAGTTGGTTAGAGCAGAGGACTCATAATCCTTTGGTCGTTGGTTCAAGTCCAACACGGCCTACCACTTCAGGCATGTAGTGGGCCGCGCCGCACGCGTGCCGGCGGCAGCGACACCATCCGGGCGAGGCCTTCTCCAGAACCTGCCACAAGCGAAGCGCTGCCTCCAGCGCGAGTTCGTCCCGGACCCAGCTCGTGCTTCCACGTCAGAGACTGTGCATGGGATACGGTCGGAGGCCCTTGGGGCGTGACAAGGTAAGCTTGAATCGCCTGGCCTGACCAATTCCGGGCCGAGAGGAGTGGCATGTCGCCGAACACCAAGCAAGCCGAGCCGCGCCGGCTGTATCACCAGGTGGCCGACCAGATCCGAAGCGTGATCGAACAGGGCGCCTTCTCGCCCGGAACGCGTCTGCCGCCGGAGCGGGAACTGGCCCTGCAACTGGGCGTGTCGCGCCCGTCGCTGCGCGAGGCCTTGCTCGTGCTCGAAATTGAAGGGCGCGTGGAGGTCCGCATGGGCTCGGGTGTCTACGTGTGCGCCGTGCCCAGCGGCAGCATGCCTGAACACCTCTCGCTGGGCGACAGCCCGAGCGAGTTGATGCAGGCGCGCACGGCGCTCGAGGGTGCGGTCATTCCACTTGCACTGGCACGGGGCAACCAGTCAGGCCTCGAGCAGGTCAAGGCATGCCTGGACGCCATGCGCAACGACGTGCGGCGCGGGCATTCACCCGTGGACGCCGACCGCCGCTTCCATGTGGCGATTGCTGAGATGACCGGCAATACGGTGCTGGCTCGCATGGTGGGGGAGTTGTTCGACGGGCGGAACGGCTTGATCTCGTCACGGATGACAAATCGCGCCGAGAGCGCGCGCACCTGGGCGGCCGCGTTGCGCGAGCACGAGGCGATCTACCAAGCGCTCGAGGCGCGGGACCCGCAAGAGGCCGTGGCTGCCATGTTCTGGCATTTGACCGCTTCGCGCGAACGTTGGATCGACGAGGAGGCGAGCTCGCCGCCGCTGGGGTGATGCAGCAGCGGGGCGCCGGGGCTGGCAAGACCAATTTAGGATATCTGCTATAGTGGTCTTACCAATCTTGCGTTGACGGCGCCGATGTCTCTCGCTCAACGATACGAGCACTCCCCATTGCTGCTGCGGCTCGCCGGCATTTCCAAGGCGTTTGCCGGCGTCCGGGCACTCGAGCGCGTCGACTTCGAGGTCCGGGCTGGTGAGGTCCATGCGCTGTGCGGCGAAAACGGCGCCGGCAAATCGACGCTGATGAAGATCATGAGCGGCGTCTACCAGCCCGACGCCGGCTCGATCAGCTTCGAAGGCCGCCCGCTCGTGCTGGGCTCCGCCCGGGCAGCCGAAGCCGCCGGGGTGGTGATGATCCACCAGGAGCTGAACCTGATTCCGCACCTGTCGGTGGCCGAGAACATCTTCCTGGCCCGTGAGCCGAAGCGCGGCTGGTTCATCGACCGCAAGCGCCTGCGTGCCGACGCCCAGCGCTGCCTCGACCGCCTGGGCATGGCGATCGACCCCGACCTTCCGGTCCACGTGCTGCCGGTGGCGCAGCAGCAGATGGTCGAGATCGCCAAGGCGCTGTCGATGGACGCCAAGGTGGTCATCATGGACGAGCCCACGTCCTCGCTCACCGAAGCCGAGACGGGCCAGCTCTTCAGGGTGATCCACGAGCTCAGGCGCGACGGCGTCGGCATCGTCTACATCTCGCACCGGCTCGACGAGATGGCCCGCATCGTCGATCGCGTCACCGTCCTGCGCGACGGGCGGTGGGTGGCGAGCTGCGCCTTCGCCGACACCACGGTCGACCGCATCGTCGCGCAGATGGTGGGCCGCGACCTGGAAGACAAGTTTCCGCCCCGCCGCAGCCGGCCCACCGGGCAGACGCTGCTCGAGGTGCGCGGCCTGCGGCGCCAGGGCGTCTTCGGGCCGGTCGACTTCGACCTGGAGCGCGGCGAGATCCTGGGCTTCGCCGGGCTGATCGGCGCGGGTCGGACCGAGGTGGCGCGCACGCTCTTCGGCGCCGAGGCGAAGGATGACGGCAGCATCCGCTTCGGCGGGGTGGAGCTCGACATCCGCTCGCCGATCGACGCGATCCGCCAGGGCATCGCCTATGTGTCAGAGGATCGCAAGGCCCACGGCCTGGCGGTGAAGATGACGGTCGCCGAGAACATCACGCTGGCGAACCTGCGCGCAGTGTGCCGCCGCGGGGGCTTCGTCGACTTCGGCGCCGAGGCCGAGACCGCACGCCACTACATCGACGCGCTGGGCATCCGCACCCCCGGCCCCCATCAGGTGGCGCGGCTGCTGTCGGGCGGCAACCAGCAGAAGGTCGTCATCAGCAAGTGGCTGTTCCGCCAGGCGCGGCTGATCATCTTCGACGAGCCGACGCGCGGCATCGACGTGGGCGCCAAGTACGCGATCTACGAGCTGATGGACCGGCTGGCTGCCGACGGCATCGGCGTCATCCTGATCAGCTCCGAGCTGCCCGAGATCCTGGGCCTGACGGACCGCGTGGCGGTGTTCCACGAAGGCCGGCTGGTGAAGGCGCTGCACACGCGCGCCACCAGCCAGGAAGAAATCATGCACTTCGCCTCCGGCCGCGGCCAGGGTGGCAGCAGCGGCACCGTCTCCGCGGCGATGCCCGCTCCAGAACCGATCGCTTCATGAACGACCGACAAAAGGATCTGCTCCAGAAGTTCGCCGCCCTCGCGGGGCTGTTGCTTCTCGTGCTGGTGTTCTCGCTGACCAGCGAGGCCTTCTTCAGCGTCGGCAACGGCATGACGGTCGCGCTGCAGGTCACCTCGATCGCGTTGCTCGGCGTGGGCGCCACCTGCGTGATCATCGCCGGCGGCATCGACCTGTCGGTGGGCTCCGTGCTGGCGCTGGCCGGCGTGCTGGCCGCGATGGCCACCAAGGCGGGCGTTCCGGTTCCGCTGGCGATGGCGTTGGGCGTGCTCTCGGGCGCGGTGTGCGGCGCGGTCAACGGGCTGCTGGTCACGCGGGCGAAGCTGCCGCC
>NZ_DATFAN010000107.1:0-17210 GCF_035254525.1 Ideonella sp. | reverse complement strand
GCCATGGCGGGCTTGCGCCGGAGGAGATCGCGCCGATGGTGCAGACCCTCGAGCGCGTCCATCGCGAGGTCGGTGCGCCCGGCCAGGCCGGCACGGCGACCACGCCCTGAGCGCTGCTCAGGGCATCGTTTCAGGGCGCGGGCCGCAGCGCCGCCACCGCGCGCCGGCCATGGGCCAGCGCCTCGGCGGCCTCGTCGGCGCTGAAATCCTCGTGCTGGCGCTTGCGGATGCCCAGCCGCCACAGCTCGAGGTGATGGGTCGGTGCGATGCCGTGCCGCGCCAGCGTCTGCCGCACGCAATGCAGCACGCAGCCATCGATGGCCAGCACGGCCCGGCCTGACGCCACGCCCTCGGCGGCCTTGCGCACGAGGCTGGGGACATCGCCGCCCAGCCCGGCGACGCAGGACATCTCGGCCAGGCCCTCGCGGTCGAGCCGCACGGCCACGTGGTTGGCGAGCTGGGCCGCGCTCGAGCAGCCCGAGCACGAGTAGACCAGGGGCAGGCGCCTGGCCCGGCGATCCGGTGGCGTGGTGTCTTTCATCGGTGTTCAGCGGTTCGAAGACAAGGCCCGCTCGACGGCGCCGCGCCGGGCGCGCATGGCCAGGCCGATGCGGTCCAGCTCGGCGTCGCTCAGCAGCCGCGCCGCCATCGGCAGCAACTCGGCCTCCTCGCGGGCGATGTGCTCTTGGTAACGCTGGACGAAGGCCTGCACCTCGTCGGCGGCCAGCGTGGCGCCATGGCCGTTCGCCAGCGCCTCGAGGGCGCGGCGCAGCCCGCGCCAGCGCCGCTCGAGCTCGCGGTGGTCGGCCGTCAGCGCGCCGACCAGCTCGCGCAGGCAGACAGCGTCGGAGCCCGCCATCGATTCGATCAGCGCCGGGAAGAGATCGACCTCCTCGTCGGCGTGGTGGTGGACGGCGGCCGTGTCGAAGTAGCGCAGCACCGCGGCGGCCGCCTCGCGCGCCGGCTCGTCGGCGCCGTGCGCGGCCACGTGCGGCACGAGCCGCAGCAAGGTGGCGCACTGGCTCTCGACGCGCAGGTGGCAGGCCGCCAGCATCTCCAGCGGCACCTCGAAGCCGGCCGCGGGCGCGCTGTGGCCGGGCAACTCGATGCCGGTTCCTCTGCGTGCGGGTTCACGCATGGTGCTTCGCCGCCTCGAGCTTGGGGCGGCCAGGCCGAAGCACCCGCACCACCCGGGCCGAGCCGCGGCCGACCGCCGGGACGGTGATGTCGGCCAGCGTCGCCCCATCGAGCTCCCTGAAGTAGGCCTGCAGCGCGTCGCCGAACAGGCGCTTCAGGCGGCACGCCGCGCTCAGCGTGCATTCGTTGGCATCGGTGTCGAAGCACTCCACGAGCCGGAAGTCGGTCTCGGACGCGCGCACCACGTCGCCGACGCGGATCTCGGCCGGGTCCTTCAGCAGCCGCAGGCCGCCGCCGCGGCCGCGCGTCGTCTCGAGCATGCCCTGGCGGGCGAGGTCGTTGACGATCTTCATCAGGTTGTTCTTCGACACGCCATGGTGCTCGGCCAGCTCGCCGATCGTGACGAGCTGCCCCGGCCGGGCCGCGCAGTACATCAGCACGCGCAAGGTGTAGTCGGTGTATTCGGCGAGGCGCATGGTTGCCTTGGGTGGGCCGTCAGTATGGCAGTCACAGCCCGAGCGCGAGCAGGGCCGCCTCGGACATGCGCGAGCGGTCCCACGGCGGGTCGAACACCATCTCGACATGGGCCTCGCCCACCTGCGGCAGCGCCAGCACCTTGTCGCAGACCTCGTCGGCGAGGATCTCGCCCATGCCGCAGCCGGGCGCGGTCAGCGTCATCGTGACCGCGACACGGAAGCGCCCGTCGTCCATCGGCTTCACGTCGCAGCCGTAGACCAGGCCCAGCTCGACGATGTCGACCGGGATCTCGGGGTCGTAGCAGGTCTTCAGGGTCTGCCACACGAGGTCTCGCAGCCCGTCGGGCCCTTCGGGCGCAGCCATGGTCTGCGCGGCCGGCACCGGCTTGCCGATCGCATCGGCATCGGCGCCGCGCAGGCGCATCAGCTGCCCCTCGACCAGCAGCGTGAACGCGGTGCCGAGCGCCTGCGTGATCCAGGCCGGCGTGCCGGCCGGCAACTCGGCGGGCCGCCCGTCGGGGATGCACTCGACGCGCACGGGGCGCGCGGTCACCACCGCTTCGCGCGACGGCCTCATGCCTTTCCCGCCGCGTCGGTTTCGGGCCCGCCCAGCGCCTGCATCAGCGCGTGCCAGCCCAGCAGCGCGCACTTGATGCGGCTCGGGTAGCGCTGCACGCCGGCCAGGCTGACCAGCTTGCCGAGGTGGGCGGCCTCGGGCTCCATCTGGCCCGTGAGCACCGCGCGGAAGCGCTGCTGCAGATCGCGTGCGAACTGCAGCTCATGCCCGCGCACCGCCTCGGTCATCATCGACGCCGAGGCGATGCAGATCGCGCAACCCTGGCCGCTGAAGCGGATGTCGCGCACCTGGCCATCCTGCACGTCCAGCGCCACCCGCAGGTCGTCGCCGCACTGCGGGTTGTGGCCGCGGGCTTCGTGCGTCGGCGCGGGCAGGCTGCCGAAGTTGCGCGGTGCGCGCTTGTGGTCCATCACCACGTCCTGGTAGAGCTCGAGCGCGGCGGCGGTGTTCATCGCAACACCTCCAGCGCATGCGCCACGCCGGCCAGCAGGCGCTCGACCTCGTCGTGCGTGTTGTACAGCGCGAACGAGGCCCGGGTCGTCGGCCCCAGGCCCAGGTGTTCGATCAGCGGCTGCGCGCAGTGGTGGCCAGTGCGCACCGCAATGCCCTGCTCGTCCAGCAGCGTGCCGATGTCGTGCGGGTGCACGCCCTCGGCGACGAACGAGACGATGGCCGACGGGCCCCCGTCGGCCGACAGCACCGTGACGCCCGGCAGCGCGGCCAGGCCGGCCACCGCATGCGCGCGCAGCGCGGCCACATGCTCGTCGATCGCCTGGCGCCCGACCTGCTCGATGAAGGCCGCCGCGGCCGCCATGCCCACCGCGCCGGCCACGTTCGGCGTGCCACCTTCGAGCCGCGCCGGCAGCTCGGCGAAGCTCGCCTGTTCCTGGGTGACCCACACCACCATGTCGCCGCCGTAGCGCAGTGGCTCCAGGCGCTCGAGCGCGTCGCGCCGGCCGACCAGGGCGCCGGTGCCCATCGGCCCGTACATCTTGTGGCCCGAGAAGGCCAGGAAATCGCAGGCCAGGGCCGAAACATCGAGCGTGCCGTGCCCCACCGCCTGGGCGGCGTCGAGCACGGTCAATGCGCCAGCCGCCGCGGCCTGGGCCAACAGGGCCTCGAAGGGCGGCCGCTCGCCGGTCGCATTGGCGCAGGCGGTGAGCGCGAACACGCGGGTGCGCGGCGTCAGCAGGCGGGCCAGGTCGTCTGCATGCAGCTGGCCTTGTTCGTCCGGCAAGAGGATTCGCAGCACCGCGCCGGCCCGGCGCGCCGCCTGCTGCCAGGGCACGAGGTTGGCGTGGTGCTCGAGGCCGCTGACGACGATCTCGTCACCAGCACGGATCGTCGCTGGCGAGATGCCCGCCGTCGACAGCCCGTGCGCGACGAGGTTCAGCGCATCGGTCGTGCCCGAGGTGAAGACCAGCTCGTGCGCCGCACCGGCACCGACAAAGCGCTCGAGCTCGCCGCGGGCGCGCTCGAAGGCATCGGTCGCACGCTGGCTCAGCGTGTGCACGCCGCGGTGGATGTTGGCCCGGTCGTGCTGCTCGAAGCGGCGCAGGGCATCCTGCACCGGCAGCGGCACCTGCGTCGTCGCGGCGTTGTCCAGGTAGGCCAGCGGCCTGCCGTTGACGGGCTGCGCAAGGATCGGGAACAGGGCCCGCCATTGGGCCAGGCCCGCGGCGCCCGTGGCGAGCGGCCTGTCACCCATGGCTTGACTCCGGCATCTTGTCGGTGGGCGCCAGATGACGGCCCACCGCGCGCTGCAGCAGCGTGGCCAGGCCCAGCGCCGGCGGCAGGGGGCGCTCGCCGAAGCATCGCTCCAGCAAGGCGGCCGCCATGCCCTCGACGATGAGGCCGCGGGCGGTGGCTTCGTCCAGGCCGCGCTGGCGGGCATAGAACAGCGCGTCCTCTGGCAGGCTGCCCCAGGTGGCGCCGTGCGTGGCCTGCACGTCGTCGTGGTGGATCTCCAGGTGCGGCCGCAACACCAGGCGCGGCTGGCCGCCGGTCGGGATGCCGACCAGGCGCTGGCGCGCCTCGGCGCCGGCCGCCCCCGGCGCGATGTGCGTGTGGGCATTGACGACGGCCCGCGCAGCGCCGCGGGCCAGCGCCAGCGCCTCGACAGCGCTGGTGGTCCGCCCGGCCGCATGCGACACCCTCACCTGCTGCTCGAGGGCCGCGCCGGCCGCCAGCAGCAGGCCCGCGCTGCGCGCCACGGCCCGGGCGGCCTGCAGCTCGATGAGCTCGCGCTGCAGGTGGTAGCTGCTGCCCGAGGCGATCAGCGCCTGCTCGTAGCGGGCGCCGCGACCGAGGCACGCGTGCAGGTGGTGGGCGATCTGGTCGGTGGCGGCAGGCGTGACGATGCGCAGGTGCTGCAGGCTCGCGCCTTCGCCCAGGCGCAGGTGCACCTGCAGGTTCTGCACGATGGGCTGGCCGCAGGCCAGCGGCTCGCGGTCGTGCAGCTCGACCAGCACCGCCTGTACGCCGGGCTGCAGCTCGATCACCAGCAGCGGCGCCTCGACGGCCGCGCGCGGCTGGTGGCGCAATTGCAGCCACACGGTGCCGGCCTCGCCCCGCTGGGCGCCCGGCTCGCCGCCGATGCGCAGGCGCAGGCCCTGCCGGCACAGCGCACGGTGGGCCCAGGCGAATGGCGCGGCGTCGCCATCGGCATCGGCCTGCCCCGTGGCGGGCAGGCCGGCAAACAGCTCGGCGCGCTGCGCGGCATCGGCTGCGTCCAGCCAGCGCGCGTCGACCCGGCCTTGCGGCGTGTCACCCAGCGGGTGCAGCGTCCAGCCGGCGCCGGCCAGCGGGTGGGCCTCGCAGCCAGGCGCCGGCCCCTCGTCCCCCAGCCACACCGCGGCACCGGGCGGCGGCAGGTGGCGGAAGTTCTCGGCGTTGCGGGGGATCCAGCCCCGGGTGTCGAGCCGGTGGCGGGCGGCCAGCATGTCAGCGCGGGAAAGGTCCATCGCGTCAGGCCTCCTGCGGCTCGGCGGCCGACCGCGCGAAGCCGGTGCGCGCGATGTCGGCGGCCAGCGCGAGGCCTCCGGTTTCGGCGATGCAGCCCTGGTCCAGCCGCAGCACGGCGTCGGGCGCCAGCGATTCGATCAGCTGCAGGTAGTGCGACACGACGATGAAGGCCGTGCCCTGCGCGCGCAACGCCTGCACCAGCCGGACGATGGCGCGCGTGCCGTCCACGTCCATGCCCGAGTCGATCTCGTCCAGCATCGCCAGCCTCGGCCGCAGCAGCGCGAGCTGCAGCAACTCGTTGCGCTTGCGCTCGCCGCCGGAGAAGCCGTCGTTGACCGGGCGGCCCAGCATCGCCTCGGGCAAGCCCAGGCGGCCGGCCTCGTCGCGCGCATCGCCGAGGAAATCGAAGGCATCGAGCGGCGGCTCGTCGCGCGCGGCGCGCACCGCGTTCAGCGCCGTGCGGATGAACAGGTTGTTCTTCACGCCGGGGATCTCGGGCGGCGCCTGGAACGACAGGAAGAAGCCGGCGCGGGCGCGCGCCTCGGCGCTCATGGCCAGCAGGTCCTGCCCCGCCAGCGTCGCCTGGCCGCCGACGACGCGGTAGCGCGGGTGGCCAGCCAGCGTAAGGCCCAGCGTGCTCTTGCCACTGCCGTTGGCGCCCATCAGCACCAGCAGCGCGCCGGCGGGCACGTCGAGCGAAATCGACTTCAGCACGTGGCGTTCGCCGACGTCGACGCGCAGGTCGCGCAAACGCAGCAGCGGTTCGGGGACGGTCATGGTTCTTGTCCTTGCCTTGGAGGGTGGATTCGGGTGCGGCTCATCCGACGGCCCCTTCGAGCGACACCGCGAGCAGGGCCTTGGCCTCGAGGGCGAATTCCATCGGCAGCTCCTCGAGCACGGCCTGGCAGAAGCCGCCGACGATCAGCGCGGTGGCCTCCTCGGCGTCGATGCCGCGCTGCTGGCAGTAGAAAAGCCGCTCTTCGGAGATGCGGGTCGTCGTGGCTTCGTGCTCGACCACCGCGTCGTCGCGCGCGGCCTCGATGTACGGGAAGGTGTGTGCCCCGCATTCCGGCCCGATCAGCAGCGAATCGCACTGGGTGTGGTTGCGTGCGCCGGCGGCCGTGGGCGCGATGCGCACCAGCCCGCGATAGCTGTTGTGGGCGCGGCCGGCACTGATGCCCTTCGAGACGATGCGGCTCGTCGTGTTGCGCCCGAGGTGGATCATCTTGGTGCCGGTGTCGGCCTGCTGGAAGTGGTTGGTGACGGCGATCGAGTGGAACTCGCCGCGCGAGTCGTCACCGCGCAGCACCACGCTCGGGTACTTCCAGGTGATCGCCGAGCCGGTCTCGATCTGTGTCCAGGCGATGTGCGAGCGCGCCCCGGCGCATAGGCCACGCTTGGTGACGAAGTTGTAGACGCCGCCGCGCCCCTGCTCGTCGCCGGGGTACCAGTTCTGCACCGTCGAGTACTTGATGTGGGCGTCCTCGTGCGCGATGAGCTCGACCACGGCGGCGTGGAGTTGGTGCTCGTCGCGCTGCGGTGCCGTGCAGCCTTCGAGGTAGCTCACGTGGCTGCCTGGCTCGGCGATGATCAGCGTGCGCTCGAACTGGCCCGTGTTGCGCGCATTGATGCGGAAGTATGACGACAGCTCCATCGGGCAGCGCACGCCCGCGGGAACGTAGACGAAGGAGCCGTCGGAGAACACGGCCGCGTTCAGCGCCGCATAGAAGTTGTCGCCCGGCGGCACGACCGTGCCGAGGTAGCGCTCGATGAGCTCCGGGTGGTGTTGCACCGCGTGCGAGAAGGAGCAGAAGATGACGCCGACCTCGGCCAGCTGCTCGCGAAACGTCGTGCCGACCGAGACCGAATCGAACACCGCGTCGACCGCCACGCCGGCCAGCCGGGCGCGCTCGTGCAGCGGCACGCCAAGCTTCTCGTAGGTCTCGAGCAGCTTGGGGTCGACGTCGGCCAGGCTCTTCGGGCCGTCCTGCCCGGCGTTCATCGATTTCGGCGCCGAGTAGTAGCTGATCGACTGGAAATCCACCGGCGTCAGGCGCAGCTGGCCCCAGGCCGGGTGCCGCATCGCCGACCAGCGCTCGAAAGCCGCCAGGCGCCACTTCAGCAGGAACTCGGGTTCGCGCTTGCGGCGCGAGATGGCGCGGATCGTGCCCTCGTCCAGGCCCGGGGGCAGCGCATCGGACTCGACCTCGGTGACGAAGCCGTGGCGGTACGGCCGCTCGAGCGCGCGGGCCAGCGGCGCGGCCTGTTCGGCGGCGGTCTGGGCGGGAGACAGTCGGGCAGGACTCGCGGTGTTCATGGTGCGACCTCTAATAGATGCATAGCGTATGCATCTTTAATCGAACACACAAGCGCGGCCCCCTTATCCGCGGCGTGGGTGGGGCGATGGCCGGGGCCGGGCCACCGCGGCCCGTCGCCGTCCGCCGTGCCTCGATCCACTGGGGCCGGCATCGATCCCGTGTCGCTTCGCGGGCAGCCCCGCCATTGGCCACACTACGCTCCTGAGCATGCCGCCGCACCCATCACGATCCCCATGACCGAATCCGTCGCCCCTGCCCCGCCCGCGCCCCGAGATGGCCGGGCCCGCGTGCTGGCCTGGCGGCGCGTGCGCTTCGCGCTGCTGTCGGCGATCCCGTTCGGCCTGATGCTGAGCCTGACCTCGGCCACCACGCCGGCGCTCGTCTGGATCGCCCGCACGATGACCGTTGCGCTGATGGTCTTGCTGGCCTTCGGCCTGTGCGAGCGCTGGCCCGCGACACTGCCACGCTGGCTGGCGCGATGGGGCTGGCAGCTGGTCGGCGTGGCAGTCACGGTGCCGCTGGGCGCACTGCTGGCCTACTGGCTGACCACCGGCGAGCTGCGCTTCTGGCGCAACGAGCTGCGGCTGGTCGGCTTCGGCTTCCTGTGCATCCAGGGCGAGCTGTTCGCGCCGTGGATCGCGATGGGAGCGATCGTGCGCCAACGCGAGGCCCTGGCGCGCCACCAGGCGCTGGCCTTCCAGCTCGAGCGCAGCGAATACGAGCGCCAGGCGCTCGATGCGCGCATGCGGCTGCTGCAGGCGCAGGTGCAGCCGCACTTCCTGTTCAACACGCTGGCCAACGTGCGCGCGCTGGTCAATGCCGGCTCGCCGCGCGCCAGCGCCGTGCTCGACAGCCTGATCGCCTACCTGCGCGCCGCGGTGCCGCGGCTGGACGAGCCGGCGACGACGATCGGCCAGGAGCTCGAGCTCGTGCGCGCCTACCTGGAGCTGATGCACCTGCGCATGCCCGACCGGCTGCAGTTCACGCTGCACGCCGACGCCGCCGCGCTCGGCCTGCGCTGCCCGCCGATGGCGCTGTTGACGCTGGTGGAAAACGCGGTGCGGCACGGCATCGACCCGGGCGAGGAAGGCGGGCGCATCGAGGTGAACGTCGCAGTGCGCGACGGCCGCTGCAGCGCGCGCGTGATCGACACCGGCGTCGGCCTGGGCGCCGCCGCCGACCGCCCGGCCGGCACCGGGCTGAGCACGCTGCGCGAGCGCCTGCAGCTCGCCTTCGGCGGCGACGCGCGGCTGAGCCTCGCCGGCATCGTGCCGCACGGCGTGTGCGCCGAGATCGACTTCCCCGCCCAGCCGGCACACGCCGAGAATCCCCCTGGCACCCGATGACCAAGACCAGCCCCCGACGCCCCACCGCGCTGATCGCCGACGACGAGCCGCTGCTGCGCGACGAGCTCTTGCACCTGCTCGCCCGGGCCTGGCCCGAGCTCGAGGTCGTCGCGCAGGCCCGCAACGGCCGCGAGGCGGTCGAGATGTTCGAGGCGCAGCGGCCCGACATCTGCTTTCTCGACGTGCACATGCCGGGCCTGTCGGGCGTGGAGGCCGCGCGCCAGATCGGCCGCCGCGCCCACCTCGTCTTCGTGACCGCGTTCGACCAGTACGCGTTGAAGGCCTTCGAGCAGGGCGTGCTCGACTACCTCGTCAAGCCCGTGGAACCGGCCCGCCTGGCCGACACGGTGGCGCGCCTGAAGGAACGCCTGCACGCCGCCCTGCCTGCCGAGGCGACCGAGGCGCTGCTGCAGCAGCTGGCCGCGCACCTGCAGCAACGCGGCGCCGGCGGTTCGACCGCCACGGCCACGCCGCTGCGGTGGATCCGCGCCACCGTCGGCCAGAGCCTGCGCCTGATCGCGGTGGACGACATCGATTTCCTGCGCTCCGACGAGAAGTACACGCTGATCGCCTGGCGCGGCGATGGCGGCAAGCCCAGCGAGGCACTGATCCGCACGCCATTGAAGGAACTGCTGGCCCAGCTCGACCCCGGCCAGTTCGCGCAGGTCCACCGCTCGGTCGTCGTCAACCTGCGCGCCATCAGCCACGTGACGCGCGGCGAGAACGAAACGGCGGACATCCACCTGAAGGGCCGCGCCGAGGTGCTGCCGGTCAGCCGGACCTTCCTGCACCTGTTCAAGCAGATGTGACGGCGCCGGTCGCGCCGGCCTCGCGGCCTGCCCGGACAATCCGGCATCACTCATTCGCAGGAGAACGTGCGTGAAGACCTACGACATCGAGGTGCAGCGTCTGAAATCGATGCGGCACGACATGGGCGTGATCGAGCTGGGCATCGACGTGCTGGTGCAGCCCCGCCCCGGGCGCGACGACGAGGCTGCCGCCAGCAGGCTGCGCCTGCCCGTCGAGCACGCCCGGTCCTTGCTGATCCTGCTCAAGCAGCAGCTGGCCGAGCTCGACAAGCTTCAGCCGCGCAGCCGGCGTTCCGGCCGCTGCTGACGGCGCGCGGGCAAGCGCCGGGAAGAAGGCCTCACGAAGCCCCCAGGTCGACGGCAACCTTGCCTCGCGCGCCGCCGCCCGTCATCAACGCGTGGGCCTGATCGGCCTCGTGCAGGCCGAATCGGTGCGGGTCCAGCAGCGGGGCGAGCAGACCTTCGTCGGCCAGGCGCGCCGCTTCGCCGAGGATGCGGCCATGGTGCGCTCGGCCCTCGCCGGTCAGCAGCGGCAGCAGCGTGAACACGCCGGAGTACGTTGCACCCCGGAACGACAGCGGGGCCAGCGAATGCGTGCCCCACCCCAGGCTGCTGACCACGTGCCCCGTGTAGCGCCTGGCCGCGACGAAGGACGCATCCAGCGTCGCCCCACCCACCGTGTCGACGACCACGTCGAATCCCTCGCCGTTCGTCTGCTCCGTGACGTAGCGCTCGACGGTCGTCGCCATGTGGTCGATCGGCGTGGCACCCAGCGTCTCGATCACGCTGCGCTGCGCGGCGGAACCGGTCGCCCAGGCCTGCGCGCCACGGGCCCGCGCAATCTGGATCGCCACATGGCCGACGCCGCCCGCGCCGCCGTGCACGAGCACACGCTGGCCCGGGCGGACGCCGGCGCGATCGACCAGCCCCTCCCACGCGGTGATGAAGACGAGCGGGAGCACCGCCGCCTGACGCATCGTCAGGGTTCGCGGCCTGCGGGCCAGCAGCGCCGCATCCACGGCGATGTACCGGGCCAGCGTGCCCTGGTGGCCGCCGACGCCGCCCACCATGCCGAAGACCTCGTCACCCGGCTTGAACTGGGTGACCTGGCGGCCCACGGTTTCGACCGTGCCCGCCATGTCGACGCCGAGCACGGCCGGCAGGGGGTGCCGTGCATGTGCGGCCTGGCCGGCGCGGATCTTCGCGTCCAGCGGGTTGACGCCGCTGGCGGCGATGCGCACCAGAACCTGCGTGTCGCCCACCGCCGGCATCGGCAGCTCGCGCAACTGGAAGGGGCCGCCGGCGGCATCGACGACCGCAACCCTGTTCGATTCAGACATGTGAGGCTCCAGGAATTGAGAATGGGATCAGTCTGGGCTATTCACTTCTGTTCGTAAACCAACAAGAATGACAGCCTGCCAGTCAAATGTGCATGGGATCTGCGATGGAGTGGAGCGACGTGAAGGTGTTCCTGGCCGTGGCGCGCGCGGGCTCGCTCGGCGGCGCGGCGCGGGCCATCGGCAGCACGCAACCGACGATGGGGCGCCGGCTGCGTGCGCTGGAGTCCGCGCTGGGCCAGACGCTCTTTCAGCGTGGCCGCGCGGGCTTCGTCCTCACCGAGGAGGGCGAAGCGGTGCTGGGGCATGCGCAGCGCATCGAAGAAGAGGCGCTGTCGATGGAGCGCCGGCTTGCCGGCGGCGACGCTTCGCTCTCGGGCCTGCTGCGCATCTCGTCATCGGATTGGTTCGGCGTCCACGTGCTGTCGCCGTGGTGCGCCGAATTCATCGCAGCCCATCCCGGCGTGACGATCGAGCTGATCACGGATACGCGCCTGTTCAGCCTCGCGCGTCGCGAGGCCGACATCGTCTTTCGCATCGCGCCCTTCCAGGAATCGCAGGTCGTTCAGCGGCGTTTCATGCGCCTGGAGTACGGGTTGTACGTGGGGCGCCGCCACCGCCTTGCGCTGCCGCCCAAGGGCGCGGGGCTGCAGCTGCTGACCATGAACGCCGCCTTCGAGGATCTTCCCGACGTCGCGTGGTTCAAGCGCAAATTCCCCGAGGCGAGGACGGTCTTCGGCAGCAACAGCCGCGAAGCGCAGGCCCGCATGTGCCAGGCGGGCGCGGGCGTCGCCGTGCTGCCTTGCGCGCTGGCCGAGGCCCTGGGTGGATTGCGCCGCGTCGACGTGCACGACGCACCGCCGAGCCGTGAGGTCCACGTCGGCTTCCACGAGGATCTTCGCCGGACGGCCCGCGTGCGGGCCTTTCTCGAACTTGCCGACAGGAAGGTCGGTTGAGCGGTGGCGCCACGCGCGCACCGACAATGCCTGCATGACCGCATCCCCTGCCGGCGCGCCCCCCACCGGCCCCGCCTTCTCCACGCTCCCCCTCGCCGACCACGTGCTGGCCAACCTCCAGCGCCTCGGTTACGAGCACATGACCCCC
This sequence comes from Ideonella sp., assembly GCF_035254525.1. Taxonomy (GTDB): domain Bacteria; phylum Pseudomonadota; class Gammaproteobacteria; order Burkholderiales; family Burkholderiaceae_C; genus Ideonella. Next base: position 5,142 of record NZ_DATFAN010000107.1, on the reverse strand, counting down.
ATCCAGGCGGCCAGCCTGCCGCTGGCGCTGGCCGGCAAGGACCTCATCGCCCAGGCCAAGACCGGCAGCGGCAAGACCGCTGCCTTCACGCTGCCGCTGCTGGCCAACCTGAACCCACGGCGCTTCGCGGTGCAGGCGCTGGTGCTGTGCCCCACCCGCGAGCTGGCCGAGCAGGTGTCGCAGGAGATCCGCCGCCTCGCGCGGGCCGAGGACAACGTCAAGGTGCTCACGCTGTGCGGCGGCGCCACCATGCGCCCGCAGCTGGCGAGCCTGGCGCACGGCGCGCACGTGGTGGTCGGCACGCCGGGGCGCATCCTCGATCACCTGGGGCGCGAGTCGCTGGTGCTGGAGGCGCTGAACACCCTGGTGCTCGACGAAGCCGATCGCATGCTGGACATGGGCTTCGCCGATGACATCGCCGCCATCGCCGAGCGCTGCCCGCCTTCGTCGCAACGCCAGACCCTGCTGTTCTCGGCCACCTACCCCGACGACGTGGCCAAGCTCGCCGCCCGCTACCTGCACGAGCCGCAGGAGGTGAAGCTCACCGAGCGCCATGACGCCAGCCGCATCCGCCAGCGCTTCTACGAGGTCAAGGAGAGCGAGCGGCTGCACGCGGTGGGCCTGCTGCTGAACCACTTCCGCCCCGAGAGCACGCTGGCCTTCTGCAACACGAAGCAGCAGTGCCGCGACCTCGTGGCCGTGCTGCAGGCCGAGGGCATCGTGGCGCTCGAGCTGCACGGCGACCTCGAGCAGCGCGAGCGCGACCAGGTGCTGGTGCAGTTCGCCAACCGCAGCTGCAGCGTGCTGGTGGCCACCGACGTGGCCGCGCGCGGGCTCGACATCGCGCGCCTGGACGCCGTGATCAACGTCGATATCACGCCCGACGCGCAGGTCCACACCCACCGCGTAGGCCGCACCGGCCGCGCCGGTGAATCGGGCCAGGCGTTCAGCCTGGCCAGCATGGACGAGATGGGCCGCGTGGGCCGCATCGACGAGATGCAGGGCAGCGAGAGCGTCTGGCACCCGCTGGCCGAGCTGGAGGCCGCGTCGGCCGGCGACGCTGCGAGCGGGCCGCTGCGCCCGCCGATGGTCACGCTGCAGATCCTCGGCGGGCGCAAGGAGAAGATCCGCAAGGGCGACGTGCTGGGCGCGCTCACCAAGGACCTCGGGCTGGACGCCGCCTGCATCGGCAAGATCGACGTCAACGATTTCTCCACCTACGTGGCCGTGCGGCACGACGTGGCCGAGCAGGCCCTGCGCGGGCTGAACGCCGGCAAGGTGAAGGGGCGCTCGGTGAAGGTGAGGCGGCTGTGAACCCGGCCGCCCTGCCCGATCCGCCCTTCGCCGCGCTGGGCCTGTCGCCGGCCCTGGTGCGCGCCGCGGCCGAGCGCGGCTATGCCGAGCCCACGGCGATCCAGGCCGCCACCATCCCGCTCGCGCTGCAGGGCCGCGATGTCATCGGCTGCGCGCACACCGGCTCGGGCAAGACCGCCGCCTTCGGGCTGCCGCTGCTGCACCAGCTCGACCGCTGGCGGCCCGCCTGGCGCCGCACCTACGCCCTGGTGCTCGTGCCCACGCGCGAGCTCGCCGCGCAGGTCGGCGAGACGATCCGCGCCCTGTCGCGCCACCTGGCCGACCCGGTGAAGGTCGCCGTGGTCTTCGGCGGCGTCTCCGTCAACCCGCAGATGCTCGGCCTGCGCGGCGGCGCCGAGGTGATCGTCGCCACCCCGGGCCGCCTGCTGGACCTCGTCGAGCGCAACGCGGTCAAGCTCGACGACGTCGCCCTGCTCGTGCTCGACGAAGCCGACCGGCTGCTGGACGAGGGCTTCGCCGACGAACTCGCGCGCCTGACCGCGCTGCTGCCGCGGCGCCGGCAGGGCCTGTTCTTCTCGGCCACCTTCCCACCGGCGGTGCAGGAACTGGCACAGACGCTGTTGAACGACCCGGTGCGCGTGGACGCGCCGGCCACGCCCGCCGCCGGCCTGCCCGCCATCGAGCAGCACGCGGTGGAGGTGGATGCGGCGCAGCGCACCCAGCTTCTGCGCCACCTCATCGAGCAAGGCGGCTGGCAGCGCGTGCTGGTCTTCGTGGCCACGCGCTACGCCAGCGAGCACGTGGCCGACAAGCTGCGGCGCGCCGGCCTGGCAGCGGCCGCCTTCCACGGCGATCTGAGCCAGGGCGCGCGCACCCGCGTGCTGGGCGAGCTTCGAAGCGGTGCGCTGCGCGTGGTGCTGGCCACCGACATGGCCGCGCGCGGCCTGCACATCGCCGACCTGCCGGTGGTGGTCAATTACGACCTGCCGCGCTCGGCGGTGGATTACACCCACCGCATCGGCCGCACGGCCCGCGCCGGCGCCGCCGGCCTGGCGGTGAGCTTCGTGAGCGCGTCGACCGAGGCACATTTCCGGCTCATCGAGAAGCGCCAGGGCCAGCGCGTGCCGCGCGAGCGGGTCGCGGGCTTCGAACCGCGCGATACCGTCGCGCCGGTGTCGCCACCTGAAGGCGGCGTCAAGGGCCGGCGCAAGAGCAAGAAGGACAAGCTGCGCGAGGCCGCAGCGCGCGGCGGCTGAGGGCGCGGGCCCTCTCCGCAACGGCCACGGCCGGGCCCTACCGGCTGCGCTGGATCGACGGCGTCAGCAGCTCGCGGCCGACGACCGTGCGGGCGTAGAGGTAGTTGGCGCGCGCCCGGTCGCTGAGCCGGTCCATGTCGACATGCCCCATGGCATCGCAAGGAAAGGCGTAGGCACGCCCGGCGTCGAAGAGGGACTGGAATCGCAGTTCGTAGTCGGCGTAGGTGGCTCGTTCCATGGTGTCGGCGATCATCGTGTTCTCCTGCTGCGGCCGTGACGGCCGCGGCCATCACGCAGGGCTTGCATTGCATCGGGCATGCCAGCCTCGGATATCGCTCCCGGGCCCTTGCGCGGAACGAGGCAGAAATCGTTCCCGCCTGCCCCCGAAGCCGTGATTCGGCCGTCCGGCATTCGGTCGATCGTCCGGGAATCGAACGCCCGCCCGGCCGCCGCGAGGGGTGGTCGAGTCTTCTCGTAAACCCGAGGCACCCCCAATCGAATCAGGCACTTGCGCCAATGCGCGCCCGGCCTGCGCCGATTTGGCACAGCCGCTGCATCGATGTGCCCGAGCGCAACAACCGCTCGGGGCGATGCCGGCAGCCGCCGGCATCCGGTTCACGGGTCATCAGGAGACTTACCCATGGAAATGCAGTCACAGGTCCAGGTGATGGGCATCGATGCCGGCGGCACGATGACCGACACCTTTTTCGTCCGGGAGGACGGCCGCTTCGTCGTCGGCAAGGCGCAGAGCAACCCGGCCGACGAGTCGCTCGCGATCTTCAACTCGTCGCAGGACGCACTCGCGCACTGGAAGCGCACGGTCGACGACGTCTACCCCGAGCTGCTCACCTGCGTGTACTCGGGCACCGCCATGCTCAACCGTGTCGTGCAGCGCAAGGGGCTCGATGTCGGCCTGATGGTCAACAAGGGCTTCGAGCACGTGCACTCGATGGGCCGCGCGATCCAGAGCTACCTGGGCTACGCGCTGGAGGAACGCATCCACCTGAACACCCACCGCTACGACGAGCCGCTGGTGCCGCTGTCGCGCACGCGCGGCGTCACCGAGCGCACCGACGTGCAAGGCGAGATCGTCATCCCGCTGCGCGAGCCCGAGGTGCGCCAGGCCACGCGCGAGCTGGTCGCGCAAGGCTCCAAGGCCATCGTCATCTGCTTCCTGCAATCGCACAAGAACGGCGCCAGCGAGCAGCGTGCACGCGACGTCTGCCGCGACGAGCTGAAGAAGCTCGGCAGCGACATCCCGGTGTTCGCGTCGGTCGATTACTACCCGCAGCGCAAGGAGAGCCACCGCATGAACACGACGGTGCTCGAGGCCTACGCGGCCGAGCCCTCGCGCCAGACGCTGAAGAAAGTCAGCGACCGCTTCCGCAAGCACGGCGCGAAGTTCGACCTGCGCGTGATGGCCACGCACGGCGGCACGATCAGCTGGAAGGCCAAGGAGCTGGCCCGCACCATCGTCTCGGGGCCGATCGGCGGCGTGATTGGCTCGAAGCTGCTCGGTGAGGCGCTGGGCTACGAGAACGTGGCCTGCTCCGACATCGGCGGCACCTCGTTCGACATGGCGCTGATCACCAAGGGCAGCTTCGCGATCGCGTCCGACCCGGACATGGCGCGGCTGGTGCTGTCGCTGCCGCTGGTGACGATGGACTCGGTGGGCGCCGGTGCCGGCAGCTTCGTGCGGCTGGACCCGTACAGCGGCGCGATCAAGCTCGGCCCCGACAGCGCCGGCTACCGCGTGGGCACCTGCTGGCCCGACAGCGGGCTGGACACGGTCACGGTGTCCGACTGCCATGTGGTGCTGGGCTACCTGAACCCCGAGAACTTCCTCGGCGGCGCGATCAAGCTCGATGTGCAGCGCGCCCGCGACCACATCAAGGCGCAGATCGCCGACCCGCTGGGCCTGACGGTCGAGGACGCCGCGGCCGGCGTGATCGAGCTGCTCGACCTGCAGCTGCGCGAGTACCTGCGCTCCAACGTCAGCGCCAAGGGCTACAACCCGACCGAGTTCGTCTGCTTCTCGTACGGCGGCGCAGGCCCGGTTCACACCTACGGCTACACCGAGGGCCTGGGCTTCAAGGACGTGGTCGTGCCGGCCTGGGCCGCGGGCTTCTCGGCCTTCGGCTGCGCCTGTGCCGACTTCGAGTACCGCTACGACAAGAGCGTGGACCTGGCGCTGCCGCAGAGCGCCTCGCCCGGCGAGAAGGCGAACGCCGCCGCCACCATCCAGACGGCCTGGTCCGAGCTGGCCGCGAAGGTGATCGAGGAATTCCGGATCAACGGCTTCGCGCCCGAAGACGTGATGCTGCGCCCCGGCTACCGCATGCAGTACATGGGCCAGCTGAACGACCTGGAAATCAGCTCGCCGATCGGCAGCGCGGCGACCGCCGAAGACTGGGACAAGATCGTCGACGCCTTCGAGGAAACCTACGGCCGCGTGTACGCCAGCTCCGCGCGCTCGCCGGAACTGGGCTTTTCCGTCACCGGCGCCATCATGCGCGGCATGGTCGTCACGCAAAAGCCGGTGCTGCCGGAAGATCCGGCCGGCGACATGATG
>NZ_DATFAN010000106.1:0-34942 GCF_035254525.1 Ideonella sp. | reverse complement strand
GGCTACGGCCTGAGCTCGGTGCGCTTCATCTGCGGCACGCAGGACATCCACAAGACGCTCGAGGCCCGCATCGCGCGCTTCCTGGGCACCGAGGACGCGATCCTCTACGCGGCGGCCTTCGACGCCAACGGCGGCCTGTTCGAGCCCTTGCTGGGCGAGGCCGATGCGGTGATTAGCGACGAGCTGAACCATGCCTCGATCATCGACGGCATCCGCCTGTGCAAGGCGCAGCGCTGGCGCTACAAGCACAACGACATGGCCGACCTGGAGCGATGCCTGGCCGAGGCGGAGGCCAAGGGCGCGCGCTTCAAGCTCGTCTTCACCGACGGCGTATTCTCGATGGACGGCACGATCGCCCGGCTCGACGAGATGCGCGCGCTCTGCGACCGCTTCGGCGCGCTGCTCGGCATCGACGAGTGCCATGCCAGCGGCTTCCTCGGCGCCACCGGCCGGGGGACGCACGAATACCGCGGGGTGTTCGGCAAGATCGACATCATCACCGGCACGCTGGGCAAGGCACTGGGCGGCGCTTCGGGCGGCTTCACCGCGGCCCGTCAAGAAGTGGTCGAACTGCTGCGCCAGCGCTCGCGCCCGTACCTCTTCTCGAACACCGTCGCGCCGGCGATCGTCGGCGCCTCGATCGCGGTGCTGGACCTGCTCGAAGGTTCGACCGCGCTGCGCGACAAGCTCGAGGCCAACACGACGTACTTCCGCCGCGCCATCAGCGAGGCCGGCTTCGAGATCAAGCCCGGTGAGCATCCGATCGTGCCGATCATGGTCTACGACGCGGTCAAGGCGCAGCAACTCGCGGCGCGCCTGCTGGAGCTGGGCATCTACGTGGTCGGCTTCTTCTTCCCAGTGGTGCCCAAGGGCCAGGCGCGCATCCGCGTGCAGCTCAGTGCGGCCCACGAGCAGGCCGATCTCGAGCGCGCCGTGGCGGCCTTCCGCCAGGCCGGGCTTGAACTGGGGCTCGTGAAATGACCAGGATCCTCATCATCGGCGCCAATGGCCAGATCGGCACCGAGCTGGCCGAAGAGTTGGCGCGCCGACATGGCCAGGCCGCCGTCGTGACCAGCGACCTCGCACCCAAGGGCCGCGTGCCGGGCCTGGCGCACGAGGCGCTGGACGTGACCGATGCCGCCGCGCTGACGGCGGTGGCCGAACGCCACGGCATCACGCAGATCTACCACCTGGCAGCGGCCTTGTCGGCGCGCGGCGAGCAGCATCCGATGTGGGCCTGGGACCTGAACATGAAGGGCCTGCTGAACGTGCTGGAACTGGCCCGCACGCACAAGCTGGACAAGGTCTTCTGGCCCAGCTCGATCGCTGCCTTCGGGCCGACGACGCCGCGCGACCACACGCCGCAGAAGACGGTGATGGAGCCCACCACCGTCTACGGCATCTCCAAGCTGGCCGGCGAGGGCTGGTGCGCCTGGTACCACCGCGTGCATGGTGTCGATGTGCGCAGCCTGCGCTATCCCGGCCTGATCAGCTGGAAGACGCCACCCGGCGGGGGCACGACCGACTACGCGGTCGAGATCTTCCACGAGGCGCTGAAGGCCCGCCGCTACACCAGCTTCCTGGGGCCGCAGTCGGCGCTGCCGATGATGTACATGCCCGACGCGATCCGCGCGACGCTGGAGCTGATGGACGCTCCGGCGGCGCGGATCCGCGAGCGGCACGGCTACAACCTGGCCGGCGTCAGCTTCACGCCGGCCGAGATCGCCGCGGCCATCGCCGATGAACTGCCCGGGTTTGCGATCGACTATGCGCCCGACTTTCGCCAGGCGATCGCCGACTCGTGGCCACGCTCGATCGACGACTCGGCGGCCCGCGCCGACTGGGGCTGGAAGCCGGAATTCGACCTGCGCGCGATGGTGCGCGACATGCTGGCCAACCTGGCGCCCTCGCTCGTGACGGTGGCCTGATTCAGCCCAATGCCCGGCGCAGCGCGGCCAGTGTCGCGTCCGGCGCTTCGGCCATCAGGACATGTCCCGCCTCGACCCGCTCGATGCGGGCCTTCAGCGCCGTGGCGATGTCTCCAGCGGCCTTGGGCGGGGTCATCTGGTCGCGTGCACCGAGGATCAACGTGGCCGGCGCGGTGACCCGGGCCGCTGCTTCCAGGCCGTGCCGATAGCCGTCGCAGGCGGCGAAGTCGCGGTGGTAGAGCTCGGTGTCACCCTGCTTGGCCAGCACCAGCCGGCACAAGGCCTTGCCGCCGCCGCGGGTCCAGACACCCGGGCCGGGGTAGCCGGGCTTGGCGGCCAGCGTCGAGTACGACAGCGTCGTCACGAGGTCGATCGCGGCCAGCGGGTCGTTCTTCGACAACTCCAGCAGCGCGGGCGAGACCTTCATCGGGTAGGCGGTGCCGACCATCACCAGCCGGGTGGCGCGCTCGGGCGCGCGGCCGGCGGCTTCCAGCGCGACCAGCGAGCCCATGCTGTGGCCCACCAGCGCCGCCTTCTCGACCCCGGTCGCGTCCAGCAGCGCCAGCAGCCAGTCGGCCATCGCCTCGACGCTGTCCAGCGCGGGGCCCGCGCTGCGCATGTGGCCCGGCAGGTCCGGCGCCAGCACCCCGTAGCCGTGATGGGCGCACCAGCGGGCCAGCAGCGTCCAGACGGTGTGGTCGTGCAGCGCACCGTGGATGAAGACGACGCAGGGCAGGCTCGGGTCGAAGGGTTTGCCGCCCGTGTAGGCATCGACCTCGCGGCCATTCACGCTCAGCTTCATGCGGCTCTCTCCGCCACGCGCAAGGCGCGTTTCAGGTCGTCGATCAGATCGTCCGGGTCTTCGAGCCCGATCGACAGGCGGATCGTGCCGGGGCCGATGCCGGCCTGCGCCAGGGCCGCGTCGTCCATGCGGAAATGGGTGGTCGAGGCCGGGTGGATCACGAGCGAGCGGCAATCGCCGACGTTGGCCAGGTGCGAGAAGAGCTTCAGTGCCTCGATGAAAGCCTGGCCCTGCCGGCGCGAGCCTTTCAGATCGAAGCTGAAGACCGAGCCGCAGCCCTTGGGCAGCAGGCGCTGCGCCAGCGCGCGGTCGGGGTGCGATTCGAGCTCCGGGTAGCCGACGCCGGCGACCATCGGGTGCGCGGCCAGGAACTGCACCAGCTTGCGGGTGTTGTCGACATGCCGTGCCATGCGCAGCGGCAGGGTCTCGATGCCCTGCAGGATCAGCCAGGCGGTGTGCGGGCTCATGCAGGCGCCGAAGTCGCGCAGCCCCTCGCGGCGGGCCCGCAGCAGGAAGGCGCCGTCGGTGCTCTCCTCGGTGAAGACCATGCCGTGAAAGCCCTCGTAGGGCTCGGTCAACTCGGGGAAGCGCCCGCTGGAAGTCCAGTCGAAACGGCCGCCGTCGACCAGCACGCCGCCGACCACCGTGCCATGGCCCGAGAGGAACTTGGTCGCCGAGTGGAAGACCAGGTCGGCCCCGTGCTCGACCGGCTTCATCAGCCAGGGCGTCGTGAAGGTCGAGTCGACCAGCAGCGGCAGGCCGGCCTCGTGGGCGATGGCGGACACGGCCGGGATGTCCAGCACGTCCAGCCCCGGGTTGCCCAGCGTCTCGCCGAACAGCAGCTTCGTGTTCGGGCGGATCGCGGCGCGCCAGGCGTCGATGTCGCGCGGCTTGACGAAGGTCGTCTCGATGCCGAAGCGCTTCAGGGTGTAGTGCAGCAGGTTGTGCGAGCCGCCGTACAGCGCCGTGCTGGCCACGATGTGCGAGCCGGCGCCGGCCAGCGTGGCGATCGCCAGATGCAGCGCCGCCTGGCCGCTGGCGGTGGTGATCGAGCCGACGGCCCCCTCCAGCGCCGCCAGGCGCTCTTCCAGCACCGCATTGGTCGGGTTCGAGATGCGGCTGTAGACGTGGCCCGAGCGCTCCAGGTTGAACAGCGACGCCGCGTGCTCGCTCGATTCGAAGACGAAGGAGGTGGTCAGGTGGATCGGCACCGCGCGCGCGCCGGTGGCCGGGTCGGGGGCCGCACCGGCGTGGAGCGCCAGGGTGTCGAAGCCGGGGTCGGATGCGCCTGGCATAGGGTTGATCTGGTGTGGTGTGAAGGTGTTTCGAACCTGTGTCGGGCGAGGATTGTGTGCTATGTTGGCCGCGTGGGCAGCGAGCGCCCATGCGTCGATCGAGCCGAAGGAGAGCAGCCATGAAAGTCAGTGACATCCTGCGTGTGAAGGGCAGCACGCTCTTCACCGTCTCGCCGGAGAGTGCCTTGGCCGAAGCCGTGACGACGATGGCCGAGCACGACATCGGCTCACTGGTGGTCATGACCCACGGCGATCTCATCGGCATGCTGACCTTCCGCGAGGTGATCCGCGCGGTGGTCAAGAACGGCGGCCAGCTCGGCTCCACGCTGGTGCGCAGCGTGATGGACGACGCTCCGCTGACCTGCACGCCTGAAACCGACATCAACGAGGTGCGCCGCATGATGCTCGGGCGCCACGCCCGCTACATGCCCGTGCTCGACGGCCGCACGTTGATGGGGGTGATCTCGTTCTACGACGTCGCCAAGTCGGTGGTCGAGGCGCAGGATTTCGAGAACCGCATGCTCAAGGCCTACATCCGCGACTGGCCGGTCGAGGAAGAGGCGCCTGGCGAGCAGGCCGGCTGATCAGATCGGCACCGGCGGCTGGTCCAGCGCCTGCAGCGCGGCCCGCCGGGCCAGCATCCAGGTTTCGGCGGCCGTGGCCTCGAGCGGGCGGCAGAAGCGGTAGCCCTGCATCGCATCGCAGCCTTGTGAACGCAGGAAGTTCGCCTGCACATCGGTTTCCACGCCTTCGGCGATCGTGGTGAGCTGCAGCGCATGGGCCATCTGCACGATGGCCTGCACGATGGCGCGGTCGTCGGCGTCGCTGCCGATGTCGCGCACGAAGCTCTGGTCGATCTTGAGCGTGTGGATGCGAAAGCGCTTGAGGTAGTTCAGCGACGAGTAGCCGGTGCCGAAGTCGTCGATCGACAGCCGCACGCCGAGCGCGTGCAGCCGGTCCATCATCGCGATCGCCGCGGTCGGGTTGCCGGTGGCCACGCTCTCGGTCAGCTCGAGCTCCAGGCAGCTTGGCGGCAGCCGGGCTTCATCGAGGATGGACTTGACCAGCTCGGGCAGCCCGGGGTCGCGGAACTGGATCGCCGACAGGTTCACCGCCACGACCAGCCCGGTCAGCCCGGCGTCGCGCCAGGCCTGGATCTGTCGCACCGCCGTGCGTATCACCCATTCGCCGATCGCCAGGATCTGCCCGCTGCCTTCGGCCAGCGGGATGAATTCTCCCGGCGGCACCATGCCGAGCTCGGGGTGGCGCCAGCGCACCAGCGCCTCGACGCCCAGCACCGCACCGCTGCGGGCATCGAGCTGCGGCTGGTAGTGCAGCAGCAGTTCATCGCGTTCGGCGGCGCGCCGCAGCGCGGCTTCCAGCTGCAGCTGTCGCACCGAGCGCTGCTGCATGCCGACGGTGAAGAACTGGTAGGTGCCGCGGCCCTCGATCTTGGAGCGGTACATCGCGGTGTCGGCGCAGCGCGTCAATTCGTCCACCGTGTCGCCATCGGAGGGGTACATCGCGATGCCGATCGACATCGTCAGGCTCAGCTCGTGGTTGCTGACCATGCAGGGCTGGGCCACGCGCTCCAGCAGCTTGTTGGCCACCTGGGCGGCACCCTCCGCGTCGGTCCCCGGCAGCAGCACGGCGAATTCGTCGCCACCCAGGCGCGCCACCACGTCGGTATCGCGCAGGTTGTCGCGCAGCCGGTGCGCCATTTCCAGCAGCACGCCGTCGCCGGTGCGGTGGCCGAAGTTGTCGTTGATGTTGCGGAACTGGTTCAGGTCGATGAACAGCAGCGCCAAGGTGTCGTTCTGGCGCTGGGCGGTGGCCAGCGCCACTCGCAGCCGGTCTTCCAGCAGATTGCGGTTGGGCAGGTCGGTCAGCGCGTCGAAATGAGCCTGGCGCAGCAGCTCCTGCTCGGCCATCTTCGAGCGCGTGATGTCATTCAGGATGCCGATCAGGTGGGTCGTGCGGCCGGTCGTGTCGCACCGGCGGCTCATCGACAGCCAGGCGGTCAAGGGTTCGCCGTTCTTGCGCTGGCTGCGCAGCTCGCCTTGCCAATGGTTGCTGCCCACCAGCGCACGCCGGATGCGGCGGGGCAGGCCCGTGTCCTCGAGCGCGGTGGTCAGCATCGCCGGATACTGGCCGATGAGCTCGCCGGCCTCGAAGCCGGTGATCTGGCTGAACGCCTGGTTGACCGAGACGACCACGCCGCGCGGGTCGGTGATCAGGATGCCCTCGCGGGCCTGTTCGAACACGGCCGCGGCCAGGCGCATCTTGTCTTCGGCCTGCCGGCGCAGCGTGACATCGCGCGCCTCGACCAGCAGGTGAGCCGCGGGCACCCCGTCGGACCGATCGGCCCCGCGGCGCATGGGCCGCACCGACAGCTCGACCCGTCGCGCCCCCTGCCGCGTTTCGACTGCCACATCCAGGTGCTGGGGGCGGCCGGCGGCGGCGCGGGCCACTGCATGACGCAGGCGGTTGGCGTCATCGGGTGAGGTCAGCCAGGCCGGCAGGGCCCACAGCGGCAAGCCCTTCAGGGCGCCGGGCGGGCCGAGCCAGTCGTTGGCGGCCTGGTTCATGCGCAGCACCTCGCCCTGCGGGGTCAGCAGCCCGATCAACTGGGGGCTGTGGTCGAGCATCGCGCGGGCGAGCGCCAGGTCGGCGTCGGCCGCCAGCGCGCGTTGCCGGGCCCGGCGGTAGGCTTGCCAGGTGGCCGCGAAGGCGGCGGCGACGGCACCACCGGCCAGCGCGAGCCATGGCGCCGCCGGCAAGGCCAGCAGCACGGGCAGGGCAGGGGTGGCGAGGGCAGTCAAGGCGAGCCAGGCAGGCAGGTTTTGGGTATGTCAGCACTGTGCCGCCAGTCGGCGCCAGCCGGTCCGACGAGGCGGGCCGGAAAAGCCGGCCATTTCACACGCCGTCCACGCAAACGGGTCGTTCAAGGGCGGGGTGAAGGGGCCGCCGATAAAATCACGCACTCACCCCACGGCAGCACGCAATGTCCGGCAGCACCTTTGGCGAGCTTTTCGCCGTCACCAACTTCGGCGAAAGCCATGGCCCGGCCATCGGCTGTGTGATCGACGGCTGCCCGCCCGGCATGAGCCTGTCGGAGGCCGACATCCAGCCCGAGCTGGACCGGCGGCGCCCCGGCACCTCGCGCCATGTGACGCAGCGCAACGAGCCGGACGCGGTCGAGATCCTGTCCGGCGTCTACGAGGGCAAGACCACCGGCACGCCGATCTGCCTGCTGATCCGCAACACCGACCAGCGCAGCAAGGACTACGGCAACATCGCCCAGACCTTCCGCCCCGGCCATGCCGACTACACCTACTGGCACAAGTACGGCATTCGCGACCCGCGTGGGGGCGGCCGCTCGTCGGCCCGGCTGACCGCGCCGATGGTCGGCGCCGGCGCGGTGGCGAAGAAGTGGCTGCGCGAGCAGCACGGCATCGCGATCCGGGGCTGCATGACGGCGCTGGGCGAGATCGAGATCCCGGTCGACGACTGGGCCCAGGTCGGCGCCAACCCCTTCTTTGCGGCCACGGCGAGTGGCATCGACGCGCTGGAGGACTACATGGATGCGCTGCGCAAGGCCGGCGATTCGGTCGGTGCGCGGCTGTATGTCGAGGCGTCGGGCCTGCCGGTCGGCTGGGGCGCGCCGCTGTTCGACAAGCTCGATGCCGACATCGCCTACGCGATGATGGGGATCAACGCGGTCAAGGGCGTCGAGATCGGCGCCGGCTTCGGCGCCGTGCGCCAGCGCGGCAGCGAGCACGGCGACGAGCTGACGCCGGAGGGCTTCGCCAGCAACCATGCAGGTGGCGTGCTGGGCGGCATTTCGACCGGGCAGGACCTGCGCGTCTCGATCGCGATCAAGCCGACCAGCTCGATCCGCACGCCGCGCCACTCGATCGATCTGGCCGGCCAGCCGGCGACGGTCGAGACCTTCGGCCGCCATGACCCCTGCGTCGGCATCCGCGCGACCCCGATCGCCGAGGCGATGCTGGCGCTGGTGCTGATGGACCATGCGCTGCGCCACCGCGCGCAGTGTGGCGACGTGCGGGTCGCCACGCCGGTCATCCCGGCGCAGCGCTGAGGCCGGGCGGGCCTCTAGCTCCTCGATCAGGCCTGGGCCGGCACGACCGCGCCGGGCTCGCCGCGCAGGCGCCGCCACAGGCGGCCGCCCAGGCGCCAGAACAGGCGCAGGAAGGTGATGAAAGCCAGGAACTCCAGGAAGGTCAGCACGAAGCCGGCCAGGGGGTTCCAGCGCTCGCCGCGGGCGTGGAACTTCTGGATCATGTGATCGCGCTTGATCTCGATCGAGTCGTAGAAGCTCGGGATGACCAGCAAGGTGAGGAAGGTCGAGGTGATGACGCCGCCGATGATGGCCACCGCCATCGGGCGGTAGAACTCGCCGCCTTCGCCCACGCCAATGGCCACCGGCATCATGCCGGCGATCAGCGCGAAGGTCGTCATCAGGATGGGGCGCAGCCGCTTGCGGCCGGCCTGCATCAAGGCCTCCTCGCGGTCCATGCCTTCGGCCTCGCGCACCCGCGCCGCGTCCAGCAGCAGGATGGCGTTCTTCGCCACGAGGCCGGCCAGCATGATCACCCCGATGAGGCTCATCAGGTTCATCGTGCCGCCGGTGGCCAGCAGCGCCAGCACCACGCCGATTAGCGACAGCGGCAGCGAGATCATGACCGGCAGCGGCGCGGTGAACGAGCCGAACTGGATCACCAGCACCAGGTACATGACGCCGATGCCCGACAGAACGGCGATGCCCATGTCGGTGAAGACCTGTTGCTGGTCCTTCGAGGCGCCGCCCAGTTCCAGCCCGTAGCCCGGCGGGTAGCTCATCGCCTTGGCGATCTTCATGGCGTCGGCCGTCACCTCGCCGGCCGAGCGGCCCTGGGCGTTGGCGGACACGGCGATCATGCGCTTGCCGTCGGTGTGCTGGATCTGCGACGGCCCCTTGCCCATGGTCACGGTGGCGATCTGGTCCAGCGGCACCACGGTGCTGCTGCCGGTCACGGCGATGGGCAGCCGCTCGATGTTGGCTGCGTCCACGCGGTCGGCCGGCGCCAGGCGCACGGCCACGTCGCGGGTTTCGCCGCTGGGGTCGACCCAGTCGCCCACCTCCACGCCGGCAAAGGCCACCCGCAGCGCCTGCGCCGCGTCGTTGACCGAGATGCCCAGCGCGTTGGCCAGGCCGCGGTCGAGCTCGATCTTCAGCTCGTTCTGCGGGTCTTGTTCCGACAGGCCCACATCGACCGCACCGGGCACCTGGCGCAGCTTGGCCATGAACTCGTTGGTGATGGCCTGCAGCTTGCGTGAATCGGTGCCGTGGAAGCGGATCTGCACCGGCTTCTGCGCGCCGTTGTTCAGGTCGTCGAGCACCACGTACTCGGCGCCGACCAGGCGCTTGAGCTGCGCACGCAGGTCCGTGGCCACCTCGATGGCACTGCGCTTGCGCTCGGTGCTTTTGCCGATGTCGACATAGATGCGGCCGCCGGTCGGGTTGACGTAGCTGTTGGTGGCCTTGGTCTCCTTCATGCCGCGAGCCAGCGTTGCCGCGCTTTCCAGCTTCAGCTTGGCGTACTCCAGGCTGCTGCTGGGCGGGGTGCGAACTTCGATGGCCAGGGTGCCGTAGTCAGACGCGGGCAGAAAGCTCGAACCGCCGACGGTCATCTGCAGGGCGATTGCGCCGACGAAGCTGAGGAAGGCGAACAGGAACATCCACACCCGGTGGTGCAGGGCCCAGGCAATGACGCGGCCGTAGCGGTCGGCTTGGTGGTCGAACCAGACGTTGAAGCGGCCCAGCACCTTGGAGATGCCGTGCTTGGGCGCCTGGTGGTGCCCCGGCGGGTCGCCCCAGAAGGCAGACAGCATTGGGTCGAGCGTGAACGAGATGAACAGGCTCACGAGCACCGAGGTCACCACCGTCAGGCCGAAGGGCCGGAACCATTCGCCCGACACGCCGGGCATGAAGCCCACGGGCACGAAGACGGCCACGATGGAGAAGGTGGTGGCCGCCACCGCCAGGCCGATCTCGGCGGTGCCGCGCAGGGCGGCGGTGCGCCGGTCCTCGCCAGCCTCCATGTGGCGCACGATGTTCTCTCGCACCACGATGGCGTCGTCGATCAGCACGCCGATGGCCAGCGACAGGCCGAGCAGGCTCATGAAGTTCAGCGTGAAGCCGCACAGCCAGACCGCGATGAAGGCCGCGATCACCGAGGTGGGCAGGCTGAGGGCGGTGATCAGCGTCGAGCGCCAGGAGTTCAGGAAGGCGTAGACCACGAAGATGGTCAGCCCGGCGCCGAAGAACAGCGCGTGAACCACGTTGTTCAGGCTGTTCTGGGCGTCCTTGCCGCCATCCTGGGTGATTTCCAGTTGCGTGCCCGCGGGCAGCGTCTTGCCGATCTCGGCTACCAGCTTGCGCACCTCGTCGGCGACCCCCACGGTGCTGGACTCGCGCGAGCGCGTGATCGACAGGCCGACGTTGGGATGGCCGTTTCGCACCGAGAGGTTGCCGACCTCGGCGAACGCATCCTGGACCGACGCCACCTGGCCCAGGCGCACGATCTGTTCGCCGCGCCGCTGCACGACGATCTGCTCGAACTCCGCCGGGTGCTCGATACGCCCGACGAGCCGGATGCTCTGGTCTTCCAGCGTGCCGCGCACCTTGCCCACCGGGGCGGTGGCGTTCTGCATGCGCAGCGCGTTGACGACCTCGGCCACCGAGACGTTGAACTCGCGCAGCTTTTCCGCCTTCAACAGCACCGACAACTCGCGGTGCAGCGCGCCGTTCACGTTCACCACGGCCACGCCGGGGATGCCGCGGAAGCGGTCGGCGAGCTGGTCTTCGGCCAGGCGCGAAATTTCGGCATGGGTCTGCGTGGACGACGACAGCGCCAGCTGCATGATGGGCTGGGCGGAAGGGTCGATGCGCTGCAGCACCGGCTCACGCATCTCGACCGGCAGCTTGTAGCGCACCGTGCCGATGGCGTTGCGCACCTCGTCCGCCGCCTCGATCATGTTCTTGCTGAACTTGAAGATCATGACGATGTTGGCGTAGCCCTCGCTCGCGGTCGAGCGCACCTCGTCGACGCCCGAGATGCTCTGCAGCGCCTTCTCGATGCGGTTGATGACCTCGCGCTCGACCGTGTCGGGCGAGGCGCCCGGGTAGGTGATGCCGACCACCAGCACCGGCTGCTGCACGTCGGGGATCTGATTGACCCGCAGCTTGTTCAGCGCGAGCAGGCCCAGGCACATCAGCGCCAGGATGATGACGACCGTCGCGACCGGCCGCTTGATGCTGAAGTCAGACAAGAACATGGCTTACTTCCCCGCAATGGAGGTGGCCGAGGCCGGCACGGCCGGCGCCGCCGCCGTGGTGGCCGGCTTGGCGCGCTCGATGCGCTGGCCATCGACCAGGGTGGCGCCCGGGGCGCGCAGGATCTGGTCGCCCGCGGCGAGCCCGCTGCGCACCACGTATTCGCCGCTGCGCAGGTCGCGCTCGCCGAGCTGGACCTTGACCTTCTTCAGCGCATTGCCGTCCACGCGCCAGACGAAGGTGTTGTCACCCTCCTTGGTCAGCGCCCCCTCGGGCAGCATCAGCGCCTGTTCGCCGCTGGTGGCCACCTGGCCTTCGGCGTACAGGCCCGCCACCTTGGGCACCGGGCCATCGTCGATCGACACCAGCACCGCCACCTGGCGGGTGGCGGCATTGGCGGAGGGGTCGACGCGCTTGACCCTGCCGCTGAACTCGCCCCGGGTCACGCCGTTGACCCGGAAGCTGACCGATTGGCCGATCTTCAGCTCGCTCATGCGATCGGACGAGACCAGCCCCTCGAAGCGCATGCTGGCCGGGTCGACCACCTTGAGCAGCTCCTTGCCGATCTGGGCGGTGTCGCCGGCGGACGCCTTGCGGTCGCTGACCACGCCGTCGAAAGGCGCGCGCACCTCGGTGCGCTGCAACTGCTGGCGGGCCGCCACCACGCGCGACTTGGCGGCCACCAGGTCGCTTTGGGCGTTGTTGCGCCGGACTTCGGCGTCGTCGGTCGCCTGGATCGAGCTCATGCCCTGGGCCTGCAGCGTCTTCAGGCGCTGGAAAGTGCGCTCGGCCTGGTCGGCGGACTGGGCGGAGGCGCGCGCAGCCTCCTCGGCTGACGCCAGGCTGTCGCGGATCGCGGTGTCGTCCAGCCGCACCAGCAGGTCGCCCTTGTGCACCGCTTCGCCATTGTCCTTCAGCACCTGCAGCACGACCGCCGACACCTCGGCGCGCAGGTCGGCGCGCCGCTCGGGCTGGATCGAGCCGGTGATGACCGGGCCCGCTGCGTGCAGGCCGGCGGCCGTGGTGCGCAGGTCCTCGGGTGCCAGCAGCAGGCTGGGTGCCGAGGCCGCGGCACCTGGCTTGGCCGCCGCATCGGCGTTGCCGTTGGCCTTGCCGCAGCCGGCGAGCGAGGCGGCGAGCACGGCGGCGGCCAGCGCCACGGACAGTCTGGCGGGCATGGCCACCGGCGAAGAGCGACGCGACATCAGGGATCCTCCGAACTGAACTTGGAATGGTGGATGGGCAGCCCCATCCTGCAAAGCCGCGCGAGCTTATCGTGAAGCCGCCGGCCATAGCGCAAACCTGCGACGAATTGCGGGCTTGCGGGGGTGAACGGCGCTTCGTCGGCGCGAGGTGCTGGTTCGTCGGGAGGCGCTGCACGGCTCGTCGCCTGCCGCTGCATTTCATCGGTGCCGCGCCGCGCTTCGTCGGCAGTGGGGTGATTGCCGCGTATCACACTCCTACACTGCGGCCGCCTGGACCGGGGCAGATGAATATTTCAGGAGCACGCATGAACAAGCGCTGGGTGATCGGAGGAGTCGTCGTGGCCGCTTTGGCAACAGGTGGCGCGGTGGCCGTGATGGCCCGAAAGGGCGGCTCGCCGGGTGATGCCAAGCCTGAAGACAAGGTGCTCGACTTCACCGCCAAGGAGGTGGTGCTGCCCAAGTCGCAGCCGCTGGCCGGCACGGTGGAGTTCTCGGGGCCGCTGGTCGCGCCCAACACCGCGGTGGTGCGGGCCAAGGCGGCCGGCACGCTGCTGAACCTGACGGTGGCCGAGGGCAGCCGGGTCACGGCCGGCCAGAAGCTCGGCACGGTCGACCTGGCGGACCTGAACGCCCGCCTGAACGAGCGCCAGGCGCAGGTCGAGGCGGCGCGGGCGCAGATGGTGCAGGCCGAACGCACCCATGCGTCGAACCAGCGCCTGGCCGAGCAGCAGTTCATCTCGCCGAACGCGCTGGAGTCGTCGAAGGCGGCGCTGGACAGCGCCCGCGCCAACCTGGCCGCCGCCCAGGCGCAGACCGAGACGGTACGAATCAACCTGCGTGAGGCCGGCCTCGTGGCCCCGATCTCCGGCATCGTCGCCAAGCGGCACGTGGTGCCGGGCGAGAAGGTCTCGAACGAGCAGCAGATCGTCACCATCGTCGACCTGACCCAGCTCGAGATGGCCGGCAGCGTCGGCACGCACGAGGTCGGCGTGCTGCAGGCCGGCATGCCGGTCACGGTGCAGGTTGAAGGCGTGGCTGAAGCCGTCAACGGCAAGCTCGCCCGCATCGCGCCGGCGGCCGAACCCGGCACCCGCTCGATCGGCGTCGCGATTGCGATCGCCAACCCGAAGGAGCGGCTGCGCGCCGGCCAGTACGCCCAGGCCCACGTCGTGATGCCCGAAGCCACGCCGCGCCTGACACTGCCGGTGGCGGCGATCGGCACCGCGTCGGGCCAAGAATATGTCTGGACGATCGAGCAGGGCAAGCTGCTGCGCCGCGCGGTGACGACCGGCCGGCGCGACGAGGCCAAGGGCCTGGTCGAGGTCAAGGACGGCCTGCAGCCGCAGGCCCAGGTGCTGGCGATGCGTTTCGACAACCTGCGCGAGGGCGCCTCCGCGCGCATCGTCGCCCCGGCGCCCGCGACCGCCGGCTCGGCCGCGTCGCCGACCTCGGCGCTGGCCAGTGTCGCCACGGCGTCCAACTGAACGGCTCGGCCCGAGAAAGAGCAGAGGTTCACCATGTGGATGACCCGAGTCGCCATCAACAACCCCGTCTTCGCCACCATGGTGATGGTCGCGCTGTGCGTGCTGGGGCTGTTCTCGTACAGCAAGCTGGGCGTCGAGCAGATGCCCGACATCTCTCTGCCCGGTGCGTGGATCGACATCCGCTATCCGGGCGCGTCGCCCGAGGCGGTCGAGCGTGAGGTCGCCAAGCCGCTGGAGGAGGCGCTGAACTCGATCGCCGGCGTCAACCGGGTGCAGTCGCGCAGCTTCGAGGGCCGGGTGCAGGCCAGCGTCGAGTTCTCGCTGAATACCGACATGAGCCGCGCGATGCAGGACCTGCGCGATCGCATCGCCGCCGCCCAGGCCGTCTTCCCGAAGGACGTCCGCCAGCCCAGCGTCTCGCGCTTCCAGGCCGACAACGCGCAGCCGGTGGTCGTGATGGCGCTGCTGAGCAAGACGCGGTCGGCGCGCGAGCTGTCGACGCTGGCCGACCTGACGATCGCCAAGCGGCTGGGCCGCGTCGAAGGCGTGGCCAAGGTCGATGTCGGCGGGCTGGTGACGCGCGAGGTGCGCATCGACCTGGATCCGCTGCGCCTGCGCGCCTACGGCGTGACGCCGGCCGAGATCTCCACCGCGCTAGCGGCCGCCAACGCCGACCAGCCGGTCGGCCTGGTGTCCGACAAGGTGTCCGATGCGATCCTGCGCGTCGAGGGCCGGGTGAAGGACCCGAAGCAGTTCGCCGACATCGTCGTCGCCCACCGCGGCAGCCTGGTGCTGACCCTGGGCGACCTCGGCACCCTGGTCGAGCGCGAGCGCGAGCGCGATTCGATCGCCCGCACCAACGGCTCGCCGGCCATCAGCTTCGCGGTCTTCAAGCAGCAGGACGCCAACATCGTCGCCACTGGCGATGCGGTCAAGGAGGCGATGGAGGAGCTGCGCAAGACGCTGCCGGCCGATGTCGAGCTGAACCTGATCTACGCCTCGAGTGACTTCGTCAAGAACTCGCTGACCGGCCTGCGGCACACGCTGATCGAGGGCGCGCTGCTGACGGTGGCGATCGTCTTCCTGTTCCTGCACAGCTGGCGCTCGACCATCATCACCGGCCTGACGCTGCCGATCGCGGTGATCTCCAGCTTCATCGCCGTCTACGCCTTCGGCTTCACGCTGAACTTCATGACGATGATGGCGCTGTCGCTGTGTATCGGCCTGCTGATCGACGATGCGATCGTCGTGCGAGAGAACATCGTGCGGCACGTCGGCATGGGCAAGGACCACCACACCGCCGCCTACGAAGGCACCAACGAGATCGGCCTGGCGGTCATGGCCACCACCTTCGCGATCTGCGCGGTGTTCGTGCCGGTGGCCTTCATGGGCGGGATCATCGGCAAGTTCTTCTACCCCTTCGGCATCACCGTCGCGGTGGCGGTGATCGTCAGCCTGTTCGTCAGCTTCACGCTCGACCCGATGCTGTCCAGCGTCTGGCGCGACCCGCCGAGCGCGAAGCTGCGCCACCTGCCGGGCATCGGCCACATGATCCGTGCCACCGACCGCGGCATGGAGGCCCTTCACGCGATATACGGCAAGCTGATCAACTGGGCCTTCTCGGGCCGGCGCTACCGCGTGTTCGTGCCGCCGTTGCCGGCCTGGGGCCACCCGTTCGACGCCGAGGGCCGGCGTGATCGCTCGAAGCCACGCCGCCTGCGCTTCGTCACGCTGACCCCGCGCGGCATCATCGCCTGGAGCGGCGTGATGAGCTTTGTCGTCGCGCTCGGCCTGGGCGGCGTGGTCGGCAGCGAATTCGTGCCGCAGACCGACCAGGGCTTCACCCAGCTGAACCTGCGCTTCCCGGTGGCGTCGAGCCTGGAGCGCGGCAACGACAAGGTGATGCAGGTCGAGACCATCCTGGCCGCCAAGTACCCCGAGATCAAGACGGTGCAGACCGTGGTCGGCTCGACCGGCGAGGGCCTGGCCACCGGCCGCAACCAGGCCTCGCTGAACATCGCCCTGGTCGACCGCAGCGCCCGCCAGCGCTCGCAGAAGCAGATCGAGGACGCGATCCGCGCCGACATCGCCAACATCCCCGGGCTGGAGGCCAGCGTCGGCTTCGACCGCCCGATCTGGATCACCATCCTCGGCGCCGACGGCGAGCAACTCACCAAGGTGGCACAGGAGTTCGCCGAGAAGCTCAAGAAGATCAAGGGCGCGGTCGACGTCGAGACGACCGTCAAGCCCGGCCTGCCGGCCTTTGCGGTGCGGCTGAAGGATTCGGCGATCCGCGAGCTCGGCCTGACCGGGCCGCAGGTGGCCGCCTCGCTGCGCGCCTACGTCAACGGTGACGTCGCCACCTACTGGACGACGCCGGATGGCAACCAGGTCGAGGTGCTGCTGCGCCTGCCGCAGGGCCAACGCGAGCGCATCGAGCAGATGGCCAAGCTGCCGGTGGCGTTCGCCAAGGATGGCTCGCCGATCGCGCTCGACCAGGTCGCGACGATCCAGCAGGTCTTCAACCCCGAGGTGATCCGCCGCCAGAACCTGCAGCGCCGCGAGGCGGTGTACGCGGGCGTCGAGGGCCGCCCGTCGGGCGACGTCAACGCCGACGTGCAGAAGCTGATCAAGGAGACGCGGCTGCCGCCGGGCGTGAGCTTCATGGTCGATGGCGCGGGCAAGGACCAGGCGGAGGCCTTCAAGGGCCTGCTCAGCGCGATGGCGCTGGCGGTGATCTTCATCTACATCGTGCTGGCCAGCCAGTTCGGCAGCTTCCTGCAGCCGATCGCGATCATGGTGTCACTGCCGTTGTCGCTGATCGGCGTGATGCTCGCGCTGCTGCTGTGGCGCTCGACGCTGAACGTGTTCTCGATGATCGGCCTGGTGATGTTGATGGGCCTGGTGACCAAGAATGCGATCCTGCTGGTCGACTTCGCCAACCATGCACGCCGGGCAGGCGCCTCAGTGCGCGATGCGCTTCTGCAGGCAGGCCAGATCCGCATGCGGCCGATCATCATGACGACGGCGGCGATGGTGTTCGGCATGATGCCGATGGCGATCGCGCTGAACGACGGGGGCGAGTTCCAGGCTCCGATGGGCCGCGCCATCATCGGTGGCGTGGTCACCTCGACGCTGCTGACGCTGGTCGTCGTGCCGGTGATCTACAGCTACCTGGAGAGCCTCTCGGCCTGGGCCCACCGGCGCTGGGGCCAGCGTCACGCCGCCGAGGCGACCCTGCCCAGCCACGGCCCGCAAGGCGCGCCGGCCGACCGGTGATTCAGCCGGCCAGCGCTGCCGGCACGCGGCCGGTGGAGGTGTAGATGCCGCAGCCCACCAGCAACTGGTCGCTGATCGCGACCACGTAGCTGGCCTTGGGCTGCACCTTGCCCGTCTGCTGGTTGATGATCGAGTATTCGACCCAGTGGTTGCCGGTGGTCGCTTCCCACGATTCGCGGGCGAAGCGATCGCCGTCGATACCCGGCACCTCGTGCACCAGCTTGCCTTCCATGGCCGGCCGGCCGCCGCAGATGTGATAGCGGCCCTCGCGGTCGGTCACGAAGATGTAGAGGTCGCGGTCGAGGAAGCCGCCCTGGGGGTCGCGGAAGGCCGGTGCCGCCGCCTGCAGGCCACGCTCGCGGATCAGCACGACAGCCCGGTCGACCAGAGCGCGCGCCTCGTCGGCGCTGCCCTGGCGCAGGCGGATCGCCGCCACCGCGTCGCTCAACAGGCTGGCGCGGCTGACCAGTTCGCCCGAGGCCTTGTGTGATTCCTCGACCATGCCGGCGTTCTGCTGGGTGATCTCGTCCAGGCTGCCGACGCTGCGCGAGACTTCTTCGAGGCTGGCCGACTGCTGGGCGCTGGCCTGGGCGATGCCGCGCAATTTGTCCGAGACGTCGCGCACGCCGCCGACCACCGCATCGAGCGTGTCGTTGGTGCGCTGGATGCGTGCCACCGACTGCCCGACCTGCTCGGTCGACTGGCCGATCAGCTGGCGGATCTCGGCGGCGGCCGAGCTCGAGCGCTGCGCAAGCTGGCGCACCTCGGTGGCCACCACCGCGAAGCCGCGGCCGGCCTCGCCGGCGCGGGCCGCCTCGACGGCGGCGTTCAGCGCGAGGATGTTGGTCTGGAAGGCGATGCCGTCGATCACGCCGATGATCTCGCCGACTCGGCGAGAGCTCTCTTCCAGCGTGCCCATCGACTGCACGGTCTCGCGCATGGCGGCGCCACCGGCCTCGGCCTGGTCGCGCAACTGCACGGTCAGCCGGTCGAGCTGGTGTGCCGCGCCGGCATTGGTGGCGACGGCGTCGCTCAATTGGCCCACGGTGGCCACGGTCTGCTTGAGGTTCGCCGCCTGCGCCTCGGTGCGCTGCGACAGCGCCTCGCCGCTCTCGGCCAGTCGCTGGCCCGACAGGCCCACCCGCACCGCGCTGCTGCGGATCTCGGCCACCATGACCGACAAGCCCTCGCTCATGCGCTCGACGACGCGGCCGATGTCGGCCAGCTCGTCTCGGCCGTCGATCTGCACCTTGTGGGCCAGGTCGCCGGCGGCGACCGCGCTGACGCTGCGCTGCAGCACGCCGAGCGCGCCACTGAAGCTCGCGTAGAACGACAGGCCGAGGTAGAGCATGAAGCCGGCCCCCAGCGCGGACACGCCGAGCTGCAGCCACAGCTGGGTGGTCAGGCGCAACTCGCGCGCCTGCAGCTCGCCAACGAGACGGCCGTGGACTTGCTGCTTGAAACCCATGACCTGTCCGATGGCCTCGGTGCCCTGGCCAAAGTAGCCTGCCGGCTCGCCAGCAATGGCCTCGGCGGTGAAGGTCTGGCGGATGTTCTGTTCGAAGGCGGTCGACGCCTCGCGCGCCGCTTCCCAGCCCGTCGGCGCCGAGACGCCCGAGCGCTGCAGCGCCTCGACCCGGAAGCCCACGTCGATCAGCGCCGCGTGCAGCGCGTCGGCGCGGCCGACCAGCGTGGCGCGCTCGGCGTTGTTGGCGTCGCCGCGCGAGAGCAGGGCCGCGCCCTGGCCGCGGGCCTGGCCGAGCGTCTCGATCCACGGGATGACACGCTCGGTCACCATGTCCATCAGGAAGAAGCTGGCCGGCTCCGGATCCAGCAACAGGCCGGAGCGCTCGCCGACCTGCAGGACCAGCTGGCGCAGCCTCTCGATCTGTTGGCTGTGCTCGGCAAATGCCTGGTCGCGGCGCTCGGCGTGCCGGCCCTCGGCCAGGGCCACGGTCGCCTCGCGCGCCGGCTTCCACAGGTCGTCGAAGGCGAAGGGCAGGCCGGCCGCGGCTGTCTTGTCGACGGCCGCCAGCGCCTGCTGGATGCGGGCGCGCACGGCGTCGCGTTCGGCGGTCGCGGCCGTCTCGCTCGACAGCACGCGATTGGTCAGGCCGCGGTGGGTCTGCACCAGGGCGACCACGTCGGTCAGCTCGGTCACTACCTGCGCGCCGGCCAGCTCATCGCGGGTGAAGCGCAGGGTCTCCTGAGCCTGGCGGGCGCTGTAGATGATCAGCATCAACAGCGGAATCAGCAGCATCAGCCCCATCAGCGCCATCTTGGTGGGCATGCGCAGGCGGCGCATCAGGCTGGTGCCTGGCCGCAGCAATGCTTGGCCGACAGGGCTCATAAGGCGGTCTCCATGGCGGTGCTTGAAAGGAGCACCTTGCTGGCGAGATGTTCGGCCGTCTCGGCCCGCCAGAAAGCCGGATCAGCGCGCCCAAAGGCGCGCATTTGGAGGCATCCGGCGCCTGCCCCAGTGCGCCCGCGGTCAGTGGGGCGTCAGCGTCAGCGTGCTCTGCACGTGGCTCGCCACGTCGGCCTCGTCCAGGTGCTGCGGGCGGGATTCGCCGCGGACGTAGGCGGCCGCCTGGTCGGCGTAATGGCGGTCGCCCCAGACGCCGCTCTGGCCGACCGGGTTGATCCCGCGCGCTGCGCCGGGCTGCGCGAAGTCGATCACCCGCCGGGTCGACGGGCCGTAGGTGATCGGCACCGGCACGCCGGCCAGCGGGCCGCTGAGGTTGTTCGGCGTCTCGCGGCCGCCTGGGGCGTCGAACGGACCCACGTTGAAGACCTTGTCCAGCGGCGGCTGCTTGCCCAGCGGGTGCTCGTGGGTCAGGCGGTGGGCGCGGCCCCAGGTCCAGCCGGCCGGGTCGCCACCGAGGGTGGCTTTCAGTTGCGTGACGGTGGCACGCCAGGCGGCGGCCACGACCTCGGCGCGGGTCTCCTTGACGGCCGGCGTGCTGCGCCGATCCCACCACGGCGAGGTCGCATCGGCGGCGAGCCGGGGCAGGGCGTGATCGAGCGCGCGGGTGCGGCGCAGCAGCGCATAGACCTCGTCGCCCAGCTCGTCGGCCAGCGCCTCGCGCGCCAGGTCGAACAGGAACTGGTTGAACAGCGTCGGCGCGACCGCGTCGGTCGGGTGGTCGCCGCGCCAGGCGGCGAGCTGCTCGACCAGGGCCGCCTCGCCGGGCGCGGTGGCCGCAGCGCGCAGGTCGGCCAGCAGCGGCGCCAGCACGCGCGGGCCGTAGCCCGTCTGGGTGTCGAGCTGCAGGGCCTGCATCGCCGCGGCATCCCAGCCGCTGCCGCGTGCGGCGAGCTGCTGGTCCAGCCGCTGGGCGCGGTCCCAGAGGTTGTAGTAGCCGGGCACCGGCTGGCTGGCGGCCGGCTGGTGGTTGGCCGAAACGATGAAGCCGCGGGCCGGGTTCTCTTCCTGCGGGTTCTGGGCAAAGGGCAGGAAACCCGGCTTGTCGGCTTCGGCGCTCGCACCGTCGAGCACGAAGCTCGGGTCCACGCCCGCGGGGCGCAGCGGCAGCTTGGCGGCGGCCCACCAGCCGATGTCGCCACCGGCGTTGGCCCAGACCACGTTCAGCCCGGGCGCGTGGATCAGGCTCGCGGCCTCGCGTGCCTTGGGCAGCGCATCGGCCCGGTCGAGCCGGTAGAAGGCGTCCAGGATCGGGTTCTCGGTTTCCAGGAAGGCCCACCACATCGCGATCGGCTTCGTGCCGACGCTCTTGTCGAGCGCGTCGTTGACGATCGGGCCGTGCGGCGAGTGGCGCAGCGTCAGCGTGACCGGGGCGCCGCCCTTGACCTGGATCGTCTCCTGGCGCTGCTGCAGATCGACCCATTGGCCGCCGACCCAGACCTGGTTCGGGTTGGCGGGGTTCGGCTTCTCGGCGATCAGGTCCAGGTCGTCGTTCTGGAACATCGTCAGGCTCCAGCCGAAGCGCTGGTTGTGGCCGACGAGCGCAAACGGGTTGAGCGCCTGGTGCAGGCCGTAGAGCTCGAAGCCGGGAGAGGACAGATGCGCTTCGTACCAGACGGCGGGGACGGCGAAGGAGATGTGCGGGTCGCCGGCCAGCAGCGGCTTGCCGCTGGCGGTGCGGGCGCCCGAGATGGCCCAGGCGTTGCTGCCTTCGAAGAAGGGCACCCCGGCCAGGTCGAGCGCGCCCTGGCTCAGGGCCGCGAGGCGGTCCAGGTCCGTCCGGTCACCCGGGTTCAAGGCGGCGGGGCCGGTCGTGCCGGTCGCGCCGCTCGCGGCGGGCTGGCCCTGGGCGACGCCGCCGGCGTACCAGCCGAGGTCGAAGATGCGCAGGTAGTCGGGCCCGAGCTGGTCGCGTACGCGGGTCAGCGCCGGCTCGGTGCGGAAGGCGGCGGCGAAGCTGTAGGCCAGGTAGCCGGCGACGCTCACGGAGTCCGCCGTCGTGAAGGGCCGCTTCGGGATGCCCAGCACCATGAACTCGATCGGCGCCGGATGGTCGGCCTGGAACTGGTTGATGCCGTCGAGGTAGGCCTCGAGCGCCTGGGTCGACGGCGCGGCGGGGTCGAGCTTGGCGGCGTAGGCATCGGCGTGCTGGCGGATCGCCAAGGTGCGGAACAGCCGATCGGTGTCGACCAGCTTGGGCCCCAGCACCTCGGCCAGTTCGCCGCGGGCGAGCCGGCGCAGGATCTCCATCTGGAACAGCCGGTCCTGCGCGTGCACGTAGCCCAGTGCCCGGTACAGGTCGACCTCGTGCTCGGCGCGGAGGTGCGGCACACCCGCCTCGTCGTAGCGCACCTGCACCGGCGCCTTCAGCCCCGCCAGCGGCAGCGCGCCGTCGCGCTGGGGCAGCCGGGCGTGCCACATCAGCGCGAGGGCGATGGCGGCGATGGCGAGCAGGCCGAGGACGGCAAGGGCCAGCAGCTTGAAGGCACGTTTCATGTCGGGGCGAAGGCAGCGGAAGACCGCTGCATTCTGCCCGGGGCTCAGCCGCCTTGGAGCGGCGTGGGGGGCCGGCTCAGCCGGCGTCGCCGTGCAGCCGCTCGAGGGCCGCGATCGCCTCGTAGCAGGCGCCCATGTTGTGGTAGTCGACCTTGCCGGCGGGGCTCTTCTCGTCGGTCAGCTTGCGGTTGTCGTGCGTGAGGATGCGGAACCACGCGCCGTGCTGGTGGTCGACGAAATGTTCCCAGGCGTAGCCCCAGATCCGGTCGTACCAGTCCCAGTAGTGGCCCTCGTGGGTGCGCTCGGCCAGCACGGCGGCGGCGGCGATCGACTCGGACTGGACCCAGTGGTACTTGTCGCCGTCGCAGACCTTCATGTGGGTGTCGGTCACGGGGTCGCCTTCGGGCGCGAAGCCATAGACCAGGCCGCCGTGGTGGCGATCCCAGCCGTGCTGCACCGCAGCGGCGAACAGGTCTCGCGCGTGGTGCAGCATCCAGCTGTCTTCCGGCGCGTTGGGTGTCAGGCGCTCCAGCGTCAGCAGCAGCTTGGCCCACTCGGTCAGGTGGCCGGTCTGGAAGCCCCAGGGGCGGAAGATGTTGCTGCGGTCGTGGCGGTTGTAGTTCCAGTCGGGCGTCCAGTCGGTGTGGTAGTGCTCCCAGACCAGGCCGTGCGACTGGCTCGCCAGCCGGTGAGTCACCGACTGCGCCAGCGTCGTCGCGCGGCGCAGGCAGAAGGTGTCGCCGGTGGCCTCGTAGGCCGCGAGCATCGCCTCGCAGGCGTGCATGTTGGCATTCTGGCCGCGGTAGGGGCGCAGTTGCCAGTCGGGTGCGGCTTCGTCGGCGTACAGGCCTGCGGCCGGCTCCCAGAAGCGCTGCTCCATCAGGGCCACCGTCGCGTCCAGCCCGGCGCGCGCCTCGGCGATGCCGGCACGCAGCGCGTGCGCCTGGGCCAGCAGCACGAAGGCCAGGCCGTAGCAGTGCTGGGTCGCATCGATGACCTGCTTCTTGCCGCCCTCCCAGTGCAGCAGCCAGGTGTAGCCGCCGCTGGCCGGGTCCTTGTGGACGTCTTCGATGAAGGCCAGCGCGTGGCGCGCGGTGTCGAGCCAACGGGCGGCATGCGGGTGATCCGGGAAGTGCCGGGCCGCGTTGGCGAAGGTGAAGACGTAGCGCGTGCTGCTGACGAGATGGCGCGTGTGGCGGTCGTAGACCGTGCCGTCGTCGCGGAAGAAGTGGTACAGGCCGCCGGACGGGTCCGGTGCCCGGTCCTCGTAGAAGGCCATCGCCTGCAGCACCTGCTCGCGCAGGAACTCGGTGCTGCGGAATTCGGGGGCATGCTTCATGCCGGCGATGCTACGCCGGCCTTTGCTGCATTGCAGTAGTCCTATGCAACACGCCGGTCGTCGGCGTCGAAAAGATGCACGGACGCCGGGTTCCAGGCCAGTGACACGGCATCGCCAACCCGCGCGGCCACCTTGCCGGGCACCCGGGCCGTCCAGGTGCCCAGCGGGGTGTCGACCATCGCATAGGTCTCCGGCCCGGTGGGCTCGACCATCGCCAGCTGGCCGGACAGGGCGGGCGTGCCATCCGGCCCGGCCAGCGTCAGGTGCTCGGGCCGCACGCCGTAGCGCAGGTCGCCGGCTCGGGCCGTGCTCAGGGCATGCAGGGCGTCGCGCTGGGCGTCCGACATCGGCAGGGGCAGGCCGCCGGCGCTGGCACCCACGGGGGTCGGCTGGGCGGCCACCAGGTTCATCGCCGGCGAGCCGATGAACTCGGCGACGAAGCGCGTGGCAGGGCGGGTGTAGATGTCGTCCGGCGTGCCGAACTGCTCGACCCGGCCATCGCGCATCACCGCGATGCGGTCGCCCAGCGTCATCGCCTCCACCTGGTCGTGGGTGACGTAGACGGTGGTCGTGCGGGTGCGCTGGTGCAGCCGCTTGATCTCGGCACGCATCTCGACGCGCAGCTTGGCGTCGAGGTTGGACAGCGGCTCGTCGAACAGGAACAGCTTCGGGTCGCGCGCCAGCGCCCGGCCCATCGCCACGCGCTGGCGCTGGCCGCCCGAGAGCTGGCCGGGCTTGCGATCCAGCAGGTGGTCGATCTGCAGCATCTGCGCCACCCGGGCCACCGCCGCCTCCCGCTCGGACTTGGGCACCTTGCGCATCTCGAGCCCGAAGGCGATGTTCTGCGCGACGTTCATGTTGGGGTAGAGCGCGTAGCTCTGGAACACCATGGCGATGTCGCGCTCTCGGCTGGGCAGGTGCGTCACGTCGCGCTCGCCGATGAGGATGCGGCCGCTGGTCGGGACATCCAGCCCCGCAATCATCGACAGCAGCGTCGACTTGCCGCAGCCCGAGGCCCCGACGAGGATCAGGAACTCACCCGGCTCGATCGCGATGTCGATGCCCTTGAGGATCTCGACCGACCCGTAGCTCTTGCGGACCTGCTGAATGGAAAGCGCACCCATCTGATTTCTTTTCATCCCTTGACGGCGCCGGCGGTCAGCCCGCGCACGAAGTACTTGCCTGCGACGATGTAGACGAGCAGCGTGGGCAGCGCGGCGATCATCGCGGCGGCCATGTCCACGTTGTATTCCTTGACACTGCTGGAGGTGTTGGCCAGGTTGTTCAGGCCCACCGTGATCGGTTTCGAATCGGCGCCGGAGAACACCACGCCGTAGAGGAAGTCGTTCCAGATGTTGGTGAACTGCCAGATCAGCGTGACGACCAGGATCGGCGTCGACAGCGGCAGCACGATGCGGCGGAAGATCTGCCAGAAGCCGGCGCCGTCGAGCATCGCGGCCTTGATCAGCTCATCCGGCAGGCCGACGTAGTAGTTGCGGAAGAACAGCGTCGTGCTCGGGATGCCGGCGACCACGTGCACCAGGATCAGGCCCCAGACCGACGCCGCCAGCCCCAGCCAGCCGAGCACTTGGCTCATCGGCAGCAGCACGACCTGCATCGGCATGAAGACGCCGAACAGCAGCAGCGCGAACATCAGCTCGCTGCCGCGAAAACGCCACTTGCTGAGCACGTAGCCGTTGAGCGCGCCGATCAGCGTGGACGCCGCGACGGCCGGCACGACCATCAGCACCGAGTTCATGAAGAACGGCTTCAGGCCGCCGCAGTCGGTGCCCGTGCAGGCCTCGGACCAGGCCTTGGCCCAGGCGGCGAAGCTCGGCGACAGCGGCAGCGACAACAGCGTGCCGTTGCGGATCTCGTCCATGCTCTTGAGCGAGGTCGCGACCATCACGTACAGCGGCGCGAGGAAGACGGCCGCGAACAGCAGCAGGGTGCCGAGCAGCAGGATGCGCGCCGGATCGACCGCAAGGCGCGGCCGCCCCACCGGCACGGGCTCCGCCACGAGGCGCGGAATGCGTGGGCTCATCGCTTCACCCTCAGTTCGGAATACAGGTAGGGCACGACGATCGCCGCCACGGTGGCCAGCATGATGGTCGCGCTGGCCGCGCCCAGGCCGATCTGGCCGCGGGAGAAGGCCATCGTGTACATGAAGGTGGCGGGCAGGTCGGTCGCGTAGCCGGGGCCGCCGGCCGTCAAGGCCATCACCAGGTCGAAGCTCTTGATCGCCAGGTGGCTGACCACCATCAGCGTCGAGAAGAACACCGGCCGCAGCGAGGGGATGATGATGCGCCAGTAGATGCGCGGCAGGCTGGCGCCGTCGACCTGGGCGGCCTTGATGATCGAGTCGTCGATGCCGCGCAGGCCGGCCAGGAACAGCGCCATCACGAAGCCGGCGCTTTGCCAGATGCCGGCGATCACGATGCAGTAGATCGCCATGTCGGGGTCGACCAGCCAGCCGAAGCTGAACGATTCGAAGCCCCATTGCTGCACCAGGTGCTCCAGCCCCAGGCCCGGATTCAGGATCCACTTCCAGGCCGTGCCGGTGACGATGAAGCTCAGCGCCATCGGGTACAGGTAGATCGTGCGCAGCAGGCCCTCGGCCCGCACCTTCTGGTCGAGCAGGATGGCCAGCAGCAGCCCGAGCGCCATGCCCCCGCCGATGAACAGGCCGCCGAAGATGCCGAGGTTCTTCAGCGCGACACCCCAGCGCTCGCTCTCCCACAGCGCCTCGTACTGCGCCAGGCCGACGAATTCGTAGTTGGGCAGCAGGCGCGAGGCCGACACCGAAAGGTAGCCGTTCCACGCCATCAACCCGTAGATGAACAGGAACGACAGCACGAACGACGGCGCGATCACCAGGCGCGGCAGCCAGCTCGCGCCGGGCGCGCTTCGCGGGCCGCTCATCGCGTGCGCGCGGCCGTGGCGAGGCGGTCCATTGCCTCCTTGGCGCTCATCTTGTCGCTGTTCCAGAACTGGCTGATGACGTCCTTGATCGCGCCCTCGGCCGCGGCCGGCACGGCCATCCCATGGGCCAGCGAGGGCACCAGCGCGCCCGAGCGGGCGGTGTCGACGAAATCCTTCGCGGAGGCCTTGGCGCAATCGTCGAACTTGTCCATCTTCAGCCCGAGCCGCACCGGGATCGAGCCCTTGTTCAGGCTGAAGGTCTCCTGGAACTCGGGCGACAGGATGGCGGCCGCGAGGTCGCGCTGGGCGCGCGTGTTGGCGTCGGACTTGAGCTTGAACATCGCGAACGAATCGATGTTGAAGCTGAAGGCCTTGGCCGTGCCGGGCGCGGGCGTGCAGATGAAATCCTTGCCTGGCTGCTTGCCGGCGGCGATGAACTCGCCCTTGGCCCAGTCGCCCATGATCTGCATGCCGGCCTCGCCGCGGATCACCATCGCGGTGGCGAGGTTCCAATCGCGCCCGGCGGCGTTGCGGTCGGTGTAGGGCTTGATGCGCTTGAATGTCGCGAGCGCCTTCTCCATCGTCGGGCTCTTCAGCGTGGCGGGGTCCAGCTGCACCAGCGCCTTGCGGTAGAAATCGGCCCCGCCCACGCCGATGACCACGGCCTCGAAGGTGGTCAGGTCCTGCCAGTTCTGGCCGCCATGGGCGATCGGCGTGATGCCGGCCTTCTTCAGCGCCTCGGCGGCGGTGAAGAACTCGTCCCAGGTGGTCGGCACGTTCGCGCCGGCCTTCTTGAAGGCTGCCGTGTTCACCCACAGCCAGTTCACGCGGTGGACGTTGACGGGCACGGCCACGTAGCTGCCCTTGTATTTCATGATGTCGGCGACGACCTTGGGCAGCACCTCGTCCCAGTGCTCGGCCTTGGCGACGTCGTCGATGCTGGCCAGCACGCCTTCGGCCGCCCACTCCTGCAGCGCCGGCCCCTTGATCTGCGCGGCGGCCGGCGCGTTGCCCGAGACGACGCGCGACTTCAGCACGGTCATCGCCGCGTCGCCGCCGCCGCCGGCGACCGCGAAGTCTTTCCATTGGTGGCCCTTGGCCTGCAGGCTGGCTTTCAGCGCCTGGGCGGCGCGCGCCTCGCCGCCGCTCGTCCACCAGTGCAGCACCTCCACCTCGCCGGCCCGGGCCGCGGGGCCCAGGCCCAGCGTGGCGAAGGCCCCGAGGGCAAGACTGAGCAGGGATCGGCGCAGGGCCGAGTCGGCAACGGGCATGGTTCCTCCAGCGAAAACGGTCGGCAGGCGCCGAATGCCAGAATATTAACGAAACATTAATTTCCTGAAAGGAAGGGCTTTCCCTGCTGTGCAGGCGTTCAGCTGGCCGGCAGCGACACCCTGACCAGCGCGCCGCGCGGCTGGGCTGTCTCGATCCAGACCCGCCCGGCGTGGCGCTCGACGATCTCGCGCACGATGGCGAGACCCAGGCCGCAGCCGGTGCCGTCGTGTGTGGCGCGCGCGAAGCGCTCGAACACCTGCGCCTGCTCGGCGGCAGGTATGCCCGGCCCGTTGTCCTCGACTTCCATCAGCACCCGGTCGCCCTCGCGGCGCACCCGCACCGTCACCGTCGCGCCGGCGCCGGCATAGCGGATGGCGTTGTCGATCAGGTTCACGAGCGCCTCGCGCAGCAGCAGGCCGATGCCGCGCACGCAGATCGGCGCCGGCTCGGTATCGCGGCCGTGGTCGTCGCCGTCCGGGTCTTCGCAGCCCAGGTCGATGTGCGCGGCCAGCGCGCGTGGCACCAGCTCGGCGGTCACCTCGTGCGCCAGGCGCTGCAGGTCGATCGGCACCCGGTCCTGCAGCATCGCCGACTCGGGCTCGGCCCGGGCCAGGCTCAACAACTGGTTCACCAGGTGGGCGCTGCGGGTGGCGCTCTCGTGCACGCGGCGCAGCCGCTCGATCAGCGCGGGGTCGCTGGCCTCGCGCAGCGCCAGCTCCGTCTGGCTCTTCAGTCCGGCCAGCGGCGTGCGCAGCTGGTGGGCCGCGTCGCTGATGAAGCGGCGCTGCGCGACCACGTTGTGGTGCACCTCCTGCAGCAAAGTGTTCATCGCGCCGGCCAGTGCGCGCACCTCAGGGGGCGCGGCGTCGAGCCGGATCGGCGCCAGGTCGTTGGCCGCGCGGCCCTCGACCTGGCGCTGCAGCAGCGCCAGCGGCTTCAGGCCGGCCCGGATGCCGCCCCAGACGATCATCGTCATCAGCACGATCAGGCCGGACAGGGGCAGGGCGGTGTCGAGCAGGATGCGGCGCGCCAGCTCCTCGCGGTTGGCACGCGAGCGGGCCACCTGCACGAGCATCGTGCCGGTCGGTGCGCCCTCGTCGCCGTACTGCAGATACAGCGCCACCACGCGCACGCGCTCGGCAGGCACCGCGTCGTCGCCGTGGCCCGTGGGCAGCAGCGTGCCGTCGTAGAAGTAGGGCTCGCCGAGCACGGGCTGCGAGATCGCCGGCGGCGGCGGCAGGTTGCGGTTGCCGAGGATGAACTGGCCGGGCGGCGTGCTGACCGTGTAGAGCACGCGGTCGGACGGATCGGACTCGAGGATGTCCTGCGCCGAGCGCGGGAAGTCGATGAACAGCCCGCTGGACATCGGCTTGACTTGGCGCGCCAGCGCGCGCGAGGCCTGGCTCAGGCTGGCGTCGATCGCCTCGTTGGCATAGCGGGCCGCCAGGCCATAGGTGAACGAGGCGGCGGCGACCCACAGCACGATCTGCGGCAGCAGCAGCCAGACGAACAGCTGGCGGTGCAGCGAGCGCGCACCGGGCATGCTGGTCAGCCAGCCGCGCGGGGCCGCCTCGCGCGTGCTCACGCGCGAGGCGCCTCGGCTTCGAGCAGGTAGCCCAGGCCGCGCACGGTGCGAATGCCCACGCCCGAGCGCTCGAGCTTGCGGCGCAGGCGGTGGATGTAGACCTCGATCGAGCTGGCGCCGCCGCTTTCGCTGCGGTCCAGGTCCCAGGCCTGGCCGATCTGGTCCTTGGTGACCACTTTGTCGCGCTGCGACAACAGCAGGTCGAGCAACATCCACTCGCGCGGGCTCAGGTCGAGCGGCTCGCCGCGCACCGTGGCGCGGCGCGCGTCGCGGTCGAACACCAGCTGGCCGATCTCGGCGCCGCTGCTGGCCGGCCGCACGCGGCGCAGCAGCGCATGCAGCCGCGCCTCGAGCTCGGGGAAATCGAAAGGCTTGGTCAGGTAGTCGTCGGCGCCGGCGTTCAGGCCCGCCACGCGGTCGTCCAGGTTGTCCATCGCCGTGAGGATCAGCACCGGCAGCGTGCGCTGCGCGGCCCGCGCCCGGCGCAGCACCGTCAGCCCGTCGACCATGGGCAGGTTCAGGTCGAGGATGCCCAGGTCGAAAGGCTGGCGCTGCAGCAGGTACTCGGCCACCGCGCCATTGGGCGCCAGCTCCACCTCGAAGCCCGCGCGGCGCAGCTGCGACGACAGCGCATCGGCCAGGATCGCATCGTCTTCGGCCAGCAGCAGGGTAGCGGCGGTGTGCATCGGAAGGTCTCGCAAAGGGACGGACTGCACTTTAACGCGACTGTTCATGTGTCGCTAAGGCGGCTACGTCAGGATTGGACCGTGGTGCCATTAGGGTTAACGGCATATTAACGACATTACAGAAACATTAACAATGGCGTCGAGCCACTCGGGCGGGCACAGCGCATGGCCGCCCAGTGGCCCCATGAACCCCACGACCGCCCACACACGACCGATTCACAGGAGACATCCGATGACCCAGCCCGACAGCGCCACAAGGGGGCACCGCACCCGGCGAGCCGCCCGCTTCCGAGCGACGCCGGTCGCCGCCGCCTGTTCCACCTTCGCCGTCATGCTCAGTGCGCCGGTGATGGCGCAGGACGCGGCCAAGCCGCCCGAGCAGTTGCAGACGGTGGTCGTCACCGGCCTGCGCCACTCGATCGAGAGCTCGGTCGCCGTCAAGCGCAATTCCGATTCGATTGTCGAAGCCATCTCGGCCGAAGACATCGGCAAGCTGCCCGACGTGAGCATCGGCGAGGCACTGGCCCGGCTGCCCGGCCTGGCCGGCCAGCGCGTGGCCGGCCGTGCGCAGGTCATCGCCATTCGCGGCCTGTCGCCCGATTTCGCCGGCACGCTGCTCAACGGCCGCGAACAGGTCACGACCGGCGACAACCGTTCGGTCGAGTATGACCAGTTCCCGTCGGAGCTGATCAATGCGGCCACCGTCTACAAGACCCCTGATGGCACGCTGATCGGGCAAGGCCTGTCGGGCACGGTGGACCTGCGCACGATCCGCCCACTGGACATGGCCGAGCGCACCATCGTGTTGAATGCGCGGGCCGAGTACAACTCGAACGGCGCGTTGAACGACAACACCAGCGCCACCGGCGGCCGCTTCAGCGCCTCGTACGTCGACCAGTTCGCCGACCGCACGGTGGGCGTCGCGCTGGGCTTCGCCCACCTCGATTCGCCGGGGCAGGAGAAGCATTACAAGGCCTGGGGCTTCTCGCAAGGCGAGGAGAACTCCTTCTGCGCCCAGCACCAGGCCGACTGGGGTTGCAGCCCGGTGTCCGGCGTGCCGGTCGGCGACACCTACCTCAACGGCTTCGAGGTGGAAGCGGTGTCGCGCAAGCAGACCCGTGACGGCCTGATGGCGGTCGTCGAGTACAAGCCGAACAAGGACATCCACAGCGTCGTCGACCTGTACTACTCGAAGTTCAGCAAGGACGAGACGATGCGCGGCCTGATGGGCGGCCTCGGCGACAACTGGAACGGCGTCCCGGGTGCGGCATTCAGCAACATCGGCGAAACCAAGGTCGGTTCCAACACCACGCTGATCACCTCGGGCACCGTGGCCAACGCGAACATGATCGTGCGCAACGACCTGAACACCCGCGACGACGAGCTCCAGTCGATCGGCTGGAACCTGTCCGCCAAGGTGGGGCCGGACTGGACCCTCGTGGGCGATCTCAGCTACTCGCGTGCCCAGCGCAGCGAGAACGTGATCGAGACCTACGCCGGTGCGCCGACCCTGGGCACCTTCGACTTTGCGATCCCGACCGGCGCCGGCTTCCCGCACCTGGTCCCGACCAACGTCGACTACGCCGACGCGACCAGCGTGATGCTGCGCGACCCGGGCGGCTGGGGCCACGACGGCCTGTGGAAGAAGCCCAAGGCGATCGACGAGCTGCAAGCCATCCGCCTGGATGCCAAGCGTGATCTCGAGCTGGGCATCTTCAGCCGAGTCGACTTTGGCGTGAACTACGCCGAGCGGACCAAGGACCGCGAGATGAACGAGCTCGCGCTGAACCTGAAGAACGGGCGCGCGCCGGTGCTGGTCGATCCCAGCCTGGTGGATCCGGCCACCTCGCTGTCGTTCGCCGGGATTCCGGGCGTGCTGTCGTACGACGTGATGGGCGTGATCAACCGCTACATGGACACGACCACGCAGGCGGCCGACCAGATCACGTTCCGCAACTACAGCATCGGCGAGAAGGTCACGACGGCGTTCGCCAAGCTCGACATCGACACCTCGATCGGGTCGCTGCCGGTGCGCGGCAACCTGGGCCTGCAGTTCATCCACACCGACCAGAGTTCGACCGGCTTCTCTCGCCTGAAGGACCAGACGACGAACCAGGAGGTGTTCTCCGAGTTCTCGCTCGGCCACCAGTACGACGACGTGCTGCCGAGCCTGAACCTGGTGTTCGAGCTGGCGTCCGACCAGTTCCTGCGCTTCGGTGCCGCGAAGACGCTGGCCCGCGGTCGCATGGACGACATGCGTGCGGGGGCCGAGGTCGGCATCGACCCGAC
This sequence comes from Ideonella sp., assembly GCF_035254525.1. Lineage (GTDB taxonomy): Bacteria > Pseudomonadota > Gammaproteobacteria > Burkholderiales > Burkholderiaceae_C > Ideonella. The sequence goes on along the minus strand of NZ_DATFAN010000106.1, from coordinate 2,596 downwards.
CAAGCGCACCTGGAGCGGCAGCGGCGGCAACCCGGCGCTCGAGCCGTGGCGTGCCACCTCGTACGACCTGTCGTGGGAGAAGTACTTCGGCAAGCGCAGCTACGTTGCCGCCGCGTACTTCTTCAAGGATCTGGAGACGTACATCTACACGCAGACGGACGACAACTACGACTTCAGCGGCTACCCGAACACGACGACCATCACCCCGATCTCGAACATCGGCACCTTCACCCGCCCGGCCAACGGCAAGGGTGGCTTCGTGCAGGGTGTGGAACTGAGCACCTCGCTGGATGCCGGCACGTGGTTCAAGCCGCTCGAGGGCTTCGGCATCGCCGCCAGCAGCGCGTACACGAGGAGTAACCTGCATCCCGACGGGCCTGACCAGCCGACCCATCTGCCGGGCCTGTCGGGCGTGGTCAGCAACGTGACGGCGTACTACGAGCAGAACGGCTTCTCCGCCCGCATCAGCCAGCGCTACCGCTCGGCCTTCCGCGGCGAGATCACCGGCCTGCACAACGCGCGCCAGTTCACCGAGATCCTGCCCGACAAGCAGGTCGATGCGCAGATCGGCTACGAGTTCGAGACCGGCGCGCTCAAGGGCCTGTCGCTGCTGCTGCAGGTCAACAACCTGACCGACGCGCCTTACGCGACGCGCCAGGGCAATGGTTTCGGCGAGGTGATTGCACCGCAGGAGTACAACACCTACGGTCGCCAGTACCTCTTCGGCGTGAACTACAAGCTCTGATGACGTTGCAGCGAAGAATGCTGCGCCGGCTCGCGGCCGTCGCTCTGGCGGCCGCGGCCGCCGTGGCGACGGCCCGGCCCGTCGAGCTCGACTTCCCGGCCCTGCCTTCCACGCCGCGCGATGCGGCGCTGGAGGCGCGGGTTGCCGCGATCGTCGGCTCGATGACCTTGGCGCAGAAGGTCGGCCAGATGACCCAGCCGGAGATCCAGTCGATCACGCCGGACGAGGTCCGGCGCTACTACATCGGCTCGGTGCTGAACGGCGGCGGCAGCTGGCCGGGCGCGCGGCGCGATGCGACGGTGGGCGACTGGCTCTCGCTGTCCATGGCCTACCACCGCGCCTCGATGTCCACCGACATGCGGATGCCGGTGCCGATCATCTGGGGCACCGACGCAGTCCACGGCCACAACAACGTGCGCGGCGCCACGCTGTTCCCGCACAACATCGGCCTGGGCGCCACCAACGACCCGGCGCTGGTGCGCGAGGTCGGCGCCGCCACGGCGCGCGCGGTGCGGGCCACAGGCATCCAATGGGTCTTCGCGCCGACCATCGCGGTCGCACGCGACGACCGCTGGGGCCGCACCTACGAGAGTTTTTCCGAGCAGCCCGAGCGTGTCGGCACCCTCGCCGAGGCCTATGTGCGCGGCCTGCAGGGCAGGCTGAACGACGGTGTCTCGGTGGCCGCCACCGCGAAACATTTCTTCGGCGACGGCGGCACCGCCGGCGGCCAGGACCAAGGCGTGAACCGCTCGACCCGCGCCCAGATGGCGCAGGTGCATGCCGTCCCGTATTACCGGGCCCTCGCGGCCGGTGCGCAGACCGTGATGGCCTCGTTCAACAGCTGGAACGACGTGGCGCGCGGCGAGGACCACGGCAAGATGCACGGCAGCCAGGCGCTGCTGACCGGCCTGCTCAAGCGCCGCATGGGCTTCGACGGCTTCGTCGTGTCCGACTGGAACGGCATCGGCCAGGTGCCGGGCTGCACGAATGCTCGCTGCGCGCAGGCCATCAACGCCGGCATCGACATGGTGATGGTGCCCGACGAGTGGAGGGCCTTCATCGCCAACACCATCGCGCAGGTCGAATCGGGCGAGATCCCGCTGGCGCGCATCGACGACGCCGTCGCGCGCATCGTCCGCGTCAAGTTGCGCCTGGGCCTGTTCGACAAAAGCCCGGCCGACAGCCCGGTGGCCGGCCAGGCCGCCGCGCTGCAGGATCGCGCGCTGGCGCGTCGTGCGGTGCGCGAATCGCTGGTGCTGCTGAAGAACAACGGCCGCGTGCTGCCGCTGCGGCGCGATGCGCGCGTGCTGGTCGTCGGCAAGGGCGCCGACGACCTGGCGCTGCAAAGCGGCGGCTGGTCGCTGAGCTGGCAGGGTACGGGCCATGCCAACGACGATTTCCCGTCGGGCACGAGCATCCTCGGCGGCCTGCGCGAGGCGCTGGGCGCCGAGCGGGTGACCCACAGTGCGACGGGTGAAGGCGTCGATGTGAAGGCCTTCGACGCGGTCATCGCCGTGGTGGGCGAGACGCCTTATGCCGAGGGCAATGGCGACATCCCGCCCTCGGGCACGCTGACCCACTCGAGCCGCTACCCCGAGGATCTCGCGGTGCTCGAGCGGGTGGCGGGGCAGGGCAGGCCGGTGGTGACGGTGTTCCTGTCGGGTCGCGCGCTGCACGTGAACGACCTGCTGAACCGCTCCGACGCCTTCGTCGCCGCCTGGCTCCCGGGCACCGAGGGTGGTGGCGTGGCCGACCTGCTGGTGCGCGCGGCCCCGGGCCAGGCGCAGCCCGATTTCCGCGGGCGGCTCGCCTTCTCGTGGCCGGGGGCCGCTTGCCAGACGCCGCTGAACG
>NZ_DATFAN010000105.1:0-6886 GCF_035254525.1 Ideonella sp. | reverse complement strand
GGGCTGCCGCTGTCGTACCTGTGGCGCGGCGCCACGGCGCGCGAGCGCGCCGTGGCGGTGTTCGGCAAGCTGCGCGTCTGGGACACCGAGGCCAACAACGGTGTGCTGATCTACCTGCTGCTGGCCGAACATGCGATCGAGCTGGTCGCTGACCGCGGCCTGGCCCGCGTGGCGGACGAAGCAACCTGGCGCGCGATCGTCGCCCGGCTGAGCCACGCCCTGCACGCGGGGCAGTTCGAGGACGGCCTGCGCGACGCGGTCGACGAGGTCGACACGCTGCTGCGCAGCCAGTTCCCGCTCGCGCCGGGGGCCGCCAACGCGAACGAACTGCCCGATCGACCGCACTTGCTTTGAGCATCGGCGGCGGCCGGCGTCTGTCAACGGCATCCCCCTAGGACCCGCCGCTTCCCTAGTTCGGGGGCTCCCGATCGAGGGGGGCTGCGCCTACAAAGCACCATGCATCGCGCCCTGCCGCCGCAGCCGATCGACCCCGCCTTCGCCTCAGGTGCGCGATGAACCTGCAAACCCGCGCGCATCGCCGCCTGCAGCGGCATCGGCCGAGCCCGGCGCCGATGCCGCCCGCGCCGCCCCCGGGCCAGGCGCTGCTCGATTACCTGGCTGCCGCGCGCTCGCAGGCCGGTGCGGGCGAAGACACCATCCACCCGCCGCCGCCCGCGCCGCTGCGGCGCGCCGCCCAGGCCCTGATGCACAACGACGAGCCGTTGCGGCTGGGTCTGCGCGCGGGCGAGCTCGCCGAGCGGTTCAGCTGGTTCCTGCGCCTGCTGGAGCTCTGGCCACCGACCGAGCGTGACGAGTGGCTGCGTGACCAGGTACGGGTCGCGCAGGGTCACCCGCTGGCGGGCTCGCCGCTGCACGAGGCGCTCGATCCTCGTCTGTTCGACCCGTTGTTGGCGCCCGGGCAGCGGCTGCGGCTGCAGGCCTTGTGGCTGGCCGTGGTGGCCCCCGGCGCCTTCAGCCTGGATGCCGGGCGGCGCGAGCGCGAGCAGGCACAGGCGCTGAGCTTGCTCGACGGCTGGCTGGCGGCCCGCTGAGGCGGCCGCTTCACCGCCGGGGCCAGGGCTTCAGTGGTGACAGGGGGCCATCGAAACGCTCGCGCAGCGGCGCATGCCCCAGCGGGGGGAACTCGATCGGCGCCGGCGCCACCGCCGTGTCGGGCAGGTGGTCCAGCAGGTGGCGGATCAGCGTCAGCCGGCCGCGGCGCTGGTCGTTGAAGTCGACCAGCGTCCACGGCGCATGCCGGGTGTGGGTGGCGGCCAGCATCGTGTCGCGGGCGCGCCCATAGTCGGCATAGTGCGCGCGGGCCTGCATATCGACCGGCGACAGTTTCCAGCGCTTGAGCGGGTCATCCAGGCGCTCGGCGAAGCGGGCTTCCTGCTGCTTCTGGTCGACCGTCAACCAGTACTTGAACAGCAGGATGCCGTCGTCGACGAGCAGCTTCTCGAACACCGGCGCCTGCTTCAGGAAGGCCTTGGCCTCGGCCTCGGTGCAGTAGCCCATCACCCGCTCGACGCCGGCGCGGTTGTACCAACTGCGGTCGAACAGCACCATTTCGCCGGCGGCCGGCAGGTGCGGCACGTAGCGCTGGAAGTACCACTGCGCGCGCTCGCGCTCGGTCGGCTTGGCCAAGGCCACCGCGTGCACCTGGCGCGGGCTGAGCGTGGCGGTGATGGCCGCGATCACGCCGCCCTTGCCGGCCGTATCGCGCCCTTCGACCACGACGACGATGCGCCGGCCACTGGCCTGCAACCAGCGCGCCATGTTGTTCAGCTCGAGCTCGAGCGCGCTCAGGTGCTCGGCGTAGGCCTCCTTGTCCATCGCCTCGCCGCCGTGCTTCCTGCTCGCCTTCGCCTGCTTGCCCTTGTTGGCCATGCGCTGCCTCGCTTCCGGGAGTGCGGCGATTGTGGCGCGTCGCGCAGGCGAAGAAAAACCCGCCGGGCGGGCAGGCCACCGGGCGGGTTGGTCGAGAAGGCTGCGGCGCCTTCGATCGGTCTTCAGCGCGTCTTGCGCAGCTTCTGGATCGCCGCCAGCTGGGCCGCCATCACGGCGAATTCGCTTTGCGCGCGGGCGATGTCGATCTCGCTCTTGGCGTTCTTGAGCGCCTCTTCGGCCAGCTTCTTCGCCTCGTTGGCCTTGGCCTCGTCGAGGTCATGGCCGCGGATCGCGGTGTCGGCCAGCACGGTGACGCAGTTCGGTTGCACCTCGAGGATGCCGCCGGCGACGAAGACGAACTCCTCCTCGCCGTTGTCGGCCCGCTCGATGCGCACCGCGCCCGGCTTGATGCGGGTGATCAGCGGCGTGTGGCGCGGCAGGATGCCGAGCTCGCCGTTCTCGCCCGGCAGCGCGACGAACTTGGCCTCGCCGCTGAAGATGCTCTCTTCAGCACTGACCACGTCGACGTGAATCGTGTTTGCCATGTTCGTTTCCTACTTTGAAAAAGGTTCAGAAAGCAAGCAGTCGGGTGTCAGGCCAGGCGCGCCCCGCAGCCGTACACCCGTACGGTGAGGAGCGCAACGACGCATGACGCCCGAATGCGCCGCTTACTGAATCTTCTTCGCCTTTTCGAAGGCCTCGTCGATGGTGCCGACCATGTAGAAGGCCTGCTCGGGCAAATGGTCGCACTCGCCGGCGACGATCATCTTGAAGCCGCGGATCGTTTCCTTCAGCGGCACGTACTTGCCCGGCGTGCCGGTGAACACCTCGGCGACGTGGAAGGGCTGCGACAGGAAGCGCTGGATCTTACGGGCGCGGGCCACGGCCAGCTTGTCTTCCGGGCTCAGCTCGTCCATGCCCAGGATCGCGATGATGTCGCGCAGTTCCTTGTAGCGCTGCAGCGTGGCCTGGACGGCGCGGGTGGTCGAGTAGTGCTCTTCGCCGACCACGTTCGGGTCGATCTGGCGCGAGGTCGAGTCCAGCGGGTCCACCGCGGGGTAGATGCCCAGCGCGGCGATGTCACGCGACAGCACCACCGTGGCGTCCAGGTGGGCGAAGGTGGTCGCGGGCGACGGGTCGGTCAGGTCATCCGCCGGCACGTACACGGCCTGGATCGAGGTGATCGAGCCGACCTTGGTCGAGGTGATGCGCTCCTGCAGGCGGCCCATTTCCTCGGCCAGCGTCGGCTGGTAGCCCACCGCGGATGGCATGCGGCCCAGCAGCGCGGACACTTCGGTGCCGGCCAGCGTGTAGCGGTAGATGTTGTCGACGAAGAACAGCACGTCGCGGCCTTCGTCGCGGAACGACTCGGCGATCGTCAGGCCGGTCAGCGCGACGCGCAGACGGTTGCCCGGCGGCTCGTTCATCTGGCCGTAGACCATGGCGACCTTCGACTGCGACAGGTCCTCCTGCACCACCACCTTCGAGTCCGACATCTCGTGATAGAAGTCGTTGCCCTCGCGGGTGCGCTCGCCCACGCCGGCGAACACCGACAGACCCGAGTGGGCCTTGGCGATGTTGTTGATGAGCTCCATCATGTTCACGGTCTTGCCGACGCCGGCGCCGCCGAACAGGCCCACCTTGCCACCCTTGGCGAACGGGCAGATCAGGTCGATCACCTTGATGCCGGTTTCGAGCAGTTCCTGCGACGGCGACAGCTCGTCGTAGGTCGGCGCCTTGCGGTGGATCGAGGCGGTCAGCTCGTGCGAGACGGGACCACGCTCGTCGATCGGGTTGCCCAGCACGTCCATGATGCGGCCGAGCGTCGCCTTGCCGACCGGCACCGTGATCGCCTTGCCGGTGTTGACCACCGTCACGCCGCGGCGCAGGCCGTCGGACGAACCCAGCGCGATGGTGCGCACGATGCCGTCGCCGAGCTGCTGCTGCACTTCCAGCGTCAGCGCCGAGCCTTCCATCTTCAGGGCGTCGTACACCTTGGGCATCTGGTCGCGCGGGAACTCCACGTCGACGACCGCGCCGATGCACTGAACGATCTTGCCTTGGGCTTGAGTCATTTTCAGGTCCTTCAATCTGTATTCGATTCGTTCGCTGGTCGGGCTTCAGCCGCCGTCTTCATCCGCCGATCGCGGCCGCACCGCCGACGATCTCGGAAAGCTCTTTGGTGATCGCCGCCTGGCGCGTCTTGTTGTAGATGAGCTTGAGCTCACCGATGAGGGTGCCGGCGTTGTCGGTCGCGGCCTTCATCGCCACCATGCGCGCCGACTGCTCGGACGCCATGTTTTCGGCGACCGCCTGGTACACCAGCGCCTCGATGTAGCGGGTCAGCAGCTCGTCGATGACGGTGGCCGCATCCGGCTCGTAGATGTAGTCCCAGCCGTAGGCGGACTTCTCGGCCGGGGTCTGGGTGAGCGAGCCGGCCGCCAGCGGCAGCAACTGCTCGACCACCGGCTCCTGCTTCATCGTGTTGATGAACTTCGTGTAGCACAGGTGGACCGCGTCCACCTTGCCCTCGACGAAGGCATCGAGCATCACCTTGACCGGGCCGATCAGCTTCTCGACCTGCGGTGCGTCGCCCAGGCCGATCGCATGCGACACGACGCGCGCGCCGATGCGGTTCAGGAAGCCGTTGCCCTTGCCGCCGATCGCCACCGCCTGCACCTGGCCGCCCTTGCCCTGCACGTCACGCATCTTGTTCGTGACGGCGCGCAGGATGTTGGTGTTCAGGCCGCCGCACAGACCCTTGTCTGTCGTGACGACGATGAAGCCCGAGGTACCGCTGGTGCCGCCCGTGCGCATGAACGGCGAGTGGTACTCCGGGTTGGCCTGCGACAGGTTGGCCGCGATGTTGCGGATCTTGTCGCTGTACGGGCGCGCGGAACGCATGCGCTCCTGCGCCTTGCGCATCTTCGACGCGGCGACCATCTCCATGGCCTTGGTGATCTTCTTGGTGTTCTCCACCGATTTGATCTTGCCGCGTATTTCCTTGCCGACCGCCATGACGGTTCTCCTAGGTTAGGGCTGTCCGGGCGGTTGTCAGGCGAAGGACTTCTTGAACGCCGTGATCGCGGCCGACAGCTCTTCCTCGGCGGCCTTGTCCATCGCCTTGTCGGCTTCCAGCTTGGCCAGCAGCGCGGCGTGGCTGGAGCGCAGGTGCTGGTGCAGGCCGTGCTCGAAGGCCAGGACCTTCTTGGTGTCGATCGAGTCGACGAAGCCCTTGTTCACCGCGTACAGCGTGGCGGCCATCAGGCTGATCGGCAGCGGCGAATACTGGGCCTGCTTCAACAGCTCGGTCACGCGGGCACCGCGGTCCAGCTGCTTGCGGGTGGCTTCGTCCAGGTCGGAAGCGAACTGCGCGAAGGCGGCCAGCTCGCGGTACTGCGCGAGGTCGGTCCGGATACCGCCGGACAGCGACTTGATCAGCTTGGTCTGGGCGGCACCACCGACGCGCGACACCGAGATACCGGCGTTGATGGCGGGGCGGATGCCAGCGTTGAACAGGTTGGTTTCCAGGAAGATCTGGCCGTCGGTGATCGAGATCACGTTGGTCGGAACGAACGCCGACACGTCGCCGGCTTGCGTTTCGATGATCGGCAGCGCGGTCAGCGAGCCGGTCTTGCCCTTGACCTCACCCTTGGTGAAGGCCTCGACATACTCGGCGTTCACACGGGCGGCACGCTCCAGCAGGCGGCTGTGGAGATAGAACACGTCGCCGGGGAAGGCTTCGCGGCCCGGCGGGCGGCGCAGCAGCAGCGAGACTTGGCGGTAGGCCACCGCTTGCTTGGACAGGTCGTCGTAGACGATCAGCGCGTCCTGGCCGCGGTCGCGGAAGTATTCGCCCATCGTGCAGCCCGAGTAGGCCGAGACGTACTGCATCGCGGCCGATTCCGAGGCCGAGGCGGCGACGACGATGGTGTAGTCCATCGCGCCGGCCTGTTCGAGCGAGCGCACCACGTTCTTGATCGACGAGGCCTTCTGGCCGATCGCGACGTAGATGCAGGTCATGTTCTGACCCTTCTGGTTGATGATCGCGTCGATCGCCACCGCCGTCTTGCCGGTCTGGCGGTCGCCGATGATCAGCTCACGCTGGCCACGGCCGATCGGCACCATCGAGTCGATCGACTTCAAGCCGGTCTGCACCGGCTGGTCCACCGACTTGCGCGCGATCACGCCCGGAGCGACCTTCTCGATCACGTCGGTCATCTTGGCGTTGATCGGGCCCTTGCCGTCGATCGGCTGGCCCAGCGCGTTGACGACGCGGCCGACCAGTTCCGGGCCGACCGGCACTTCGAGAATGCGGCCGGTGCACTTGACCGTGTCGCCTTCGGAGATGTGCTCGTACTCGCCCAGGATCACCGAGCCGACCGAGTCGCGCTCGAGGTTCAGCGCCAGGCCGAAGGTCGGCGAGCCGTCGGGTGCGGCCGGGAATTCGAGCATTTCGCCCTGCATCGCGTCGGACAGGCCGTGGATGCGGCAGATGCCGTCGGTCACCGAGACGACGCTGCCCTGGTTGCGAATGTCAGCCGATGCGCCAAGACCCTCGATGCGGCTCTTGATCAGTTCGGAAATTTCTGCGGGATTGAGTTGCATTGCTTATCTCCGGTCTGCAGGGCTTGGGGCACAAGCAGGATGGATCAACGCGGTGCTCCAAGCTTTACGCCGTGAGTGCCGCTTTCATTTGTTCAAGACGCGCCTTGACCGAGGTGTCGAGCACTTCGTCGCCGACCACCACGCGGATGCCGCCGATCAGCTCGGGCTCGACCACCACGCTCGCGTTGAGCTTGCGCGCAAAGCGCTTCTCCAGCGCCGCGACCACGTCGGCCAGCTGCATGGTCCCGATCGGGAACGCGCTGTAGACCGTGGCGTCGGACACGCCGGAGCGGGCGTTGGCCAGCGCATGGAACTGCGCGGCGATTTCCGGCAGCACCGGCAAGCGGCCGTTGTCGATCACGGCGCGCAGCAGGTTCTTGGCGGCTTC
>NZ_DATFAN010000104.1:0-15942 GCF_035254525.1 Ideonella sp. | reverse complement strand
TGGGGTATGACCAGATCGACGTGGTACTGAGCGACCGGCTCGTCTTCGACCTGTCGCCCAACACCAAACTGACGGTTTCCGGCCTCCTCTTCTCCGAAAGCTCCGCACCTGAGGAGGCCTTCATGACCTTGGCCCCCGACTTGCACGTACACGGCTTCGCAAGCGCGGCCGGCATGGCTGCTGTCCGGATGGGTGATGGCAGCGGGCTTGAAGTGACGTCGGTCGATGCCGAACGGAGCGAGGCGACTTTCTCGCTGTCGATCAGTTCGAGCGCGCAGACGCTCAGCACATTCGTCTTGCTGGACCTCGACGCGATGAGCTTCGCGCACCAGGAGTACATCTATGGCCCGCTGCCGGGCGTGCCAGAGCCCAGTTCGTGCCTGCTTCTCTTGAGCGGTTTGGGTGTTGTTGGATTGATCGCGCGCAGGAAGGCAACCAGTTTGTCAGGACATGACTTGCGAGCGGAGCCGGATTCCATGACGGCCTGAACTCGCTGCAACTGCGACACGGCATGCGCCGGGAGGCCAACGGTGGATTGCCCCATCTTGGAAACCTTGGCGCTGCCAGCCGCCCTATCTCGCATCGCTCAGGAGGCGTCACTCGAGGCTTCGCGTATGAGCGGTATAACGTCGCAGAGAAAAGCGACATTTTCGGTCGCCTACTACTCGTTAGCCGCCACCAATCCCTCTTCGTCCACCCACTCGACCACACATGAACGAGCATCATTCGAGAGCTGCATTGGGTCCGCTGGTTTCGCTCCTGGCCTTGGGCGCCTGTGCCACTGCACCGCTGTCCTTTGTGGAGGGTGGGCCTCTCACGCGCGCAGATCCAACTCTTTACCCGGTGCGTGTGGTCTCAGTCGACGGAAGCATCGAGTTCAGCGGTCCCGGCAAGCCCATTCAGTTATCGCCAGGTACGCGGTGGATGGTCTTCGAAGCCGTGCCCGGTGAAGGGGCACGAGGCCCGGTACAGAAGTCATTTGTATTCAAGGTGGAGCCTTGCACCCACTACTTCTTTGCGGCGAAGAGGAATTCTCCAATGGAAGCGGATTGGTCCCTCGTCGTTGACAAGAAGGAACCCGTGTTGGGCTGCATTCCGGAGGAAGAGCTTAGAAGGGCTGGACTATCTGCTGCCGGAAGCAGTACATCGGCCGCAAAGTAGTCGTCGGTGAAGGGGTTGCCGAGCACCGCTTCGCGCGGTCAGCTTGGGACGGGGAAGTCCCTTTCATTCGTTAGACGCCTTCTCACATGACGCTGCGCCTGCTCGCTCAGATTGAAGGCTGCGTTGTCCGCCCGTGGAGCGAGGCGGACAAATCAGAGTTACAGCGTATTGCCAACGATCGTGAGGTCTGGCGCAGTCTCACTGACCAGTTTCCACATCCGTATACGGAAGCCGACGCAGCGTTCTGGGTGCAGCACACAGGTACGGTGAACGGGCCACGATGATGCGGGCGGCCCCGGGGACGCCATGCGCAACGGCGGGACTCGCCCTGCCGCCTTATCGAGAGGCGCGCCCGCGCGATGCCTCGGGCGTCGCGATGGACTCCACATCCATCGATTGGCGCCGCCATTGCCCCGGCGTCATGCCGCTCCAGCGTGCAAAGGCACGGTAGAACGTGCTGACGTCGGTGAAACCCATCTGGCTGGCAATGTCGCCAAAGCTCAGCTCGGTCTGCCCGACCTGCGCCATGGCACGGTCGCGCCGTGTCTGGTCGAGCAAGGCCGCATAGTGCGTCTGCAGAGACTGCAGGCGGCGCGTCAGTGTCCGGGGCGTCAAGCCCAGTGCCTTCGCCGCTTCGGCACGTTTGGGAGCCTGGGGTCCCAGGTGCTGCACGATCCAGGACCGGACCAGGTTGTCCAGTCGCTGGTCGCTGGTCAATGCCTTGAGCTGCGATGCCGCGACGGATTCGTGCAGGCGGGCCAGCTGTGGGCTGGCCTGGGGAATCGGACGGTCGAGGAGCGCTTCGTCCAGGAGCAATCCGCTGAATGCACAGTTGAACTCGATCCTGCGCCCGAAGACCTGCTGATAGCCCTGAAGCGGTCCCTGAGCGTCGTGGCTCAAGCGCGTCAGATTCGGGCGCAAGGCCTGCCCGGTGGCCCACCTGGAGGCCGTCAGGACCGCCGCCAGCACGGCCTCGATCTGCTGCGGGCTGTAGGCCAGATCGCCCTGCTGCGGGTGGTACACGAGCCAGCAGGTCTCGTCGCCCACCTGCAGCAATTGCAGGCGTCCGCCGTCGGAAATCAGGCTTTGGTACTTCTGTGCCGCGGCGATCGCCTGGCGAAGCGTGGCGGCCGATTGCAGGAGAAAGCCGACGACGTTGAAGCTGGCCAGCCCCACCTGCGATCCGGCCTTGAGTCCGAACCCCGGGTCCGCCGTCAGCCGCGTGGCGACGCGCCACAGGCGGGTGATGTGGTCGATCGGCCAGCGCTCTTTTTCGAGCGCGCTGTGCGCAATGCCGGCGGCCTTGAGCAGCGCGGTCGACGAGATGCCTTGCCGGTGCGCCTCGCCCAGCACGGTCTGCACCCAGCTGTTGGACACGGTGGCCTGCAAAGTCAATTCCTGTGGCCCAAGATGTCAATGAGTCCCGATCCTAATCGCATAGTTTGCAGACTGCTGACTGGCAGGGGTCGCTGATGGCAAACAGACATTCGACGGACGTTGCGATTGCGGGCGGGGGCTTGGCGGGAATCGTCACCGCGTTGGAATGCCTGCGCGCCGGGCTCAGCGTGACTGTCGTGGATCGCGACACGCCCGAGCGCCTGGGCGGCCTGGCGCTGTGGTCCTTCGGGGGCATGGCGCTGGTGGGCACGCCGTTGCAGGCCAAGCTGAAGATTCCCGATTCGCCCCACCGCGCCCTGGCGGACTGGCTGAGCTTCGGCGAGCTGGGCGCCAACGACGTCTGGCCGCGCCGCTGGGCCGAGCACTACGTCCAGGAGTCGCGACCGCAGGTCTACGACTGGCTCGTGCAGCAGGGGTTGCGATTCATGCCGGCCGTGAACTGGGTCGAGCGCGGAAAGTACGGCAACGGCAACCGCCTGCCGCGCTACCACGTGCTGTGGGGCACCGGCCACGGCCTGGTGCGGCGCATGGTGGCGGTTATGCAGGAAGCGGGCGGCAAGGGTCGTCTCACCGTGCTGAGCGGGCACCGGGTCGTGGGCATCGAGCGCAGCGCGAAGGGCGTGACCGGTTTGCGCGCCGAGCCCGAAGGGGGCGGCACGCCGGTGCTGATCGACGCCGGCCGCGTCGTGCTGGCCATGGGTGGCATCAACGGCTCGACCGAGCAGGTGATTGCGAACTGGCCCGCCGGCCGCGTACGCCCCGCCACTATGCTCAACGGTGCGCATCCGTTCTCCGATGGGCGGCTGCACCGGCAGGTGAGCGACGAGCTGGGCGGCCGCATCACGCACGCCGGCGAGATGTGGAACTATGCGGCGGGCCTTCCTCACCCGCGACCGCACTTCCCGGGTCATGGACTGTCCGCCATTCCGAGCAAGTCGGCCCTGTGGCTGGACCACCGCGGCCGGCGCATCGGGCCTGAGCCGCTGGTCACGGGTTTCGACACGCACGATCTTTGCCAGCGCGTGGCGGCGCTGGAGAAGCCCTATACCTGGCAAGTGATGAACTGGCGCATTGCCGCGCGCGAACTCGCCATCTCGGGCGCTGAGCACAATCCGCATGTGCGCGACAGCCGTCGCCTGCACTTTGCGCGCGACATTTTCTTCGGCAATCATGCGCTGGTGCGTCAGCTGCAACGCGAGTGCCCGCAGTTCATCGTCGAGCCCACACTGGGCGCACTGGCCGCCCGCATGAATGCGCTGACCGGCACGAACGACGTCGATCCTCAGGTGCTGCAAGCCACCGTCGACGATTTCGATTCGAACTTCGACAGGGGCCTGAGCGTCTGCAACGACGAGCAGATCCGGCGGGTGATGCATGCCAGGCAATGGTGGTCCGACCGGCTGCGCACCTGCAAGCCGGCACGGCTGCAACAACGCGGCGCCGGCCCCTTCATCGCCATGCAGCTGCAGCTGGTCACACGCAAGAGCCTGGGGGGCCTGCAGACCGACCTGCAAAGCCGCGTGCTGGACGCGGCCGGCCAGTCCGTGCCGGGGCTGTATTGCGTGGGCGAGGCCGCGGGCTTCGGCGGCGGCGGGGCCAGCGGCAAGCGCTCGCTGGAAGGCACCTTCCTGCCCGGCTGCATCCTCACGGCGCGGGCGGCGGCACGCGCCATCACTCACGGGCATTGACGACAACAACGACAACCGGAGACAAGCACCATGATCGGCGCACAAGCCTTGATGAAGACCCTGGCCGACGCGGGCGTCCAGGTCTGTTTCAGCAACCCCGGCACCTCGGAGATGCACTTCGTCGCCGCGCTCGACCAGGAGCCCCGCATGCGCGCGGTGCTGACCCTGTTCGAAGGCGTGGCCACCGGCGCGGCCGATGGCTATGCACGCATGGCCGATCGACCTGCGGCCACGCTGCTGCACCTGGGCTGCGGCCTGGGCAACGGGCTGGCCAACCTGCACAACGCGCGCAAGGGCCGCGTGCCCATCGTCAACATCGTCGGCGACCACGCCACCCACCACGTGCGCTACGACGCGCAGCTTCAGTCCGACATCGAGACCGTGGCGCGCAACGTCTCGCGATGGGTCCGGACCTCGGGATCCACCCAGGCGCTGTGCCAGGACGCCGTAGAGGCCGTGGCCGCCGCCATGGGCCCGCCCGGACAGGTGGCCACGCTCATCCTCCCGGCCGACGTGTCGTGGTCCGAAGGCGGCACGCCGGCCCGGCTGCCGCCCGCCTCGCCACCGAAGCCGATCGACGACGCCGTCATCGACACGCTCGCGCAGTCGCTGCGCAGCGGCGAGCCGGCGGCGCTGCTCTTGGGCGGTCGGGCCTTGCGCGAGCCCTCGCTGCGCGCTGCCGGTTGCCTCGCGGCCCGCTACGGCGTGAAGCTGCTGGCCGAGGTGTTTCCCACCCGCATCGAACGCGGCGCCGGGCTGCCGCATGTGGAGCGCATCGCCTACCTGGCCGAGCTCGCCTCGGTGCAGCTGCGCGGGCTCAAGCACCTGATCCTCGTCGACGCCAAGTCGCCCGTGTCGTTCTTCGCCTATCCCGGCAAGGCCAGCGACCTGGTGCCCGAAGGCTGCACCGTGCACACGCTCGCGTCCTTCGAACAGGACGCGCAAGCCGCCCTGGCCGCGCTGGCCGCGCGTGTTCAGGCGCAGGCGGTGGACCCCGTGCTGCAGGCCCCGGTGAGGCCTTCGCGGCCGCGCGGCAAGCTCACGGCCGAGAAGGTGTGCAAGGCCATCGGCGCCATGCTGCCCGAACACGCCATCATCGTGGACGAGGCGCAGACCTCCGGCGTGCTGCTGCCCGCATTCACGCGCGGCGCACCGCGCCACGATGTGCTCACGCTCACTGGCGGCGCCATCGGCCAGGGGCTGCCCACGGCGGTCGGCGCGGCCATCGCATGCCCGGACCGTCCCGTGATCGCACTGTGCGGCGACGGCTCGGCCATGTACACGCTGCAGGCGCTGTGGACCATGGCCCGCGAGCGCCTGAACGTGGTCAACATCATCTTCAACAACCGCTCCTACGCCATCCTCAACGTCGAACTGCAGCGCGTCGGCGCGCAGGGCCAGGGCCGCAGCGCGCGTGCCCAGCTCGACCTGGCCAACCCGCCGCTCGACTTCGTGCAGCTCAGCAAGGGGATGGGCGTGCCGGCCGTGCGGGCCACCACCGCCGAGGGCTTCGTGCAGGCTTTGGAAGCGGCACTGGCCACGCCGGGACCACACCTGATCGAGGCCGTGGTGCCGAGCGCCTTCACCGGGCTCAAGCTGCGACTGCTGCCGGCCCTGCTGAAGTCGCTCGACAGCCTGCCCCAGCCCGTCGCTCGCGCCATCAAGCGCAAGGTGGCACCCTGATCGGATCGCGGCGCCCGCCGCCGTCGCAGGGCAGTGGGAATTGCCTTCGCATTCCGGTCGAGCGGAAGGCACCCTCTGCAACGGACCGCGATCCAAAGCCGGCACCTCGGGCTCTTCGCGGCCACAAGCCGTCGGTCTCGAACGGCGGGAATCCGCAAGCTCCCTTGTGTTCTCGGCCCCCAGCGATTGGCACCAACGACCACTGACCGGTCCATGCGCTGCGCTACCATTTCTCCCGAAGCTATCAGGCCGCACGAGCGGCCGCACAGGAGGAGGCTGGCATGGCGTCGAAACGCCCCTTGATCTTGATGACGGTCCTGCTGGGCCTGATCGCGGCCTACGTGGCCGGCCCACACCTCATGCGCCAGAAGACGGGCACGCCCGCGCCTTCGCTGCCCGGCAGCAATAGCATGTCCGATGTCAAGGTCCATCAAGAACCGGACGGTCACTGGGTCGCCTCTCTCGACTATTTCTACACTGGCGCCCCCGCTGCTGCGGTCATCACAGTTCAACTTGCGCGCGCGGTCGCTGACGGGCCACCGGTCAAAGTGGGGTACCCCTCCGGATACAAGCTGGCGCAACGAGGGACGCATCATCTCGACCTTGCGCTTAATCGTCCCCAGGGGGAGGAGTCAAGCAGCACGGACTTGGTGCTTGCATCGATGGGCGTGGGGCAAGCAGTACTGGCGACACACGAGGTGAACCAGCACATCGACTGGCCCGATTTCCAAACCTGGGCTGAGGAAAGTCGTTGGCGCGGAAAGTCGTCTCACGATCTGCTCAAACAGGCAGTGGCCGACATCGATTCCGGCCAAGGGCCTTCGCTGCAGGAGGCGAAGACTCTGCTGGAACGCATCCTCTCTAAGGATCCGAAGTTCACGGCGGCATACATCGAGCTTGCCCGGGTGGCAATGAAAACGAACTGGGGTCCCGAAGGCTTGCATCAGGCTGAGGTGTTGCTCACGTCCGCTCTTCAAATCGAGCCGGAAAGTGCCAATGCAAAGATCCTGATGGGCTACGTCTACGCTCATCAGCACCGATACAAGCAAGCTGAAACGCTCTTTGTCGCCGCTGCCGCCTCCAAGCCGGCCAATCTATGGTTATGGACCAATTGGGGCGAGATGCTGTCTATGGAAGGGGCTTCCGATGCAGCAATCGAGAAGTACAAGGTGGCTGTTCAGCACGCCCCCACCCACGACACCTACGATCGAGCACGAATGCTGGCTTACGATCAGTTGCTGTCGATCCTCGGGCGGCGCCACGATCTTGACGGGATGGAAGCGCTCCACAAGCAACGCGTGGCGGAATACGGCGCGCAGGGGTGCTACGGCGTAGCTTACGGGGACTTTGCCTTGCATGAGCGAGGCGACATCGACATGGCCGTTCAACTGGCACGTACGGCGCTCGACCAGCATTGCAGCGAGGCGCGCGACTTGCTCGGCCTCGCCTTCTATTCGAAGTGGGCTCGCTCCACAGGTGCTAGTGATGCCGACGCTCTCAACCAGGCGCGCATCTATCTGCCCGCCGGTGCAAGACCCATCTACCTTCTCGCCACGAGCGATCGGACGGCCACCGCGCTTCCCAAGCTGATGGCTTTAGGCGAGCGCATCGACCAGATGGATAACGACAAGTTTGATGCCCTCGCCTATGCGTTGCGGCGTGACGACCTGGCTGCGGCTCGACGCCTGCTTCGATTCGGCGCAAATCCCTACGCACCTGTGGGCGACGAAGCCATTCCGGTGGCGCTGCTACCCGTCATCGAACGGCGGATCGATGCCATCCACCTCATGCAGCGTTCAGGGGTGGACTACGCCAAGCTGCGCTACAGAGGCGTCACCGCACTCGATCATGCGAAGGAGATTGGTGACAAGTCTCTTCTGGACATACTGACGCCCCGGCCCGGCGCCTAGTTGTGAACGTTTTTATAGCAAAGCGAACGCGGACAAGTTGTCCGAGCCCATGGCAGGCTGTGTCCGCCGATGACTGCTTTGACCGAGATGCTGAATGTCGACATGTTTGACCCTGCCGACGCGGAAGAAATCGATGAACCAAGGCGTCGGCAGAATGAGGTCTTGCATGGCATGTCGAACACAAAGCCGCCGTCGATCGAAAGACCGTCACACGCCTCGGGCGCATCGCGTGGAAGCACCAGAACGTGATCACGCCTTGCCACTGCTGCCAAACGTCTAGCGCTTCGAAGAAGAGGGGCGCTCAAAAGCGATGCTTCGTGGCTGAAGCAAGCCGCGGGTCGCGTCGTCTGGCTTCTCTAGGAGGCTAGCTTTTGGTCGCACACCAATCGTGTGCCGGGGAAGAATTCAGGGAAGAATCCGGGGGCAGGGCGGTCGGCGAGGGGATCGCCTCCCAGAAGAGCTCATTTGCCAGATCCCTCGGAACCCCCGTTTGACCCACTTTTCTTGGTTCGAGTCCAATCGTGCATGGTCCGGGTGTGCTCTGTGCCTGCACCCAGACATGGATTGCTGCTTGGACGCCGTAAGCGGCTCGCGGCCCCATCTTGACCGCGGCGCCGATCACGGCTTCGTCGGTAATCGGACGATGTTCGGCGGGTTGCTGGTTGCGTCGGCGTCGACTACATGGCTGAGGAACACTGGCGCAACGTTCCACTGGTGGTGATCGTCGGTGACGACCGTCACGGTCTTGCGGTTGTACTTGACGATGACGCCGGTCTTTGGGTCGTGTCCCGGCGGGTGGAAGCGCACGCGGTCGCCGACGCTGTAGCTGAGCATCTGGTGGTGCGTGCGAGCCTCCTGCAGGTACCTCAGGCGCGCCACGATCTGCCGGTTCAGCTCCACCAGCTCGGCCTCGTCGAGCTTGCTGAGGTCGATGTTCATGACCGCGCAGTATCTCAGCGCCCGGCCTGTGCCTTCCAGCGATGTGGGAGCAACTCCTCGATGCGGCTTGCCGAGTGGCTCGGCAGCCGCTCGAGCACGTCCTTCAGGTAGGCCCACGGATCGTGGCCGTTGAGCTTTGCCGACTGCACCAGGCTCATCACGATGGCCGCGCGTTGACCCGCGAGCTCGCTTCCCGCGAACAGCCATGCCTTCCTGCCGACCGCCCAGGGACGCAGCAAGTTCTCGAGGTGGTTGTTGTGCGGGCTGACGTCGCCGTCGCTGAGGAAGCGGCTCAACGCCTCCCACCGGCGCAGGCTGTAGTCGATAGCCCTGGCGACGGCGCTGCCCTCGGGAACCCGCTGTCGCTCCAGCTTCAGCCAGGCATGCAGCCCGTCCCAGTGTGGCCGCGTGATCTGCTGTCGCAGCGCCAGGCGCTCAGCGGGTTCGCAGTGCTGCAGCTGCTGCTCGATCTGGAACACCACCGCCATGCGCCTCACGGCCTCGGCCGCGACCTCGCTGTGGCCGTGCTTGATCAGCTCGTCGAACTTGCGTCGGCTGTGAACTGCGCATCCCGCCTCGACGCGCACCCCAAGCTTGAACAGCGTCTCGTAGCCCTTGTAGTCGTCGCAGATGAGCGTGCCCTTCCAGCCATCGAGGAACGCCACCGGGTACTTGCCGCCGCGCCCCGGGCAGAACTCGTAGATCACGCCGGGCTGGGGATCGAACTGGCTGCGCGCGTAGCCCCAGATGTACGCCTTCTTGGTCTTGCCCGCGCCAGGGTCGAGCATCGCCACCGGCGTCTCGTCGGCATGCAGCACC
This sequence comes from Ideonella sp., assembly GCF_035254525.1. Lineage (GTDB taxonomy): Bacteria > Pseudomonadota > Gammaproteobacteria > Burkholderiales > Burkholderiaceae_C > Ideonella. The sequence goes on along the minus strand of NZ_DATFAN010000104.1, from coordinate 6,344 downwards.
GCGCAGGCCAGCACGAAGGCCTTGTGCACCTCGTACAGCGGCTCCAAGGCCGCGCCGCCGGCGCCCGCCCAGGCCGCCAGCGTCGAGCGCGGGGTGTGCACGCCTGAGCGCGCGTTGATGGTCTCTTGCCGGTAGTACGGCAGGTGGTCCACGAAGCGGCTGACCAGCGTGTGCGCGACCAGTGCGGCGGTGGGCTGGCCCTTGTCGATGATCTGCGGCTCGGCCGGCTCCTGCACCAGAGTCTGGCAGCACTTGCAGGCCCACTTGCCATAGATGTGGCGGTGGACGAAGAACTCCGCCGGGATGATGTCCAGCCGTTCGCTCACCTCCTCGCCGATGCGCAGCATCGGACGGCCGCACTCGGGCTGCGGGCAGTTCGTGTCCTCGGGCTCGTGGCGGTGGTCTTCCCGGCGCAGGTGCGCGGGCAGCGGCTGGCGCCGCGGGGCACGCTTGGGCGGCGGCTTGTCCTGGCCGGCCGCCGCTTCGGCCGCGGCCTTGGCGTTCTGCAGTGCCTGCAGCTGCGCCAGCAGGCTGGCCTCGTCTTCGGCCAGCGTCTCCTCGAACAGGCGCCGCTGCTCGGCATCCATCACTTCGGTCTTGGCCCCGAACTTCAGAGCCTTCAGCCGCGCCAGCTCGAACGTGAGCTTCTGCAGCTTCGTCTCTTTGAAGTGCAGCTCCTGCGTGAGCCGCTGCACCATGGCCATCACCTTCGACGCCGCCTCAGCATCCAGACCTTGCAGGTCTTCGGCCTTGAGCTGTTGCGTATCGAGCATGGGGCGCGATTGTCATCGCGCCCACCACGCTCAGGCAAGGCTGCGCAACGCGGCGTTGCCACTGCAACCTCTATACGCGCGTGATGACCTGCAGCTGCTCCAGGCGCTGCCACGGCAGTCCAATCACCAGCGCCTCGAACTGCTCGCGCGTGAGCGCAAGCGTCGCGGTGTCGGCCGCAGGCCAGAGGAAGCGGCCCTCGTTGAGCCGCCGCGTCGCGCACCACACGCCGAACCCATCGTGTATCAGCAGCTTGATCCGCGTCGCGCGCGCGTTCGCGAACAAGTAGGCGTGATGAGCTCGCGCCTGGCCGAACACGAGCACCACCTGCGCCAGCAATCGCTCGGCGCCCGCGCGCATGTCCACGGGCGCGACCGCCACCCACAGCGCATCGATGCGGATCACTTCATCAGCTCCCGCATCCACGCCATGAGTTCGCCCGCCGACTCCGCCGGCCAGCACAACGTGACGGTCGTCGCGCCACGACGCAACTGCACCTTCATGTCCTTCGCCGGCGCGGGCGGGGGCATCTGCACTGGCACGAAGGACGCGGGCGCAGCGATCGCCGGCGTCAACCGCGCATCGAGCGCCAGTGCGCTCGCAGCACGCGGCGCCGGCAGTCCGGTGCGCTTGATGCCACGCCCGACCAGCCACTTGCGCACCAGGTTCGCGTTCAGCCCGTGCGCGAGCGCCACCGCCGCCACCGACGCGCCCGGCGCTTCGCACTCGGCCAGCACTGCGGCCTTCAACTCGGCAGCGTGTCGGCGCCGCGGATTGGGTCCTTTGGGATTCATCAGGGGTCCACCTATTCGATTTGGTGGACACCATCCTCAGCGCCTCATCCGCACCGTTCAAGATGGGATGACCAGCCCCTTACCTCGATTGGCCCTGCATGCTCTTGATCTTGAATTCAGCAGTCCGCGTCCACATTCGACACGTCCAACTCCGAGGGGCCATCTACTGGTTCCACCTCCGAGTCCCCAAGGACCTTCACGGCCGCTTCCCAACCAAGCTCATCCGCAAGTCGCTGGAGACCTCGGACGCACGTGTGGCCGCCCGCAAGGCCGCAGCCATGGCACAGAGCTACGAAGCGCAGTTCAAGGCGCTCCGCAACGACAAGGCCTTGACCCCTGGCGAGACGTTGCGGGCCGCTCAGGCCCTCGCTGATGAGTGGGGAGACCTCAGCACTTTTGTGGATCACGTAGTCGATCCGAAGTGGCATCGCTACCTTGCGGACCAGGGATATCCGGATCACGTCCCAGAGTGGCTTGCGGACACTCCGGAGAAAGAATTCCTCCCTGCTCACGAAGAGGCAGCACTTCGGATACTCCAGAAAGGCCGCGTCAATGCGAAGAGGTTGAGTCACGCCTTTGACGCCTACGAGTCCACCCATGAGAAGGCGCACGATGCCGACTTCATCGCCAAGGTGCGCAGGGACTGGGATGGGTTGATGGCTCTCGTAGGCGACATCGCGGTGGAAGACCTGACACGAGAGCACGGACGCAACTACATCGACACTCGCCTGACTTCAGTCAAGACGACGACAGTCCGCCGCTCGCTCTCGCACATCAACGCCGTCCTAGCAGTGGCTTGGCGTGAATGGGAAATCGCGAAGCCCAACCCCTTTGCCGTTTTGAAGATCAGGGCAGAGGGTCACGATGCGAAGGAGGCCGTGGTTCCGACCACAGATGCGGTCAAGGAACTCATCACCAAGTTCGCCAACGACGACAGCAGCACGGCCCTTCTCATCCGCCTTCAGATTGGTACAGGAGCCCGTATCGGGGAACTCTCAGGCCTAGCGGTCGCGGATGTGCTGCTAGACCATGAAACTCCGCACATCGCCATCAAGCCCCAGCCCTGGCGCAGCCTCAAGACAGAGGCGAGTGTTCGGGACGTGCCCCTTCTAGGCGTGGCTTTGACAGCGGCTACGCGGGTCGTAGCGTTGGCCAAGGCATCCGCCGCCCTCTTTCCTGAGTACGCGAAGAAGCGCGGGAATGACAACGCCTCCGCTGCTGTGAACAAGCGCCTTGCCGAGTCGGGCATCACCTCTCATTCCTTCAGGCACTGGATGAAGGACGCACTGCGCGAAGTCGGCTGTCCCGAGGACATTCAAAAGGCCATTCAAGGGCATTCCGGCAAGGACATCGCCGCAAACTATGGCAAGGGGTACAGCCTGAAGGCAAAGCGCCGCTGGCTTGCCGAGGTAGCAGCCCTGATCCCGGATCAGTGAGTATCGAAACACTAGAGCCGTCCGAGACTCAGCGGCGGCATGCCACCCAACGTATTCCGAGGAACCGAAATGAACAACTGGATCACCGTCGCCGAACAACTTCCCCCCAAGGACACCCTCGTCCTCGTTCGCGGGTGGCACCCAGACCAACCCAGAGCCGAACGGGTGGTGACTGCTGCCCGCCTGCTGGACTCTTGGGCCACCGAGGACGCTGAGGGAAACTACTCGGAGGTTTGGGCGGATGATGTGGAGTTCGATGAACTCACCTTCAGCCCGACCCAGTGGCAGCCGATGCCAGCGCGGGCCTGAATCCCCCAGGTCACATCAGGCCCCACACCCCTCGCCCGGATCACCGAAGCGCCCTGAGGGCCTCTGAGGGGCGTTCCTGAGCCAATCGCAACACCGAAGAGACTCACCCATGATGCAAGAAGTGGCAGACCGGCTATATCAGGCCCTGGGTCATGAGCTTCGACCAGCGAAGTCTGTCCGTGGCCTGGATGTTCTGCCCGAGGATGTTCTTCGGGACATCGAAGTGATCTACGACACATGCGGAGGCATCTACGTGTTCGCGTACCTCTATCACGTCACCGACGCATCCTTCGCAGAGGTGAAGATGTACGTAGACCGCCGAGGGTGGCACCACAGCGCTGATTGACCCGATGGACTGGGCCAACTCCGCAGTCAGGGCCATCCCCTTATGCCCCTTCCTTAAGGAGAGGGCTAAGGGTCCTAAGGAGTTCCTAGGTTCCCCTAGCTCTCCTCTGGTGTGATGCCATGGGGATGATGATTGAAATACCACCAATGGACACCAAAGGTAGCCAGGAGCTTCCTGGTGGATTGAATGAAGAAGGCTGCTAGCAACAAGAACGAGGAACCCAGCAAGGATGAGTTCTTCGATGGTCATAGAGTCGCCAAGACCGTGGCATCCAAGCTGGTTGTTGCCCACGTGCTGAGTCTCAGAGCCGGTCGCGTGAATCTGAACACGGCATAAAGTGGAGAGGCTGCTCCGATGGGCGAGGATAGAGCCCAGGAAGAAGGAGCAGAGAGTATGAGCAGGAGACCGCGGCGCAATCACTCAGCGGCGTTCAAGGCCAAGGTGGCGATCGAGGCGCTGGCCGATGGGAGGACCATCGCCGAGATCGCTCAGAAGCACGACGTGCATCCGAACCAGGTGACCGAGTGGCGGCGTCAGCTCATCGAGCGCGCCGCCGGCGTGTTCGGTGGCGCAGTGGCGCCCGAGGCGGCGGCGGTGGACCTCAAGGCGCTGCATGCGAAGATCGGGCAGTTGGCGCTGGAGAATGATTTTTTGGAAGGCGCGCTCAGCAAGGCCGGGTTGCTGAGCGTAAAGCGATGATCGAGCGCGATCACGAACTGCCGGTCAAGCGCCAAGCCGAACTGCTGGGCATCAGCCGCGGCACGGTGTACTACCACCCCGAGCCGATCCCTGAGGTCGAACTCGCGCTGATGCGCCGCATCGACGAGTTGCACCTGGAGTACCCATTCGCGGGCAGCCGCATGCTGCGCGATCTGCTGCGGCTGCAGGGCATCGAGGTCGGGCGCCGGCACGTGGGCACGCTGATGCGGCGCATGGGCATCCAGGCGCTGTACCGCAAGCCCAACACGAGCAAGAAGCACCCGGCGCACCCGGTGTTCCCGTATGCGCTGCGAGGGCTGGGCATCGAGCGCGCCAACCAGGTGTGGGCGTTGGACATCACGTACATCCCGATGGCGCGCGGCTGGGTGTACCTGGTGGCGGTGCTGGACTGGCACAGCCGCCGGGTGCTCGCTCACCGGGTGTCAATCACGATGGAGGCGGACTTCTGTGTCGAGGCCTTGCGCGAGGCGGCCGCGCGCTGGGGAACGCCAGAGATCGTCAACACCGACCAGGGCAGCCAGTTCAGCAGCGCCGAGTTCGTTGCCGAGGTTGCGCGCATCGGTGCACGCCAAAGCATGGATGGCAAGGGCTGCTGGCGCGACAACGTCTTCGTCGAGCGACTGTGGCGCAGCGTGAAGTACGAGGACGTGTACCTCAAGGCCTACGACGGCGTCAGCGCCGCGCGCCAGAGTCTGGGGGCGTACTTCGACTTCTACAACGCACGCCGACCGCATCAGTCGCACGACGGCCAAACACCGGATATGGTCTACTTCAACGCGCTGGCGCCGATGCACGCCGCAGCGTGATGGGTTGAACCATGTGTACATGGGCTCAACCGGGGCGCCTCCGGCGGCCTGGCAGGGGCCCGGGATTGAAGAAGTTCAAACCGCAGCCAATCCACTTACTTCAAGGCGTTGCGTGTTCAAACGAGCGGAGCCGGCTCTCTCATTCGGAAGCAGGAGGCCAAGGACCGACAGCGAGCCAGGAAGGCCGCAGATCAGCAACGCCACGAATCACAGGTGGAGGCCCTGGTGTGTGAACTCTTGTTTGTCCATCTCCAGAGCCCTGACCAACGACTGTGCGTTTCCAGGAACAATCGGGACTACACGAGGCGGAATCGATACGCCCCGTCATTCCTGTCTGAGAAGTTCATTGACGTGATGGACGCATTTACCAGCCTTGGTGCCTGCAAGATGCGTCAAGGGGTCCACAGGCTGCGCAGTGGCGACGGCAAGGGGAGCAAGACAACCTTGTGGCCCGGGCCGAAGCTGATCGAGTTCCTTGACCGTCACCCAGTCACCTTTGCTGACCTTGGACGCAACCCGGACGAAGAGGTGATCGTTCAGAAGGCCCCCAAGGAGCGCTTCGGCGACAAGGGCAAGTGGCTCGACTACACCGACAACGATGACACCGTGCGGATGCGTTCGGAGGTGCGTCGGATCAACCGGTGGCTTGAGGATGCGGACATTGAATACGTGCCGATGGATGATGGACCACGCCACGCAAAGATCAACGATCAGGAGAGACGCCTCAGGAGGTACTTCAGCAATGCCAGCTTCCAGGAGCACGGCCGACTCTACGGAGGCTTCTGGCAGAACCTGTCCAAGAAGGACCGCGGCGATTGCATCTACATCGACGGTGAAGATGTTGAGTTCCACGCAATCCTGACCCACCGTTTCCATCCAATATTGACCCACCCGTATTCGAGCCACTCGGACTCAGGCTGTGGGTAACTTCTTGGTCTTAGACTCCTTCTTGGGCTGGTTGGGTTGGGCGGAGCTGTTCTTGAAGCGGTAGCTGTCGTTGCCGGTCTCCAGGATGTGGCAGTGGTGCGTGAGCCGGTCCAGCAGCGCCGTCGTCATCTTCGCATCACCGAACACGCTGGCCCACTCGCTGAAGCTCAGGTTGGTCGTGATCACCACGCTCGTGCGCTCGTACAGCTTGGACAGCAGATGGAACAGCAGCGCC
>NZ_DATFAN010000103.1:0-52280 GCF_035254525.1 Ideonella sp. | reverse complement strand
ACGCAGGCGCCGCCGTCGACGCGCAGCTCGCTCACCGGCACGCCGCCGGCGGCGGCCACATCGCGGTTCATCGCCTGCAGCAGCGCCGCACTCTGGAACGCGATGCTCTCCAGCGCGGCGCGCGCGATGTGCGCGACCGTGCTGCCGCGCGTCAGGCCGACGATGGCGCCGCGCGCGTCGGCCTTCCAGTACGGCGCGCCGAGGCCGGTGAAGGCCGGCACGAACATCACGCCGCCGCTGTCGGGCACGCTCTCGGCCAGCGCCTGCACCTCGGCGCTGCTCTTGATTGCGTTGAGCCCGTCGCGCAGCCACTGCACCACTGCGCCGGCGATGAACACGCTGCCTTCGAGCGCGAACTCCGGCGTCGCGGTCGGTTGCGCGGCACTGGTGGTGATCAGCCCGTTGGCCGAGGTCTCGAACTGCGCGCCGGTGTGCGTCAGCATGAAGCAGCCGGTGCCATAGGTGTTCTTCGCCAGGCCGGCGCGGAAGCAGGCCTGGCCGAACAACGCGGCCTGCTGGTCGCCGGCCACGCCGCCGATGGCCACCGACGCGCCGAGCAGGTTCTCGAGCGTGTGGCCGAAGACGTGGCTCGACGGATGCACCGCGGGCAGCATCTCGCGCGGAACCTCGAGCATCGCCAGCAGCTCATCGTCCCAGGTGTTGCTGCGCACGTTGAACAGCAGCGTGCGCGACGCGTTGCTGACGTCGGTGGCATGCACGCGGCCGCCGGTCAGCTGCCACATCAGCCAGCTGTCGACGGTGCCGAACGCCAGCTCGCCGCGCTGTGCGCTGGCGCGCGCCCCGGGAACGTTGTCGAGGATCCACTTCAGCTTGGTGCCGGAGAAATAGGCGTCGAAGATCAGCCCGGTCTTGGCGCGAACCGTGGGCTCCAGCCCGCGCTCGCGCAGCGCGGCGCAGGTGGGCTCGGCGCGGCGGTCCTGCCAGACGATCGCGTTGTGCACGGGCTCGCCGGTCGCGCGGTTCCACACCAGCGTCGTTTCGCGCTGGTTGGTGATGCCGATCGACGCGACGTCGCGCGCGCCGATGCCGGCCTGGGCCAGCGCTTCCTGCGCGGTGGCGAGCTGCGTGGCCCAGATCTCCTTCGGATCGTGTTCGACCCAGCCCGGCTGCGGGTAGATCTGGCGGAACTCGCGCTGCGCCATCGCGACGATGCAGCCGCGTTCGTCGAACACGATCGAGCGCGAGCTCGAGGTGCCCTGATCGAGGGCGAGGATGAAGCTCATGGTTGTACGCACTCCAGCTGCACGCCGGCCTCGGCGAGCAGTGCAGGATAAGGCGCCGGCGGCGGCTGGTCGGTGAACAGCAGGTCGAGCTGGTCGATGCGCGCCAGCTCGACCATCGCCGGCCGGTTGAACTTGCTGTGGTCGGCCGCCAGCCAGACCTCGCGCGACTGCTCGATGATGACCCGAGCGACCTTGACCTCGCGGTAGTCGAAATCGCGCAGCGAACCGTCGGCCTCGATGCCCGAGATGCCGATCAGCCCGATGTCGACGCGGAACTGGCGGATGAAATCGACCGCCGCCTCGCCGACGATGCCGCGGTCGCGGTTGCGCACCACGCCGCCGGCGACGATGACCTCGCATTCGGCGTTGTCGGCCAGGATGGCGGCCACGTTCAGGTTGTTGGTGATCACGCGCAGGCCCTTGTGGCGCAGCAGCTCGCGCGCCACCGCCTCGGTCGTGGTGCCGAGGTTGATCAGCAGCGAACAGCCGTTGGGCACCCGCGCTGCCACCGCTTTCGCGATGCGTTTCTTCGCCTCGGCGTTCAGCGCCTCGCGCTGGCGATAGGCGATGTTCTCGGTGGTCGAGCTGGGCATCCGCACGCCGCCATGGAAGCGCGCGAGCAGCCCGGCTTCGGCGAGCAGCTTCACGTCGCGGCGCACCGTCTGCAGCGTGACGCCGAACCGATCGGCCAGCGATTCGACGGTGGCGACACCGTGCGCACGCACGGCATCGAGCAACTCGGACTGGCGCGGGTTGGGGGTCATGCCCCGCATTGTCCCGAAGGCCCTTGGTTGGAGCGAATCAGAGCAAACCCGCAAACAAACAGTCCAAAACGAACTTGAATTCGAACACGAACTGAGATAAAACGAAAAAAGAAGAACGAAGCCGGCGGCGCTTTGCCTGCGGCCGACGTTCACCGCGATCGAGGAGACGCCAGTTGTTCGACGATGCGCCCCACCGGGTGCCCCTTTCGGCTGCCGATGCGGCCGCCCATGCCGCCGCGAAGGCGCCGTTGGCCTGCGACGTGCTCGTCGTCGGCGGCGGCATCAACGGCGCCGGCATCGCGCGTGACCTGGCCGGCCGCGGCTGGCAGGTGGTGCTGGTCGAGCAGGACGACCTGGCCTCGCACACCTCGTCGTCGTCGACCAAGCTGATCCACGGCGGGCTGCGCTACCTCGAGTACTACGAGTTCTCGCTCGTGCGCAAGGCGCTGCAGGAGCGTGAGGTGCTGCTCAAGAGCGCGCCGCACATCATGTGGCCACTGCGCTTCGTGATGCCGCACGATCCTTCGATGCGGCCGGCGTGGCTGATCCGCCTGGGCATCTTTCTGTACGACCACCTGGCTCGCCGCGAGGTGCTGCCCGGCTCGCGCGGCATCGACCTGCGCCACCACGCCGCCGGCGCGCCGCTGAAGCCCGAGTTCACGCGCGGCTTCGTCTATTCCGACGGTTGGGTCGACGATGCACGGCTGGTCGTGCTGAACGCCGTCGACGCCCGCGCCCACGGCGCGACGCTGCTGACGCGCACCCGCTGCACCCGCGCCGAGCGGCGCGAACGCACCTGGCAGGCCACGCTGCAGTGCGAGGATGGGCGCGAGCGCCTCGTCACCGCGCGGGCGCTGGTCAACGCCGCCGGGCCCTGGGCCGAGGCCTTTCTGCGCGGCGCGGCGCTGCCCGTGCGCGGCGAGGCGCTGGCCACCAAGAGCCTGCGCCTGGTCAAGGGCTCGCACATCGTCGTGCCGCGCTGCTTCGAGCACGACCACGCCTACATCTTCCAGAACCCCGACAAGCGCATCATCTTCGCGATCCCCTACGAGCGCGACTTCACGCTGATCGGCACGACCGATGTCGAGTTGCAGGGCGACCCGCGCGGCGCCCACATCACCGAGGCCGAGACGGCCTACCTGTGCGAGCAGGCCAGCCGCTACTTCCGCCGCCCGGTGCGGCCGGCCGACGTGGTGTGGAGCTACGCCGGCGTGCGACCGCTGCTCGAAGATGAATCGGGCGACCCCTCGGCCGTCACGCGCGACTACCTGCTCGAGCCCAACCAGGGTGCCGACGGGCAGCCCGCCGCGCCGCTGCTGAGCGTGTGGGGCGGCAAGATCACCACCTTCCGCAAGCTCGCCGAAGACGCGGCCGACGAGATCGGCCAGATGCTCGGCGAGCGCCGGCCCGCGTGGACGCACGGCGCTTTCCTGCCCGGCGGTGAACTCAGTGCGTGGATCGGGCCCGCGCAGCGCCCCGACACCGACTTCGAGCGCCTGGTGCATGCGGTCGGCGCGCGCCACCCCTGGCTGCCGACGGTGCTGGTGCGTCGCCTGGCCCGCGCCTACGGCGCCCGCATCGGCGAGCTGCTGGGCAGCGCACAGTCGCTGGCCGACCTGGGCGCGGAGATCGCGCCAGGGTTGTACGAGGCGGAGCTGAAGTTCCTGCGCGACACCGAATGGGCCCGCAGCGGCGAAGACGTGCTGTGGCGCCGCAGCAAGCTGGGCCTGCACTACAGCGCCGCCGAGCGCGCCCGCGTCGATGCCTGGATGGAAAACCACGCCGACGACGGCGGCCACGACAACGACAGGGATTCAACCGAGACAACGACGGATTCGATGAAGGACACCCCATGCAGCTGACGCTCGAGGGCATCAGCAAGAAGGTCGGCGCCGAGACCTGGCTGCACGACATGAGCATCGCGCCGCACCCAGGCGAGGTCACCGTGCTGCTGGGCGCCACGCAGGCCGGCAAGACCAGCCTGATGCGCATCATGGCCGGGCTCGACACGCCCAGCGCCGGCCGCGTGACCGTCGACGGGCTGGACGTGACCGGCGTGCCGGTGCGCGAACGCAATGTCGCGATGGTCTACCAGCAGTTCATCAACTACCCGTCGATGACGGTGGCCGACAACATCGCCTCGCCGATGAAGCTGCGCGGCGAGAAGGGCGTGGCCGAGCGCGTGCGCGCGCTCGCCGCGAAGCTGCACATCGAGATGTTCCTCGATCGCCTGCCCGCGGCACTCTCGGGCGGCCAGCAGCAGCGCGTGGCCCTGGCCCGCGCGCTGGCGAAGAACGCGCCGCTGATGCTGCTCGACGAGCCGCTCGTCAACCTCGACTACAAGCTGCGCGAGGAGCTGCGCGAGGAGCTGACCGCGCTCTTCGCCGCGGGCGACTCGACCGTCGTCTATGCCACGACCGAGCCGGGCGAAGCCCTGCTGCTGGGCGGCTACACCGCGGTGCTCGATGCCGGCGAGCTGCTCCAGTACGGCCCGACGGCCGAGGTCTTCCACGCGCCGGCCTCGATCCGCGTCGCACGGGCCTTCAGCGACCCGCCGATGAACCTCATCGCCGGCGAGGCCGCGACGATCGGCGTGCAGATGAACGCCGGGCCGTCGCTGCAGATCCCCCTGCCCGCGGCGGCGTCGCGCGCGCTGACGCTCGGCGTGCGCGCCAGCGCGCTGCGCGTGCAGGCCCGCCCCGGCGACGTCACGCTGCCGGGCACCGTCGAGCTGGCCGAGATCTCGGGCTCGGACACCTTCGTCCACGTGGCCACCGCCGTCGGCGAGCTGGTCGCGCAATTGACCGGCGTGCACGACTTCGGCCTCGGTGCACCGATCACTCTGCACCTGAACCCGACGCAGGTCTATGTCTTCGACCAGGGTGGCGCGCTGCTGGTCGCCCCTCACCGTGGCGGGAGGAACTGAACGATGGCCCGCATCGACCTCGACCTCGCGCACTCGTACAAGCCAAATCCGAAAGACGACGCCGACTACGCGCTGCTGCCGCTGAAGATGAGCTTCGCCGACGGCGGCGCCTACGCGCTGTTGGGCCCCTCGGGCTGCGGCAAGACGACCATGCTCAACATCATGTCGGGCCTGCTCGTGCCTTCGCACGGCACGGTGACCTTCGACGGCAAGGACATGACCCGCGCCACGCCGCAGGCGCGCAACATCGCGCAGGTGTTCCAGTTCCCGGTCATCTACGACACGATGACCGTGGCCGAGAACCTCGCGTTCCCGCTCAAGAACCGCAAGGTGCCAGAAAGCGTGATCAAGGCCCGCGTCGGCCAGATCGCCGAGATGCTGGAGATGAGCCACCAGCTCAACCTGCGCGCGGCGGGCCTGGCCGCCGACCAGAAGCAGAAGATCTCGCTCGGCCGCGGCTTGGTGCGGCCGGATGTCTCGGCGGTGCTGTTCGACGAGCCGCTGACGGTGATCGACCCGCACCTGAAGTGGCAGCTGCGGCGCAAGCTCAAGCAGATCCACCACGAGCTGAAGCTGACCCTGATCTACGTGACGCACGACCAGGTCGAGGCGCTGACCTTTGCCGACCAGGTGGTCGTGATGACGCGCGGCAAGGCAGTGCAGGTCGGCTCGGCCGATGCCCTGTTCGAGCGGCCGGCGCACACCTTCGTCGGCCACTTCATCGGCTCGCCGGGCATGAACTTCCTGCCGGTCGAGGCGCGCGGCGGGCGCTTGAGCGTGGCCGGCCAGGCGCTCGGCGACACGGGCCGCATGCTGCCCGACGGTGCGCTGAAGCTCGGCATCCGGCCGGAGTACCTGTCGATCGCCGCGGCCGACAACGCGCACGGCCTGCCGGCCACCGTGACTCAGGTGCAGGACATCGGCACCTACGTGCTGGTGACCTGCCGCGCCGGCGAGCAGACCTTGAAATCCCGGCTTGCGCCCGATGCCGTCATCCCCGCGCCGGGCGACGCCGTGCGGCTGCAGGTGCTGGGCAACCACACCTGCTTCTATGCGAACGAGGAGTTGGTCGCATGACGACACCGACCAAGCCAATCAACCAGAAGGCCTGGTTCCTGATCCTGCCGGTCTTCATCTGCGTCGCCTTCTCGGCCATCGTGCCGCTGATGACGGTGGTGAACTACTCGGTGCAGGACATCATCTCGCCCGATCGGCGCGTGTTCGTCGGCACGGAGTGGTTCGCCTCCGTCATGCGCGACGAGGACCTGCACGAAGCGCTGTGGAACCAGCTGCGCTTCTCGCTGGCCGTGCTGGCGGTCGAGATCCCGCTGGGCATCGCCCTGGCACTGGCCATGCCGGCGCAGGGCTGGCGGGCTTCGGCCACCCTGGTGATCGTGGCGCTGTCGCTGCTGATCCCCTGGAACGTGGTCGGCACGATCTGGCAGATCTTCGGCCGTGCCGACATCGGCCTGATGGGCGCCACGCTCGACAAGCTGGGCATCGAGTACAGCTACACCGGCGATGCGACCCAGGCCTGGCTGACCGTGCTGCTGATGGACGTGTGGCACTGGACGCCGCTGGTCGCGCTGCTGTGCTACGCCGGGCTGCGCTCCATTCCCGATGCGTACTACCAGGCCGCGCGCATCGACGGCGCCTCGAAGTTCGCGGTGTTCCGCTACATCCAGCTGCCCAAGATGCGCGGCGTGCTGATGATCGCGGTGCTGCTGCGTTTCATGGACTCCTTCATGATCTACACCGAGCCCTTCGTGCTCACCGGCGGCGGCCCCGGCAACGCCACGACCTTCCTCAGCCAGTACCTGACGCAGAAGGCCGTCGGCCAGTTCGATCTCGGCCCTGCAGCCGCCTTCTCGCTGATCTACTTTCTCATCATCCTGCTGTTCTGCTTCGTGCTCTACAACTGGATGCAGCGTGTCGGCACGGCCGACAAGGAGGGCGCTGGAAATGAATGAGCAGCGTTTCCACAAGCGCAGCGTGCTGCTCGGGCTGTACCTCGTCTTCGCGCTGTTGCCCATCTACTGGATGGTCAACATGAGCTTCAAGACCAACGAGGAGATTCTGTCGAGCTTCTCCCTGTTGCCCCAGCATTTCACCTGGGACAACTACAAGACGATCTTCACCGACGAGAGCTGGTACTCGGGCTACATCAACAGCCTGATCTACGTGGCGATCAACACGGTGATCTCGGTCACCGTCGCGCTGCCGGCGGCCTATGCGTTCAGCCGCTACTCGTTCCTCGGCGACAAGCATGTGTTCTTCTGGCTGCTGACCAACCGCATGACGCCGCCCGCGGTGTTCCTGCTGCCCTTCTTCCAGCTCTACTCGACGCTCGGAATGATGGACACGCACATTGCAGTCGCGCTGGCGCACCTGTTGTTCAACGTGCCGCTGGCGGTGTGGATCCTCGAAGGCTTCATGAGCGGCATCCCGCGCGAGATCGACGAGACCGCCTACATCGACGGCTACTCCTTCCCGCGCTTCTTCCTCACCATCTTCCTGCCGCTGATCAAGGCGGGGGTGGGCGTCGCGGCCTTCTTCTGCTTCATGTTCTCGTGGGTGGAACTGCTGCTCGCGCGCACGCTGACCTCGGTGAACGCCAAGCCCATCGTCGCGACGATGACCCGCACGGTCAGCGCCTCGGGCATGGACTGGGCCGTGCTCGCGGCAGCCGGCACGCTGACCATCGTGCCGGGCGCCATCGTCATCTGGTTCGTGCGGCACTACATCGCGAAGGGGTTCGCGATGGGGCGGGTGTGAGCCATCGAGCAAGGAAGAAAGCTATGCAGCAAGTCAACCGAACCAAGCAGACGCCGCGGAACTGGCTCTGCCAGGCCGCTGGCGGCGCCCCCTTGAGGGGGAGCGCCGAAGGCGCTACGGGGGTGGGCCATGTTTGACTGGATGGTCTGGACCACCCCTGTCGCCGTCTTCTTCACCTGCATCGTGCTGATGCTTGCCGGCATGACCGTATGGGAGATCAAGAGCCCCACCACCGTGCGCAAAGGCTGGCTGCCGATCAGCACCACGCGGGGCGACCGGCTCTTCATCGGCCTGCTCACCGCCGCCTACATCAATCTGGCCTTCATCGGCCTGGCCGGCAAGTTTGCCGAGTGGTTCTCGCTGGAGAGTGAACCCAGCATCTGGATCAGCTTCATCGCCTCGATGGGCGTGCTGGCGCTGATCATGCGCAAGGGCTGAAGACACACCGCATCGTGAGGGAATCCGGCCCGGAGCGTCCCCGGGGCCTGGTCAACCCAACCGCAAACGGGGACGAATGCTTGAGGAGACATGCAAATGAAGGTGCGTTATTCCGCACTCGCCCTGGCCGCTGCTTGCGCGCTGGCCGGTCAGGCCTGGGCCGACGAGGCCGCCGCGAAGAAGTGGATCGACAGCGAGTTTCAACCCTCCACGCTGGGCAAGGACCAGCAACTGGCCGAGATGAAGTGGTTCATCGACGCCGCCGCCAAGCTCAAGGCCAAGGGCGTGAAAGAAATCTCGGTCGTCTCCGAGACCATCACGACGCATGAGTACGAATCGAAGACGCTGGCCAAGGCGTTCTCCGAGATCACCGGCATCACCGTCAAGCACGACCTGATCCAGGAAGGCGACGTGGTCGAGAAGCTGCAGACCAGCATGCAATCCGGCAAGTCGATCTACGACGGCTGGATCAGCGATTCCGACCTGATCGGCACCCACTGGCGCTACGGCAAGATCATGAACCTCACCGACTACATGGCCGGTGCGGGCAAGGAATTCACCAACCCCGGGCTGGACCTGAAGGACTTCATCGGCACCAGCTTCACCACCGCGCCGGACGGCAAGCTGTACCAGCTGCCCGACCAGCAGTTCGCCAACCTGTACTGGTTCCGCGCCGACCTGTTCGCCCGCAAGGACCTGCAGGACAAGTTCAAGGCCAAGTACGGCTACGAGCTCGGCGTGCCGCTGAACTGGTCGGCCTATGAAGACATCGCCGAGTTCTTCAGCAACGACGTGAAGACCATCGACGGCAAGCCCATCTACGGCCACATGGACTACGGCAAGAAGGATCCGTCGCTCGGCTGGCGCTTCACCGACGCCTGGCTGTCGATGGCCGGCACGGCGGACAAGGGCATCCCGAACGGCGTGCCGGTCGACGAGTGGGGCATCCGCGTCGACGCGCAGAAGTGCGCGCCGGTCGGCGCCTCGGTCGAGCGCGGCGGCGCGACCAACTCGCCGGCCGCCGTCTACGCGCTGACCAAGTACGTCGACTGGATGAAGAAGTACGCGCCCAAGGAAGCCACCGGCATGACCTTCGGCGAGGCCGGCCCGGTGCCGGCCCAGGGCCAGATCGCGCAGCAGATCTTCTGGTACACGGCCTTCACCGCCGACATGACCAAGCCGGGACTGCCGGTGGTCAACGCCGACGGCACGCCCAAGTGGCGCATGGCCCCCGGCCCGAACGGCCCGTACTGGAAGCAGGGCATGCAGAACGGCTACCAGGACGTCGGCTCGTGGACCTTCTTCCAGGGCCATGACGCCAACCGCACCGCCGCGGCCTGGCTCTACGCCCAGTTCATCACCGCCAAGACGACCTCGCTGAAGAAGACCATCGTCGGCCTGACGCCGATCCGCGAGTCGGACATCCAGAGCAAGGCGATGACCGACCTCGCGCCCAAGCTCGGCGGCCTGGTCGAGTTCTACCGCAGCCCGGCCCGCGTGGCCTGGACGCCGACCGGCACCAACGTGCCCGACTACCCGAAGCTCGCGCAGCTGTGGTGGAAGAACGTGGCGCAGGCGGTCACCGGCGAGAAGACGCCGCAGGGCGCGATGGACAACCTGGCCAAGGAGATGGACGACGTGCTCGCGCGGCTCGAGCGCGCCGGCATGGCCAAGTGCGCGCCCAAGCTGAACAAGAAGGAAGACCCGAAGAAGTGGCTGAGCGACAAGGGTGCGCCGTGGGCCAAGCTGGCCAACGAGAAGCCCAAGGGCGAGACGATCGCCTACGACAAGCTGCTGTCCGCCTGGAAGGAAGGCCGCGTGCGCTGACACCCCGCCCGGTGGCGGCTGACGCCTGAACAGCCGTCTCGCTGAGCCCGGCCGCGCCGGGGTGGCTTCGAGCCGCCCCGCGCGGCCTTTCTCGTTTTGGGCCGCGCCAGCGTGAACGCCGTCACGGCGGGCCAGGGCAGGCCACGGCGGATTGCACAGATCGGCAAGATGCGGCCGATAACGGTGATGACAATGCCGCGTCTCGGTGCGCGCTGTGCGCTTGCGTGCATACCCCTGGCCGTTTCATGCCCCTCGACGCCGTCGCCTCATTCGCCCGCCGCTGCCTGCCCATCGCGCTGGCCCTCGTGCTCGGCGCCACAGGCGCATCACGCGCCGACGAGCTGACCGACCTGGCGCTCGAAAGCCTGCTCGAGACCGAGGTGGTCAGCGCCGCGCGCTTCGCGCATCAGGTCACCGACGCGGCCTCGGCCGTCTCGGTGCTGACGGCCGAGGAGATCCGCATCTACGGCCTGCGCACCTTCGGCGAGGTGCTCGACCACATGCGCGGGCTGCACGTCAGCCACTCGCTGGACTACGTGTTCCTCGGCGCACGCGGCATCGGCGGCCCGCGCAGCCTGGCCGGCCGCGTGCTGCTGCTGATCGACGGCATTCCGGCGCTCGACAACCTGTACGACCAGCTCTACCTCGGCCACGACGGGCCGCTCGACGTCGCGCTGATCGATCGCATCGAGTACGCGCCGGGCAGCGGCACCGCGATGTACGGCAACAACGCCTTCCTCGGCGTGATCAACGTCGTCACGAAGCGCGGCCGCGACATCGACGGCGTGCAGGCCAGCGCCGCGCTCGGCGACTGGGGTGAGCGCTCCGCGCGCGTCAGCGCCGGCCAGCGCCTGCCCAACGGCGCCGAGTGGCTGCTCTCGGCCACCGTGCACCAGAACAGCGGCCTGCCCTCGGCCGAGGTCGGCGACCTGTTCGACGACACGATCGCCCACGACCAGCGCCTGTTCTTCAAGGGCTCGTGGGACGGCTTCAGCGTCGAGGCGCTGAGCGCCCAGCGCAAGGTCAGGATCGACAACCGCCCGGCCTGGGCCTTCGACTACCTCGACCGCAACGAGCTCGTCTCGCTCGGCCACGACGGCCGGCCGGCCGAGGGCTGGCGCTCGTCGCTGCGCCTGCAAGCCGGCCGCTATGGCTACCGCGTGCACGACGACGACACCGAGCTCGGCCAGTTCCACGAAGCCGACGACGGCGTCTGGTGGGCGCTGGACAGCCAGTTCGGCTACGACGGCCTGGCCGGCCACCGCATCGTGCTCGGCGCCCGAGTGCGGCGCGATCCGGTGCTGCGCTTCGTCTCGCGCAACTACGACGCAACGACCTCCCGCGACGACGACCACCGCAAGAGCGTGGGCCTGTCGGTCGAGGACGAGCTGACGCTCGCGCCCGAGTGGCGCGTCACGGGCGGCCTGCGCGTCGACCGGCGCAGCTTCTCGCCCTGGACTTGGAGCCCGCGCGCGGCGCTGGTCTGGGAGCCGACGCCCGCCTGGGCGATCAAGCTCTCGCGGGGCCGCGCCACGCGTTTCGCCTCGACCGCCGAGCGCGACTTCGGCAATGCACCCGATCAGCCCGACGAGCAGGTGACGACGCGCGAACTGGTAGCCGAGTACCAGCGCGACAGCCTGCGCCTGCTCGGCAGCCTGTACCAGTTCCGCATGGGCCACCTGGTCGACCCGCCGCTCAACGCCGACGCCGAGCCGGCCCGCCGCATCGACGGCCGGGGCGCCGAATTCGAGGCCGAGTGGCAGTGGCACGGCTGGCGCCTGCGCGGCAGCCAGGCCTGGCAGCACGCGGAAGCCGATGCCGGCGCGCCGCTGACCTACTCGCCGCGCAGCGTCAGCAAGCTGCAGGCCTCGGCGCCGCTGGCCGGCGAGGGGCTGCGCCTGAGCCTGACGGCGCGCCGCACCGGCGCCTTCACCGACAGCAAGGCCAACCGCGTGCCCGCGCGCACGCTGGTCGACCTGACCCTGGTGTCGCAGAAGGCGGTCGACGGCCTGGACCTTCGCATCGGCTGGCGCAACCTGCTGCGCGAACGCGAGCAATCGCTGGATCCGTACCTGGGCGGCCCACCGACCGGCAAGCGCCAGCGCTCGGCCTGGATCGAGCTGACGGGGACCTTCCGGTGAGCGCCTGGTCCGCCGTGCGTGCCCGACTGGCCGCGCCGTGGCTCGGCGCCCTGCTGGCCATGGCGGCCTCGAACGCCGCCGCCCAGGTCGACGAGCGCGCGTTGAAGGCCGCCTACCTGTTCAACTTCATCCAGTTCACCCAGTGGCCCTTGCCGCCGGACGAACCCTTCCGGCTGTGCGTGCTCGGCCGCACGCCGCTGGACGAGCAGCTCACCAAGCTCGAGGGCAAGCCGGTGCTGAGCGGGCTGCACATCAGCGTGCGCCACGTCATGCCGCGCGAATCGTTCGCGGGCTGCCATGCGCTGTACCTCGACGACAGCCAGCGCGCCCAGGTCGACGACGTGCTGGGCCGGCTGGCCGGGGCGCCGGTGCTGACGATCACCGACAGCGACGGCCTGGCCGACCGCGGCATGATGATCGAGATCCACAAGCACGAGGCGCGCCTGGGCTTCGAAGTCAACCTGAAGGTGGCGCGGCAGGCCAACCTCAACTTCAGCGCCCGCATGCTGAAGCTGGCGAGTTACGTCGCCGGGGCCATGTAGGCAGGGGCCGCGGACGCATGCCGGCTTTCTCGTCGCTTCGTCGCAAGTCCATCCGGCGCCAGATCATGACGCTGGGCCTGGCGCTGACGGCGCTGGTGCTCGGCGCCTTCGCGCTCGGCATGGTGCTGCACGAGGCGGCCAACCGGCGCCAGGCGCTCGAGGCCAGCACGACCACCGAGGCCGAGATCATCGGCCGCAACAGCTCGGCCGCGGTCGCCTTCGGCAACGAGGACGAGGCCAACGAGATCCTGGCCTCGCTCGCCGCTTCGCCCGACGTGCTGCAAGCTCGCATCTTCCTGCCCGGCGGGCGCACGCTGGGCCGTTACGCACCGCTGACGAGCGAGGCCGAATGCCACCCGCTGAGCCCCGACGCCCGCATCGGCTGGGATCTGCGCTGGTGCGGGGCCGCGCTGTACCGGCCGATCCAGCTGCACGGCGAGACCGTCGGCATGGTGGCGATGGAGGTGGGGCTGCGCTCCACCTACCGCGCGCTGGCCGGCACGATCCTCGTCAGCGTGGCGCTCGCGGCGCTGGCCTTCGGCCTGTCGATCCCGCTGTGGCGGCGCGTGGCCTCGCGCGTGGCCGATCCGCTGACGCGGCTGGTCGAGATCACCGAGCGCGTCAGCCACGAACAGGATTTCGGCCTGCGCGCCCGCGCCAGCGGCAGCCGCGAGGTCGATGCGCTGGCCAACGGCTTCAACCAGATGATGAGCCAGCTGCAGCAGCGCGACGAGCGGCTCAACCACGAGCTGCACCAGCGCCGGCAAGCCGAGTTGCGGCTGAACGACCTGGCCTACTTCGACAGCGTCACCGGCCTGCACAACCGCCACTACTTCCGCGAGCGCATCGACGATGCCGTGAACCGCGCTGCGCAGGAGCACGGCCGCTGCGCGCTGATCTACATCGACCTGGACGGCTTCAAGCAGGTCAACGACACGCTCGGCCACGACCGCGGCGACGAGCTGCTGCGCGAGGTCGGCCGGCGCCTGACGGACACGCTGCGCCGCAGCGACGGCGTCTGCCGGCTCGGCGGCGACGAGTTCGCCGTGATCATCGACGGTGACCTGCAGGGCGCGCAGGTCGAGACGATCGCGGCCAAGCTGGTCGAGGTGCTGGCCCTGCCCTACCGCCTGGGCGACCGCGGCGCGCCGGCGGTCTCGGCCAGCATCGGCGCCTGCCTGTACCCCGACGATGCCGACGACCGTGACAGCCTGATGCGCCACGCCGACAGCGCGATGTACCGCGCCAAGGAGCGCGGCAAGAACCGCCACTGCCTCTACCACGCCGGCGGCGCCGAGCCGCCGAGCCGGCACCAGCAGCTCGAGCAAGCCCTCGAAGGCGCCCTCGCGCGCGGCGAACTGCACCTGGTCTACCAGCCGCAGGTCGTGCTGCCGGCCTGCGGTGCCGAGGCGGCCGCGATGCCGGCGGTCCTGGGCTTCGAGGCGCTGCTGCGCTGGCGCCATGCGGCGCTGGGTGCCATCGGGCCGACCGAGTTCATTCCGCTGGCCGAGGCCAGCGGCGCGATCGAGCCGATCGGAGAGTGGGTGCTGCGCGAGGCCTGCGCCAGGCTGCGCCAGTGGCGCAGCGTGCACCCGCAGCTGCAGATGGCCGTCAACCTGTCGGCCCGCCAGCTCGCCAGCGACGAGGCGATCGAGCGGCTCGCGCAGGTGCTGGCCGCCAGCGGGCTGCCGGCCGGGGCGGTCGAGCTGGAGCTGACCGAATCGCTGCTGGTCGACCGCAGCGAGCTGATGCTCGGCCGCCTGGGCCGCCTGCGCGCCGCGGGCTTCGGCCTGGCGATCGACGACTTCGGCACCGGCTACTCCTCGCTCGCCTACCTCGACAGCTTCCCGATCACCACGCTGAAGATCGACCGCGCCTTCGTGCGCAAGCTCGGCCAGGCCGCGCACGGCGACGCGATCGCGCGCGCCATCGTCGCCATCGGCGCGGCGCTGGGCGCCGACGTCATCGCCGAGGGCATCGAGACGCCAGCGCAGGCCCGGGCGCTGCACGCGCTCGGCTGCCGGCGCGGCCAGGGCTACCTCTACGCCGCGCCGCTGGCCGAATCCGGCGCGCTGGAGCTGCTGCGCGCCCTGCCGGCCACGGCGACCCAGGCCGCCTAGGGCCGTTCCCCCACATTGAGGGCGCGGCCGCCTTGCGGTGCGCCGCCTTTGCGGCGATGCTGCGGCAGGTTCCATGCCCCGCCGCGACCCACCGATGCCCGACCTGTTCATCAGCTACGCCCGTGAAGACCGCGACACCGCGCTCGCGCTGGCCCAGGCGCTGCAGGCCGAGGGCATCGATGTCTGGTGGGACCGCGAGCTCACCGGCGGCGGCGATTTCGCCGCCGAGATCGAGCGCCACCTGCGCGCCTCGCCGGTGGCGATCGTGCTGTGGTCGGCCGCCTCGGTGCTGTCGGATTTCGTGCGCGACGAATCGAGCCGCGCGCGCGACATGGGCAAGCTGCTGCCGGTGCGCATCGCCGAGGTCGAGCTGCCGCTGGGCTTCGGCACGCTGCACACGCTGGACCTGCTGGCCTGGGACGGCGACGCCGACGACGAGGCCTGCCAGGCCCTGGTCACGCAGGTGCGCCAGCGCCTGGCCGCGGCCGGCCCGCGCGACGGCCGCGCGAGCGACACGGCGCGCCCAGCCACGCGGGCGCTGCTCGCCAGCGAGACCACGCTGGGCCAGCGGCGCCGTCGGCGGCGCCTGGTGCTTGCCCTGGGACTCGTCGGCGCCGGCGGCGTGGCGGGCCTGGGCGCCTTCGGCTGGCAGCGCTTCAACCAGCGCGAGGCCATCGCCCACCTGGGCCGCGCGCTCGAGGACCACTTCGCCACCCCGCCGCGCCTGGAGCGCGCGCAAAGCGAATACGCCAACGCCCTCGCGCTCGACGACGCGCTGGCCCCGGCGCACTACTTCCTCGCGCACCTGTATGCGCAGCTGATGCTGCGCGGCAGCCCGCCGCCGGCCGGCGAGGTGCTGGAGGCGCTGCGTGCCGATGCGCGCCAGCACTTCCAGCGCGCGCTGGACCATGCCGAGCGGCTCGATGGCGCGCAGCGCGTGGTCGCACGCAGCCAGCTCGCGCAGCTGAGCCTGACCGACACGGCGCCGGCGATCACCCGGCCGGTGCCGGCGGGCGATGCCGGTCCGAGTACGCCGCCGGTGCCGATCGACGCGCCCGAGCCGGTCCGCCCGCCGGCCACGGTCGGCGGCACGCCGCCTGCGCAGGGCAGCGGGGCCGGCACGCCGCTGGACAGCGCCGGCCAGCCGATCGCCCCCGGCGAGCCGGCCCCCTCGGGCAGCCCGCCGGACACGGACCGCCTGCGCGCGCGCCTGCCCCGCGTGCCGGCGCCGCCCGCGTTGGCCGAGGCCGCGCGCAGCCGCAGCGAGGCCCTGTTCGGCGCCGACCGCGAGGTACGCCTGGCCGCCAGCACCGCGCTGACACTGGACCCCACCGCCGCGGCCGAGGCGCTGCCCTCGGCCGTCGCGCTGGCCCGGCGGGCCCTGGCCACGGCGCCGCAGGCCGAGGCGACCGCCCAAGGCATCACCAGCACGCTCGCGTTGCTCGAGCGCGCGAGCCCGGCCTCGCTGCGCGCGGTGCAGCCGGCACTGCGCGCGCTGCTGGGCGAACTCGCCACGTCGCCGCTCGCGGGCCCGCAGCGTGACGCAGCGGCGCGCCTGTCGGCCGCCCTGCAGCGCAGCTTCACGCGCCGCCCGGTGGCCTACCTGCAGATCGCCCGCGAAAGCCAGCGCCCGCTCGCCGAGCACCTGGCCAAACGGCTCGCCGACGCGGGCTACGTGACACCGGGCATCGAGCTCACCGGCGAGGCGCGCGCCCCGGCGCGGCCCAGCCTGCGCACGCAAGGCGCCAGCGACCCCGACCTGGCGCGCTGGTGCCAGCGCGCGCTCGAAGAGGCCGCCGGCGCGCCGGCCGAGGCGACCGTGCTGCGCCGCGCCCAGCCGGCCACCGACACCTACGAACTCTGGTTCGACAAGGCGCTGTGCGCCCCAGGCGGCCGCAACCCGCCCGGATGCCGTCCATGAAGCCCCCACGCTCCCTTCCGGTCGCTGACCCCCAAGCGGGCTTTTGCAGCGGCCCGGCAGAGCCGGATCCGCGCGAACCCCTTGGCTCGATCGTCACATCACCCGCACGGAGAAGTTGATGGGCCACCCGCTGCTGAATCGCCTCGATGCGCCCGGCCCGAAGAAGATCCTCGCCTGCGACGGCGGCGGCATCCTCGGCCTGATCAGCGTCGAGATCCTGGCCCGCCTCGAAGCCACGCTGCGCCGGCAGCGCGACGACCCGAATCTCGTGCTGGCCGACTGGTTCGACTTCTGCTGCGGCACCTCGACCGGCGCGATCATCGCCGCCTGCCTGTCGGCCGGCATGAGCACCGCGCAGATCCGCGACTTCTACGTCGGCAGCGGCGCGGACATGTTCCACAAGACCCACCTGCTGAACCGGCTGAAGTACGGCTACGACGACGAGCCGCTGGCCGCCAAGCTGAAGGCCGAGCTCAACCGCGCGCTCGGCCACCCGGCCGATGCGGCACCCGCGCTGCTCGGTGACCCCGGCCTGCGCACGCTGCTGATGATGGTGCTGCGCAACCACTCGACCGATTCGCCCTGGCCGGTCAGCAACCACCCGCGCGCCAAGTACAACCGGCCCGAGCGGCCCGACTGCAACCTGAAGCTGCCCCTGTGGCAGCTCGTGCGCGCGAGCACCGCCGCGCCGACCTTCTTTCCGCCCGAGGTCGTCACGCTGGGCGCCGGCACCGACAAGGAACAGCAGTTCGTCTTCGTCGATGGCGGCGTCACGACCTACAACAACCCGGCCTTCCTCGCCTTCGAGATGGCCACCGCCGCGCCCTACCAGCTCGAGTGGGCGACCGGCCCGGACCGCCTGCTGATCGTCTCGGTCGGCACCGGCGGCGCGGCCCGGGCCCGGCCGGATCTGCAGGCCGACGAGCTGTGGCTGCTCGACCATGCGAAGAACATCCCCGGCGCGCTGATGAACGCCGCCAGCGCCGGCTGGGACATGGCCTGCCGCGTGATCGGCGACTGCCGCTTCGGCGGCGCGCTGGACCGCGAGGTCGGCGACCTCGTCAGCCTGGCGAGCTCGGAGGGTGGCACGACCACCACCTGCCCGAAGCAGTTCAGCTACCTGCGCTACGACCCGGACGTGAGCGCGGCCGGGCTCGCCGCGCTGGGCCTGGCCGACATCGACGCCGCCGACGTGCAGGTGCTCGACGCAGTCGACCACATCGAGGCCATCCAGCGCGTCGGCCGCACCTATGCCGAGAAGTGGGTGCGGGCCGAGCATTGGCAAGGCTTCGTGTAGCCACAATGCGCCATCCACCGGCCAGCCTCGAACGCGCTTGAACACCACCCCCGCCAAACCGCTGTGCTTCGTGGTCCAGGGCTTCGGCTCGAAGACCGACTACACCGACGGCCGCGTGCTCGACCTCGACGCCTCGTACGACGTGATCAAGCAGGCGGTCGAGAAGGCCGGGCTCGCGTGCGTGCGGGCCGACGAGATCGTGCACTCGGGCACGATCGACATCCCGATGTACCAGCAGCTGCTCGCGGCCGACCTGGTGATCGCCGACCTGTCGACCTACAACCTCAATGCCGCCTTCGAGCTCGGCGTGCGCTACGCGCTGCGGCCGCGCGCGACGATCGTCGTCGCCGAGTCGAAGTTCAAGAGCCCGTTCGACGTCAACCACATCCTGATCCGCCGCTACGAGCACCTCGGGCCCGATCTGGGCGCGAAGGAAGCGCGGCGCTTCGAGAAGGAGCTCAGCAGCGCAATCAAGGCCATCCTGGCGGACAGCCAGACCGACAGCCCGGTCTACACGCTGCTGCCCGGGCTGAAGCCGCCGCAGCGGCCGCTGGCACCGCCCCCATCCGCCGCGGGCGCCGAGCCGGCGGCACCCGCCGCGGGCCCGCGGCCGCGCAAGGCGCCCACCCCGCCGAGCGCACGCGACTGGCTCGAGCGGGCCCAGCAGGCCATGGCGAAAGAGGACTATCCCGCCGCGGTCAAGGCCTGGGCCGAGGTCCGGCGCTTCAGCCCGGCCGACCGCCACGCGACGCAGCAGCTCGCGCTGGCCACCTACCGCGCCAGGCGCCCGAGCGAGAAGAAGGCGCTCGAAGAAGCGCACCAGCTGCTGCTGCCGCTCGAGCCCGCGACCACCAACGACCCCGAGACACTGAGCCTGTGGGGCGCGATCCACCGCCGGCTCTGGGAGCGTGGCGAGGGCCCGGCCCACCTGGACCAGGCCCTGCTGGCCTTCGAGCGTGGCCTGTCGCTGGCCCCCGACCACTACCTCGCGGCCCAGCTCGCGACGCTGCGGCTGGCGCATGCCGCCCAGCTGGCGCGCGCGGGCCAGGCCGGCGAATCGCGCGAAGACCAGGTGCTCGCGCAGCGCCTGTGGCGCGAGGCGCAGGCGATGGCGCAGGCCCAGGCGGCCCGCAAGACGCTGAGCCCGACCGCCCGCTTCTGGGCCCACGCGACGCTGTGGGAAGCGGCGATCGCGCTCGGCGACGCGACCGACGAGAAGCGCTGGGCGAGCCGCCTGGCCACCGTCGAATCGGCCGGCTGGATGAAACCCACGCGGCTGGCCCAGGGCGAGCGGCTGCGCGCCTGGCGCGACGAACTGGCCGCGCCCCGCCCCGCGCGCCAGCCCGCCCAGCCCACCGCCCGCAAGGGCCGCCCGCCATGAAACCGCATGCCTTCATCGCGATGCCCTTCGGCACCAAGCCGGGCCCGGGCGGCGCGGCCATCGACTTCAACCGCGTGCTCGACGAGCTGATCCGCCCCGCGCTCGAAGCCGCCGGCTGCGAGGTCTTCCGCGCCGACGAGGAGATGCGCGCCGGCGACATCCGGGTCGACATGTTCCAGGAGCTGCTGGTCGCCGACCTCGTGGTGGCCGACCTGACGCTGGCCAACGCCAACGTCTGGTACGAGCTCGGCGTGCGCCATGCGCTGCGCGCCCGCGGCGTGGTGCTGGTCTACGGCGCCGACGCGGCCTGGGGCCAGGACGCCGACAGCGCCAAGGCCTTCGACACCTACACCGAGCGCAAGTTGCGTTACCACCTGGCCGGCACGGGCCCCGACGCCGCGGCGCTGGCCGCCGACCGCGAGCGCCTGGCGACGATGGCGCGCGAGACGCTCGCCACCTCGACCCGGCGCAAGGTCAGCCCCGTGTACGCGCTGCTGCCGCACCTGCAGCAGCCGCAGTGGCGCAAGCTGCTGCTCGAAGACGCCAACGAGTTCAGCGACGCCTACAAGGACTGGTCACGCCGCATCGAGGTGGCGCGCCAGCGCAACCGGCCGGGCGACATCATGACCCTGGCCCACGAGACCCCGACCCGCGCCCTCGCGCTGGAGGCGCGCGTCGAGGCCGGCCACTGCCTGCTGAAGCTGCAGCAGCCCGGCCTGGCGCTGGAGCAGTTCGACGCCGCGCTGGCGATCGAGCCCGAGGACGTGCCGGCGCGGCAGAAGAAGGCGATCTGCCTCGGCCGGCTGGGCCGGTTCGAGGAAGCCCGCGAGTGGACCGAGGCGCTGACGCGCGACTTCCCGCGCGACGCCGAATGCTGGGCGCTGGCCGGCCGGGTCGCCAAGGACGAATGGGTCGGCCGCTGGCGCACGCCCGGGGCCGACCCCACCGTGCTGAAGGACGGCGCCTCGCTCGAGGACGCCAGCCTGGGCGACGCGATCGCGCCTTACCGCAGCGCCTTCATGGCCGACCCGTCGCACCACTATGCCGGCATCAACGCGCTGATGCTGACGGTGCTGCGCGCCCACCTCGGCGGCACGGCCGCCCCGGCCGAGACCGAATCGCTGCTCGGCGGCGTGCGCTGGGCCGTCGCCAGTGCCCTGGCCCAGGCCCCGCGCGACTACTGGGCCCGCGCCTCGCAGGCGCTGCTGTCGCTGCTGTGCTTCGACGCCGGCGCGGTGCAGCGCGACCACCGCGCCGCGGCCGCCGCGGCCGACCGCGACTGGTTCGCGCTCGACTCCTCGCTGCAGTCGCTCGCGCTGCTGCGCGACCTGGGCTTCCGGCCGGCCGAGACCGCGCTCGCCTGCCAGATCGTCGAGCGCGAGATCCAGCGCCTGGCGCCGCCCTTCGTGCCGCGCCAGGTGCTGCTGTTCTCCGGCCACATGATCGACGCGCCGGGGCGCGAGACGCCGCGCTTTCCGGCCCGGCTCGAGGCGGCCGCGGCGCGCGAGATCGGCGCCACGCTCAATGCGCTCGGCGCCGGCCCGGGCGACCTGGCCTTGAGCCAGTGCGCCGCCGGCGGCGATCTGCTGTTCCTCGAGGCGGCCAAGGCACGCGGCCTGCGCTGCCAGGTGATGCTGCCGGTCGACGAACCCGCGTACATCCAGCGCTCGATCCTGCCCAGCACCGACGGTGCCGCCTGGCGCGAGCGCTGGTTCGCCGTGCGCGCGGGCCTGGCCGACCCGCCGCGCCTGATGCCCGACGAGCTCGGCCCCGGCCCCCGGGGCTCGAACCCCTACGAGCGCTGCAACGACTGGCTCACCAACACCGCGCTGGCCTGGGGGCCGGACAAGGTGCGCTTCGTCTGCCTGTGGAACGGCGCCAGCGGCGACGGCCCCGGCGGCACGCAGCACATGATGGACGAGGTCAAGCGCCGCACCGGGCGCGTGAAGTGGATCGACACCCGGACCCTGGCGTAAGGCGGGATCAGGAGGGGGCGTGGGGGCTTCATGCAGGCACGGCGTACCACAGCGCGGCGAAGAAGTGGCAGGTGCTGCCGCCCAGCACGAACAGGTGCCACACGAAGTGCGCGTAGCGCAGCTTGTGGTCGAACAGGAAGACCGCCGCGCCCAGCGTGTAGCTGAAGCCCCCGGCGACCAGCCAGACCAGGCCGTTGGGTGACATGCGCTCGACCAGCGGCCCGGCGGCCGCGAGCGCGACCCAGCCCATCGCGACGTACAGCGCAGTCGACACCAGCCGGTGCTTGAGCCGGTCCAGCAATTTGATCGTGACGCCGAAGGCCGCGGCGGCCCAGACGATGCCGAACAGCGCCCAGCCCCAGCCGCCGCGCAGCACGCCGAGCGTGAACGGCGTGTAGCTGCCGGCGATGAAGACATAGATCGCTGCATGGTCGAGCCGGCCGAGCCAGCGCTTGGCGGTGCTGGCGGGCACCGCGTGGTACAGCGCGGACACCAGGTACAGCACGATCGCCGTGCCGGCAAACACGCTGGCCGCCACCACGTTGACCGCCCCGCCGCGCTGGGCCGCCTGGTAGACGAGGATCGGCAGCGACGCGATCGCCAGCAGGCAACCCAGCCCGTGGCTGATGGCGTTGGCGATCTCTTCGCCCAGCGTTTGCGGGCGCTCCCTGTCGGCACCGCGCGCGGCGGAGGAATCGTCGACGAAGCTCAGCGTGGCCATGATGGGGCAATGGTACGGAGCAAGTTAGCCGGCCCCATCCCTTGACTCAGTGACGAAACGCAAAGAACGTGGGGTCACATGGCCCGTTCAGCGCCCGCCCGCCACGTCCAGCAGCGCGCCGCTCACGTAGGCCGCCTCGTCGGACAGCAGCCAGACGACGGCGCGGGCCACCTCGTCGGCCGTTCCCAGGCGGGCCATCGGGATCAGGTGCAGGCTGGCGGCCACCCGCTCGGCGTGGCCGCTGCCGGCGTGGATCTCGGTGTCGATGATGCCGGGGCGCACGGCATTGACGCGGATGCCCTCGGCCGCCACCTCGCGCGCCAGGCCGGTGGTGAAGTGGTCGATCGCCGCCTTGCTCATCGAGTAGTCGAGGTACAGGCCCGGCGAGCCGACGCGCGCCGCGGCCGACGACAGGTTGACGATCGCCCCGCCGGTGCCGCCGCGGGCGGTGGACATGCGGCGGATCGCCTCGCGGGCGCACAGCACGCTGCCGCTGAGGTTGATCGCCCACATGCGCGCCAGGCGCTCGGCGCCCATCGCCTCGACACGCGCCGCGACATCGACCACGCCGGCGTTGCTGACCAGCCCGTGCAGCGGGCCGAGCTCGGCGTCGACGTGGGCGAACATCGCCATCAGCTCGCTCTCGCGGCCGATGTCGGCCGGCACCACCACCGCGCGCCGTCCGGCGGCCCGCACCGCCTCGGCCACGCTCTCGGCGGCGCCGAGATCACGCCGGCAGTTGATCGCCACGTTCCACCCGGCTTCGGCCGCGCGCCGCGCCGTCGCGGCGCCGATGCCGCGGCTGCCTCCGGTGATCAACAGGTTCTTCGCGCCCATGCGCCGCATTGTGTCGGATGGGGCGGCAAAGCGCGGCCGGCGCCGGGTGCTCCCTCACTCCATCGAGAAGACCAGCTTCAGCTCGAAGGTCTGCGGCTTGCCGCTCGCCTCGAACTTCCACTGGTTCAGCGCCGTCGTCGCGGCGTCGTTGAAGATCTTGGCCTTCGGCGGCGTGGCCTCGACGATGGCAACCTCGGTCACCGCGCCGCTGGCATCGATCGACAGCTTGGCCTTCAGCACGCCGTCGGTGATGCCCTTGCGGGTCGCTTCGCCGGGGAACTCGGGCGGCACCTTCTTCAGGATCTTTGGCGCGCCATCGGCGTGGGCGATGCCGGGGGTGATCGACAGCGCCGCAACCAGCGCAACCATGGC
Organism: Ideonella sp.; assembly: GCF_035254525.1. Classification (GTDB taxonomy): domain Bacteria; phylum Pseudomonadota; class Gammaproteobacteria; order Burkholderiales; family Burkholderiaceae_C; genus Ideonella. The sequence continues at coordinate 28,998 of NZ_DATFAN010000103.1, read as the reverse complement.
CACGGCCAGCGCGGCGGACAGGGGGGTGGCGTTCATGATGAATGTCCTTTCGATGCGTCGCTCAGGCGACCGCGGGGATGCGGAAGAACTCGACCGACGAGACCAGGCGCGAGGCGTTGCTCTTCAGCGATTCGGTGGTCGCCGCCAGTTCCTCGACCAGGGCGGCGTTCTGCTGGGTGGCTTGGTCGAGGACGGCGACGCTGTCGTTGACCGCGCCGATGCCCGATTCCTGCTGCGAGCTGGCCACGCTGACCTCCTCGATCAGCTGGCGCACGCCGACGACCTCGTCGACGATGCCCTTGATGCGGCTGCCCACGTCGGCCACGGTCTGGGTGCCGACGGCCACCTTGTCGGCCGAGTCGTCGATCAGCACCTTGATCTCCTTGGCTGCCGACGAGGCGCGCGCGGCCAGCGAGCGCACCTCGCCCGCCACCACGGCGAAGCCGCGGCCCTGCTCGCCGGCGCGGGCGGCTTCGACGGCCGCGTTCAACGCCAGGATGTTGGTCTGGAAGGCGATGCCGTCGATCACCGCGATGATGTCCTTGATGCGGTTGCTCGATTCGGCGATGCGGGTCATCGTGCCGACCAGGCTGTCGACCGACTCGCCCCCTTCGATCACCGCCGCGCGGGCGCGGTTGGCCACGTCGGTGGCCGCACGCGACTTGGCGCTCGAGCCGGCCACCGTGGCCGAGATCTGTTCCATCGCCGACGCCGTCTGCTGCAGGTTGGTCGACGCGCGTTCGGTGCGGGCCGACAGGTCGGCGTTGCCGTGGGCGATCTCGTCGGAGCTGCTGGCCACGTCGCGCGCGGCACGGGTCACGTCCTCGATCACGTGGGTCAGGTGCCCTTGCATGTCGCGCATCGCGGCCAGCAGCGTGGCGATCTCGTCGCGACCCTGGGCCTCGATGCGGCCGCGCAGGTCGCCGGCCTTGATGGCCTCGGCGGCGGCCACGGCGCGCCCCAGCGGCCGGGTGATCGAGCGGGCGATCGTGATGCCGGCGCCGATGGCCAGCACGACGCCGACCGCGCCCAGCGCCAGCGTGACGAAGGTCGTGGCCTGCGCGGTCTTCTGGCCGGCGCCGGCGCGGTCCTCGGCCTGGCTGGCGATCACCGCGGCCAGCGCGTCGACCGCCTTCTCGTAGCCGGCCTGCACCGGGCGCAGCTCGATCAGCAGTGACGTGCGTGCGTCGTCGGGGTTGCCGGCGTCCAGCGTCTCGAGGAACTTGCCGACCGCCTTGGTGTACTGCTCGCGCGATTCGCGCACCGCCGCCAGGGCCTGCTCGGCATCGCCGGCACTGCCCAGCTCGGCGAGCTTGCCGAAGGTCAGGTCGGCATCGGCGAGGTTCTTCTTGATCAGCTCGCGCTGCTTCTTGATCTGCCCGGCCCCGTCGACCAGCAGCAGCTCGCGGCTGGCACGGGCGATCAGACCGGCCTGCTGCTCGAGCTGATAGGCGAGTTGCACACGGGTCAGGTCGATCGTCGCCGTCGCCTCGAGGTCGGCGGCCAGGCGGCTGCTGGTCAGCGCGCTGTAGCCGCAGATCGCGAGCAGCAGCACGATGAACGCGCCGAAGGCCAGCGCCAGGCGTGCGCCGATCTTCATGTTGGAAAGGAAAACCACAACAAACTCCTCCTGCGGGCGGCTGGAATCCCGGCCTTCGGGTTCGGTCCGGTCTTGCAGTATCGGCAGCGGGTTAGGTGGCTGAAGCGTTTAGTTTCAGGGTGAACCCGGCTCAATTACAGGCAGGGTACGCACGATGACACCCCCCTCGTTCAAGGGACAGCAATGGGCCGCCGCGGGCCCTGATCTAGCGTTTGTCCCTATGACGCAGCCCCTGACGGGGAGCTACTTTGCAGAACGCTGGATCGTCCAGCCGTATACATATATATCTGAGGAGTTAGGGCTCAGTTCGCGGTAGTAGGCAGAACATCACTTCTGTCTCAAGTACGAGGACTCTCATGAAGAAGACTCTGCTCTTGGCCGCTGCGGCGGCCCTTGCACTTTCCGCCAGTGGCATCACCTCTGCGGCCGGCCCGGCGCCCAGCGCCTCCAGCCTCGGCCACGCCAGCAAGGCGAAGCCGTTCAGCCTGAACAACGGGCAGGCCGTCCTGCACGACCAGAACAACAACGACAGCGGCATCGGCATCGTGTCGCAGAACTTCGAAGCGTCGTTCGATGCCTATGACGCCCAGGGCGCAGACGACTTCGCGGTTCCCACCGGCCAATGCTGGAAGATCAAGGAAGTCGACGTGACGGGCGTGTACTTCAACGGCCCGGGCCCGGCCGCATCGGTCCACGTCACCTTCTACAAGCAGAAGGCCGGCGCACCCAACGAGGCCGCCATCATTGCGGACTTCCCGGCGATCGTCCCGACCGATGTCGGTGGGTCCTTCGCGATCTTGCTGCCCACGGGCGTCAAGGCGAAGAGCGGCAAGAAGTACTGGGTCTCGGTGCAGGCCAACATGGACTTCGCCGTGGGCGGCGAGTGGGGCTGGGAAACCACCACCTCGCTGAGCGGCACGGGCGCCATGTGGAAGAACCCGGGCGGTGGCTTCGGCACCGGCTGCTCGGCCTATGGCGACATGGTCACCTGCATCGGCGCGCTGGGCCAGGGGCCCGACTACATGTTCGCGCTGAAGGGCAAGTCGACGTCCTGCTGAGCCTGTTTATCGGTGAAGGGCGGCCACCAAGCCGCCCTTTTTCATGCCCGTCATTTCTGCGCCAAGCTCAGCGCAGGTCGTCGGGGACCGCCGGGTACGTCGCCATGACCGAGCCGAGGCTGTCGACCAGCGGGCCGAGCCAGGGTTCGAAGTGCTTCCAGTGCTCGACAGCACGGCTGTTGATCGGCTGGCGCACCTGCTCCGAGCTCGGCGTGAGGATCGCCCGCCCGGTTTCGTGAAAGCGCAGGCAGGCCGGCTCGAACGGCAACCCGAGGTAATCGAGCAGCTTCCTCGTCTCGGCTTCCGGGTCGCGCACGAGGTCTTCGTAGATCACCCGGTGGACACGGCCGGGCAGCACGCTGTCGAAGTGCGCCATCAGTGCAACGTAGTCCCGGTAGAACCGGCCGAGTTCGTCGAGGCGCAGCCGGCCCTTGCTGCTGTAGGTGCGGAACATCGACCAGCAGCACCCCGCCGGGTGGCGGCGCACGTCGATGATCTTCGCGTTCGGCAGCATCAGGTGGATCAGCCCGACATGCGCGAAGTTGGCGGGCTTCTTGTCGATGAAGAACGGCCGGTCGAGCCGACGGTGCAGCCGTGCGCGGCGCAGGACCTCCTCGCCCAGTTCGGCCAACGCCGCCGCATCCATGGACGCGAGCGGCTTCAGGTAGTCGCTGCCGTACGCCGGGCGCCCGGGAAGCAGGCCGTTCAGGCGAGCGGCCAGCGCGGTGACGTAGGGCAGCTCGGCCGTGGCCTCGATCGCCGAATGGCTGGCGAGGATCTGCTCGACCAGCGTCGAGCCCGAGCGCGGCCGGCCGAGGATGAAGATCGGGTCGGGCGCCGGGCAACCCCAGCCGCGCCGGGCCTGCACGAACGCGGGCGTGAACAGCGCCTTGTTGGCCGCCACGCCGTCGGTCAGCGTGGCCGCGTCGTAGCTGATGCGCTTGCGCATCGCCGCATTGGCCTGGTCGTACTGCATGAAGGCCTGCTCGTACCGGCCCGCATCCTCGTGGGCCTTGCCGAGCGAGAACTGCAAGGTGATGCGATCGTCGGCGCCGATGTCGCGGCGCTCGAGCTGCGCCTGCATCGCGTCGACATCGGCATCGTCGAAGCGCACCGTCTTCATGTTGGCCAGGCTCCAGTAGGCCTGGCCGTTCGAGGGCCGGCATTCGATCGCCTGGCGATAAGCCGCGACGCTGCGGTCCTGCAGGCCCAACCCGCGCAGCGCATGGCCGAGCCGGATCCACGATTCCGCGCGGCCGGGGTTCTCCGACGCCAGCTGCTCGCAGATGGCCAGCACCTGCTCGCTGTCGCCGAGGTGCTCCAGGATGTCGGCCTTCATCTGCCGGAACAGCGGATTGCGGCCATCCTGGGCCAACAGCGTATCGACCTGCTTCAGCGCCGCCTCGAACTCGTTCTGCTGGCACAGCAGGTAGGCGAGGTGGTAGCGCGCGGCCGCAAAGCCGGGCGCGATGTCCAGGCAGCGCGCCAGCAGCGCCACGGCTTCGCCGCGCTGCTCGAGCCGCGCCGCCACGCGCGCCCGCAAGTTGATCGCGTCGGCGTCGTTCGGATGCCTGGCGAGGTAGTCGGCAAGCTGAGTCTGCGCAAGCCGGAACAGGTTGCTCTGAACCACCGTCAGGATCTGCTTGAGCCGCGCATCGCGGACCGGCCGCTGCGCATTCAGGCGTGCCGACGCGAGTGCGAAAGCATCGGGGCCCGCCGACGCGGCGCGCGAGATACCGCCTGGCGCCGCCGGCGTTTCAATGCGTGGATTCATCGAGAGCCCCCTGAAGACCGGCCTGGAGCACCGAATCTATCCGCCAGGCAGCCCCGCTGCCCAGCCCCTCGAACCCCTGGTTTCCTTCACCCGCCGTGTAGTGTGCCCGCGGCCACCCAGTGCCCCGACTTGCCGCCTTGCTTCTCCAGCAGCCGGATGTCGCCCATCACCATGCCGCGGTCGGCCGCCTTGCACATGTCGTAGATGGTCAGCAGGCCGACCTGCACCGCCGTCAAGGCCTCCATCTCCACCCCGGTGCGGCCGAAGGTTTCGGCCTGGACGGTGCAGTGCACGGCCGAGGCCGCCTGGTCGAGCTCGAACTCGGCCGCCACGCGGGTCAGCGGCAGCGGGTGGCACAGCGGGATCAGCTCGGCGGTGCGCTTCGCCGCCTGGATGGCCGCGATGCGGGCGATGCCGATCACGTCGCCCTTGCCGGCCTGGCCGCTGGCGATCAGCGCCAGCGTGGCCGGCTGCATGCGGATCGTGCCGGCGGCACGCGCCACGCGGTGCGTCTCGGCCTTGGCCGCGACGTCGACCATGTGGGCCTGGCCGTGGGCGTCGAAATGGGTGAGCGGGTCGGGCATGGGCTGTAACCGGGCGAGCAACATTCGACTCGCGCGGCGGTGTCATGATAGCGACGCACCGGAACTCGGCGCGGCCGCGCCGACTCCACCGGGGCCAGCCCTTACGCACCGACCGCGCCATCGCGCCCCGCCCGCCTTGCCCTCACCGACTCCGCCCCAGCGCTCCGTGCCCTCGAAGCCCCCCGCCAGCCGTCCGCCTGGCCATCCGTTGCAGCGTTTCGCACCCTTCGCGCTGGCCGCGGCCGTGGTTGCGCTGGCCGCCACCTGGCCGATCCACGAGGCGCATGCCCAGGTGCGGTTGCCGGCGCTGGGCGACGCGGTCTCCGAGGACTTCGACATCCTGGCCGAGCGCCGCCTGGGCGACCGCATCATGCGCGAGGTGCGGCGCGACCCGGCCTACCTCGACGACCCTGCGCTGCTGGAATACCTGCGCTCGCTGTTCGATCCGCTGCTGGCCGCGGCGCGTTCACGCGGCGAGATCGGCGTCGATCTCGACAACGCCTTCGCCTGGGAGCCCTTCCTGGTCGGCGAGCGGCCGGTCAATGCCTTCGCGCTGCCGGGCGGCTATGTCGGCGTCTACCTCGGCCTGATCGCGCTGACCGGCAACAGCGACGAGCTCGCCTCGGTGCTGGCGCACGAGATGTCCCACGTGACCCAGCGCCACATCGCGCGCAGCGCGATCAGCCAGCAGCGCCAGGGGCTGGCGGCGATGGCCGGCATGATCCTCGGCGTGCTCGCGGCCAGCCGCGCCAACAGCACCGACGCCGCCCAGGCGGTCATCATGGGCACGCAGGCGGCGGCGGCGCAGGGCCAGCTCAACTTCTCGCGTGAGATGGAGCGCGAGGCCGACCGCATCGGCATCGAGGTGCTCGCCAGCGCCGGCTTCGCGCCCGGTGGCATGGTCGGCATGTTCGAGAAGCTCGACAACGCGATGCGGCTGAACGACAGCAACCAGTACCCCTACCTGCGCAGCCACCCGTTGACGATCGAGCGCATCAGCGATGCGCGGCTGCGGGTGCGCGAGGCGGCCGCGCTGCCGCCTCCGCCTGAGACGGGGCGCGCCTCGGCCGCCTCGTCACCGGGCGTGAAGGGGCCGCCGGTGCGATCCCTGGTGCCGCATGCCCTGATGCAGGCCCGCGCCAAGGTGCTGATGGACAAGACCGACCAGGGTCTGCTGCGCCAGCAGGCCCTCGGTGCGGCGGCCGCGCCGGGCACCGGGCCGGCCGCCGACCTGCCGCGCCTGGCGACGCTGTACGCAGGCGCGATGGCGTCGATGCAGCTGCGCGACTTCGATCGCGCGCTGCAGACCCTGGCCGCCGGCGAGGCGCTGGCGCGCGGCCCGTTCGCCCAGGAGCCCGAGGCCTTGCGCCAGTTCACGCTGCTGCGGGTCGACATCCTGTCCGATCGTGGCGGCCCGCCCGCGCAGCTCGGGCCTGCCTTGACCGCGGCCCTGGCGCCGCTGGCCGCCGACCGCTCGCGCCCGGCCATGCTGGCCCGCGCCGATGCGGCGCTGGCCCGCCAGCGCAGCGGCGAGCCGGCCGCCACCGAGACCTTGCGCCAGGCCACCGAATCGCTGCAGACCTGGGTCTCCGAGCACAAGCGCGATGCGCTGGCCTGGCAGACGCTCGCGCGCTGCGCCGAGCCGCTGGGCCTGCGCCTGCGGTCGCTGCGGGCGGGGGCCGAGGCGGCCTACGCCAACGGCGACGTGCTGGGTGCGGTCGACCGGCTGCGCGTCGCCCGCCAGATCGCGCAGGACACCCGCTCGGACGACTACATCGAGACCTCGGTGATCCAGGCGCGGCTGCGCGAGCTGGAAGGCGAGCGGCGCCGCTTGCTGGCCGAGATGCGCGGCGAGCGCCACCCCGAGGACGTGCAGTAGGGCCGGCGGCGCCCATGACCCGCCCGCCCACGGCCTGGCTGCTGCCGGCCGCCGCCCTCAGCGCGGCCCTGGCCATCGCCGCCGGCCCGCTGGGTGCGGCGTGGTTGAACTTCGCCTTCAAGCCGCTGACCACGCTGCTGGTCATCGCCTGGGCCTGGCCGCGCGGTGCCGGCGAAGGCGCCCGGCGCTCGTGGCTGCGCGTCGGTCTCGTGCTGTCGTGGTTCGGCGATGTCGCGCTGCTGTGGCCCACCGAGGGCTTCGTGCCCGGCCTGGTCGCGTTCCTGCTCGCCCACCTGGCCTACATCGTGGCCTTCACGCGCGGCCTGCGCTTCGGGGCACGGCCGGTGCCTTTCGTGCTGTACGCGATCGTCGCAGCCCTCGTGCTGTCCCAGGTCTGGCCGGGGGTGCCGGCGGGCTTGCGATGGCCGGTGCTCGCGTACGTGGCCGCGCTGGCCTGCATGGCGGCGCAGGCCGCGGCGGTGTGGCTGGCGGCCGGCCACGGCATCGGCCACGTTCTCGCACGGCGTGCCGCCATCGGCGGCGCGCTGTTTCTCGCCTCCGACGCCACCCTGGCCTGGAACCGCTTCCTCTGGCCCGTTCCGGCGGCCGGTTTCTGGATCCTGGCGAGCTACTGGCTGGCCCAGGCAGCGATCGCCAGTTCGTTGCAATCTGCTTCAAATTCTCCTGAAGACACATCGAACAGGGACTAACGCGCGCGATCGGTGCGCAAGTTCCGTTTGTTGACGATTGATGACCGTTGATGGAGCCCGGCAAGGGTTTGCCGCCTTCCTGCTGGCCGGGCCCTTGCTCTCATGATCGCGCGCCCTGATCGGGGCGCGTGCCGCGGGCGCTATCCGCGCCGGCGGCTTTCACCAGTCACAAAGTTCGAGGAGTGTTCATGAGTCTGATTGCACGCCGAGGCTTCGTTGCCTCTGCCCTGGCCATGGCTTGCGCCCTGGCTTGTTCCCCCGCCGCGTTCGCGGGCGGAGCGTCCGACGACCTGGATTCGCTGCAGGCGGCCATCGAAGGCCACACGGATCGATTGATCGTCAAGTACAAGGCCGGCACCGCCGCCTTCGCCCGCGCCGACACGCAGGCGATGGCGCGCGCCCACGAGGCGGTGAACCGCGCCGGCGTCCAGATGCGCTACCTGCGCTCGAACGCGTCGGGCGCCCACGTGATGAAGCTGGACCGGTTGCTGACGGTGGCCGAAGTGAAGCAACTGGCCAAGGCAGTGGCCGCGGCCGACCTCGACGTGGAGTTCGTCGAGCCCGACCGCCGCATGCACGCGCTGCTGACGCCGAACGACACCAGCTACAACCTGCAGTGGCACTACTACGAGACCACCGGCGGCCTGAACGCACCGTCGGCCTGGGACAAGTCGACCGGCACCGGCGTCGTCGTCTCGGTCATCGACACCGGCTACCGGCCGCACGCGGACCTGGCCGCCAACATCGTCGGCGGCTATGACTTCATCATCGACACCGCGGTGTCCAACGACGGCAACGGCCGCGACTCCAGCGCGCTCGACCCGGGCGACTGGGTCGCCGCCAACGAGTGCGGCGGTACCCACGCCGCGCAGAACTCGAGCTGGCACGGCACGCACGTGGCCGGCACCATCGCCGCGGTGACCAACAACGCCAGCGGCGTCGCCGGCGTGGCCTACAACGCCAAGGTCGTGCCGGCCCGCGTGCTCGGCAAGTGCGGCGGCTACACCTCCGACATCGCCGACGCGATCACCTGGGCCTCGGGCGGCACGGTCAGCGGCGTGCCGGCCAACGCCAACCCGGCGCGGGTCATCAACATGTCGCTCGGCGGCAGCGGCAGCTGCGACACGACCACGCAGACCGCGATCAACGGCGCGCGCAGCCGCGGCACGGTCGTCGTGGTCGCAGCCGGCAACTCGAACGCCAATGCCGCCAACTACTCGCCGGCCAGCTGCGCCGGCGTGGTCACGGTGGCGGCGACCGGCCGCACCGGCGCGCGTGCCTACTACTCGAACTACGGCGCGGTGGTCGACGTGGCCGCCCCCGGCGGCGACATGAGCGGCAGCAGCGCCAACGGCGTGTACTCGACGCTGAACACCGGCACGACCAGCCCCGGCTCGGACACCTACGCCTACTACCAGGGCACGTCGATGGCCTCGCCGCACGTCGCGGCCGTCGCGGCACTGATGCTGGCCAAGAACAGCGCACTGACGCCCGACGAGGTGGAGGCCAAGCTGAAGTCCACCGCGCGCGCCTTCCCCGGCAGCTGCTCGCAGTGCGGCAGCGGCATCGTCGATGCCAGCGCGGCGGTCGACGCGGCCACCGGCGGCGGAGGCGGTGGTGGCGGCAACGTGGCCGAAGTCGAGTCGAACAACACGCTGTCGAGCGCGCAGGCAATCAGCGTGAACCCGGCCACGGTGTCGGGCACGATCGGCACGTCCACCGACACCGACTACTTCAAGCTGACGGTCGGCGCCGGCAAGACGCTGACCTCCACGCTGACGCCCAACGCGAGCTCCGACTACGACCTGTACCTGTACAACTCGTCGGGCACCCAGCTGGCCAGCAGCATCAACGGCACCGGCGCGGTCGACACGATCACCCGCACCAACACCAGCACGTCGGCGGTCACCTGGTATGTGCGCGTGAAGTACTACTCGGGCACCACCGGCGCCGGCGGCACCTACACGCTGGGCCTGAGCCAGTAGCCGGAACACCCGGCGCCTGCGTCAAGTAGTTGACACGCATGAGCCCGAAAAGGGCTCATTTCACCGGCCAATTGGCCGAAATGCAGAAGGCCCGTGGTTGTCGCCGCGGGCCTTCCCGCTTTCGCCCGCCGGAGCCCGCCCATGCGTTCGACCCCTGCCGCCCGCCCGCCGACGCGCCACCCGGCCTGGCCCTTGACCGCCCTCGGCGTGCTGCTGGCTGGTGCAGCGCTGCTGGCGCCGCGCGCCGAGGCAGCGACCGGCTCGGCGGGCTCAACGGCCGAGGAGACGACCGACCGCCTGATCGTGCACTACCGCGACGGCACCAGCGGCGGCGGCCGCCGCTCGGCCCTGCAGGCCGCGCCCCACGCGACCGCGCTCGCCCTGCAGCGCCTGCAGACGGCCGGGCTGCAGACGCTGGCGGTGCACCGCAACGGCCTTGGCGCGCAGGTCCTGCACCTGAACCGGGCAGCGCCGGTGCGCGAGTTGGACGCCCTCGCGCGCCAGCTCATGGCCGACGATCCGAACGTGCTCTACGCCGAGCCCGACCGCCGGCTGCAGGCCCTGTCGACACCGACCGACCCGCTGTACGCAAGCCAATGGCACTACTTCGAGGCCACCGGCGGCCTGAACCTGCCGCTGGCCTGGGACCGCGCCACCGGCAGCGGCATCGTCGTCGGTGTCGTCGACACGGGCGTGCTCGCCCACGCCGACCTGGCCGACAACCTGCTGCCGGGCCATGACTTCATCAGCAGCACCTCGTCGTCGAACGACGGCGACGGCCGCGACGCCGACGCGACCGACCCCGGCGACGGCTGCAACGGCGGCCAGAGCAGCTGGCACGGCACGCACGTGGCCGGCACCGTCGCCGCCGTGGCGAACAACGGCGAGGGCGGCGCCGGCGTGGCCTACGGCGCGAAGATCCTGCCGGTGCGCGTGCTGGGCTGCGGGGGCGGCTACTTCTCCGACATCGCCGACGGCGTGCTGTGGGCCTCGGGCAACGCGGTGGGCGGCGTCGCGGCGCCGAGCCAGCCGGCGCGCGTGCTGAATCTGTCGCTCGGCGGCCGCGCGGCCTGCCCGACGACGATGCAGGCCGCGATCAACCAGGCGCGCGCCAACGGTGCGGTCGTCGTCGTCGCGGCCGGCAACTCGAACCAGGACGCCAGCCTGCACACGCCCGCCAACTGCGCCGGCGTCGTGACCGTGGCCGCCAACGGCCGCGGCGGCGGGCGCGCGCCGTACTCGAACTACGGCGCCAGGATCGACGTCACGGCGCCCGGCGGCAACCAGGCCGCCGGCGCGGCGAACGGCGTGCTGTCGACGCTCAACGACGGCTACAGCACGGCCGGCAACGACAGCTACGCCTACTACCAAGGCACCTCGATGGCCGCGCCGCACGTGGCGGGCGTGGCCGCGCTGATGCTCTCGCGCAACCCGGCGCTGACGCCCGACGAGGTCGAGGTGCTGCTGAAATCGACGGCGCGCCCCTTGCCGGTGGCCTGCACCTTGGGCTGCGGGCGCGGCATCGTGCACGCGGCGGCCGCCGTGAACGCGGTCTTCCTCGGCGCCGGCAGCCCGAGCACCGCCACCGAAACCGAGCCGAATGACGCCTTCACTGCCGCGCAGGTGCTGTCGAGCTTCCCTGTCAAGCTGCGCGGCACGATGGCCACGGCCACCGACATCGACACGGTCAAGGTCAACGTCGGCGTGGGGCAGACGGTCACGGCGCGCCTCATCGGCGCCGATACCGCGAACTACGACCTCTTCCTTCGCAACCTCTCCGGCACCCTGGCCAAGAGCAGCCTGCGCGGCGCGGGGCTGACCGACACCGTCAGCTGGCGCAACGCCGGCGGCACCGCGGTCGACATCTACCTGCGCGTGCGCCGCGTCTCCGGGCCGGTCGGCGCCGCCGGCACCTACACGCTGGAAGTCAACCGCTGACGCGGCGCTACATGCCTTTGAACAGGTGGGTGTAGCTGCGGCTGACCTCGAGCTTCTGCGGGTGGCCCTTGACGGCCACGATCTGGCGGCCGCGAAAGTCGCGCGTGATCGAGGCGATCGCGTCGACCGCCACCAGTGTCGAGCGGTGGATTTGCCAGAAGCGCTCGGGGTCGAGCTCGTCGACCAGCTCCTTGATCGGCTTGCGGATCAGCGCCTCGACCTGCGGCGTCTGCACGCGCGTGTACTTCTCGTCGCTGATGAAGAACAGCACCTCGTCGACCGGGATCATCTGGATCGACTGGCCGACCGTGGCCTGGATCCACTTCAGGTAGGCCGGCTTCACGCCGCCCTGGCTGGCCAGCTTGTGCAGCAGCTGCTGCAGCGGCTGCGCCGGCGGCGGGGCGCCATTCGAGCCGCCGCCTTCGTCGGCTGCCTGGCGCGCGGCCAGGCGCTTGACGATGCGCTCGACGGTGAGCTTGAGCCGGTCGCGCTCGGCCGGCTTCAGGATGTAGTCGACCGCGCCCTGCTCGAAGGCCTCGACCGCGTACTGGTCGTAGGCGGTGATGAAGACGATCTCGGGCAGGAAGCCCTCGTCGCCGACATCCATCTGCGCGATCTGGCGCGCGGCGTCGATGCCGGTCATGCCGGGCATGCGGATGTCGAGGAAGACCACGTCGGGCCGGTGCTGCTCGACCAGCTCGACGGCCTCGGCCCCGTTCTTCGCCTCGGCGACGATCTGCAATTCGGGCCAGGCCTCGGCCAGGCGGGCGCGCAGCTGCTCGCGCATCAGGCGCTCGTCGTCGGCCAGCACGGCGCGCGGCGCGGCGGTGGATTCGGTCGTGTTCGTCATCGCGCGATGCTACGGCGTCGTCGTGGCCTCATGCAAAGGGAGTCGAGTTGTCGGTGTGCTGGCCGATCACCGGGATCGGCGGCGGCGCGCCGGGTGCCGGCGGGGCCGGTGGCAGCGCCGACTTCTTCGGTCGCAGCGCCCACCACAGCAGCAGCCCGAGCAGGATCACCGGCGAGCCGATCACCGCCACCGCGACCGTCGCGCACAGCAGCGCCGCGACCACCCCGAGGCCGGCCAGCAGCAAGGGCACGCCGATGCCGAACAGCAGCGCCAGCGGCACGACGACGACCACGACTACGCAGGCCAGCACGACCGCGCCGAAGATGAGCCAGGCGTGGCCGGCCGTCAGGCCGTGCAGGTCGATCCGCTCGCCGTCCACCGACACCAGCAGGTCGGGCGGAATCTCGTTGAAATACGCCGCGAGCGACAGGGCCGCCGCGAAGGCGATCACCAGCACGCCGAGCAGCAGCAGCCAGCCGAGCCAGCGCAAGGCGGAAGATGAAGAACGGTTCGCCTGCATGTTGCTCGCCTCCTCGTGATCAGACTTGGTCATTGGCGCGGCCGGTGCCGTTGCCGGCCCCGGGCGCATTGACGGTGCGGTAGGGCACGGTGATCGTCACGATCGTGCCGCTGGGCTGGTTGGCCGCCACGGTCAGCGTCGCCTTGTCGCCGTACAGCAGTTGCAGCCGCTCGCGGATGTTGGCCAGGCCCACGCCGGTGCCCGAGGTGCCGCCGTTGCCGAAGCCGACCCCCGTGTCGGCCACCGTGACCTGCAGCCTGCCGTGCACGATCTCGGCCCGGACCGTCAGCGCGCCGCCCTCGGGCTTGGGCTCCAGGCCGTGGCGGATCGAGTTCTCGACCAGGGTCTGGATCATCATGGCCGGGAACTCGGCCGAGCGCAGCCCCTCCGGCACGTCGATCGTCGCCGCCAGGCGTTCTTCCATCCGCACCTTCAGGATCTCGACGTAGGGCTGCACGACCGCCAGCTCGCGGCCCAGGTCGCGCGGGCCGCCGTCGGCGGTGTCGCGCATCGTCGGCATGCTGGCGCGCAGCAGCGCGATCAGGTTCTTCTGCATTTGGCTGGCGCGGGCCGGGTCGGTCTCGATCAGGTGGTCGATCGAGGCCAGGGTGTTGAACAGGAAGTGCGGCTCGACCTGCGCCTGCATCGCCGCCATGCGCGCCTCGACGACCTGCCGGCGAAGCTGCTCGGCCTCGGCCGTCTCGGTGGCCACGGCGGCCTTGTGCTCGGCCTGGATGCGCGCCTTGTAGGTCGCCTTGATGAGCGCCGACAGCAGGATCCACAGCACCGCGAGCTGCGGCAGGCTCTCGCCGTACCGCACCTTGCGCTGCGACACGCGCGGGCCGATGGCCAGGGCCTCCTCGATGTCGTCGCGCGCCTGGGCCGCGTCATCGCGCGCCTGCTCGGCCTCGGCGATCGCCTCGATCACCGCCTGGCGCGCCTCCTGGACCGCCTGGCGGATCTCCTGCGAGTTGGCGCCGGGCGGCACGGCGATGCGCACGTCCTGGTCGCCGGCGCTGATCTCGACCACCGGCTCGCCGTTGATCTTGACGCTGAAGCCGTTCGACGATGCGGCCGAGGCGGGGGCACTGGCGGCCTCGGCGGCGCTGGCGGCGGCGGGCCCGCGCGGGCTGATGCGCACGCCGCGATGGTCGATCGAGATGTCGACGCCTTCCCGGTCACTGCCCGAGATGCCGGAGGCCGGCTTGTCGATCCGCACACCGGGCACATGGGGAACCTTCGGCACCTTGGGCACCACCGGCGGCTTGGGCGGGGCGCTGCCGCCCGGGTGCTCGACGACCGTCTCGGTGTAGGTCCAGGTGAAGGGCGGCAGGTCCTGCAGGATGTTGGCGATGACGATCAGCGCCAGCGACAGCAGCCCGAAGCGCCACCAGCTGATGCTGGCCAGCCACGAGCCGTAGGCGTGGAAGGCGCGCACGGCGGCGGCGCTGAAACGCTGCCAGCGGCTGGCCCAGCCGGGCGGGGGGGTGGCGGTGAGACTGCTCATGGTGGACAAGGCGCGGAACGGGGCGAGGCCAGGGAATCGTCGATGAGGCGAACTCTACGCAGACGGCGTGCCGGCGCCAGCGCGGCGCGATGCACGCGGCGCCCGCCCCGACAGGCTGCAGCGGCGCGCGACAGGCGGCGGCGCATCCGGGTGGCTGCGGTACTACGCAGCCGGGTGCCCCATCGGCGCGGCCAGCGCACGGCCGCTCCGAAGCGGCCGCGCACCCTCCGGGAGGGTGGCTGCGGTACCCCGCAGCCGGGTGCCCCATCACTTCAGCGGCGCTCGACGATCACCGGTACCAGCGCCACCGCCGAACGGACCCGCTCGGCCGCCTCGCGCGCCTGGTCACGCGAGGCATAGGGCCCGGCCTGCAGGCGGAACAGGCCGTTCTCGGAGAACACCGTCAGCAGCGGGCTGAGCCAGTCCATCTCCTGCGCCAGCCGCTGCTGGAAGCTGTAGGCGCCGCCGCCCTGGCCGAAGGCGCCGAGCTGCAACCAGAAGCCGCTGGCCGCGGGCGTGTGGGCCCTCGATGGCGCGGGCGCGTCGGCCGGGGCCGGGTCGGCCGCCGGGGCCACCACCGTCGAAACGCCCGTGGCGGCAGGCAGCGCGGGCGCGGGCTCCGGCTCCGGGGCGCGCGCCAGCACCGGGCCACGCCCGGCCAGCCCGGCCCGGATGTCCTCGTAGGTGATGCGCTCGACCTCGACCTGCGCGACGCCGTTCTGCACGCCGAGCTTCACGGCCGCGGCGTAGGACAGGTCGATCACCCGCCCGGACGAGAACGGCCCGCGGTCGTTGACCCGCACGATGATCTCGCGCCCGTTGGCCGGGTTGCGCACGCGCGCATAACTCGGGATCGGCATCGTCTTGTGCGCGGCCGTCATCGCGTACATGTTGTAGGTCTCGCCGCTGGCGGTGCGGCGGCCGTGGAACTTGCGTCCGTACCAGGAGGCCAGGCCCCGCTCGACCAGCGGCTCGTCGCCGGTCATCGGCACATACGACTTGCCCAGCACCTCGTAGGGCTTGTTCGGCCCGCCCGGGCGGATCGGCTCGACCCGCGGCTCGGCATCGGGCGTCTGCTTCAGGTCGGTGGTGTCGCTGCCGGCCGGCGGCGGGCCGTCGGCGCCGCGCATGCCGGGCGTGGTCGAGCAGCCAGCCAGCATCACCGCGGCGATCACGGCCGCGGCGGCGAGGACATTGCGTGGGGAAAGGGAATGGGAGCGATGGCGCGCCCGGCTGGGATCGAACCAGCGGCCCCTGGCTTCGGAGGCCAGTACTCTATCCACTGAGCTACGGGCGCCATGCATGGAAGAAGCGGGCATTCTAGCAGCCGGGTTGAGGGGCCTGCCGGGCCAGTCGGCCGCGGCGGGGGCGCTGGCTATAATCCGCCGGTTTTGCCGAGCGGGCCCTGGCCCTGAAGGCCCATGGCAATCGCCACGCCCGGCTCAGCCGCCCGCCTGAAACAGCAACACCACGCCACACGGCTTCAGCGACCGAGGAATTCATGAGCGACGCTCACGCCCCCGCAGAACAACACGAGCACGACGGCCCGCATGAAGGCCCGATCAAGACGCCCAAGCAGCTGGTCTGGGCCGTGGTGGCCTCGTTCGTGGTGCCGATCATCGTGATCATCATGCTGACCCAGTTCGTCGCCACCGGCGAGAAGCAGGCGGCCGGCACCGACGCGCTGACCGGCGAAGCGGTGGCCATGCGCATCCAGCCGGTCGGCACGGTCGAGATCAAGGAAGCCAACGCGAACGCCGCGCCGCGCACCGGCGAGCAGGTCTTCCAGGCCCAGTGCTCGGCCTGCCACGCCACGGGCGCCGCCGGCGCGCCGAAGTTCGGCGACGAAGCCGCCTGGGGCCCGCGCATCAAGCAACCCTTCGACGCGCTGCTGAACTCGGCGCTGAAGGGCAAGAACGCGATGCCCCCGCAAGGCGGCGGCGACTTCTCGGACTACGAGGTCGCCCGTGCTGTGGTCTACATGGCCAACAAGGGCGGCGCCAAGTTCGACGAGCCCAAGGCCCCAGCCCCCGCCGCCAGCGCCGCGCAATAAGCGCGGCCCCGCACGCAACGAAAGCCGCCCACAGGGCGGCTTTTCTCTTTGGCGGGTCAGCGCTTGCGCCGCGCCGCCGGGCTCAGTATGTAGCCGAACTGCGCCGGCATCAGCGCGAAGGGCATCTCGTCCAGGCCCCAGTCGCCGCTCTCGACCGCATCGGCGGCCAGCGCCGCGTCCAGCGTGTGCACCAGGCCGAAGCCGATGTCGCATTCGAGGAACAGGCGCCCGCCGTCGTCGAGCCAGGCGCTGCGGAACTGCGCCGGCCGGCCGGTGTGGCTGGCGATCGCCGGCGTCGTGCCCGGCTGGGCGGTCAGGCGCCAGACCCAGGGCGCGGCCTCGAGCTCGACGTAGACCCGCTGCGGCCCGTTCTGGAAGAACCAGCAGCCATCGTCGTCGGCCTCGTAGTTGCGCGCGATGAACTCGCGCAGCTTGTCGTGCAGGATGCGGCTGCCCTTGGGGTGCGGGAACGCGCCAGCGGCCTGGGTGCGGTCGTCGCGCATGTACCAGTCGCCGCGCGCATCGAGCGCGAGCCAGTCGTAGCAGTGCGGCACGTTCGGCCACTTGGCCAACGCGGCCTTGACGATGTCGTCCATGCGCGCTTTCTAGCCCGGACGGCGTAACCAGTCCAGCACCGCCTCGGGCATGGCCCGCACGTGCGTAGGGAATCGGCCGGCCGGAAAGCCGACGTGGCCGCCGTGCGGCGGCTGCCACAGCGTCACGAAATGCCCCACCTCCTGCACGCCGGGCAGGCTGGACGCCGGCACGAAGGGGTCGTTGCGGGCATTGAGCACCAGTGCCGGCACGCGGATGCGCGCCAGGTGCGGCTTGGCCGACGCACGGGCCCAGTAGTCGTCGGTGTTGCGAAAGCCGTGCAGCGGCGCGGTGAACAGGTTGTCGAACTCGTACAGGTCGCGCGCGGCCAGCAGGCGTTCGCGGTCGAACAGCCCCGGGTGCTGGGCCCACTTGGCCAGCGCCTTGGGCTTCATCGAGCGCAGGAAAAGGCGGGTGTAGACCTGCCGGTTGAAGCCGCGGCCGATCGCGTGGCCGCCGGCCGCCAGGTCGACCGGCGAGCAGACTGCCGCGACGGCGTGCACCGTCGCGGCCGCCGATTCACCCGCTTCCTCGGCCCACCGCAGCAGCGCATTGCCGCCCAGCGACACGCCCACCGCGTGCAGCGGCTGGCCCGCGCGCAGGCGCAGCCGGCCGAGCATCCAGCCGATCTCCTCGTGGTCGCCCGAGTGGTAGGCCCGCGGCGCGAGGTTCAGCTCGCCCGAGCAGCCGCGAAAGTGCGGCACCGCGTAGTTCCAGCCCAGCGCTTGTGCCACGTCGGCGAAGGCCTCGGCGTAGTGGCTGTGGGACGAGCCCTCCAGGCCGTGGAACAGCACGAGCCACGGGGCCTCGCGCTGGCGCGAGAACCGGTAGTCGACATCGACAAAGTCGCCGTCCGGCGTGGCCCAGCGCTCGCGCTGGTAGATGGGCCGCGGGCCCCGCACGCGCTTGCCATACAGCGCGGGCCAGATCGTCTGCAGGTGGCCGCCGGGCAGCCAGCGCGGCGCGCGAAAGTCGCGCATCGTCGGCCCCACCAGCTTCTCAGTGCAGGACAGACGGGGTCTCGACCAGCTCGGGCGGCTCCTGCGCCGTGCCGGGGCTGGCGTGGTGGGCCACCATGCGCCAGCCCTGGGCCGTCTTCAGGTAGACGTTGGTCGCCATGACCCAGCCGGTGCGCACGCCCTCGGGCGTGTTCAGCGCGATGCGCTCGACCACGCTGTGGACCGCGGCGCCGAGCGCGTGCACGCGCCGCACCTTCTCGGGCTGCACCTGCACCGCCCCATTGGCGAAGACGGCCTCGAAGGCCGCGCGCACCGCCGCCGGGCCGATCAGCCGCGGGCCGCCGGGATGGATGCAGACGACCTCCTCGTCGTCAGCCCAGACGGCCATCAGCTTGTCCAGGTCGGCCTCGCGCAGCGCGTCGTAGAACTGTGCCTCGACGTCGTCGGGCGAGGCGAGCAGTGCGGCCTTGGGCGGGGTGGTCGGCATCGCGGCCTCGTGGGGTGTCAGCGGAAGACGACGGTCTTGTGGCCGTTCATCAACACGCGGTGCTCGACATGCCAGCGCACCGCGCGCGCCAGCACCACGCATTCGACATCGCGCCCGACGGCGGTCAGGTCCTCGGCCGACAGCGAGTGGTCGACGCGCTCGACGTCCTGCTCGATGATCGGCCCCTCGTCGAGGTCGGCGGTCACGTAGTGCGCCGTCGCGCCGATCAGCTTGACGCCGCGCGCGTGCGCCTGCGCATAGGGCTTGGCGCCCTTGAAGCTGGGCAGGAAGCTGTGGTGGATGTTGATTGCGCGCCCCTGGAGCCGCGCGCAGAACTCGGGGCTGAGGATCTGCATGTAGCGCGCCAGCACGACCAGATCGACCCGCTCGGTCTCGATCAGCGCCTCGATGCGCTGCTCCTGCTCGCGCTTGGCGGCAGCACCGGCGCCGGCGGCCAGCGGCAGGTGGTGGAAGGCCAGGCCGTAGCTCTCGACCAGCGCCTTGTGGTTCAGGTGGTTCGAGACGACCGCCGGGATGTCGACCGCCAGCTGGCCGCTCTGCCAGCGAAACAGCAGGTCGTTCAGGCAGTGGCCGTGCTGGCTGGCCATCAACAGCACGCGCGGCCGATGGGCGATCGCGTGGAAGGTGGCCTGCATGTCGAACTGCTGGCGCACGTGGCCGAACAGCTTGTCCAGCGTCGCCACGTCGGCCAGCTGCTCGGGGGCCTCGAAGTGCACCCGCATGAAGAACAGCCCGGTCGCGTCCTCGCCCAGCACATCGCCGAACTGCTGCGAGTCGATGATGTTGCAGCCGGCCTGGTAGAGCAGGCCCGAGACGTTGTGGACGATCCCCTTGGTGTCGCGGCAAGCCAGCGTGAGGACGAATTCGTGCGAGCGCGGCATCGGGGGCATCGGGGGCATGGTGGGCTCGATTGTACGGACGGGGGTCGGCGCAAGCGGGTACCGACCCCGGCATCCAGAACCGGCGCGCCGTCGTATGCCCTGGCAGACCCCGCCCGACCCCAGCCTGGAATTCCCGCCCGATGGCCCACCCTTCCTCCGCCGCCCCCACCGGCGCCGCCGCCGCAACCCCGCAGCGTGCCGATGCGCTGGCTGCGCTGCTGGCCCGCGTATCGCTCGGCGACCGCGCGGCATTTGCCACGCTGTACCAGCAGACGGCCGCGCATCTGCTGGGGGTCATCCTCCGTATCCACAGTGACCGGGCCCAGGCCGAGGACCTGTTGCAGGAGGTGTTCGTGAAGATCTGGGGCGCTGCCGGCAGCTTCGATGCGCAGCGGGCACAAGCGATGACCTGGCTGACCAGCATCGCGCGGCACCGCGCGATCGACGGCCTGCGCCGCCGCCGGGCCGAGCCGGCCTGGGTGACCGCGCGCGCCTCGGTCGACGACGGCGACGACGACCTGCTGGACCAGATGGCCAGCGACAGCGCCGGCCCGATGGAGCTGCTCGGCCAGGCGGTCCAGGCACGCTTGGTCGGCGTGTGCCTGAAGGGCCTGACGGGCGAGCAGCAGCAGACGCTGGCGCTGGCCTTCTACCAGGGTCTGTCGCATTCCGAGGTGGCCGCGCAGCTGCGCCAGCCGCTGGGCACCGTGAAGAGCTGGGTGCGGCGCGGGCTGCTGGCGCTGCGCGCGTGCCTGGAGCGTGCCGGCGCGATCGACGCAGTGGGAACCTGAGGCCTGAATGGACTATTTCCGCGCCCCCCTGCCCGACCGCCTGGCCGCCGAATACGTGCTGGGCACGCTGCGCGGCCCGGCCCGGCGCCGTTTCGACACGCTGCTGCCCGCGCACCCCACCCTGCGCGCCGCGGTGCTGCGCTGGCAAGGCGCACTGTTGCCGCTGGCGGCCAGCGTGAAGCCGGTGGCGCCGTCGCCGCGCGTCTGGGCCGCCATCGAGGCGCGGCTGTTCGCCGAGCGGCAGGCCGCCCACGAGGAGCCCTCGCCGCCCGCCCGCTGGTGGCAGCGCGTGCTGCCCTGGCGCGCCGCGACCGGCTTCGCGACCGCCGCCGCGCTGGCGCTGGGCGTCGCGCTGACGCTGCCGAAACCCGCGCAGCCGCCCATCGTGGTCGTGCTCGCGCCGGCCGATGCGGCCGCCGCGGGGGCCTTGGCCAAGGCCCGCTTCGTCGCCAGCGTCAGCGCCGACGGGCGCGGCCTGGTGCTCAAGCCGATCGAGGCGCTGGCGCTGGACCCGCGGCGCGCGCTGGAGCTCTGGGCCGTGCCGGGGCAGGGTGCGCCGCGCTCGCTGGGCGTGGTGGCGGCCGACGGCGCCACCAAGGTGATCCGCGCCGAGCTGCTGCGCGACACAGCCGCCTTCGCCGTCAGCCTGGAGCCGGCAGGCGGCTCGCCGACCGGTGCACCGACCGGCCCGATCATCTCGGTCGGCAAGTTGGAGTCATAGCGCACGCACCGAGCACCCATCAGGTGCGCAAATTGCATAGGCTCTCGCTTGTGAGCGTCACGCACGAGCTTCGCCTGGCCGTCATCACCCTGTCGGCCCATGTGCCCGACCTGGCCGACCAAGAAGGCTGGGACGAGGCACTGCGCCTGCGTGACCTGGTGCATGGCCTGCGCGTGGGTGGCTACCAGATCGTCGGCGTGCTGGGTGCCGACGCCCAGCTGCCGGACAAGCTCAACGCGCTGGCGCCCGACGTGCTGATCGTCGATGCCGAGAGCGGCGCGCGCGACGCGATCGAGCACGTGGTCTGGGCCACGCGCGACGCACCGCGGCCGATCGTGCTGTTCACCGAAGAGCACGACCCGGCGCACATGCGCGAGGCGGTGGCCGCCGGCGTGGTCGCCTACGTCGTCGCCGGCCTGGCGCCCGAGCGCGTGCGGCCGATCATCGACGTCGCCATCGCCCGCTTCGAGCACGAGCAGGGCCTGCGCGGCGAGCTCGCGCGCGCCAAGGGCCAGCTCGCCGAGCGCGTGGTCGTCGATCGCGCCAAGGCCATGCTGATGCAGCGCCACGGCCTGCTCGAGCCGCAGGCCTATGCGCGCCTGCGCACGACCGCGATGAACCAGGGCCTGACGATCCACGAGGTCGCGCGCCGGCTGCTCGAACTGGCCGATCTGTTTACTTGAGCCCCCACGCCCCCTTCCCGGGGGCTGCCCCCTGGGCCACGAAGGGGCCCTTCGGACCCCTGGGGCTCGCGTCGAGCGGACCGGCAAAGCCGGATCCGCGCACGCCACTTGATGGGCGGCGACTCCTTCGGAGTGCCTCCTTTGGCCTGGTGGCGATGCCCGGCTTTGGTGCGACATCGGATCGCAGATGCCGCTCATGGTGCAAGACCACCATGGGTCCGGCGCGTTTGGCACCATCTCACGCTGGCATACCTATTGCGTAGTGAGAGGCGTGACCCAACGAAGGGTCGCACGATCTGGTTGCACTGACTTCCTAGGTTTTTTTGGACAAAGGCGTCCGCCGGCTTGACCCTCGGGTCGAGCTGACGGGCGCCTATTTTTTTGCCGTGAGGACCCGCCCGATGCACGCCCCCGCCCCGCTCGCCGCCAGCGTGACCACCACCACCGACCTGAGCCGCCGACGCGTGCTGCAGGCCGCTTCCGCCGCGGCCGTCGGCGCCGCCGCCGGGTTCGGCGCGCCGCGCGCCTGGGCCCAGGGCTCGGACAAGCCGGAGAAGGAGGAGGTGCGGATCGGCTTCATCCCGCTGACCGACTGCGCCTCGGTCGTGATGGCCTCGGTGCTGGGCTTCGACAAGAAGTACGGCATCAAGATCATCCCGACCAAGGAGGCCTCGTGGGCCGGCGTGCGCGACAAGCTGGTCAACGGCGAGCTCGACATGGCGCATGTGCTCTACGGCCTGATCTACGGCGTGCACCTCGGCGTCTCGGGCCCGAAGAAGGACATGGCCGTGCTGATGACGCTGAACAACAACGGCCAGGCGATCACGCTGTCGAAGAAGCTGGCCGACCAGGGCGCGGTGGACGGCGCCTCGCTGGCCAAGCTGATGGCCAAGGACAAGCGCGACTACACCTTCGCGCAGACCTTCCCGACCGGCACGCATGCGATGTGGCTGTACTACTGGCTCGCCAGCGTCGGCATCAACCCGATGAAGGACGCGAAGGTCATCACCGTGCCGCCGCCGCAGATGGTGGCCAACATGCGCGTGGGCAACATGGACGGCTACTGCGTCGGCGAGCCCTGGGGCCACCGCGCGATCATGGACGGCATCGGCATCACCGCCGTCACCACGCAGGACATCTGGAAGGACCACCCCGAGAAGGTGCTGGGCACGACGGGCGAATTCGCCAAGAAGTACCCCAACACCTGCCGCGCGGCGATCATGGCCATCCTCGAGGCCGGCCGCTGGATCGACGCGAGCCTGCAGAACAAGCTGAAGATGGCCGAGACCGTGGCCGACAAGGCCTACGTCAACACCGGTGTCGACGCGATCAACCAGCGCATCCTCGGCCGCTACCAGAACGGCCTGGGCAGGACCTGGGACGACGCCAACCACATGAAGTTCTTCAACGACGGGGCGGTGAACTTCCCCTACCTGTCCGACGGCATGTGGTTCCTCACCCAGCACAAGCGCTGGGGCCTGATCAAGGACCACCCCGATTACCTCGGCGTGGCCAAGCAGATCAACCAGATCGAGCTCTACAAGCAGGCCGCCTCCGCGCTGAAGGTCAGCGTGCCGAAGGATCCGATGCGCAGCGCCAAGCTGATCGACGGCGTGGTCTGGGACGGCAAGGAGCCGGCCAAGTACGCCGACGGCTTCAAGGTCCGCGCCTGAAGGCGCCACCCGACTGGAGATCACCATGGTCAGCGCTGTGTTCCATTCCCCGATGAGCGTTGCCGCCGAGCCGGCCGCGACCTCGCCCGCGCCCGCCCTGGCCCGCGCGGCGGCCCCAATCACCGTGGCGGCGCCACCGCCCGCCACGCCGCGCCCGGCACGCGCGCGCTTCGACTGGCGCGGCCTGTGGCTCAAGGTGCTGCCGCCGGTGCTGGGCCTGGCGCTGCTGGTCGGCATCTGGGCGCTGTTGACGCAGAAGGGTGGCCCCTTTCCCACACCGCGTGCCACCTTCGATGCCGCCGTCACGCTCTTTGCCGACCCGTTCTACCGCAACGGCCCCAACGACCAGGGCATAGGCTGGAACATCCTGTTCTCGCTCGAGCGGGTCGGGCTGGGCTTCGGCCTGGCGGCGCTGGTGGGCATTCCGCTGGGTTTCATCATCGGCCGATTCGAGTTCGCGAACCGCATGGTCAGCCCGCTGATCAGCCTGCTCAAGCCCGTGTCGCCGCTGGCCTGGCTGCCGATCGGCCTGCTGGTGTTCAAGAGCGCCAACCCGGCGGCGATCTGGACGATCTTCATCTGCTCGATCTGGCCGATGGTGGTCAACACCGCCGTCGGCGTGCAGCGCGTCCCGTCGGATTACCTCAACGTCGCCAAGGTGCTGAACCTGTCGGAGTGGAAGGTCATCACCAAGATCCTGCTGCCCGCGGTGCTGCCCTACATGCTGACCGGCGTACGCCTGTCGGTGGGCACCGCGTGGCTGGTGATCGTGGCGGCCGAGATGTTGACCGGCGGCGTCGGCATCGGCTTCTGGGTCTGGGACGAGTGGAACAACCTGAACGTCCAGCACATCATCATCGCGATCTTCACGATCGGCATCGTCGGCCTGCTGCTCGAGCAGGCGCTGATGCTGCTCGCCCGCCGCTTCTCGTTCGAGTGAAGGAGCAACTCCCATGAGCGCATTCATCGACATCCACGGCGCCGAGGTCGTGTTCCAGACCGCCAAGGGCCCGTTCCAGGCGCTGCGCGACATCCACCTGAAGGTCGACCAGGGCGAGTTCGTCACGCTGATCGGCCACTCGGGCTGCGGCAAGTCGACGCTGCTGAACCTGATCGCGGGGCTGCTCAAGCCCAGCGCCGGCGCGCTGCTGTGCGACAACCGCGAGATCACCGCGCCCGGCCCCGAGCGCGCGGTCGTGTTCCAGAACCACTCGCTGCTGCCCTGGCTCTCGTGCTTCGACAACGTCCACCTGGCGGTCGAGCGCGTGTTCGGCGGCAAGGAGACCAAGGCGCAGCTGAAGGCACGCACCCAGGCCGCGCTCGACCTGGTGGGCATGAACCACGCGACGCACAAGCGGCCGCACGAGATCTCGGGCGGCATGAAGCAGCGCGTGGGCATCGCCCGGGCGCTGGCGATGGAGCCCAAGGTGCTGCTGATGGACGAGCCCTTCGGTGCGCTCGATGCCCTCACGCGGGCCAAGCTGCAGGACGAGCTGCTGAAGATCGTGGCGCGCACGAAGAGCACGGTCGTGATGGTCACGCACGATGTCGACGAGGCGGTGCTGCTGTCCGACCGCATCGTGATGATGACCAACGGCCCGGCGGCGACGATCGGCGAGATCCTGAAGGTCGAACTGCCGCGCCCGCGCGACCGCGTCGCGCTGGCCGAGGATGCGACCTACGTGCATGCGCGCAAGGCGGTGATCGACTTTCTCTATACCCGCCACGCGCACGTGGAGCCGATGGCAGCCTGAACAGGACGCTGGCCGCGCTACTCGCCCGGCGCGGTCCAGCGCTCCAGCGCCGCCCACGGGTCGGCGGCGTAGCGCGGGTTGGAGCGTTCGCGCGGCGTTCCGCAGATGACCCAGCACAGCAGCGTTTCGCCTTCGCGGCAGAAGGCGTCGCGCACCGGCGGGTCGTCGACCGAGCTGCCGCTGAGCGCCTTCGCGCCGTAGCCCATCAGGTGCAGGGCATTGAGGAAGTTCATCAGGCCGGCACCGGCGCACAGCCACTGCTCGCGCAGCGGCACGTCCGGCTCGTCCTCACGGCCCCGGCCCACCAGCGCGACCAGGCCCGGGCCGTTGTGGGCGCGCTGGCGGGCCCGCTCGACCTCGGCGGCCGGCAGCCCGCGCAGGCGGGCCCCTTCGGCGAAGAGCTCGCCCAGCGCATCCCGCTGCCCGGCGGCCACCTGGACGAAACGGAACGGGCGCAGGCCGCGGTGGTCCGGGGCGCGCAGGGCCAGGCCCACGGCCCAGGCCAGTTCCTCGTCGCTGGGTGCCGGCGCGGCCAGCTGCTTGGGACCGACCGAGTGACGGTCGGCCAGCGCGGCAAGCAGATCGTCGGGCGCCAGCGCCTGGGGGCGTCGATGGGAGTCGGCCATGGCGCCATTCTGAACGCGCCAGCAGCGCCCGCGTGCGGCCAGGATTGACGGATTTGTCCCAGATCATGAGAATGCGAACGAATCTCATTAAACTTGCGGCATGCGTGCTCCCACCCCCATTGCCACTTCGCTGGATGACCTGGAGCCGGGTGACTCCGGCCTGATCGCCGAAGTCCGCCCGCCCGCCGAGCTGGAGGCCTGGGCACCGTGGCTCACGGCCCTGGGCTTCGAGCCGGGCGAGCCGGTGCGGCTGATCTCGCGCGCCCGGCCCGGCGGCGACCCGCTGTGCGTGCGCGTGGGCGGCTCGACCTACGCGCTGCGCCGCGCCGAGGCGGCGTGCGTGCGGATCTGGCGCGAAGTGCCGCGCACGTGAACACCGCCGTCGTCCACGTCCATCGCGGCGGCCCGCTGGTCGCGCTGGTGGGCAACCCGAACTGCGGCAAGACCGCGCTGTTCAACCGCCTGACCGGCAGCCGCCAGAAGGTCGCCAACTACGCCGGCGTGACCGTCGAGCGCAAGGAAGGCCGCCACACCACGCCGGCCGGCAAGACGCTGCGCGTGCTCGACCTGCCCGGCACCTACAGCCTGCACCCGCGCTCGCCGGACGAACGCGTGACGACCGAGGTGCTGCGCGGCCAGGCCCGTGGCGAGAAGCGGCCGGACCTCGTCGTCTGCGTGGTCGACGCGACCAACCTGCGCCGCACGCTGCGCCTGGTGCTGGGCGTGCGCCGGCTCGGGCTGCGCTGCGTGGTGGCACTGAACATGGCCGACCAGGCCGCCAAGCGCGGGCTGCACATCGACCCGGCTGCCCTGTCGCGCGCGCTCGGCGTGCCGGTGGTCGCCACCGTGGCCGTGGCGCCGCAGGGCGACGCCGCGCTGCGCACCCTGCTGGCCGAGCCCGACGCCTGGGAGCTACCACGCGAGCCCGGCGCCGCCCCGGCCGCCGACCCGGCCCACCACCCCGGCGGCGACCATGCCGCGGTGCGCGACATCCTGCGCCAGCTCGAGCTCGACGAGTTGCTGCCCCACACCGCCACCGATCGCATCGACGCGGTGGTGCTGCATCCGGTGGCCGGCCCGCTGCTGCTGGCGCTGGTGCTGTTCACGATGTTCCAGGCGGTCTTCCTCGGCGCCGAAGCGCCCACCGCGTGGATCGAGGCCGGCACCGCCTGGGTCGGCGAGGCGCTGGGCCACGCACTGCCCGACGGCGCCCTGCGCAGCCTGCTGGTGGACGGCGTCATCGCCGGCGCGGGCAGCGTGCTGGCCTTCCTGCCGCAGATCCTGATCCTGTTCTTCTTCATCCTCGCGCTCGAGGAATCGGGCTACCTGCCGCGCGCGGCCTTCCTGCTCGACCGCATGATGGGCCGGATCGGCCTGTCCGGCCGCTCGTTCATCCCGCTGCTGTCGAGCTTTGCCTGCGCGATCCCCGGCATCATGGCCACGCGCAGCATCGCCGACCCGCGCGACCGCCGGCTGACGATGATGCTGGCCCCGCTGATGACCTGCTCGGCGCGGTTGCCGGTGTATGCGCTGCTGATCGGCGCGTTCATCCCCGAGCGCACGCTGGCCGGCGGCATCGGGCTGCGCGGGCTGGTGCTGTTCGCGCTCTACGTGGCCGGCATCGGCGGCGCGGCGGCCATTGCCTGGGTGCAGAAGCGCTTCACGCGCGAGGGCCGCCAGGTGCGGCCGCTGATGATGGAGCTGCCCAACTACCACTGGCCTTCGCCGCGCAACCTGGCGCTGGGGCTGTGGCAGCGCGCCGAGATCTTCATCAAGCGCGTGGGCGGCATCATCCTGACGCTGAGCATCGCGCTGTGGTTCCTCGCCAGCTTCCCCCTGCCGCCCGACGGCGCCACCGGAGCCGCGATCGAGTACAGCATCGCCGGCCGCCTCGGCCATGCGCTGGTGACGCTGTTCGAGCCGATCGGCTTCAACTGGCAGATCTGCATCGCGCTGGTGCCGGGCCTGGCCGCGCGCGAGGTGGCCGTGAGCGCGCTGGGCACCGTCTACGCGTTGTCGGCCACCGGCGACGACACCGCGCAGGCGCTGGCGCCGCTGATCGCCAGCCAGTGGAGCCTGGCCACGGCGCTGTCGCTGCTGGTCTGGTACGTGTTCGCGCCGCAGTGCCTGTCCACGCTGGCGGCGCTGCGCCGCGAGAGCGGCGGCTGGCGGGCGCCGGCGCTGGTGGCCGGCGGGCTGTTCGCGCTGGCCTGGCTGGCGTCGTTCGCCACCTACCGCATCGCGCTGGCGCTGGGCGGCTGACGCTCACTCGACGAACAGCAGCGCGGGCGCCTCGAGCAGCTCGCGCAGGCGCTGCACGAAGGCCGCCGCCTGCGCGCCGTCGACCACCCGGTGGTCGAACGAGCACGACAGGTTCATCGTCAGCCGCGGCACGATGGCGCCGGCGCGGATCACCGGCCTCTCGACGATGCGGTTGACGCCGACGATCGCGACCTCGGGCAGGTTGATGACCGGCGTCGAGACGATGCCGCCCACCTTGCCCAGGCTGGTGATCGTGATCGTCGAGCCGGCGAGCTCGTCGCGCACGACACGGCCCGAGCGCGCGGCCTCGGCCAGGCGCGCGATCTCGGCCGCGTTGGCCCACAGGTCGTGCGCCTGCGCATCACGCAGCACCGGCACCATCAGCCCGGCGTCGGTCTGCGTCGCGATGCCGATGTGCACCGCGCTGTGCCGCGTCAGCACGCCGGCCTCGTCGTCGAAGGTGGCGTTGAGGTCGGGGAACTCGGGCAGCGCCACGGCCATCGCGCGGGCCAGCAAGGGCAGCAGCGTCAGCTTGCCGCGCGCCGCGCCGTGGCGGGCGTTGAGGCGCTCGCGCAGGGCCTCGACCTCGGTGACGTCGAGCTCCTCGACGTAGGTGAAGTGCGGGATGCGGCGCTTGGCCTCCTGCATGCGCTGCGCGATCTTGCGCCGCAGGCCCACGAACTTGACAGTCTCGATCTGGTCGGCGCCGGCGGCCACGCGCGGGCGCACGGCGGCGGGTGCGGGGGGCGGCGGCGCGCTGCGTGCCGGGCCGGGCGCGCCGTGGCGGGCGACGTAGTCGTCCAGGTCGCGCTGCATGGTCCGCCCGCCCGGGCCGCTGGCCGGCACCTGCGCCACGTCGATGCCCAGCGACCAGGCGCGCTCGCGCAGTGCGGGCGAGGCGATCGGGCGGCCGGACACCCCCGCCACCGACAGCCGCCCCGCCACCGGGGCCGGCGCCAGTGCGCGCGCGATGGACGGGGCCGGCGTTGGCGGCGCCTGCGGTGCCGGGGCCGGTGAGGGCGGTGCCTGAGGCGCCGACGCCGCAGCGTCGGCCCCGGCCCCGTCACCGGCCCGCTCGATGCGGATCA
>NZ_DATFAN010000102.1:0-9956 GCF_035254525.1 Ideonella sp. | reverse complement strand
CGCGGCGAGTTGGCGTGGATCGTCGTCATCGAGCCCTCGTGGCCCGTGTTCATGGCCTGCAGCATGTCCAGCGCCTCGGGGCCGCGCGTCTCGCCGAGGATGATGCGGTCGGGCCGCATGCGCAGCGCGTTGCGCACCAGGGCGCGCTGGGCCACCTCGCCGCGGCCTTCGACGTTGGCCGGCCGCGTCTCCAGCCGCACGACGTGCGGCTGCTGCAGTTGCAGCTCGGCCGCGTCCTCGATCGTCACGACCCGCTCCGAGGCGGAGATGTAGCTGCTCAGGATGTTGAGCAAGGTGGTCTTGCCCGAGCCGGTGCCGCCCGAGATCAGGATGTTCACCTTCGCCTCGGCCAGCGCGCCCAGGAACTGGGCCATCGGCTCCGACAGCGACTTGAACGTGATCAGGTTCGACATCTGCAGCGGCGTGGCCGCGAAGCGGCGGATCGACAGGATCGGCCCGTCCACCGCCAGCGGCGGGATGATGGCGTTGACCCGCGAGCCGTCCGGCAGCCGGGCATCGACCATGGGGCTGGATTCGTCCACCCGGCGGCCGATGCGCGAGACGATCTTGTCGATGATCTTCATCAGGTGGTCGTCGTCGACGAAGGTCACGTCGGTCAGCTCCAGCCGGCCGCGGCGCTCGACATACACCTGCTTGTAGGTGTTGACCAGGATGTCCGACACCGTCGGGTCGGCCAGCAGCGGCTCCAGCGGGCCGTAGCCCAGCATCTCGTACTGGATGTCGCGCACCAGGTTGCGCCGCTCGTTGGCGTTGAGGACGAGGTTCTCCTCGATCAGCAACCGCTCGACCATCTGGCGCAACTCGTCGCGCAGGCGCTCGGGCGACAGGCTGTCCATCGCCTCCAGGTCGATGCGGGCCAGCAGCGCCTGGTGGATGCGCGATTTGGTGGCCTGGTAGCCGCGGCCCGCTTGGGCTGCGTCCTCGGCGCCGTCGTTCGGCGGCACGAAGTTCGCCGTCGCGGCCTCCAGTCGTTCACGCAGGCTCATACTTCACTTCCCTTCTGGCGCTGGCCGCTGCCGCGCATCAAGTTGGACAACCACCCGCCGCGACCCTTCGTCTCCTGCGGCGCGAGCTGGGCCGCGAATTCGCGCAATGCGCGGGTGATCGGGCTGTGGGGGGCGATGCGGTCGACCGGCGTGCCCTGGTTCACCGAGGCCGCCACCGCCTGGTACTGGTTGGGCATCACGACCAGGTCCTGCACGCCGAGGGTCTGGCGCAGGTCGGCCAGCGTCAGCTGGCTGTCCTTCTCGTAGCGGTTGACCACCCAGTGGATCTTGCGGGCCGGGTAGTCGAGCGAGCGAAACACGTCGCGCAGGCGCTTGCCGTCGCGAATGAACGGCAGCGTGAGCTGCAGCACCGCGTAGACATGGTCGCTCGCATCCAGCGCCTGCAAGGTGACCGCGCTGAGCGACCGGCCCACGTCGATCACCACGAAGTCGAAGGTCTCGCGGGCCAGCTTCAGGATGTTCTGGATGTGCTCGGGCTGCACCTCGGCGGACAGCGCGGGGTCTTCCGGCGCCGCCAGCACCCACAGGCCGGGAGCGGCCTTCAGCATGGCCGACAGCAGCAGCTCGCGGTCCAGCCGCGCGATGTTGCGCGCCACCTCGGCCACGTGGCTCGTCTGCGGCTCGCTGCTGACGAACAGGGCCGCATCGCCGAACTGCAGGTTCAGGTCGATCAGCGCGACGCGCCGCTCGCCGTTCGCCGCGAGGATGTGGGCCAGGTTCGCGGCCAGGAAGGTGGCGCCGCTGCCACCCTTGCACGAGATGAAGGACAGCACCTTGCCCTGCTTCTTCTCGGCCGGCACGGCGGCCGCGGCGCTGCGCTTGCGCATCAGCCGCAGCACCGCGGTGGCCACTGCCTGGTCCGGCGTCGGTGCCGGCAGCACCTCGCGCACGCCGGCGCGCATCATGCGCAGCAGCACCTGCGGCTCCAGGTCGGCGCTGACGAGCACGTAGTCGATCTCGGGGTGCGCGCTGGCCAGCGCCTCCAGCGCGGCCAGGTCCTCCGGGCCGCTGGTCTCGGCCAGCACCAGGTCGGGCCGGATGCCGTTGACCAGCACGTTGACGTTGCGCAGCTGCTGCGCGTAGGCCTCCACCGTCGGCTGCGGGCT
The DNA here is from genome assembly GCF_035254525.1 of Ideonella sp. Lineage (GTDB taxonomy): Bacteria > Pseudomonadota > Gammaproteobacteria > Burkholderiales > Burkholderiaceae_C > Ideonella. The sequence continues at coordinate 7,822 of NZ_DATFAN010000102.1, read as the reverse complement.
CAGGCCGGCCAGCGCCTTGGCCCAGGCTTCGGCGTTGACGACGCGCGGGGTGATGATCTTGATCTTCATGTCGTGTCGGTCCTGCCACTCACGAGCAGACGGGGTTGCTCGCGCTTTGCATGTGTTCCCGCCGGAGCGTGGTCGTGAACGGCGGCAGCGTCAGCGTCAACGGCAGGAACGGAATGATCATCTCGTGCTCGTAGCCGGTGAGCGAGACGCGCACGGCCTTGCAGGTGGCGACGGTGCAGGTGTTTTCGGCGTTGGGCGGGTCGAGGTAGGCGATGGTGATGTTGCCGGCGGTCAGCGCCGGCAGCCGCTCGATCATCTGGGCCTCGATGTCGGCGTCGTTCATGTCGCAGACGACGGCCAGGCGGGCGCCGAGGCGGGTGGCTTCGGTGGCTGCGTTCCAGGTCCACAGCAGGCGGCCGAACTCGACCACGCCCAGCAGTGCGGTGAAGAACACGCTGCACACGATCGCGAACTCGACGGCCGCGACGCCGGCCTGGGTGGACAGGGCCTTGCTCATAGCTGTGCCCTCATCATGACCGTGATGTTGTTGAAGTCCAGGTCAGGTATCACGTAAGTGACGGCCGAGAAGAACTCGTAGCCCTGGATGCTGGCCGACACCAGATTGATCACGCCGACGCCGGTGGCCTGCGACAGGTGGGTCGAGGGGCAGGAGATCGCATCGCACAGCACGACCATCGAGGTGCTCAGCCCCGGCGCCACGGCATCGCCCGAGCAGTCGGTGTTGCCGTACACCGCCAGGCAGGTGGCCTCGCCCTGGATCTGCGTGTCGCCCGGGCCGTGCTGCGACAGATGGCGCGCGGCATCGCGCACCGTCTTGTCCAGCGCGTTGTAGGTGTAGATCGCTCGCCCGAGCTCGGTGGCGCCGAAGGCCAGCGCCAGCAGGATGGGCAGCAGCAACGCGAACTCGATCAGCGGCCCGCCGCGCTCGGTGCGCCGGGCGGTCGCATGGCATCGAGGGGCGGACCGCTTCATTTCACTGCACCAGCGAGGGCACCAGCGGCCCCTGCGAACTGTCGTCACCCGTCACGCCCGAACTGGCGCAGGGGCTGCCGGGCGCGTTGGCCAGGCCGAGGTACTCGAACTGGGTGATCACCGAGCTGGACGACTTGCGGTACGGATCCAGCAGCAGCACGCAGGCATAGGCGCGGATGGGGGCGTACTGGCCGCCGCCGGTGAAGGAGTTGCAGTCGACGATCGGCACCACCACCACCCGGCGGTCGGCGCCATGGCTCGTGTGGTCTTCCACGGTGGTGTTGCTGTACGGGCTCGAGTAGAAGGCGCTCTGCGTGTTCATGTGCGCCGTGCGGGCCGCCTTGAAGTTCGATTCGCCCGGTGCCCCTGTTCCGTTGAAGGCATCGCGCGCCAGCGACCAGGTCGAGCTGTCGTAGGCGCGGCCGGTGAAATCGGGCGGCGCGTTGTTCAGGTTCGGGTTGCCGCCACCGCCCTTGTAGACGCCGAAGCGCGAGTTGTAGGCCGCTTCCATCTTGCTGACGTTGCCGTTCTCGCCCACGCAGCCGGGCGGCGTCGTGCCGCCGGTCTTCGGGCAGGAGCCGCTGTTCGGCGGCGGCAGGCTGCACTGGCCCGTGCCCTGCATCACGCAGGCGATCTCGCCGGCGCCGGCGCCGGGGCAGCCGGGCGTCGTCTTGTTCGGGTCGAAATCGAGCCAGCGGAAATTGCCGGTGTAGTTGGCATTGCCGCCGGTGTCCTTGAAATCCAGGCCGTACCAGTTGCCTTTGACGTAGCCGTACTCCGGCGGCGTGGAGCCGGTCGGCGTGCACAGGCCCATCGGCACCGCGCAGTTCGATTGCGAAGGCGCCAGCGTCGCGGTGGCCATGGCCTTGACGGTCTGGTCGCCGAAGCCCATCACCTGCATCAGGTAGGGCGTGATGCCGGTGCGCTGCAGCGTGCAGCGCACGTACTTCGAGTTGGCGCTCGGGTTGCTGGTGGCCTTGAGCCAGGCGCCGCCGGTCAGGGATTCGGCGAACTCGACCGTGATGTCGGCGTTGGCGACGTTGCTGCCCTGGAAGTCGACCTTGTTCCGCGCACCCACCGTGACCCCGGCGGCATCCGCTTCGATGAACGAGGCCTGGCTGATGGCCGGTGCGCCGGTCAGGTTGTAGCTGGCGGCCAGCGCGCAGGCATCGGAAGCGTTCTGCAACTCGGTCTTGGTCAGGTACAGGTGGCCGCCGTCGATGGCCAGGCCCACCATGCCGACGAGCACGACCAGCGTCAGGCCGACGACGATGGCGACGGCGCCGCGCTGGGTGGCGCGGCGGGCGCTCGGCCGCCGCGCATGCATCACGAGAGGCTTGTTCATGCTGGGTCTCCCGGCATCGGTCACTGGCCGCTGGAACCCCCGCCCACGTTGATCACCGTCGACGGCGCCGGGTTCTTGCTCGCCTCGCGCAGGCTGTCGACCGCGCCGCGCACGGTGCGGCCCTCGGTCGTGGTGACCGTCGCGCCGTGGCGCTGGGCCGCCGACGCGTCGATGAGCTGCTGGGCGCGCATCACGCGCACGGCATCCCCCATCGTCGTGTCGGTGTTCGGCGAGGCGGTGGCGGCACAGCCGGCCAGCAGCCAGGCGGCGGTCAGCCCGGAAAGGGCCGGAAGCACGTGGAGGGCTCTCATCGCTTGTTCTCCGTAGTCGGCACATCGAAGCCGCCAGTTGCCGGGGTGGTGGCCGGCGCCGCCGCCGGCGCCGTGGCGGGCGCCGGCGGCGGCGCTGCCGGGCGCTCGCCTTCGATCCGCCCGTTGAGGATCAGGTCCTTGCGCGTCGGCGCCACGTAGTTGTCGGTCGGCAGCCGGTAGTCCGCCGGCAGCGGCTTGACCAGCCGCGGCGTGATCACGAACACCAGTTCCGACTTGTCGGTCTGGAACTCGGTGCTGCGGAACAGCGCGCCCAGCACCGGGATCTCGCCGAGGAAGGGGAAGGCCTTGACGTTGGTGGTGGTGTTGTTCTTGATCAGGCCGCCGATGGCGAAGCTCTGACCATCGAGCAGCTGCACCGTCGTCTCCGCCTTGCGCGAAGTGAACGAGGGCAGCACGGTGCTGAAGTTGCCGCTGCCGATCACGACGCCGGCTGCGTTGAGCTCCGACACCTCGGGCCGCACCTTCAGGTTGATGCGGCCGCCGCCCATCACGGTGGGGGTGAACTTCACCGAGATGCCGAATTCCTTCTCGTCCAGCGTGATCGTGCGGCCGCCGCCGTCGGCCGTCTGGATGATCGGGATCAGGATCTTGCCGCCGGCCAGGAAGCTGCCGGTCTGGCCGCTGATGGCCATCACCGTGGGCTCGGCCAGCACCTTCACCAGCCCGTCGGTCTTCTGCATGTTCAGGGCGGCATTCGTCACCCCCTTGGCCGGCACGGTGCCGTAGGTCGTCGTGTAAATCGGGCGACCGGCGGCGTCGTAGGTGACCGTGACATTGCCGCCTTGCGTGACGGCGCTGGAGTTGCCGGCCGTCACGGTGCCCGTCACCGTGCCGCCGACGACGGTGCCCACGCTGCTCAGCGGCACGTTGTTGGGCCCGGTGCCCGACAGGTTGGTGAGCACGCCGGCGCCGCCGCCGAAGATGCCCGACAGGAAGCGCATCGCCTCGCCGCGGTCGCCCACATAGGCGCGCGAGAAATCGAGGCCGAAGCTGTCGAGCAGCGATTTCGAGATCTCGGCGACCTTGACCTCCAGCATCACCTGCTGCGGTGCGCCGACCTCGAGCAGGTTGACGATGCGCGGGTTCTTGGCCGGGCCGCCTCCGTCGCGGCTCTGGCCGCGCACGAAGGCGTTGGCCAGGTCGGTCACGCGCGTCAGCGCCTCGGCATCGCTGACCTGCCCGGACAGCACCACCGAGTCGAACGCCGCGCTGACGTTGATGCCCTTCTCGTCGGGCAGCAGCCGGGTCAGCACGGCCTGCAGGCCGCTCGTGTCCATGCCGACCACCACGTCGAACGCGGTGCAGCGGCCGCTGCGGTCCAGCATGACGACGTTGGTCGAGCCGACGGTCTTGCCGAGCAGGAAGATCTCGGTGGGCCCGAGCAACAGCACGTCGATATCGGCCACGCCCGGGCGCAGGTTCTGCGTCGGTGTCTTGACCGAGTCGTCCTTGGCGGCCGGCTCGGGCGTGTCGCTGGGCCGGGCGGCGCGCGCGTTCTCGGGGTTGCCGAGCAGGATGCGCGCGACCGGCGACCCCGGCCGGATCACCGTCGACTTGCCGACGGCCACCGTGACGACGGGCGCGATGTCCAGCCGCTCGCAGGGCGCCTGCGCCGGGGCCTCGGCACGCGGCGCGGGGGCCGGCAGGGGCGCGGGCTTGGTGGCGGCCAGGGCCGTACCGGCGGCGAGCGAGGCGGCCAGCGCGACCGCTCGGATCGCTGGGCTTCGCAGGGGTGATGGGGTTGGGCGCACGTTGGTCTCCCTCCGGCAAGTGTTCAGAAGCATTCGGTCAGGCGCTGCACGCCGCGTATCACCTCGACGCAATTGGTCGACTTGGGCGCGGGGGCCGGCGCCGCCAGCGCCACGCGGCGCACGGGGGCGGGCTTCGGTGTCGCCGCGGCGGCCGAAGCTGGCGCCACCGCCATCGCCGGGGTGGCCATGCCGAGCAGGTCCGCCTTGGTGATGCCGGCGGTCGCCACCGACTTCATCTCGGTCTGGTTGCGCAGCACCAGCGACAGCGTGCCGACGCTGCGTGCGAGGTCGAGCATCTCGGCCTGCCCCGGGCTGAGCTCGAGCGTCACGGCGTTGACGACCTTCGGCTTGGTCGTGTCGCGGTCGGCCTCCTGGGCCACGGCCAGCACGAGGATGCGTTCGAGCACGATCTTCGAGATCGTGCGGTCCTTGTCGTTGCCCTTGCTGCCTTCGCTCTGGGTGTTGACCATCACGTCGACGTAGGTGCCGGGCAGCGCGAAGCCGGCCACGCCGATCACGTCGTTCACACGCACGGTCATCGCGCGCTTGCCCTCGGGCACCACCGCCGACAGGCCGCCCTTGGTGCCCACCGGCGCCAGGCGCGATTCGAGGATGGGCTCGCCGCGCTGCAGCGAATCGCGGGCCACGCGGCCGACCAGCTTCTCGGTGTCGGTCGCGGCACCGGCCGGAATGCTGCCGGCCGGCCACTCGGTCATGCGCACCATCTCGGCCGACAGGCGCGAGCCGAGCTCGATGTCGACGTTGGCGACCGCCACCTGGCTGCGCTTGCCGCCTTGCTGCTGCATCCAGCGCGCTGCCAGCGCCACGGCCGCCAGGCCGGCGATCGCCGCGATCAGCAGCATCAGCAAACCTCTTGATCTCATGAGACAACTCCGTGTTGCGACGAATCGGTATCGGCTGGGCTGGCGTCGGCGCTGCCGCTCGCGCCGAAATAGGTGTGCCAGGCCCAGTCCAGCAGTTCGGGGGTGAGGGCGGCGGGCAGGCCGAGGTAGGCGGCCCGGCTGGCCACCAGGTGAACCAGGTCACGCGGCGTGCAGGCCAGCAGCGGGCGCTGAAGCCGGTGGTGGCACTTCTTCAGCAGGCGGCGGTAGGCATCGGCGTCGAAGGCGACCTGCTCGTCGGCGCAGGCGGCCTCGAACACGCGGCGGTAGTACAGCTCGGGCAGGGGCCCGATCTCGATCTTGTTGCCCAGCCGCCGCAGGAAGGCGCCGTCAGCCAGCTCGGCCGGCCGCAGGTTGGTGGCGAAGACCAGCACCAGGTCGAACGGGATCTGGAACTTGCCGCCGTTGCGCAGCATCAGGTAATCGTGCCGGCGCTCCATCGGCACGATCCAGCGGTTCATCAGGTCCTGCGGCTGCACCATCTGGCGGCCCAGGTCGTCGACGATGAACAGGCCGTTGTTCGCCTTGAAGTGCGGCGGTGCCTCGTAGTAGCCGGCGCGGGCGTCGAAGCTCAGGTCGAGCATGGCCAGCGTCAGCTCGCCGCCGGCCATCACCACCGGCCGTTCGCACAACACCCAGCGCGCATCGGGGCGGGCGCGGCTGTCCAGCGCCGAGGGCGTGAGCGTGGCGGGCGGCGGCAGCGTCCGGTGCCAGTGCTCGTCGAACACGCGGATCACCTCGCCGTGGACGAGGATCGCATGCGGGATCGCGATGGCGCCGCGCAGGAGCTTTTGCAGGCAGCCGGCGAGGTAGGTCTTGCCCGAGCCCGCCGGGCCGTGCAGCAGGATCGGCCGGCCGGAGTTCATGGCGGTGCCGAGCTGGTCGATCAGGGCCTCCGGCACGAGGACGCCGCCGAGCGCGGCGTGCACGTCGTGCACGTTGAAATGCTGCTGCGTCACCGACTGGGCGCGGACGCGCTCGACATAGACATCGAGCGACACCGGGGCCGGCCCGACATACTGGTTGCGCGCGAGCCAATCGGCAGCGCGCTGGCGGCCGCCCTGGGTGAGCTCGTACTGCACGTCGGCTTCGTGCTGGCCGCGCCGCACGATCTCGACGATGCTCTCGCGCCGCATGAACTGGCACAGCGATTCGACCACCGCGGCCGACAGGCACATCTGCTGCGCGAGGTCGGTCAGGCGCGTGAGGCCGAGCTGGAACATCACCTTGGCGGTGAGCTCGACCAGGAAGCTGGCGGGCAGGCCGGTTTCCTCTTGGGTCAGCGGCGCGCGGGGCAAGGCGCCGTTGACGTCGGCCCCCTCCGGCGCGCGGGCAGGGCGCGCGGCGAGGGTGTTTGGAAAGTTGACAAGGCTCATCGTTTTTTCTCCCTCCACAACCAGGGCTGTGAGCGATTCAGCCTCCGGTCGGCGACAGCAGCACGATCAAGGTGCCGGCGCTGATCGCCACGCCATAGGGCAACCTGGCGGCGGTGCTGGCCAGTGGCGCCAGGGCGATGCCCTGGCCGCCGCCGCGCACGCGCAGCAGCCACTCGGTCAACATGAAGCGCAGGTTGGCGAAGGCCTGGGCCGCGACGCCGCGGCCCAGCATGTAGAAGACGGACAGAACGCCGCCGACGAGCAGCGTGAACAGCACGGCGCGCAGCGCGGCGGGCGCGCCGAGGAAGGCGCCGGCCATGGCCATCAGCTTCACGTCGCCGGCGCCGCAGGCGCGCAGCAGGTGCAGTGGCATGAGAGCGAGGCCGGCGGTCAGCAGGCCGGCGAGCGGGGCCCACCACGCGGGGCCGGCCAGGGACGGCGCGCCGGTCAATAGCGCGGCGGCGTGAGACGCCACGGCCAGCGCAAGACCGGCGAGGACGAGGCGGTTCGGGATGCGGCGGGAACGCAGGTCCGTGACGACGGCGGCCAGCACCAGGGCGGCCAGCGCCAGGGAGTCGGCGGTCGCGATGCTGGCTGAGATCGTCATGGAACTTCGCTCCGTGGTGCGGTTTAGGAGCCCGGACGGAAATTCCGGGCTCCCGGTCCGTTAGCTCAGGGCGTGGTGAGCTTGGTTGCGACGTAGTCGAAGACGTCCGAGAGGTTCGTCCCGACGGTCGTCACAGCGCCGATGATCACGACGGCGATCAGCGCCGCGATCAGGCCGTACTCGATGGCGGTCACGCCCTCTTCGTCGCGGGCAAAGGCTTGGATGGACTTGATGACTTGCATGGCTCTCTCCACAACTAGGTGTTTAGAAGAACAAGAGACCGGACGGCCGGCTCCCCGAACAGCGATCCGAGAAGGGCCGGATCCGTACCCCGCGAGCCTGTTGCGTTGACGCCGGCTCGCGAAACGCGTCATGGAACTTGACCGAGGGCCTCAACCACCTTCATGGACCAGTAGTCGAACAAGTCGGCAACAGATCCACCCAATGCCGTGAAACCCGTCATGGCACCCAGCACGATCAAGGCAGCCAACAGGCCGTACTCGATCG
>NZ_DATFAN010000101.1:0-6349 GCF_035254525.1 Ideonella sp. | reverse complement strand
CTGTCGGCCGGCACCGACGGCCTGGACGGCAGCGCCGGCGCGGCCGGCGCCTGGATCGACCCGACGACGATCGAGCGGGCCCGGGCCCGGGGCCTGGACCTGCGCTCGCGGCTCGACGACAACGACAGCGCCGGGGCGCTGACCGCGCTCGATGCGCTGATCCACACCGGCCCGACGCACACCAACATCAACGATTTCCGCGCCTTGTTGATCGAGTCGGGCTCTGTGCGCACCTGAGTGCCGCCTGAGCGCGGCGGTGGCACAATCGCGCCCTTTTTTCGCGGCCGCGCCATGCCCCACGCTTACTGCGCCATCGACTTCGGCACGTCGAACTCGGCCATCGCCCTGCCCCAGCCCTCCGGCCACGTCAGCCTCGTCGAGGTCGAGCCCGGCCAGCGCACGATGCCGACGGCCGTCTTCTACACGCTCGAAGGCACCTCGCCGCACGAAGACCCGCGGCGCCTGTATGGCCGCCCGGCGCTCGCCGCCTACATCGAAGGCCACGACGGCCGCCTGATGCGCTCGATGAAGAGCGTGCTGGGTTCGTCGCTGATCGACCAGGGCACCGACGTTGGTGGCGGCCGCTCGGTTCGTTTCCTCGATGTGATCGCCGGCTACCTGCGCCACCTGAAGTCACTCGCCGAGGCGCAAGCCGGCCAGAAGCTGAAGCGCGCCGTGATCGGCCGCCCGGTCTACTTCGTCGACGACGACCCGGCGCGCGATGCGAAGGCGCAAGCCGCCCTCGAGCAGGCCGCGCGCCAAGTGGGTTTTGCCGAGGTCAGCTTTCAATACGAGCCGATCGCCGCGGCGCTGGATTTCGAATCCACCGTCGACCATGAGCAGCTCGTGCTGGTGGCCGACATCGGCGGCGGCACCTCCGACTTCTCGCTGGTGCGCGTGGGCCCGGCGCGGCGGGCCCGGGTCGACCGGGCCGACGACATCCTCGCCAACCACGGCGTGCACATCGCCGGCACCGATTTCGACCGCCACGTCGAGCTCGCCGCGATCCTGCCGCTGGCCGGCTACCGCGCGCGCGGGCCGGCGCCGGCCGAGCGCGAGGTGCCGAGCAAGGTCTATTTCGACCTGGCGACCTGGCACCTGATCAACACCGTCTACACCCCGGCGCGGGTGATGGAGCTGCGGCGCATGCGCAGCTTCTACGCCGACCCCGCGCTGCACGCGCGGCTGATGGCGATCGTCGAGCACCGCCTGGGCCACGCGCTGATGGCCCAGGCCGAGGCCGCGAAGATCACCGTGGCCGACGGGCAGGATGCGCACATCGCGCTCGACGCGCTGGCGCGTGGCCTCGCGGCCACGCTGGCCGAGCCGCAGGCGCTGGCCGCGATCGAGGCCGACTTGGAGCGCATCGTGCAAGCCGGCATCGAGACGGCCCGGCTGGCGGGCGTGGCGCCGGAGCGTGTCGAAGCCGTCTACCTGACGGGCGGCTCGACCGGGCTGGCGCCGCTGGCCCGCCGCATCGCCGCCCCCTTCCACACCGCCCGCACCGTACGCGGCGACCGGCTGGCCAGCGTGGCGCAAGGCCTGGGCCTCCACGCCCAGCGCGTGTTTACGTAGGCCCCCACGCTCCCTCCGGTCGCTGCCCCCCAGGGGGGCTTTTGCAGCGGACCGGCAGAGCCGGATCCGCACAAATCCCTTGATCCGGTCAGCTCCGGTGACCGCCGCGCGGCAAGCGGCGCGGTCGCGTTACCGGCGCGGGCCTGGGGCGGGTGCTCGGCTGCGGGCGGGTCACATCGGCCAGCAGCAGCACGCTGTTGACCAGCGCCTCCACCGCCTCGGCCAGGTCGGCCGGCGGTTCGAGCTCCTCGATCAGCTCGAGCAGCTGGTCGGCGTCTTCCAGGTCCTCGGGGTCGAAGCTGCGGTACAGCACGGCGAGCGGCTCGGCGATTTCGGGTGAATCGCTGCGCATCAAGGCCGGGAAGAACTCCATCGCGGTGGCGAAGCCGGCGACCCAGGGCATCACGGCCTGCAGCGGGTCTTCCTCGTCTTCGAGCTCGAAGACCCAGGGGTCGAACCACTGGCGCTCGCGGATCGCGGCGTCCAGCTCGGCATGGCGTCGGCGCACCAGTGCGCGCAAGCGTTCGTCGGGAAAACCGAGCGGGATCGCGCGGCCGTCGACATCGACGACATGGCGCCACCAGTGGGCCTCGGGCACGGCACGCGGCTGCAGCAGCACGCCGCAGAGGAAGCCGTCGAGCATCATCACGTCGAGCGGCTCGGCCGGCGCCGGAATGCGCTCGAGCAGGCGCTCGAGCTCGGCCAGGTCGGCGTCGGTCAGCGCCGGTGCGGGGGTGTGGGGCATCGCACGATTGTCGCGCGATGGGGCGCCGTAGCGGGCCCGCACTGCAGCGCACTGACTCCAGGCCGAAGGCCGCGCCGTCGGTTGCACCTTTTGTGGATCGTTTCGATGCATCCCCCAATCAGGGGATAGCTGCCGCTATCGCGCGCCCCTAGAGTGCGCGCATGCCCCGGGTTCAGCGCTGCTGCACCCGGGCGAACGTCCCAACGACGTCCTCTCTGAGGACTTGTACCGACCCAGCCCGCGAGGGTTGGGTCGCTTTTTTTCAGTGGACGTAATTCGCGTCGCGCTGCAGCCGGAACAGGCTCACCAGCTCGGCCAGGCGCGCGGCCTGCCCCTTCAGGCTTTCTGCGGCCGCTGCCGATTGCTCGACCAGCGCGGCGTTCTGCTGCGTCATCTGGTCGAGTTGGCCGACCGAGCCGCTGACCTGCCCGATGCCGGTGCTCTGCTCGGCCGCGGCGGCGGTGATCTCGCTGATGATGCCGGAGACGCGCTGCACGCTGGCGACGATCTCGTTCATCGTGCTGCCCGCGTCGCTGACGAGCCGGGTGCCGGCCTCGACCCGGTCGACGCTGCTGCCGATCAGGCCCTTGATTTCCTTCGCCGCCTCGGCGCTGCGCTGCGCCAGCGAGCGCACCTCGCCGGCCACCACGGCGAAGCCGCGGCCCTGCTCGCCGGCCCGCGCGGCCTCGACCGCGGCGTTCAGCGCCAGGATGTTGGTCTGGAAGGCGATACCGTCGATGACGCCGATGATGTCGGCGATCTTGCGCGAACTGTGGTTGATCTCGTTCATCGTCGAGACGACCTGGGCCACCACCTCGCCGCCGCGCTGGGCCACGGCCGAGGCGGAGCTGGCCATCCGGTTGGCCTGCGCCGCGGCTTCGGCCGACTGGTTGACGGTGCCGGTCAGCTGCGTCATCGACGAGGCGGCCTGCTGCAGGCTGCTGGCGGTCTGTTCGGTGCGCTGCGACAGGTCCTGGTTGCCCACCGCCACCTCGCTGCTGGCAGTCTGGATCGAATCAGCCGAATGGCGGATGTCGCCGACCAGCGCGCGCAGGCGATCCTGCATGCCGTGGATGGCTTGCAGCAGGCGGCCGATCTCATCGTGCGAGCTGATCTCCACCGTCGAGGTCAGGTCACCCTCGGCAATGCGCTCGGCCACCTTGACGGCGCGCGCCACCGGCGCGGTGATGCTGCGCGTGGTGCGCCAGGCCAGCAGCACGCCCGCCACCAGCGCACCGGCCAGCAGCGCGCCGACCATCACCAGCGCTCGGCGCTGCGAGCTGATCACGGTTTCGGCGGCCGCGGTGTTCTGTTTCTGCACCACGTCGATCAGCTGGGCCACCTTCTTGCGCCAGACCACCTCGACCGGGCGAACCGCTTCGGTCAGCGTGAGCGTGGCCTCGACGCCAGCACCCATCTCGCCTTCCTTGGCGGCCCGCTCGATCAGCGGCACGGTCTTCTTTCCACCCTCCACGATGTCCTTCATCAACGCCACTTCGTCGGCCTCGGCCCCGGTGGAGTCGATCAGCGCGAGCAGCGCGGCCTCGCCGGCCACGTAGCGCTTCTTCGCCTCGGCCAGCACCTTCATCTCGACGTCGATCGCCTTCACGTCGGTCAGCAGCGTGACGGTGCGGGCCTGGATCGCCAGGCTGTTGATGCTCTCCAGCATGCTGTTGGCCAGCGCCAGCTTCTCGTTCTTGACGCCGACGATGTCCTGCACCCGGCTACCTTGTGCGCGTAACTCCGCCACGCTGAGGCCCGCGACGATCAGCAGCATCAGCAGCAGGCTGCCGAAGCCGATGCCCAAGCGGCGGGCGAGCGTCATGCGCGCAAAAGTGGGTACTGCCATGTTTTGTCTCCGGGCGCAGTTCGTTGATGGTCGGTTTTCGGATTGTTCGACTCCGAACTTGAGCCGGATCAGACAATATGCGGCCCGCCGCCGGTGCATTTCAGGGCACTGGTACGCGGCTTGCGTCGGGCCGCAGCCGCTCGGCGAGCCAGTCGACCAGGGCGCGCACCCCGCGCGGCACCTGCGCGGCATACGGCCTGATCGCCCACAGGTGTGTGCCGAACGCCCCGACCGGGCGCCAGCCCGGCAACAGCTCGACCAGCTCCCCCGCGACAAGCGCCGGCTCGGCGCTGAAATCGGGCAGCAGCGTGATACCCAGCCCGGCCAGCGCCGCCTCGCGCAGCGCCTCGCTGTTGTTGGCAGCGAACGGGCCCTGGATCGGCACGCTGACGCGCTCGCCCGGCCCGGAGCCCGTCGGCTCGAAGCTCCAGGCGGGCGTGTCGCCAGCCCGCGGGTAATACAGGCAGTCGTGCTCGCGCAGGTCCAGCGGCGCCTTCGGTGCCGGCCGGCGCGCGAGGTAGGCGGGGCTGGCCAGCAGCACGCTGCGGGTCTGGCGCAGCATCCAGGCCACGTGGGTGTCCGGCGGCGTGCTGGTGTGGCGGATCGCGAGGTCGAAGCCCTCCTGCGCCAGCGGGCGGATCCGGTCCGACAGGTCGAGCTCGATCTGCAGCGCCGGGTACGCGGCCAGAAAGCCCGGCAGCAGCGGCACGATGCACTGCCGCGCCAGCGCCACCGGCGCGGTCACGCGCAGCCGGCCGCTGGGCGCGGCGGCCAGGTCGCGCACCTGGGCGAAGGCCTGGTCGATGCTCGCGAAGGCGCCCTGGGTGGCGGCCACGAGCTGGCGGCCGGCGTCGGTCAGCTGCATGCTGCGCGTGGTGCGCTGCACCAGCGGCACACCGGCCGCGGCCTCCAGCTCGGCCACGCGCTGGCTCATCGCGGCCTTGCTGAGGTTCAGCCGCTGGGCCGCGGCCGTGAAGCTCCCAGCCTCGGCCAGCACGGTCAGCGCGTGGATCGGTGACCAGAGGCTGCCCGGCGTCGCGCGGGTGGATTGGGTCTTCTTCATGGCTGCGTATTGTTCGCCATCGTGAACAATGAATCCAGCCCAGCGGCATTGGCAGCCCCGGGACCGATGCCTAGACTGGCTGCATTCCAGCGAATGCGAGAGCCGCGACCATGGGTGCCCCCGAAGCCTTCACCACCACCGCCGACATCGGCCACTACATCGGCGGGCGCGTCGTCGCCGGCGCCAGCGGCCGCCGCCAGGCCGTCTACAACCCGGCCACCGGCGCCGTGGCGCGCCAGGTCGCGCTGGCCAGCGCCGCCGAGGTCGGTGCCGCGGTCGCCGCCGCCCAGGCCGCGTTTCCGGCCTGGGCCGACACGCCGCCGCTGCGCCGCGCGCGCATCCTGATCAACTTCCTCGGCCTGCTGAACCAGCACAAGGACACCCTGGCCGCGATGATCACGGCCGAGCACGGCAAGGTCTTCACCGATGCGCAGGGCGAGGTCACGCGCGGCATCGAGATCGTCGAGTTCGCCTGCGGCGCGCCGCAACTGCTCAAGACCGACTTCACCGACCAGGTGGGCACCGGCATCGACAACTGGGTGCTGCGCCAGCCGCTGGGCGTGGTGGCCGGCATCACGCCGTTCAACTTCCCCTGCATGGTCCCGATGTGGATGTTCCCGATGGCGCTGGCCACTGGCAACACCTTCATCCTCAAGCCCAGCGAGCGTGACCCCTCGCCCAGCCTGTTCATGGCCGAACTGCTCAGGCAGGCCGGCCTGCCCGACGGCGTGTTCAACGTCGTCCAGGGCGACAAGCTGGCGGTCGACACGCTGCTGGCCCACCCGGACGTGAAGGCCGTGAGCTTCGTCGGCTCGACGCCGATCGCGCAGACCATCTACGAGACCGGCGCCAAACACGGCAAGCGCGTGCAGGCGCTGGGCGGTGCGAAGAACCACATGGTGGTGATGCCCGAGGCCGACGTCGACCAGGCGGTCGATGCGCTGATCGGCGCCGCCTACGGCTCGGCCGGCGAACGCTGCATGGCGATCTCGGTCGCGGTGCTGGTGGGCGATGTGGCCGACAAGATCGTGCCCAAGGTGGCCGAGCGCGCGAGGGCGCTGAAGGTCAAGAACGGCATGGAGCTCGACGCCGAGATGGGCCCGATCGTCACGGCCCA
>NZ_DATFAN010000100.1:0-2188 GCF_035254525.1 Ideonella sp. | reverse complement strand
TAGCCTCTGCTGCGCCACGGGTTGCATCGGTCGGCAGACGGCGCGGACCCGCGATCGGAGCGACACGATGTTAGCAGCGGCTCTCATGTTTGTGCGAATAGCGACACAAGAATGGCCATTGAATCGACTCTTTGGCGGTTTGGCTATTGCAAGAGTTTGGGAGTCGGGTGGGCACGGCGGTTGCTCTCCGGCCGGGTCGCCAGCATGGGCGTGATCGTCTTCACCAACCAGAAAGGCGGCCCTGGCAAGAGCACGCTGACGGTGCTCTACGCCCACTGGCTCGCCGAAAAGCGGGGCGAGCGGGTGGCCGTGGTCGACCTGGACAGCCAGCGCAATTCGTCCAAGACCCTGCAGGCGTTCAGCGGCGGCATCCCCTCCGCGGCTTTGTTCGATGCGGCCGAGATCGCGGTGCCAGCGGCCAGCGCGGGTTCGGTGGCGCTGTTTGCGGGGTCGCGCTCGCTGGTCGATCTGGAGCGCGCTCGCCCGGATGTCGTGATCCCGGCGTTTCGGCAGCACATGGCGGCGCTGGCTTCCCGCTTCGATACCTGCGTGATCGACACGCCGCCGGCGCTGGGGCTGCGCATGAGCGCGGCGCTGATCGCCGCCACCCATGTGGCGTGTCCGATCGAGCTGGAGGAGTACTCCATCGACGGCGTGACCGACATGCTCAAGACGGTGTTTGGCGTGCGGCAGAAGTACAACCCGCAGCTCAAGCTCGCCGGCATCATCGCCAACCGCTTCAACGCGCATTCGGCGCGGCAGCGGCAGGCCCTGGCCGATCTGCTGACGCACTACGAGCGGTTCGTCATCCCGGCGAAGATTTCCACACGGTCGGCCATCCCTGAGGCGCTCGCGGCCGGCGTGCCGGTGTGGCGGCTGGCCAAGACCTCGGCGCGCGAGGCGAGCTTGGAGGTGCTGCGGGTGTTCGAGCTGCTCCACCAGCGCATCGTGGCCACCGAGGTCGTGGAGGTGGCATGACGCTCAATCTGTCGGGGCTGGACCGCTTCAAGGCCAGTGCGCTGCTGCGCGACGACGACGGGTCCATATCGGGGGTGCCGCTCGAGATGGAGCTGGACCTGATCGACTTCGATCCGGGGCAGCCGCGTCGCTCGATGAGCGACAAGGCGTTGGCCGAGCTCGCCGAATCGATCCGGGCCAAGAAGGTGCTCGAGCCGGTGTCGCTGCGCACGAACCCGGACCGCCCGGGACGCTACATCGTCAACCGCGGGGAGCGGCGGGTGCGCGCCAGCCGGCTGGCCGGGCGTACCACCGTGCCGTACTTCCTGGACGAGGACGCGGACCCGTACGCGCAGGTGGTGGAGAACCTGCAGCGCGAGGACCTCACGCCGTTCGATCTGTCGTACTTCATTGCCGAGCGCGAGCGCTGCGGGGACTCGCGCGCCGAGATCGCGCGCAAGCTGGGCAAGCCGGCGTCGTTCATCACCGAGGCGGCGGGCCTGGTCGATGCGCCCGCGGCGGTGCGGGCGGCGTTCGACGATGGACGGGCGCGCGACACGCGCGTGCTGTACCAGCTCACCCGCGGGCTGCGCGAGAACGCGCCGGTGGTCGAGCCGCTGCTCGATGGCAAGGACCCGTTGACGCGCTCGGTGCTCGACCGGGTGGTGCGGCCGCAGCCGTCGCTGCCTTTGGGAGGCGAGGGGTCGGACAGCCGTCGCATCGAAGGCACGCGCGTGGCGCGTGCGATGGTGGTCGAGCATGGCGGCCGGCGAGGGCATTTGGGCTTGAACGGGCAGCCAGGCAAGCGCACCGCGAGCGTCAACTTCGACGACGGCTCGCGGCAGGTGGTGGACCTGGCCGACTTGAAGCTGATCGCCTGGACGGCGCGATAAGGGCCGTGAGCAAGGAGTCGTTGATGCGCAAGGACAACGTGGTGCCGCTGCGTCCCGTGGATGGTCGGGATGGGGTGACTTCGGTGCCGGTGGCCCGGCGCGGGGTTTCGTCGGGGGTCTTTCGGGTCGTCGTTGGCGTGATCGCGGCTTCGCTGTTCGCCGCGTGGCAGCTGGTTCGGCTCGCCCTGGTGACGGTGCTGGTGCTGGCCGAGCCGCTGGTGCGGATCGTGCTCGTGCCGATCGCCTTCCTCGGCTTTTTCGTGACGCTGGTGTTCGGGTTTCTGATGGGCGCACCGCACTTCCCGAAGTGGGGCATGCTGGCGTTCTCGATCGGCGCG
>NZ_DATFAN010000099.1:0-25469 GCF_035254525.1 Ideonella sp. | reverse complement strand
CGGCAAGCCGCACTACCGCGCCGACCTGCCGCGCTTCTTCGCCTACGCGACCAAGGTCGCGATGCGCTACCGGCCGCTGGCGCCGCTGCTGGCGTTGATCGAGCCGATGAACGAGCAGAAGCTCGCGTCGGGCTACACCTTCTAGCTCAAGTCTCGGCGTCTTCGGTCGCCACCGGTGCCGCAGCGGCCGCCGCGGCCAATGCCTCACACCCGTTGCAGGCCGTTTCGCAGCCCGCGGCGGCCAGCCAGGGGTCGCGGTCCTCGCCGCCGAAGATCTCGACCAGGAAGTCGAGCAACACGCGTGTGCGCGCCGGCACATGCTGGCGCGTGGGCATGCCGACCCACAGCGTCGAGCTGAACAGGCGCCATGCCGGCAGCACGCGCTCCAGCGCTTGCTCCATCAGCGCATCCTCGACCACGAAGGACGGCAGGCCGGCGATGCCCAGGCCGGCCAGCGCGGCCGCATAGTTGGTGTCGACATTCAGCGTGCTGAGCACGCCCCTGTGCGGCACCGCGTGGTAAGTCTCGGCGGCGTCCACTTCGCCATCCGGCCGCAGCGCGCCCCGATAGAACGACACACCGCGCTGCAACTCGGAGATCGGCGGGATCAGCACATCGTGATCCACCAGTTCGCGCGGATGCCCGGGCCGGCCGCGCCGGTCGAGGTAGTCGGGCGCGGCACAGGTGATCACCTCGGTGCGCGCCAGGCGCCGGGCAATGAAATTGCCGTCCAGCGGACCGCGCAGCAGCATCAGGGTCAGGTCGAAGTTGTCATCGACGGTCTCGACCGCGCCGTTCGCGACGATCTCCAGCGTCACCAGCGGGTAGCGCGCATGGAACTCGGGCAGGTGCTTGGCCAGCTGGTGCACCGCCACGGCAGGCGGCACCAGCAGGCGCACCGGCCCGCGCGGCTCGGCCACCGAGGCATGGGCCAGCAGCTCGGCTTCATCGACGTCGGCCAGGATGCGCCGCACCCGCTCGAGGTAGCTCTCACCGACTTCGGTCAGCGCGATGCGCCGCGTCGTGCGGTTCATCAGCCGGGCCCCGAGGTGCTCTTCCAGCTCGGCCACCAGCCGGGTGACCACCGCGGGCGCCAGATCGAGCGCCCGGGCGGCGCCCGCGAAACTGCCTTCGTCGACCACGCGGGTGAAGACCCGCATTGCACGCAGGGAATCCATCACGCGATTATTGCGCCGATTCACAAGGCCAATGAGGAAATTCCCCGCTTTGTTCGTCGAACACGAATTGCGGTCCCCCGTCGCGCCGGGTTCAGAGGATCTTGCGTGGATGGGCCAGTGCCTCGTGCGCCGCATGCAGGCGGCGCACCAGCACCTTGATGAAGGCGGCGTCGAAGCGGTGCCGGGTGTCGGGGCTCAGCTGCGACAGGCTGTCGGGGTTGAACGAGACCGTGGTGCAGGGATCGGAGACGATGACGTCGGTCGCGTGCTTGCGCAGATCAGGGCTTGGCGCGAGGTAGGCCATTTCGCCGACCGAGGTGCCGGCACCGAGCCGCGCCACCCGCTCGCCATCGCGGTAGACCTCGACCTCGCCTTGCGCGATGCAGTAGAACTGCTTGCCCTCCTGGCCACGCTTGAAGACCTTGTGGCCGAACGGGAAGCGCTGCCACTTCGCGCGGTGCACGACCTCCCACAACTCGACATCGCCGAAATCGGCGAAGAAGTCGAGCGCGCGCAGCAGGTTGAAGCGCTCGGAGTCGAGCACGCGCTGCAGTTGGCCGCGCGGCACCTCGTGGTTGGTGATCAGCGCCGACAGCGATTGGGCGAACTGGTCCCAGTCCTCCGGCCGGTCGTCCGGCGACTTGGCCAGCGCGCCACGCACCGTCTGGTCCAGCGCCGCGCTGACGCCCTCGCGCAGCGCCGTCAGCGGCTCGGGCTCGGCATGGCAGATCTTGTTCAGCAGCGCCACGTGGCTGTCCGCCTCGAACGGCGGCCGGCCGGCGATCATGTGATACAGCACCGCCGCGAGCGAGTAGATGTCGGCCCGGCAGTCGAGTGTCGAGCCTTCGAGCTGCTCGGGCGACATGTAGGCCAGCGAGCCGACGCGGTGGATCTGCGTGCGGTCGGAGCCCATGTTCAGCACGCTGCCGAAGTCGGTCAGCTTGACGTCCAGCACCTCCGGGCCGTCGGTCACGGCCAGGATGTTGGCCGGCTTCACGTCGCGGTGGATCAGGCCCTGGCGGTAGACGTAGCCCAGCGCCATCGCGCACTTGAAGCCGATTTCGACCACCTGCTCCAGCGTCAGCAGCCGGTCCTGCTGGCAAAACGGGCGCAGCGTCGTGCCGGGCACGTACTCCATCACCAGGTAGGGCGAGACCGGGTCCTCGACCGCGTCGTGGATCTGCACCACGTTCGGGTGGTTCAGGCGCCCGACCAGCGCCGCCTCGGCGGCAAAGAAGTGCGGCGAGAAATGCACGTCGGCCTCGGAGCGGCCGGCGTTCGGGCGCACGCGCTTGATCGCCACCTCGTGGCCATGGAAATCGTCGTAGGCGAGGAAGACCTCGCTGGTGGCGCCTTCGCCCAGCCGGTGCAGCACGCGGTACTTGCCGATCATCGGCGGGTCATCGGGCTCCAGGCGCGGCATCGCGACGGTCGACTGCGCGCGCGCACGGCTGCGCGACGACGAAGGCGCCGTGGCGGTGGCGGTCGTGCTGGAAGACGACGGCGAAGTTCGGGACGATCGGGACGAGGTCGACACGTTCGCGTTGAAAGCTTGCGAGCCCAGTGTGCACTGTGAACGATTTCAGGGCCGCACAAAAGAACAAACAGCCCCGCGGCCACCCCGCAAATCGGCGCCGCGGGCGAGCGCACCCCCCACCTTAGAATCGGCCCCATCATGATCCAAGCCAAGGCAGAGCTGCAGCTCGCGCTGGCTCGCGCCGTGGCGCAGCTGGCCCCCGAGCACCCGTTCACCCCCATTTTCGAATCGCCGAAGCAGGCCGCGCATGGCGACCTCGCGATCACCGCGGCGATGCAGCTGGCCAAGCCGCTGAAGAGCAGCCCGCGCGCACTGGCCGACAAGCTCGTGGCCGCGCTGAACGCACAACCCGAAGTGCAGCGCTGGGTCAGCGCACTCGAGATCGCCGGCCCCGGCTTCATCAACCTGCGCCTGGCGCCCGCCGCCAAGCAGGCCGTCGTCGCCGAGGTGCGTGCGGCCGGCGCCGCCTTCGGCCGCCAGCCGGCCAACGGCCAGAAGCTGATGGTCGAGTTCGTCTCGGCCAACCCGACCGGGCCGCTGCACGTGGGCCACGCGCGCCAGGGCGCACTGGGCGACTCGATCTGCCACCTGTTCGAGACCCAGGGCTGGGGCGTCACGCGCGAGTTCTATTACAACGACGCCGGCGTGCAGATCGCGACGCTCGCCACCTCGACCCAGTGCCGCATCAAGGGCCTGAAGCCCGGCGATGCCGACTGGCCCGAGAGCGCCTACAACGGCGACTACATCGCCGACATCGCGGCCGACTTCCTCGCGAAGAAGACCGTCAAGGCCGATGACCGCGAGTTCACCGCGTCGGGCGACCCGGACGATCTCGACGGCATCCGCCAGTTCGCGGTGGCCTACCTGCGCCACGAGCAGGACCTGGACCTGCAGGCCTTCGGCGTCTCGTTCGACCACTATTTCCTCGAATCCAGCCTGTACACCACCGGCCGGGTGGAGGACACCGTGCAGCGCCTGGTCGCCGCCGGCAAGACCTTCGAGGAAGGCGGTGCGCTGTGGCTGCGCACGACCGACTACGGCGACGACAAGGACCGCGTGATGCGCAAGTCCGACGGCACCTACACCTACTTCGTGCCGGACGTGGCCTACCACCTGAACAAGTGGGAGCGCGGCTTCACCAAGGTCATCAACTGCCAGGGCACCGACCACCACGGCACGATCGCCCGCGTGCGCGCCGGCGTGCAGGCCGCCGGCATGGGCGTCCCGCCCGGCTACCCCGACTACGTGCTGAACACGATGGTGCGTGTTGTGCGCGACGGCGCCGAGGTCAAGATCAGCAAGCGCGCCGGCAGCTACGTGACGCTGCGCGACCTGATCGACTGGACCAGCCGGGACGCGGTGCGCTTCTTCCTGATCAGCCGCAAGGCCGACACCGAGTTCACCTTCGACGTCGACCTGGCCGTCAAGCAGAACGACGAGAACCCGGTCTTCTACGTGCAGTACGCGCATGCGCGCATCTGCTCGGTGCTGGCGCAGGGCCTGGCGCAGGGGCACGATGCGGCGGCGATCGACGCGGCGGACCTGTCACTGCTCACCGCGCCGACCGAACTCGCGCTGATGCTGAAGCTGGCCGACTACCCCGACATGCTGAGCGGCGCCGCGCGCGACCTGGCGCCGCACGACGTCGCCTTCTACCTGCGCGACTTGGCCGGGGCATTCCACAGCTACTATGCCGCCGAGCGTTTCCTGGTCGACGATGCCGGCCAGGCGCGCGCGCGCCTGGCGCTGCTGGACGCCACGCGGCAGGTGCTGCGCAACGCCCTGGCGCTGCTGGGCGTCGAGGCACCGAACACAATGTCACGAGAACAACCTGCTGCGGAGACGGCATGAGCTTGAAGACCGGTGGGCCGACCCACCAACGCAGCGGTTTGGCGAAACAACGTGGCGGCTTCGCCATGGGGCTGGTCGTCGGCCTGCTGGTCGGGCTGGCGCTGGCGCTGGGCGTCGCGCTGTACATCGCGAAAGTGCCCTCGCCCTTCCACGACAAGGTGCCGCACCGCACGCCCGAGCAGGAGGCCGCCGAGGCCGAGAAGCTCAAGAGCTGGGATCCGAACGCCGGCCTGGGCGGCAAGCCCGTGCCCCCGCGGCCGGCACCGGCGTCCTCGCCGGCGCAAGGCATTCCGGTGCCCCCGGCGCCGGCCGCCGTGGCCTCGCAGCCCGCGCCCGGCGCCGCGGCCGCGCCCGCGCCCGCCGTGCCGAAATCGAGCCGCGACGCTGCCGCGATCCTCGCCGGCGAACCGGTGACCGCGCCCAAGGCACCGGCGCCGGCGCGACCCGGCGCCGACCCCTTCGTCTACTTCGTGCAGGTCGGCGCCTTCTCCAGTGCCGACGATGCCGAGCAGCAGCGCGCCAAGCTGGCGCTGCAAGGCATCATGGCCAAGGTCTCCGAGCGCGAGCAAGGCGGCCGCACGATCCACCGCGTGCGCGTCGGCCCATTCGACAGCCAGGCCGAGGCCGTCGCCCAGCAGGGCAAGCTGAAGGCCGGTGGCGTCGATGCCGCGCTGGTCCGCCAGGAACGGAACTGAACCGCGTCCGACCGCATCCACTTTCGATCGCCACCATCCGAGGATCTTCGTGAAGCCAGCTCGTCCATCGGCGCCCGTGACCCGGCGCGATTTCCACTCCATCGGCATCGCCGCGGCGGCCAGCGGCCTGGGCCTGCTCGGCGCGGGCCCGGCGCGGGCCCAGGGCGGCCCGGTCGAAGGCACGCACTACCAGCGCCTGGCCAAGCCGATCCCGATGGCCACGACCGGCAAGATCGAGGTGGCCGAGTTCTTCTGGTACGGCTGCCCGCACTGCTTCGCGCTCGAGCCGGCGCTCGAACAATGGCTGACCAAGCTGCCGCCCGACGTGAACTTCCGTCGTGTGCCGGCCGGCTTCACGCCGCAGTACGAGTTCCACCAGAAGGTCTTCTACGCGCTCGAAGCGATGGGCCAGCTCGGCAATGTCCACCGCAAGCTGTTCAACGCGATCCACCAGGAACACAAGCGCATGAGCACCGAGGCCGAGGTCACCGCCTTCGTCGCGAGCCTGGGCGTGGACGGGGCGAAGTTCGCCGAGACGATGAAATCCTTCAGCGTGATCGGCAAGGTGCGCCAGGCGCGCCAGTTGGCCGACGCCTACGCGATCGACGGCGTGCCGACGCTGGGCGTGCAGGGCCGCTGGCGCACCTCGGCCTCGATGGCCGGCGGCGTCGACAAGACCTTCGTGGTCGCCGACTACCTGATTGCCCAGGCGCGTAAATCGCTCTGATTTGGGCCGGCGGCAAGGGTTTGGCCGCGGCACTGCGGCTAGAATGGCCTGCAAGTTTCATGCCGCAAGCCATGCCCTCGTTGTCGCCCCCCCGCCCTTGGCCCGCCGCCGTGATCGCCGCGGCCACCCTGCTGGGCGTGAGCCTGGCACCCTCGGTGCGGGCCGAAAAGGCCGACCGCAGCAAGCCGATGGTCATCGAGAGCGACGACAAGCAGTCGGCCACGGTGGACCTGAAGGCCAGGCTGACCGTCATCAGCGGCAACGTCGTCATCAACCAGGGCACGCTGCAGATCAAGGCCGACCGGGTGGAATTCCGCGAGAACCCGCCCGGCCGCTACCAGGCCAACGCGCGCGGCAGTGTCGGCAAGCCGGCCACCTTCCGCCAGAAGCGCGACCGCGTCGACGAGGTCGTCGAGGCCGAGGCCGAGCGGGTCGAATACGACGGTGCCGACGAAAAGGTGCGTTTCATCGGCAATGCCAAGCTGCGCGTCGTGCGCCCCACCGGCCCGCCGGACGAAGCCGACGCGGCCGTGATCACCTACGACCAGCGCAGCGACACCATCGTCTTCGAGGGCAGCTCGGCGGCGGCGTCGGGGCCGTCAACTGGCCGCGCACGGCTGGTGTTCATTCCGCGCCAGGCGGACGCGGCGTCGGAGCCCGGCAAGTGAATGCGCCGACGCCCGATGCGGCGGCGCTGGCGATGCCGGCCACGACCAGCCGCCTCGATGCCTCCGGCCTGCGCAAGACCTACGGCGCCCGCACCGTCGTCAAGGACGTGCACCTGGCCGTCGGCGCCGGCGAGGTCGTCGGCCTGTTGGGCCCGAACGGTGCCGGCAAGACAACCACCTTCTACATGGTCGTCGGCCTCGTTCGCTGCGACGCCGGCACGATCCACATCGATGGCGTGGCGGTCGAGCGCAAGCCGATCCACCAGCGTTCGCGCCTGGGCTTGAGCTACCTGCCGCAGGAGGCCTCGATCTTCCGCAAGCTGACCGTCGAGGAAAACATCCGCGCCGTGCTCGAGCTGCAGCTGGGCGCCAACGGCAAGGCGCTGCCGGGCGCCGAGATCGAGCGCCAGCTCGATGTGCTGCTGCACGACTTGAGCCTGACCGGCCTGCGCGATTCGCCCGCGCCGGCACTGTCGGGCGGCGAGCGGCGCCGCGTCGAGATCGCCCGCGCGCTCGCAACTCAGCCGCGCTTCATCCTGCTCGACGAGCCCTTCGCCGGCGTCGACCCGATCGCGGTGATCGAGATCCAGCGCATCATCGGCTTCCTGAAGTCGCGCGGCATCGGTGTGCTGATCACCGACCACAACGTGCGCGAGACGCTGGGCATTTGCGACCGCGCCTACATCATCAGCGAAGGCAGTGTGCTCGCCGAGGGCACGCCCGACCACATCATCGAGAACCCGGACGTGCGCCGGGTCTACCTCGGCGAACACTTCAAGATGTAGGGCGCGGGAATGAAGCCGACCCTGCAAGTCCGCCTTTCGCAGCACCTGGCGCTGACGCCGCAGCTGCAGCAATCGATCCGCCTGCTGCAGCTGTCGACGCTGGAGCTGCACCAGGAAGTCGAGCAGATGCTCGAGCAGAACCCCTTCCTCGAGCCCGAGGAAGACGCGACGCCGTTCGAGTACACCGCCAACGACAAGGCCACGGTCAGCCAGCGCGAGGAGCAGGACGCGCCGGGCAGCAGCGTCGGCGAAGGCGGCGACGAGCCGGCTGGCATGGACACGGCCGAGTTCGGCACCACCGAGCGCGACGACTGGGAAAACGGCACCGAGCGCGACGATTTCGACGGCATCCGCGAGCTGCCCTCGGCCAGCCCGGGCGGCAGCGGCGACGAAGACGGCCCGGATGCGCAGGACCGCAGCGCACTCGCCCCGACGCTGCAGGACCACCTGCGCGCCCAGCTGGCCGGCATGCGCCTCGCGCCGGCCGACGCGGCCGCGGTGCAGGTGCTGATCGAGTCGCTGACCGACGACGGCTACCTCGACGGCACGCTGGAAGACATCGCCGAGCGGCTGGCGGACTCGCTCGGCCTGACCGCACCCGAAGAGCGCGAGGACCTGCTCGACCAGCTGCGCTGCGGCCTCAAGTGGCTGCAGAGCATGGAGCCCGCCGGCGTCGGCGCGTCCGGCCTGGGCGACTGCCTGGCGCTGCAGCTGCGCGAGACGCCGGCCTGCGCGGCACGCGACTGTGCGATGGCCATCTGCGCCAAGCACCTCGATCTGCTGGCCCGGCGCGACCTCAAGAAGCTCGCCAGCGCCACCGGCGCCGACGAGGCCACCGTCAAGGCCGCGCAGGCGTTGATCGTCGCCTGCGAGCCCAAGCCCGGCCGGCCGTTCGCCCGTGCCGAGAACCTGATCATCGTGCCCGACGTGATCGTCGTGAAGGCCGGTCGCAGCTGGAAGGCCACGCTGAACCCCGACGTGATGCCTAAGCTGCGCGTGTCGGACCTGTACGCCCAGGCCGTGCGCGGCCAGCGCGGTGGCGGCACGAACGGCCACAGCGGCCTGTCGGCCCGGCTGCAGGAGGCGCGCTGGTTCATCCGCAACATCCAGCAGCGCTTCGACACCATCCTGCGCGTCAGCCAGGCCATCGTCGAGCGGCAGAAGAACTTCTTCACCCATGGCGAGATCGCGATGAAGCCGCTGGTGTTGCGCGAGATCGCCGACGAGCTCGGCCTGCACGAATCGACCATCTCGCGCGTGACCACCGCCAAGTACATGGCCACGCCCTTCGGCACCTTCGAGCTGAAGTATTTCTTCGGCTCGTCGCTGTCGACCGATGCGGGTGGCAATGCGTCGTCCACCGCGGTGCGCGCGCTGATCAAGCAGTTCGTCGCCGCCGAGAACCCGGCCAAGCCGCTGTCGGACAGCCAGATCGCCGACATGCTCGAGGAGCAGGGCATCCAGGTCGCGCGCCGCACGGTTGCGAAGTACCGCGAAGCCTTGAAAATCGCCCCGGCCAACCTCCGCAAAGCACTATGACGCCCCCACGCCCCCTTCCGGGGGCTGCCCCCCAGGGGGGCTCGCGCAGCGGACCGGCGAAGCCGGATCCGCGCACGCCACTTGAAGCGGCCGGCGCTTCGCGCGGCCGTGAACACCCCCCTGCCATCGAACGCGGCACGCTGTTCCTGCCCTGCGCCGCCGGCACCGAGACGTTCCTGCTCGACGAGTGCCGCCGCCTGCTCGGCGAGAAGCACGTGGTCGAAGCCGGCCGCGGCGGCGTCTATGTCGAGGGCGACATCGAGGCCGCGATGAAGCTCAACCTCGGCAGCCGGCTTGCCCAGCGCGTGCTGTGGCAGGTGGCCGACGGCCGCTACGCGAACGAAGACGACCTGTATGCGCTCGCCCGCCGCGTGCGCTGGCCCGACTGGATCACACCGAGGCAGACGCTGCGCGTCGACGCCTCGGCCTGGCGCTCGCCGCTGAAGAGCCTGAACTTCGCCGCGCTGCGCATCAAGGACGCGGTGTGCGACGTGATGCGCGAGGCGACCGGCGAACGCCCCAGCGTCGACACCCGCCACCCCGACCTGTCGCTGGTGCTGCACCTGGGCCCCGAGCACGCGAGCCTGTCGGTCGACCTGTCCGGCGAGGCCTTGTTCAAGCGCGGCTGGCGCGATGCGCAGGGGCTGAAGGGCGAGGCGCCGCTGAAGGAGACGCTGGCCGCCGCGATGCTGGCCGCCGCCGGCTGGCAAGGCCGGCCCGAGGACGGCGGCCTGCTCGACCCCTGCTGCGGCGCCGGCACGATCGCGATCGAGGCGGCCCAGATCGCCTGCGGCATCGCGCCCGGGCTGGCGCGCCGCTTCGCGTTCGAGAAGCTGCTGCCGTTCCGGCCCCACCTCGGCCAGTGGCAGGCACTGCGCCAGCAGGCGCACGACGCAGTCCACGCCCCGGCGGTGCCGATCTGGGCCGGTGACGTGTCCTTCCGCATGACCGACTTCGCCACCCGCAACGCCGAGCGCGCGGGCGTCAAGCATGCGATCGAGTTCAAGACCGCCGACGCGCTGCAGCGCCCGGCGCCTGCCGAGCGCGGCCTGATCGTGATGAACCCGCCGTACGGCGAGCGCATCGCGCCGAAGGGCCAGGGGCAGGCGCGCGGCGAGAGCCGGGGCGAGGGCGCCGGCGAGAAGTTCGAAGGCGCCGCCGACGCGGCCGATTTCTACGCCCGCCTGGCCAGCCACTGGAAGAAGCACTACGCCGGCTGGACCGCCCAGGTGCTGACGCCCGAGCCCAAGCTGCCCGGGCTGATGCGCCTGAAGGAAAGCCGGCGCGTGCCGATGTGGAACGGCGCGATCGAATGCCGCCTGTTCCGCTTCGACTTGGTAGCAGGAAGCAATCGCTGACGCGGCGCTCCCAAGGAGCCGCCGCCCACCAAGTGGCGTGCGCGGATCCGGCTTTGCCGGTCCGCTGCGCGAGCCCCCTGGGGGGCAGCGACCGGAAGGGAGCGTGGGGGTCGTCAGTACTGGTAGAGCTTCAGGGTGAAGGCGGCGCCGATCGCCCCGCCGCCACCGACCGGGCCGCCGGCCCACCACACGTCCACGCGGTAGGCGCCCGGGGCAACCAAGCCGGGACCGGTGCCGATGCCCTGGTAGAAGTTCGCGCCCAGCATGTCGACGTCGTACTCCGCCGTCAGCGCCACCGCAGGCGCGGGCAGGCCGTACGGCGTCTCGTAATGGCCGGCCATGTGCATCGGCGCGGCGGCGCCGGCCGGCGTCAGCGTGACCTGGAACAGCGTCATGTTCGACACCCCGTACAGCTTGCTGCCGACCAGCGCGCTGAAGTGCGCGTTCAGGCAGCCGGCGGTCAGGTTGACCTTGGTGCTCAGCACCGGCACCGGGTCGAAACGCCCGCCCTCGCCACCACCACCGAGCATCGCGAAGTTCCAGGCCGTCGTCTTGACGCCTTCGAACACGGTGTCGTTGACCTGCTTGACCTTGCCGCGGCAGGGCGGGTGGATGCCGGCCAGGCCTTTCGGGATGTCGCCCGCAGGGAAGAAATTGCCGAATTCCTGCGCCTGCGCCGCGGGCGCGAAGGCAAACGCGCCGGCCAGGGCCAGCGGGGCAAGGGCGTGCGCGAAGCGCGCGTGCAGCGAGGTGCTCATGGTGGTCTTCTCCATCGATCGGTTGAATGAGGCCGCGCAGCGTGTGCCCCGCGGCCACCAGGCCACACATGGCCTGACGATGGAAAAGACGCAGCGGCGCCCCCGAATCCGGACATGCGGCCCTCAGGCCGCCGCCGACTCCCCCTGGCGCGGGCTGCGTGCCAGCCACACGAGCATCGCCGCCAGCAGCGCGAGCGGCGCCAGCGCGCCCAGGTTCATCGCCTGCCAGCCGCCGGTGGTGACCAGCGCGCCGGAGCTGAACGAGGTCAGCGTCATCGTGCCGAGCACCCAGCGGTCCATCAGCGCCTGCGCGCGCACCCGGTGGCTGGCCGGGTAGCTCTCGGTGTAGAGCGTCGTGCCGCCGATGTAGAGGAAGTTCCAGCCGATGCCCAGCACCAGCAGCGCGGCGGTGAAGTGCATCAGGTCCACGCCGTGCAGCGCGAGCGCGATGCAGGCGGCGTTCAGCAGCACGCCGGCCACCAGCACCGGCAGCACGCCGATGCGGCGGATCAGCGGGCCGGTGAAGAAGCTGGGCACGTACATGCCCAGCACATGCCACTCGAGCACCCAGGCCACGGCCGAGAACGGGTGCGAGCAGACCTGCATCGCGATCGGCGTCGCGGCCATCAGCAGGTTCATCACGCCGTAGCCCAGCGCCGAGGCCGCGATCGCGACGATGAAAGCCGGCCGCCGCGCCGTGCCCGCAGGCAGCCGCCCGGCCGCGCCCGACGGCGCGGGCGGTAGCGCCGGGAACGGGATGCGCGCCAGGCAGGCCAGCGACAACAGCGCGACGACCACCAAGGCCGCGTAGGCACCGGCGAACGGCACCGCGAGCGCATCGCGCGTGGCCTGCGCGAGCTGCGGGCCGATCACGCCGCCGAGGATGCCGCCGGCCAGCACCCACGAGATCGCCCGCTCGCGCCCGGCCGGGCCGACCAGCTCGGCCGCGGCGAAGCGGTACAGCGCGGCGTTGGCGTTGTAGTAGCCGGCCAGCACCGTGGCCGCGACCAGCAGCCAGAAGCTGCCGATCAGCGCCGCCGCGGCGCAGATCGCCGCCGACAGCATCGCGACGACCAGGCCCATCTGGAAGGCCCGCTTGCGGCCGTGGCGCTGCTGGTGGCGCGCCACCAGGCCGGTGGACAGCGCGCCGCCCAACACATACGCGGTCAACGGCAGCGTCGCCAGCCAGCCCTGCGGCGCCAGCGCCAGCCCGACCAGGCCGTTGATCGCCATGAAGACGACGTTGTTGGTCAGGAACAGGCCCTGGCACAGCGTCAGCCACAGCAGGGGCGTGTTGAATGGTGCACCCGGCCGCGGGGCACCGCGACCATCCGCCGAGCGGGTGCGCGGCCCGCTTGGGAGCGGCCCGGCGCTGGCCGCGCCCGCGCCTGTCGTGTCGGAGATGTCGGTCATGCGGTGGTCCGCCCGGTGGCGTGGTCGAGTGCCGTCAGCAGCACGAGGGCCGCCAGCGGCGCGGTGTCGGCGCGCAGCACGCGCGGGCCGAGGCTGGCGGGGTTGAAGCCGTGCTGGCGGGCGAGCGCCTCCTCCTGCGCGTCGAGCCCGCCCTCGGGGCCGCTGAGCAGCAGCCCGTCGTCGACGTCGGGCCGGCCGGCGGTGGCGGCCAGCGGTGGGGCGTCGCGCGCCAGGCTCAGCAGCAGCCGCGCGCAGCCGGGCCGTGCGCCGGGTAGCGTGCCCAGCCAGTCGGCCAGCGCCCGCACCGGCTCGATCGTCGGCACGCGCGTGCGCCCGCTCTGCTCGGCCGCGGCGATCGCGACCGCCTGCCAGTGCTCGCGCCGGCGTTCGGCACGCTCGCCGGCCAGCCGCAGCACCGAACGGGCGCATTGCAGCGGCTGGATCGCCGCCACCCCGAGCTCGGTGGCCTTCTCGATCAGCGCGTCCATGCGCTCGTTGGCAGGCATGCCGAGCGCGAGCGTGACGCGCCGGCCGGGCTCGCGCGAGGCCGCGTCGTGCGCGCCGACGCGCACGGCCACTTGCTGGCGCCCGCCCATGCGCAGCACCTCGGCCGCCCACTCGCCGCCGGCGCCATTGAACAGCGTCACGGCATCGCCGGGTTGAAGCCTCAGCACCTGCACGTGGCGCGCCGGTTCGGGCGGCAGGTCCAATTCGTCGCCCGCACGCAGCGGGGCATCCAGATACAAACGCGGTGGCATGCGGCGAGTGTGCCGCATACACAATGCAGCTCTGCATCCATCGGGAGGACGCCGCCATGAACGACGATGCCAAGACCCTGGCCACCGAGTGCCTGCAGGCGGCCAACGCCTGTCACGACGACGACCCGCCGCGTGGCGCCGAGTTGCTGCAGCGCATCGATGCCGCGGCGCTGGACCCGGGCCAGCAGCCCCTGTATGGCTTTCTGTTGAACCACGTGCTCACCGAGAAACTGGGCCTCGCGGCCGAGGCCTGGCGGCGGCAGCAGGCACTGCTCGCTGCCGCCGGTGAGGGTGCTGCGCTGCCGGTGTTGCGCCACGCCGCGGCAGCCGCGCGGCTGGCCGGCGAGGCGGCGGCCGAGGACCGGCTGACCACACGCCTGGCCAGCGCGGCCGGCGTCGGCCCGGCCCAGGCCAGCGAGCTGGTGGGGCTGGCCGCGGCGAGTTTCACGATACCCCGGCTGACGGGCGCCGCCGCCGGCGAGGCGGCACTGGCCGCCCTGGCGCCGATGCACGGCCCAGCCTGGCGCCAAGCCAACGGGCTCGATGCCGCGGCGGGCGCGTTGACCAGCAACCTGGCGAGCGACCTGGTCGAACGGCCGCTGCCCGAGCTGGCGGCCGAGCCGCTGCGGCGTGCAATGGCCGACGCCGCCGAGCTGGCCCAGAACCTCTGGCACCGCGCCGGCCGATGGGTGCAGCACGAACGCGCACACTACCTGCGCGCCATGGTGGCCAATGCACTGGGTGACGTGGCGACAGCGGCCGCGCAGGCGCGTGCCGGCCTGGTGCTGCTCGAGAATTTCGATCAGGCCGGGCAGGAGAGGGTCGACCAGGCCTTCCTGCGCTCGGAGCTGGCGCATGCGCTCGCGCGCGCCGGCGAGGCGGCCGAGGCGCAGGTCGAACGCAGCCTGGCCGATGCGCTGGCCGAAGCGTTCGACGATGCGGGGTTGACGCGCTGGTACCAGGACCGGCTGGGCCGGCAGGCCGCGCTGAGTGCCGCCGCCGCGGCCGCGGCCTGATCAGGCCTTGACGGCGCCGATCGCGTAGGTGAGCTCGCCGACCGCGGCCATGCCGTGCTCGGCGCGCAGCTGCTCGGCAAACTTCAACGCGAGCGCGCGCAGCTCATCCGGACCGCTGCATTTCTCGACCTCGAGCACGAACCGGTAGCCGCGCACGAGGCCGAGCTTGGCCTTGCCGACCGACGTCAGCGCGTCGTACAGCGCGTTGTAGCCCGCGCCGCGGATCACCTGCTGCGTGCGACCCCAGTCGGCGCTTTCCGGCGCGGGTGCGGGTGCGGGCACCGGTGTGGCCGCGGCGGCCCTGGTAGCCGCCGTCTCGCGGAGGTCGGTCGGCTTCCCCGCCTTGCCGCCACCCGCGGCCTCGGCGATCAGGCCTTCGGAGCGCAGCATCGCCACGTCGTCGGGCGTGACGCCGTGCACCTGCACCAGCCAGTCCTCGATCGTGCGCGAGTCGTTGATGACCAGCAGCAGGTTGCGCACGGGTCGGCTGAGCTGACGCGTGCGAGCCTGGATCTCCGCCTGGCCCGCCGGCGTTCTGACATAACGAGACGACATGATCGTGCTCCACCGCCCGAGTCGGGCCCCAACGACGCCGCCGGCCTAGGCGGCTTACTTCCTGTCGCGCAGTTCCCGGCGCAACACCTTGCCAACCGGTGTCTTCGGCAGCTCGGTGCGGAATTCAATGATCTTCGGACGCTTATAGCCCGTCAGATTCGATTCGCACCAACTTCTCACGTCGGCGTCGTTGATGCCCGGGTCCTTTTTCACGATCACGACCTTCACCGCCTCACCGGCCTTGTCGTCCGGCACCCCGACGGCGGCGCATTCGAGCACGCCAGGCATCTGCGTGATCACGTCCTCGACCTCGTTCGGATACACATTGAAACCGGAAACCAGGATCATGTCCTTCTTGCGGTCCACGATCTTGAAGTAGCCACGCTCGTCGACCACGCCGATGTCGCCGGTGCGGAAGAAACCGTCGGCGGTCATGACCTTGGCGGTCTCGTCGGGCCGCTGCCAGTAGCCGGCCATCACCTGCGGGCCGCGGATCGCGATTTCCCCCGGCGAGCCCATCGGCACCTCGTGGCCCTCGTCGTCAAGCAAGGTCAGCTCGGTGCTGGGCATCGGCAGGCCGATGGTGCCGGAGTAGGCCGTCGTGTCCACCGGGTTGCAGGTGGCCGAGGGGCTGGTCTCCGACAGGCCGTAGCCCTCGCAGATCGGGCAGCCGGTCTTCTCGAGCCACAGCCGCGCGGTGGCCTGCTGCACGGCCATGCCGCCGCCGACCGAGATCTTCAGGTGGCTCCAGTCGACCGAATCGAAATCCGGGTGGTTGGCCAGCGCATTGAACAAGGTGTTGACCGCCGGAAAGCTGTGGAAGCGCTCGCGCGACAGGTCCTTCAGCACCGTCGGGATGTCGCGCGGGTTCGGGATCAGGATGTTGCAGCCGCCCATGCGCAGGCCGAGCATCATGTTCGTGTTGAAGCCGAAGATGTGATACAGCGGCAGCGCGCAGATGGTGACGACCTGCTCGCCGGCCGGGATCTTCCTCAGCGCCGGCTGGTACCAAGCCTCGGACTGCAGCACGTTGGCCACGAGGTTGCGATGCAGCAGCACCGCGCCCTTGCTGACGCCGGTGGTGCCGCCGGTGTACTGCAGCACCGCGATGTCGTCCGGGCCGACCTTGGGTGCGGTGAAGGGCTTGCCCCGGCCGCGTGCGACCGCCTCGTTGAAGCGCACCGCCTGCGGCAGCGAGAAGGCCGGCACCAGCTTCTTGACCTTGCGCACGACGTGATTGACGACCGTGCCCTTGATCAGGCCCATCAAGTCGCCCATCGCCGCGAGCACGACCTGCTTGGTCGGCACGGCATCGGCCACCTGTTGCAGCGTGGCGGCGAAGTTCTCGAGGATCACGATGGCCTTCGCGCCCGAATCCTTCAGCTGGTGCTCGAGCTCGCGCGGCGTGTACAGCGGGTTGACGTTGACCACCACCAGCCCGGCGCGCAGGATGCCAGCCACCGCGACGGGGTACTGTGGCACGTTGGGCAGCATCACCGCGACGCGGTCGCCGCGCGCGAGGCCCAGGCTCTGCAGGTAGGCGGCGAAGGCACGCGACAGGTCATCGATCTGCTCGAAGCTGAACGACTTGCCCATGAAGCGGTAGGCCGGCAGCTTGGCATGCTTGCGGAAGCTCTCGTCCAGCAGCGCGACCAGCGAGGGGTAGACATCGGTCGTCACCTCGGCCGGCACGCCGGCGGGGTACTGCTTCAGCCAGATCTTTTCCATTCCTCAGCACTTTCGAAAGTCGACCCGCGATTGTCCCTGCCGCCCGGGCAGCGACCCATCAGGGGATTCGATAGCGAATGCTGGGGGTTCACCCCTAGACGCCGCACCGCGCGACGCGCTCGCGCGCCCGTTGCGAATCATCACTCGATGGCTTTGACCATCTCCTCGACGACCTTCTTCGCATCGCCGAAGACCATCATCGTCTTGTCCATGTAGAACAGTTCGTTGTCCAGGCCGGCGTAGCCCGCGGCCATCGAGCGCTTGTTGACGATCACCGTCTTGGCCTTGTAGGCCTCGAGGATGGGCATGCCGTAGATCGGGCTGCCCTTCTGCAGCGCGGCGGGGTTCACCACGTCGTTCGCGCCGAGGATGATCGCGACGTCGGCCTGGCCGAATTCGCCGTTGATGTCCTCCATCTCGAACACCTGGTCGTAGGGCACCTCGGCCTCGGCCAGCAGCACGTTCATGTGGCCCGGCATGCGCCCGGCGACGGGGTGGATCGCGTACTTGACCGTCACGCCCTTGTGCGTGAGCTTCTCGGCCAGCTCCTTGACCGCATGCTGCGCGCGCGCCACCGCCAGGCCGTAGCCCGGCACGATGACCACCGTCTCGGCATTGCCGAGGATGAAGGCCGCATCGTCCGGGCTGCCGCTCTTGACGCTGCGCTGCTGCGCCTCGCCGGCCGCCGCCGCGCCCTCGCCGCCGAACCCGCCGAGGATCACGTTGAAGAACGAGCGGTTCATCGCCTTGCACATGATGTAGCTCAGGATCGCGCCCGAGGAGCCCACCAGCGAGCCGGCGATGATCAGCATCGAGTTGTTCAGCGAAAAGCCGATGCCGGCTGCCGCCCAGCCCGAGTAGCTGTTGAGCATCGACACCACCACCGGCATGTCGGCGCCGCCGATCGGGATGATCAGCAGAACGCCGAGCGCAAAGCCCAGCGCCGTGACCAGGCCGAAGTCGAGCGGGCTTTGCGTGTGCCAGAAGCCGTAGCAGAAGAAGGCCGCCGCCAGGCCCAGCGCCGCGTTGAGCTTGTGCTGCCCGGCAAACACCACCGGCTTGCCCTGGAACAGGCGGAACTTGTAGGTGCCCGACAGCTTGCCGAAGGCGATCACCGAACCGCTGAAGGTGATGGCACCGATGAACACGCCCAGCGCCAGTTCGATGCGGTTGCCGCCGGGGATCGGGCCGCCTTTGTCGACGATGCCGAAGGCCCAGGGCTCGGCCACCGCGGCGATCGCGATGAACACCGCGGCCAGGCCGATCATGCTGTGGAAGAAGGCCACCAGCTCGGGCATCTTGGTCATCTCGACCGTCTTGGCGCGCCAGGCGCCGTAGCTGCCGCCGACGACCAGGCCCAGCAGCACCCAGGCCATGCCCAGCCCGATGCCGCCGCCGAGCTTGACGATCAGCGCGGCGGTGGTCAGCACCGCGATCGCCATGCCGGTCATGCCGAACAGGTTGCCGCGGATCGAGGTGGTGGGGTGGGAGAGGCCCTTCAGGGCCTGGATGAAGCAGACGCTGGCGATCAGGTACAGCAGCGTGACGAGGTTCATGCTCATGGTGTCAGCCCTCCGCCTTCTTGGCCGCGGGGGCCTTCTTCTTGAACATCTCCAGCATTCGCCTCGTGACGAGGAAGCCGCCGAAGATGTTGACCGAGGCCAGCGCGACCGCCAGCACACCCATGCTCTTGCCCAGCGTGGTCTCGGTCAGCGCCGCAGCGAGCATCGCGCCGACGATGACGATGGCCGAGATCGCGTTGGTCACCGCCATCAGCGGCGTGTGCAGCGCGGGGGTCACGGTCCAGACCACGTGGTAGCCGACGTAGATCGCCAGCACGAAGATGATCAGGTTCAGAACGGTGGGGGAGACGACGTCCATGTTCAGGCACTCCTCACGGCTTCTTGACTTCGTTGTTCTGCGTCATCAGGCACGCGGCCACGATGTCGTCGTCCATCTGCACGTTGAACGTGCCTTCCTTGGTGATCACGAGCTTGAGGAAGTCCAGCACGTTGCGCGCGTACAGCGCGCTCGCGTCGGCCGCCACCAGCGCGGGCAGGTTGGTCTCGCCGACGATCGTCACGCCGTGCTTGATCACCGTGCGGCCGGCTTCGGTCAGCGGACAGTTGCCGTCGGCGCCATTCGGGCCCTTGCCCGCGGCGATGTCGACGATCACCGAGCCGGGCTTCATGGCCTTGACCATCTCCTCGGTGACCAGCACCGGCGCCGGGCGGCCCGGGATCAGTGCGGTGGAGACGACCACGTCGGCCAGCGCCACGCGCTTGGCCACCTCGACCTTCTGCCGCTCCAGCCACGAGGGCGGCATCGGCCGGGCGTAGCCGCCCACGCCTTCGGCGGCTTCCTTCTCCTCGGGCGTCTCGTAGGGCACCTCGATGAACTTGGCGCCGAGCGACTCGACCTGTTCCTTCACCGAGGGCCGCACATCCGAGGCCTCGATCACCGCGCCCAGCCGCTTGGCGGTGGCGATGGCCTGCAGGCCGGCGACGCCGACGCCGAGGATCACCACCCGCGCGGCCTTCACGGTGCCGGCGGCCGTCATCAGCATCGGGAAGAAACGCTGGTACTTGTCGGCCGCCATCATCACGGCCTTGTAGCCGGCGATGTTGGCCTGGCTGGACAGCACGTCCATGCTCTGCGCCCGCGTCGTGCGCGGTGCGGCCTCGAGCGCGAAGCTGGTCACGCCGGCGGCGGCGATCTGCGCGAGCCCGGCTTTGTCGAAGGGGTTGAGCATGCCGACCAGCGCGGCGCCGGGCTTCATCAGCGCCAGCTCGTCGGCCGAGGGGCGCGCGACCTTCAGCACCAGCTCGGCACCGAAGGCCGCCGCACGGTCGACGATCTGCGCGCCGACGGCCTCGAAGGCCGCGTCCGTCGCGCTGGCAGCCACGCCGGCACCCGACTGGACCTTGACGGTGTGGCCCTGGGCCACGTACTTCTTCGCCGTCTCGGGAGTCACGGCAACGCGGGTCTCCCCCGCCGCCGACTCGAGCGGAACGCCAATCTGCATGGAACTCTCCTCTCTACACCCTGGTGTGGGCCGCCCGTCATGGCAGGCGGCCTGACTGTCTGACGGCAAGCTTACCAGCCGACCGACCCGCATTCTGATGGCGAGCTTACTTGTCTGGCGCCGCGATCGCGCCCAGGCAGAGGCTCTAAGATCGCCGCATGGGAGACACACGCTGGAAGCCGAGCGTCACGGTGGCAGGCGTCATCGAGCACGCGGGCCACTACCTGCTGGTCGAGGAGATGACCGCCGAGGGCCTGCGGCTGAACAACCCCGCCGGCCACCTGGACCCGGGCGAATCGCTGCTCGATGCGGTCGTGCGCGAGGTGCTGGAAGAGACCGCCCGGGCGTTTGTGCCCGAGGCGCTGGTGGGCACCTACCTGGCGCGCTTTCGCCACGTGCGCAGCGGCGAGGACATCACCTACCTGCGCTTCGCGATCTGCGGCGGGGTGGGCGACGCGATCGCCGGCCGCGTGCTCGATGAGCCGATCCATCGCACGCTGTGGATGACGCCCGACGAGTTGCGCGCCTGCCCCGAGCGCCACCGCAGCCCGCTGCTGATGCGCTGCATCGACGACCACCGCGCCGGCCGGCGCGCCCCGCTGGCCCTGCTGCACGCCGACCCGAGCCTGTACGCCCCGCTCGGTTAAGCCCTTCAAGGGACAATTCGCCCCATGTCGAGTGGAGCGAAGAAGCAACGTGTCGTGGTCGGCCTGTCAGGCGGCGTCGATTCGGCCGTCAGCGCCTGGCTGTTGAAGCAGCAGGGGCACGAGGTCGTCGGCATCTTCATGAAGAACTGGGAAGATGACGACGACGATGCGTACTGCTCGTCGCGGCAGGACTTCCTCGACGCCGCCTCGGTGGCCGACGTGATCGGCATCGAGATCGAGCACGTCAACTTCGCCGCCGAGTACAAGGACCGCGTGTTCGCCGAGTTCCTGCGCGAATACCAGGCCGGCCGCACACCGAACCCCGACGTGCTGTGCAACGCCGAGATCAAGTTCAAGGCCTTTCTCGACCATGCGATGCGCCTGGGCGCCGGGAAGATCGCCACCGGCCACTACGCCCGCGTGCGCGAGCGTGCCGACGGCCGGGTCGAGCTGCTCAAGGGCCTGGATCCGCTGAAGGACCAGAGCTACTTCCTACACCGCCTCACGCAGGCGCAGCTCGCGAAGACGATGTTCCCGGTCGGTGCGCTGCCCAAGACCGAGGTGCGCCGCCTCGCTGCCGAGATCGGCCTGCCTAACGCGAAGAAGAAAGATTCGACCGGCATCTGCTTCATCGGCGAGCGGCCGTTTCGCGAGTTCCTCAACCGCTACCTGAGCCACGCGCCCGGCCCCATCCAGGACGACCGCGGCCGCACGCTCGGCGAGCACGTGGGCCTGAGTTTTTACACGCTGGGCCAGCGCCAGGGCCTGGGGATCGGCGGCGTGAAGGACCGCAAAGCCAAGCGCGGCGGCGGTGAGCACGCGCCCTGGTACGTCGCACGCAAGGACCTGGCCACCAACACGCTGATCGTCGTGCAGGGGCACGAGCACCCGTGGCTGCAGTACCGCGCCCTGGTGGCCGACGACCTGAGCTGGGTCGCCGGCGAGCCGCCGCCGGTGGGCGCGCTGGCCGCGAAGACGCGCTACCGCCAGGCCGATGCGCCCTGCGTGCTGTCGGCGGTGAGCGCCGACAGATTCCGGCTGGAGTTTCCGCCCGAGGCACTGCAATGGGCGGTGACGCCCGGGCAATCCGCCGTGCTCTACGACGGCGAGATCTGCCTGGGCGGCGGCGTCATCGCCTCGGCGGAATAGCCCGCAAGACGGAGCTCACAGGCCCGCGAGGGCCAGCAGCTGCGCGGCGTCCACCGCGCCCGCGTGCTGGCCCACTTCGCCCGTCTTGGCGTTGCGGAAGACGATCAGCGGCACGCTGTCGGCGTTGAACTTCTGGAACAGCTCGGTGTTGGCCCGGACCTTGGCCACGACCGCGTCGTCGAGCGAGGCGGCCGCGGTGATGCCGCCGCCGTGGTTGGCGACGCTGGCCTCGTTCTCGGCCATCGCCGCCGCAGGGTCCTTGGCGCCCAGGATGGTCGCGCCCTGCGGCAGAGACTGCGGACGCAGCAGGCCGATCGGCATCCAGACGATCTTCAGCTGGTTGCCCAGCGGCTGCGTGTTCTGCCACAGGTGGGCGCAGTGCGGGCAGGTCGTGTCGAAGAAGACGTAGACCGTGTGCGCCGACATGATCGGGCCGGTGGTGAAGCCGCTGCCGGTGGCGGCCAGCGTGTAGGCGTCCTGCGCGGCCGGCGTGACGGGCGCCTCCGAGGCGGCGCCCGCCGTACCGCTGGCCGCAGGCGCCGGCGGCGCGGCGGGCGAGG
Source organism: Ideonella sp. (assembly GCF_035254525.1). Taxonomy (GTDB): domain Bacteria; phylum Pseudomonadota; class Gammaproteobacteria; order Burkholderiales; family Burkholderiaceae_C; genus Ideonella. Next base: position 3,522 of record NZ_DATFAN010000099.1, on the reverse strand, counting down.
TCTCGGCCTTTCGGCCGCAACCCGCCAGGACGGTCAGCGTGGCGAGGGTGGCAAGGCTGGACAGCGCGAAGAAGCGTCGTTGCATGGCAGGTGGCCGGTGGGGCCGGCTTGTGGTGAGGGTGTCTGGCAAAGGAGGCGCCTGGGCGACAAATGGTTCCGCAACCTTCAAGGCGACGACGCCGGTGACGAAGGGGTCGGGGCCGCGGTGGCCGGCGGCAGCGCGCCCTCGGCGTCGAAGCCGATGCGGTCGACCGCCCCGCCATCGGCCCACTCGGTATAGACCCAGTCGCCGTCACGCTCGGTGACGCCCTCGGGCGGCCGGTCCGCCGCGACCGGCACGCCGGCCAGTGCGACGCGCATGTAGTCGAGCCAGATCGGCAGCGCGAGCCCGCCGCCCGACTCGCGGCTGCCCAGGCTCCTCGGCTCGTCGTAGCCGACCCAGGCCACGCCGACGACGCCCGGCTGGAAGCCGGCGAACCACGCATCGACCGAGTCATTGGTGGTTCCCGTCTTGCCGTACAGGTCGTCGCGCGGCAGGGCCTGGTGCACGCGCGCCGCGGTGCCGCTCGTCACCACCTCGTGCAGCAGGCGCCGCATCACGAAGGTGTTGCGCGCCGGAATGGCGCGCTCGGCCTCGGTCGGGTCGGGCCGCGGCAGCGCCTCGTAGACCACCTTGCCGTCGGCGTCGATGATCTCTTCGATGACCTGCGGCGTCACGCGCCAGCCGCCGTTGGCCAGCACCGCGTAGGCCGACGCGAGCTGCAGCGGCGTCGTGCTGCCGGCACCGAGCGCCAGCGTCAGGTTGGCCGGCTGCCTGTCGGCGTCCAGGCCGAACAACGCGGCCCAGCGGCGCGCGGTGTCGACGCCGATCTGCTGTGCGAGCCGGATGCTGACCATGTTCTTCGAGCGCGCGAGCGCCTGGCGCAGCGTCAGCGGGCCGTCGAACTTGCCGTCCGAGTTCTGTGGCCGCCACCCGGTCGGGCCGGTCTCGTCGGGCAGGGCCAGTTCGGCATCGTTGACCAACGTGCCCGGCATCACGCCGTGCTCCAGCGCCGCGGAGTACAGGAAGGGCTTGAAGCTCGAGCCAGGCTGGCGCCAGGCCTGCGTCGCATGGTTGAACGGCTGGCGGGCGAAATCGAAGCCGCCGACCAGCGCGCGCACGCGACCCGTGCGCGGCTCGAGCGCGACGAAGGCCGCCTCGGCCGCCGGCCACTGCGCGATGGACCAGCCGGTCTTGTCCAGCTTCTGCACCCGCACGATCGCACCGCGCTGGACGGCCAGGGCGGCCGGGGCCTTGGACGACAAGGCCGGCAGCGCCCAGCGCAGGCCCTCGCCCGCCAGCGTGACGCGCTCGCCCGTGGCCAGCTGCACGACGAGCTCCTTCGGCGCTGCGTGCAGGACGATGGCCACGCGCAACTCGTCGTCGTCGCGGTGGTCCTTCAGCGCCTGCGCGGCGGCCCGCTCCTCGTCGGCGCGATCGGTGCCCTCGTTGGGCAGCTCCTCGCGGTCTTCGGGCCCGCGCCAGCGCTGGCGCCGCTCGTGCTCGATCAGCGTGCGCCGCAACCCGGCCCAGGCGGCCTGCTGCTCGGCTGCGACGAGCGAGGTGCGCACCTTGTAGCCGTGCGTGTAGGCCTGCTCGCCGAAGCGCTCGACCACGGCCCGCCGCGCCATCTCGGCCACGTGCTCGGCGTGCACCTCCACCGCCTGCGCGGGCCGGATCTGCAGCACCTCGTCGCGCGCCGCGGCCAGCTCGGCGTCGTCGATGAAGCCCTGCTCGCGCATGGCCGCCAGCACCAGGCGCTGGCGCGCGCGGGCGCGCTCGAAGTCGGCGATCGGGTTGGCGTAGTTCGGGTTCTGCGGCAGGCCGGCGAGCATCGCGGTCTCGGCCAGCGTGAGCTGGTCCAGCGGCTTGCCGAAATAGGTGCGTGCCGCGGCACCGAAGCCGTAGGAACGCTGGCCGAGGTAGATCTGGTTCAGGTACAGCTCGAGGATCTCGCGCTTGCCGAGCGTGGCCTCGATCTTCAGCGCCAGCAGCGCCTCCTTGAACTTGCGCTCGAAGGTGCGCCGGGGCGAGAGGAAGAAGTTGCGCGCAACCTGCTGGGTGATCGTCGAGGCGCCTTGCCAGTGGCCGCCCCCCAGGTTGACCACCATCGCGCGCGCCACGCCGCGCCAGTCGATGCCGCCGTGTTCGTAGAAACGGCCGTCCTCGATCGCCACCACCGCATCCTGCATGCGCTGCGGAATGCGATCGATAGGCAGGTAGATGCGCCGCTCGGCGCCGAACTGCGCGATCTCGACGCCGTCGCGGGTGAGCACCTGCAGCGGCTGGCGCGGCTGGTAGTCGGTGACCTTGTCGAGCGCCGGCAGGCCGGGCAGCACGAGCGCCACCGCCAAGCCGAGCACGGCCGCGGCCAGCAGCACCGCCCCGCCACCGACGAGCGCCCAGGCCCGCCAACTGCGCCAACCAGGCCAGACGAAGGCGCCGCGCTGCTGGCGGCGGGTGGGCGGCGCGGGCCGGCGGGAATGGGAAAGCGGCATCGTGGGGCGGATTATGGGCAGCGCGGCCGCGCCCGCCGGCGGTGCCCGCGTGCCCCGCGGGCGCTCAGGCCAATGCGCTGTTCAGCGGAATGTCGTTGGCCGCCCAGCTCGACCACGCCGGCGCGTTCGCCACGCGCCGCAGGGCCCGCACGCTGCGGGCCAGGTCGATCGCCTCGCCGAGGCTGTCGCACAGCGACGCGGCCACACACGGCATCGCGACCAGGCCGGTCGCGCCGAACAGCTCGGCCACCTGGCGGGCGTACGGCGTATCGCTCGCCACCAGCGCGAACAGCGGCAGCAGCGGGCGGCGGCCGCCGGGCTCGTTGCGCAGGCGCCGTGCCGTGACCCACCCATCGACCTGCGAGGCGCGCACGTCGAGCAGCACCGCATCCAGCGGGTGGCCCGTCATCGCGGCGACGCACATCAAATCCATCGCCTGCTCGCCATCGGCCGCCTGCAGCACGCAAGCCCCGGCGCCGGACAGCACGGCCGCCGTGCTCGCCCGTGTGGTGGGCACGGGGTCGACCAGAAGCACCAAGGCATCGCTCAGCACGGGCCAGCGGAACGGATCGGGGGCTCGGTGCTGGAGGGAGATCGACATGGTTCGACGGAGGGGCGTTGGCAGACCCACGCAGGCTACGTGTCGCCCCAGCCCGAGTCATGACCAAACCATGACGGATCGTCGACCGGCCATGCCGGTGGCGGCACAAATGCCGCCCGTGGCGCTCAGCGTGGCGTTCCACAGGCCCACGCCCAGCAACCCCAGCGCCCGGCCTCGGTCGCACTCCCCCAGAGGGGTGTTTTCCTGGAGGCGGCGAGCGCCGCCCGGTGTCGCCTTACGCCGCCGGCGGCGCCGTGTCGACGAAGCTCGGCCGGGCGGCCAGCTTGTCGTAGAGCTTGTGCAGGTTCGGGTGGTCGGCGCGCCAGTCGATCTGCGGGTAGCGGAAGTCGAGGTAGCCGAGCGCGCAACCGACGGCGATGTCG
>NZ_DATFAN010000098.1:0-18783 GCF_035254525.1 Ideonella sp. | reverse complement strand
CTGGCCCAGCCAATGCACGAAGCCCTGCACGCCGGTCTCGATGATGGCTTCGGCCTGCTGCACGGCCGCCTGGCGCTTCTCGCCGGCGGTCTGCACCAGCGTGGAAAGGTCGTCGACGGTGTAGAGGTACACGTCCGACAGTCGTCCGACCTCGGGCTCGATGTCGCGCGGCACGGCCAGGTCGACCATGAACATGGGGCGGTGCCTGCGCGCCTTGAGCGCGCGCTCGACGGCGCCCAGGCCGATGATGGGCAGCGAGCTGGCGGTGCACGAGACGACCACGTCGAACTCGGACAGCCGCTGCGGCAGGTCCGCCAGGCGCAGGGCCTCGGCGCCGAAGCGGCCGGCGAGCTTCTCGCCGCGCTCCAGCGTGCGGTTGGCCACCGTCATCGAGCGCGGGTTCCTGGCCGCGAAGTGGGTGGCGACCAATTCGATCATTTCGCCGGCGCCGACGAACAGGATCTTCAACTCGCCCAGGTCCTCGAACAGCTGCGCAGCCAGGCGCACCGCGGCCGCTGCCATGCTGATCGAGTGCGCCCCGATCTCGGTCGAGGTGCGCACCTCCTTCGCCACCGCGAAGGAGCGCTGGAACATCTGGTGCAAGGTGGTGCCGAGCGTGCCGGCCGTGTCGGCCTCGCGCACCGCCTGCTTCATCTGGCCCAGGATCTGCGGCTCGCCCAGGACCATCGAATCCAGCCCGCTGGCGACGCGAAAGGCGTGCCGGGCAGCGGCGCCGTCGTGCAGCACGTAGGCATGCTCGCGCAGGGTCTGGCTGGGGACGCCGCCCACCTCGGCCAGCCAGTCCACCACCGGCGCCACCAGGGCGCTCGTGCGCGGCGGCTCGTCGGCCACGTAGAGCTCGGTGCGATTGCAGGTCGACACCAGCGCGACCTCGGGGCGGCGGTTCAGCCGCTCGCGGATCGAGCGCAGGGCGGGAACGAACTGTTCGGGCGAGAACGCAAAACGCCCGCGCAAATCCAGCGGCGCGGTGGCGTGATTCAGGCCCAGGGTCAGGACGCTCATCGAGCAATTATAAAATTCGTTGCAATTCAAGGACTTGAGCATCGCTCAAAGCACCCGGGCGGGATTGATTCAAATCAGCTCCCTTGTAGCTCTTCACCGGCATTCAGCGTGGACCTCATCGGCGGACTGTGGCACTTGCTCAATTTCTATGCTGCGGCGCTCGGCATCGGCATCATCGCGTCGTCGGCCACCAAGCTGCTCTGGCACCGCGAGCTGAAGGGAAGTTCCTGGTGGCGCCTGTGGCTGTGGTCATCGGGCTCGGCGGCCGCGGTCGCCGTGGCCGGCCTGGTGCTCTTCGGCCACGATGGGAAGATGGCCACCTATGCCGCGATGGTGAGCGCCTGCGCACTGAGCCTGTGGTGGGTCGGCTTCGGACCGGGCCGCGAAAAATGAGCGCGCCCGGGGTCGCGGGCGCACCGCGCACTCACCCCGGAATCGGTTCCGCGAGCGTCTCCCGCGTGGACACCTCGGCGCGCAGCGAGTGCGGGTACGCCTCGGTCACCAGCACGTCGACCATCTGACCGATCAAACGCGCAGGACCCTTGAAGTTGACGATGCGGTTGCACTCGGTGCGTCCCATCAGCTCGCTCGGGTCCTTGCGCGACGGTCCCTCGACCAGGATGCGCTGGTGCGTGCCCACGCGCGAGGCGCTGATGCGCTTGGCGTTGTCCTCGATGACCGCCTGCAGCTGCTGCAGCCGCTGCAGCTTCGCGGCCTGAGGCGTGTCGTCGTGCAGCGACGCGGCCGGCGTGCCGGGCCGGGCGCTGAACACGAAGCTGAAGCTCGCGTCGAAGCCGATCTCGTCGATCAGCTTCATGGTGCGTGCATGGTCGTCTTCGGTCTCGCCGGGGAAGCCGACGATGAAGTCGGTCGACAGGCAGATGCCGGGCCGCACCGCGCGCAGCTTGCGCACGGTGCTCTTGTATTCCATGGCCGTGTAGCCGCGCTTCATCGCCATCAGAATGCGGTCGCTGCCATGCTGCACCGGCAGGTGCAGGTGGTTCACCAGCTGAGGCACCTTGGCGTAGGCGTCGATCAAGCGCTGCGTGAACTCGTTCGGGTGGCTGGTCGTGTAGCGGATGCGCTCGATGCCGGGGATCTCCGCCACCACCTCGAGCAACAGCGCGAAGTCGGCGATCTCCGAGGTCGTGCCCATGGCGCCCCGGTAGGCGTTCACGTTCTGCCCGAGCAAGGTGACTTCCTTCACGCCTTGCTGCGCCAGGCCGGCGATCTCGACCAGCACGTCGTCGAGCGGGCGCGACACTTCCTCTCCCCTCGTGTAGGGCACCACGCAGTAGCTGCAGTACTTCGAGCAGCCTTCCATGATGGAGACGAAGGCGCTGGCGCCGTCCACGCGTGCCGGCGGCAGGTGGTCGAATTTCTCGATCTCGGGAAAGCTGATGTCCACCTGCGGGCGGCGCTGCTGCGCGCGCTGCGCCAGCAACTCGGGCAGGCGGTGCAGCGTCTGCGGGCCGAACACCACGTCGACGTAGGGCGCACGCTCGATGATGGCCACGCCTTCCTGGCTCGCCACGCAGCCGCCCACGCCGATCATCACGCCCTTGGCCTTCAGGTGCTTGACCCGGCCGAGGTCGCTGAACACCTTCTCCTGCGCCTTCTCGCGCACGGAGCAGGTGTTGAAGAGAACCAGGTCCGCTTCCTCGACATCGTCGGTCGGCTCGTAGCCCTGGGCGGCGTTCAGCACGTCGGTCATCTTGGCCGAGTCGTACTCGTTCATCTGGCAGCCGAAGGTCTTGATGAAGACTTTCTTGCTCATCAGAGGTCCCTCCACGCTGCGCGCTGCGGGATGAGCGCTTCGGAACGGCCGGGCGCGCTCATGGCTTGCTCCACACCTGGGCGATCGGGTCGAAGCTCCAGGCCTGGGCTTGCGCCATCGTGGTCGGCCAGGGGGTCTTCGCGGCTTCCTCCGGGGTGAGGATCCAGACCTTGTCGATGCGCCCGTCGCTGTCCAGCGTGTAGTGAACCAGCAGCTTGGCGCCGATCAGCGCGCCCGACATCTGCAGCATGTTGTTCTGGCCGCGGATGCGCACGCCCGGAGTCAGCTGCGCGTCGACATCGTTCAGCGTCGCCTCGAAGGGACTGCGGATGACGAGCGCGCCGCGCAGGGCGTTCTGCGGGAAGTTGCGCTGCACGGCCTGCGCCTGGACGATCGCCGGGACGGCGCAGGCGGTGGTGGCGAGGGCGAGGAAGGCACAGCGGTACATGGTGTTGATCCAGTGGCTGCCGGTGATGATGAAAGAGCGGAACTGTCCAGACACGAACGGCTCCATCTGGAGCCGTTCTTCTGTGGCGCGGCTCCATCTGGAGCCGTCCTGTCTTGCGATTCTGGTGGCGCTTCAGGGACTCGAACCCCGGACCTGCGGATTATGATTCCGTCGCTCTAACCGACTGAGCTAAAGCGCCAATAGCCTTCCATTATATAGCGAACGCGGCCAGGCTCGGCAAGCCCTCGGCCGTGGGACGCTCGGGACCTCATGTTCAGCTTCTTCAAGAAAAAACCTGCCCCTGCGCCGACCGCGGGCGCCGCCGATCTGCGCGACGCGCTGGCACCCGCCGCCGCGCCGCCGCCGGCCACCCCTGCGCCAGCACCGGCCGTCGAGCCCCCCGCGGCCGCCGAACCCGTTGTCACCGAGGCCGAGCGCGCCGGCTGGTTCAGCCGCTTGCGCCAAGGCCTGGCCAAGACCGGTTCCAGCATCGCCCAGGTCTTCACCGGCACCCGCGTCGACGACGCCCTGTACGAGGAGCTCGAGTCTGCCCTGCTGATGGCCGACACCGGCGTCAAGGCCACCGAGCAACTGCTGGCCGATCTGAAGCGGCGGGTCAAGGAGCGCAAGGCGCAGAGCCCGGCCGAGGTGCGCGCGCTGCTGGCGGATGCCCTGACCGATCTGCTCAAGCCGCTCGAGCGCCCGCTCGAAGTGGGCAAGCAGCAGCCGACGGTGATGATGGTGGTCGGCGTCAATGGGGCGGGCAAGACGACCAGCATCGGCAAGCTCACGCGCCATCTGGCTGGTGCCGAACAGAAGGTGCTGCTGGCCGCGGCCGACACCTTCCGTGCCGCGGCGCGCGAGCAACTGGCCGTCTGGGCGGACCGCAACCAGGTGCAGATCGTCAGCCAGGAAGGCGGCGACCCGGCCGCGGTGACCTACGACGCGGTGGTGGCCGGCAAGTCGCGCGGGGTCGACGTGGTGATTGCGGACACGGCCGGCCGCCTGCCGACCCAGCTTCACCTGATGGAGGAGCTGAAGAAGATCCGCCGCACGATCACCAAGGCCGAGCCGAGCGCGCCGCACGAGGTGCTGCTGGTCGTCGACGGCAACACCGGCCAGAACGCGCTGGCGCAGGTCAAGGCCTTCGACGATGCGCTGCAGTTGACTGGTCTGATCGTCACCAAGCTCGACGGCACGGCCAAGGGTGGCGTGCTCGCGGCGATCGCGCGCGAGCGGCCGGTGCCGGTGTATTTCGTCGGCGTCGGCGAGAAGCTCGAGGACCTGGAAACCTTCGACGCGCGCGAGTTCGCGCACGCGCTGTTGGACTGACGGCTCCCGCGGGGCTTCAGCGCCGTGGCTTGTCGGCCGGGTCGTCGAGGTCGCCGTACCAGGTGGTTGGCGGCGGGTCACGCTGGGTGTCGTCCGGCTCGGCGCCGGCTTCGCGCACCTCGGCCACCGGAATCGCGGTCAGCGGCCCGGCGCCCGGCACTGTCTGCTTCGCCTTCGCCGCCGCGCGCTCGGCCCCGACCTCCCGCGGCAGCAGCGTTTCGCGCACGGCCTGTGGCGTCGGCAGGTCGCCCTCGGGCCAGACCAGCACGCGCACGCCGGCGGCCTTGAGCACGCGGGTCATGCGCAGGTGGCGCTGGCGGCTGCGCTCACTTTCCTGCGCCGGGCGGATCTCGATCACCGCCACGATCGCTGCGGTCTGGTCGCACACCAGCAGGTCGACGCTGAGCTGCCCGACCCGGCCCAGCCACTCACCGTAGGAATAGCGCGTCGGCACGCGGATGAAACGCGACAGCGGCACCTGCGCCAGCACCATCAGCTCCGGCACCGCCTGGCGCAGAAGTTGGTAGGCCTGGCGCTCGGTGACGCTGAGCACACGGGTCAGCGTCGGCGGCCAGTCGGCCACCGTGTCCCGCGCCTCGGCCACACGCAGCGCGCCAGCACCGCTGGCCACGCGCTGGCGGCGCTGCCACCAGACGAGCGCCGGGGCGACGACCACCAGCACAGCCAAGACCAGCCAGATCAGGAGTTGCATGTCGACGGCCTTTGCTCGGAGTCGGTTTGCGGGGCCGGGCGACGGTGCTCAGCGCGGGCCCAGGCCACCCAGGCCGCCCATGCCCTTCATGCCGCCCATGCGCTTCATCATCTTCATCAGGCCGCCGCCTTTCATCTTCTTCATCATGGTCTGCATCTGCTCGAACTGGTTCAGCAGCCGGTTGACCTCCTGCACCTGCACGCCGGCGCCGGCGGCAATGCGGCGCTTGCGCGTGGCCTTGATGATCTCGGGCTTGCGGCGCTCCAGCGGGGTCATCGAGTGGATGATGCCTTCCATGCGGCGCATGTCGCGCTCGGCGCGGTCCATGTCGGCCTGGCCCGCCTTGGCGGCGAGCTGCGTCGGCAGCTTGTCCATCAGGCTGCCCAGCCCGCCCATTTTCTTCATCTGGCTGATCTGGGCGAGGAAGTCGTTGAGGTCGAAGCCGTCGCCGGCCTTGACCTTGTCGGCCAGCTTCCTCGCGGCGTCGAGGTCGACGCCCTTCTGCACTTCCTCGACCAGCGCGACGATGTCGCCCATGCCGAGCACGCGGCCGGCGTGGCGCTCGGCGTCGAACACCTCGAGCCCGTCGATCTTCTCGGACACGCCGGCGAACTTGATCGGCGCGCCGGTGATCTGCCGCACCGACATCGCCGCGCCGCCGCGCGAATCGCCATCGAGCTTGGTCAGCACGATGCCGGTCAGCGGCAGCGCCTCCTTGAAGGCCTTGGCGGTGTTGATCGCGTCCTGGCCCTGCATCGCGTCGACGACGAACAGCGTCTCGACCGGGTCGAGCGCGGCGTGCAGATCGCGGATCTCGGCCATCAGCGCTTCGTCGATCGCGAGCCGGCCGGCGGTGTCGACCAGCAGCACGTCGATGTAGTGCTTCTTCGCGTAGTCGAGCGCGGCCAGCGCGATGTCGCGCGGCTTCTGGTCGGGTGTCGACGGGAACCACTCGGCGCCCGCCTGCTTCGTGACCGTCTTGAGCTGCTCGATCGCCGCCGGGCGATAAACGTCGGCCGAGACCGTGAGCACCTTCTTCTTGCGCTTTTCGATCAGGTGCTTGGCGAGCTTGGCGGTGGTCGTGGTCTTGCCGGCGCCCTGCAGGCCGGCCATCAGGATGACCGCTGGCGGCTGCGTGGCCAGGTTGATGTCGGCCACGCCTTCGCCCATCGTCGCGGCGAGCTCCTTGTGGACGATCGAGACCAGCACCTGGCCCGGGTTCAGCGAGCCGATGACCTCCTGGCCGAGGGCCTTGTCCTTCACGCGGGCCACGAAGTCCCGCACGACCGGCAGCGCCACGTCGGCCTCGAGCAGGGCCATGCGCACTTCGCGCAGCATGTCCTGCACGTTCGACTCGGTGATGCGGGCCTGGCCGCGCATGGTCTTGACCAGGCGCGACAGGCGGTCGGTGAGGGTGGATGCCATCGGTGTTGCGCGCCGCATGGCGAGGCCGGGAGGCCCACCACGGCTGGAATGAGCGCGCCGGTAAACTGTGGCCATGATTTTATCCGCTGACCCTGCGGTGCTCTGCACCGTGGTGGCCTTGCTGGCCTATCTGGGTGCGCTGCTGCCCGCCGCGCCGGAGCGGCGCTGGCCCGTGCAACTGCTGTTCACCGCCTGGGTGCTGCACGCGATCGTGCTGCTCGCCGGCGCGGGCGCCTGGGCCGGCGAAGGGCAGGGCTTGCGCCTGGGCTTCGCGCCGGTGCTGTCGCTGACGATCTGGCTGGTGCTGGCCGTGCACGGTGTCGAGAGCCGGTTCCTGCCCTTGGCCAGCGCGCGCCGCGCGCTGGCGCTGGCCGGCGCGCTGGCGGTGCTGCTGGCCTGGGTCTTCCCGGGCGAGGTGCGGGCGATCGCGCACTCGCGCTGGGCCCCGCTGCACTGGGTGCTGGGCCTGACGTCCTACGGCCTGTTCGGCGCCGCGGTGCTGCACGCGATCCTGCTCGACACGGCCGACAACCGCCTGCGCCACAGGGCACCGGGCGGCGGGCCGGCGGGCATGGGCAACGGCATGCCGCTGCTGAAGCTCGAACGCCTGACCTTCCGTTTCGTCGAGGCCGGCTTCGTCGTGCTCACGCTCGCGCTGTGGCTGGGCCTGCAGTCCGAGGCCGAGTGGCGCTGGGACCGCAAGAGCGTGCTGTCGGTGCTCGGCTGGGCGACCTTCGCGGCGCTGATCATCGGCCGGGTCTGGCGCGGCTGGCGCGGCCGCCAGGCCACGCGCTGGCTGTATGCCGGCTCGCTGCTGCTGCTGCTGGCCTATGTCGGCACGCGTTTCGTCTACGAGGTGGTGCTGCAGCGCCCGCCCGCCTGAGGCTGACCAGATGATCAAGTGGTTGTTGACGCTGGGCATCGTCGTGCTGGCGCTGCTGCTGTGGTTCGGCAAGGGCCGCAGCGGCGGGGCCGCCGGCCCCGGCGCGCCGCGCCGGCGCGCACCGGGCCCTCAGGCGATGGTGTCCTGCGCCCACTGCGGGCTGCACCTGCCGCAGCCCGATGCGCTCGAGGGCGAGGGCGGCCGGCACTACTGCAGCGCCGAGCACCGCCGGCTCGGGCCGCGGTGAGGGCGTGAGCGCGTGATGGCGTGGTTCGGGCGCCGGCGCCCGCCCCGGCCGGACACCGGCGCGCCGAGCACGCCCAACGGCGAATCCTGGCTCGACGCGCTCGGTTTCGGCGAGCCCTCAGCGCTCGAAGGCGCCTCGACGCTGGACCCGCGCTGGGCCGACGAGCTGTCGTCCGGCTCGGGCGACGATTCGAGCTTTCTCTCGCGCCAGGCGCGGCGGCTGGTCACTGCCGACGACAGTGCCCACCAGCGCGTCTACCGCACCTACCTGACAGCGCGCGCCGGCCTCGGCGTCGCCCTGGTGCTGGCACAGCTGGCGATCGACCTGTTCGGTGGCCACGGCCCGTCGCTGCAGCTCGCCTTGTGCGGCGCGTATGCGATGCAGGCGCTGATCCTGCGCCTGTGGACGGCCGGCGACGCGCGGCCGCTCGGGCCGGCCCGCCGGCGCTGGCGCTGGTGGACCACGGTCGGCGTCGATGTGCTGGCCTTCGGCGCGATGCACTGGCTGGAGCCGAACGCGACGCTGAACCACGCGGCGCTCCTGGTGCTGCCTGTGCTGATGGCCGGCGTGCTCAGCCCGCGCGTGACCGGCCTGGCCACTGCGGCGGCGGCCAGCCTGCTGCTGCTGGCCAGTGCCTGGCAGCGCGTGCTCGCCGGCGGCGAGATCACCCCGCTGCTGTCGCAGGCCGGCATGGCGGGCGTGGGGCTGTTCGTCACGGTGCTGGTCGCGGGACAGATGGCCAGCCGGCTCGCGCGCGAGGAGCGCACCGCGCGCGGCAGCCTGGAGCTCGCACGCCAGCAGGCCGAGCTGAACCGGCTGGTCATCGACGAGATGAGCGACGGCGTGCTGGTGGTCGACCGCCGCGGCCGTGTGCGGGCCGCCAACCCGGCGGCGCGCGCACTGCTGTCGGCCCGCGGCGCCTGCCCGCGTGCGCCGTTCTCGCTGGCCAGCCAGGTCGGCTGGGGGGCGTTGCAGGAGGCGGTGGCCAAGGCCTATGAATCGGGCCAGTGGCCCGCGGGCGGCTCGGACCTGACCGTCGCCTACGCCGGCGAAACGCCGCGGTCGATCCGCGTGCGGGCCCGCTTCACGCGCGGCGCGCGTCTGGGCGCCCGCCACGAGGACGACGAGGACCGCGGCGACGAGGTGCTGGCGGTGCTCTTCATGGAGGAGCTTCGCACCGTGCTCGCCCGCCAGCGCGAGGAGCGGCTGGTCGCCATGGGGCGCATCTCGGCCGGCATCGCGCACGAGATCCGCAACCCGCTGGCGGCGGTGTCGCAGGCCAACGCGCTGCTGCAGGAAGACGTGTTGCGGCCGGATCAGCAGCGGCTGGTGCGCATCGTGGCCGACAACGTCGAGCGGCTGCGCCGCATCGTCGACGATGTGATGGAGGCCGCGCCCGGCAGCACGGCGCCATCGCGCACGATCGACGCGACGGCCGAAGTCGCCTCGATCTGCGCCGAATGGGCACGCACCGTCGGCCTGGCGCTGGGCAGCGAGAGCCGCCTGCGGGTGGTGCTGCCCAAGGAACCGCTCGGCGCCGTGTTCGACCCCGACCACCTGCGCCGCGTGCTGGTCAACCTGCTGGAGAACGCGCTGCGCCATTCGAGCGACCGCGCCGGCGCGGTGCTGGTGCTGCTCGAGGGCCTGGACGGGCCGCTGGTGCGGCTGGTGGTGGCCAGCGACGGCGAGCCGATCCCGGCCGAGGTGGAAGCCCATCTGTTCGAACCTTTCCATTCGAGCCGCAGCCGCGGCACCGGGCTGGGGCTCTATATTTGCCGTGAGCTGTGCGAGCGGCATGGGGCGAGCATCGACTACCTGCGCCGGCCGGGTGACCGGCATGCGAACCTGTTCCAGGTGGTGATGCGGCGTGACGCGGTGGCGAGCGAAGGGCGCTTGCACCTGTGAAGACGAGGCGGTCAACGTGAACGAGTCTTTCACTGCGGGCGGGGTGCTGGTCGTCGACGACGAGCCGGACCTGCTGACGCTGTATGAGCTGACGCTGCTGCGCGAGGGACACGAGGTCGAGACCGCGGCCACCGTCGCCGAGGCCTGGGCCCGGCTGCAGGAGCGGGTGTTCCGCCTGGTCATCACCGACATGCGCCTGCCCGATGGCTCTGGCATGGAGCTGATGCACCGGCTCGAGCAGGCGCGGCGGCCCGAGAAGGTCATCGTGATCACCGCCTACGGCTCGGCCGAGAACGCCGTCGAGGCGCTGAAGGCCGGTGCCTTCGACTACCTGACCAAGCCGGTCGACCTGCGCCAGTTCCGCGCGGTCGTGGCCGGCGCGCTGGGACGGGCCGCGCCGACGCAGGCGCCGCGGCCGGGCGCACCGGCCGCCAGTGCCCCGTTGGCGCGCCTGGTCGGCGGCTCCGAAGCGATGCGCCACGTGCGCGAACTGATCGAGAAGGTTGCGCGCAGCATGGCGCCGGCGCTGGTGCAGGGCGAGTCGGGCACCGGCAAGGAACTGGTCGCGCGCGCCATCCACGAAGTCAGCGCCCGCGCCGGCCAGCCTTTCGTCGCGGTCAACTGCGGTGCGATCCCCGAGAACCTGCTCGAGGCCGAGTTCTTCGGCTACCGCAAGGGCGCCTTCACCGGCGCCACCGAAGACCGTGCCGGCTTCTTCCAGGCGGCACACGGCGGCACGCTGTTCCTCGACGAGATCGGCGACCTGCCGCTGGCGATGCAGAGCAAGCTGCTGCGGGTGATCCAGGAACGGGCGGTGCGGCCGATCGGCGCGGTCAGCGAGGTGCCACTGAACGTGCGCATCGTCAGCGCGACCCACAAGGACCTCGACGCCGAGGTGGCCGCCGGTCGCTTCCGGCAGGATCTGTTCTACCGCCTGAACGTGATCCGCATCACCGTGCCGCCGCTGCGCGAGCGTCGCGACGACATCGTGGCGATCAGCGCCGCGCTGCTCGAGCGCATCGCGCGTGATGCCGGCGTCAGCCCCACGCCGCGCCTGACCGCGGCGGCGCAGCAGCGGCTGCAGCACTACGCCTTCCCGGGCAACGTGCGCGAGCTCGAGAACCTGCTTCATCGCGCGCTCGCGCTGTCGCCCGGCGACGTGCTCGACGCCGACGACCTGGGCCTGCCCGACGCGGTGCTGCAGGACAACGGCGGCGACACCGAGCCCGGTGCGCTCGCGCGAGAGCCGCCGCCGACGGCGGCGCTCGGCGAGAACCCACTGCCGCACGACCTGGCGCGGCATCTCGACGAGGTCGAGCGCGCGATCCTCGTGCGGGCGCTGGAGCAGCACGGCTTCAACCGCACCGCGGCCGGGGCACGGCTGGGGCTGTCGCTGCGCCAGATGCGCTACCGGATGGCCCGGCTGGGCATCACCGAGGGCGGCGAGGGGGGTGACGGCGGCGAAGGCGGTGGTGCCGTCGGATGAGCGCGCGAGCCCGGTGGCATGAGGGCTGGTGGTCCGGCGCGCGGGCCGTGCCCTCGCCCAACTTCGGGCCGCGGCCGGCCGGCAGCGCGGTCACGCTCGTCGTGCTGCATTCGATCAGCCTGCCGCCCGGTGAGTATGGCGGCGATGCGGTCGAGCGGCTGTTCACGAACCGGCTGGATGGCGACGCGCACCCGTACTACGACGCGCTGCGCGGCCTGCAGGTCTCGGCCCACTTCTTCCTGCGCCGCGACGGCGCGCTGCTGCAGTTCGTCTCCTGCGACGCGCGGGCCTGGCATGCCGGCGCGTCGAGCTGGCGTGGCCGCGACAACTGCAACGACTACTCGATCGGCATCGAGCTCGAAGGGCTGGAGGGCGATGCCTTCGAGCCCGCGCAGTACGCGCGCCTGGCCGCGCTGATGCGTGCGCTGCAGGCACGCTACGGTCGTGTCGACGTGGCCGGCCACGAGCACGTCGCGCCGGGCCGAAAGCGCGACCCCGGGCCTGGTTTCGACTGGACCCAGTTGCGCACGCGGCTGCGCTGGCGCGCCGATCGTTTCGCGCCTGCGGCCTGACGGCGCGCCGGGCCGCGCCACGCCTCGCGGAGAACAATTCGGCCGTTTCGTCAAGCGGGTTTGTCACGCTGTGGCACGCTACGGGTAGTGCTTGAAGCACTCAGGGACCACAGATATAGTGTCCTTTCGTGCTAACCTCTAAGCACTCCCAAACGCCCATGTCCGCATTCGCTGGCTCCGTGCAGGCCTTGCCCAGGCACAGTCCCCAGCCGTCGCGAGACGCGGCCCATACCGAATCCACCCCGGTCCCGATCATTCGGGGCCGCAAGCTCCGACGACGATGACGCTCGTGTCGCGCTGCCGCCAGCCCCCCGGCTGACCGGCCGCCGCCGGCACGAACACGCATCGTCGTTGCCGGCTTCATGGGGTGACAAGCCGGCATGCGCCGAGGCTCGGGGAGCCCGAATCGTTTTCACCGCCGAACACATCCAACCGAGGGGATATCCATGCAAGCCGTTGCACCCAGCACCACCGACGCCGCCGTCTCGGCACGGCCGTCCACCGCGCCCACGGCCGCGGGCAGCCTGCCCAGCGCCTACCAGGGTTACCAGACGATCCGCCGCAACGGTGCGGTCGTGGCGTTCGAGCCGAACAAGATCGCGGTCGCGCTGATGAAGGCCTTTCTCGCGGTGCACGGCACGCAGGGCGCGGCGTCGGCCAGCGTGCGCGAAACGGTCGATGCGCTGACCGAGACGGTCGTGCGTGCGCTGCTGCGCTCGCGCCCGGGCGGCGGCACCTTCCACATCGAGGATGTGCAGGACCAGGTCGAACTGGGCCTGATGCGCGGCGGCCACCACGAGGTCGCGCGCGCCTACGTGCTGTACCGCGAACGCCGCGCGCAGGAGCGCGCCAGGCAGGCCACGACGGCGGTGGCCGCCGCGCCGGCGCACGCGCTGCACGTGATCGACGGCGGCCAGCGCGTGCCGCTGGACGAGGCCCGGCTGCAGGCGCTGGTCGAGCAGGCCTGTGCCGGCCTGGGCGAGGATGTGCGCCCCGACCCGATCCTGGCCGAGACGCGTCGCAATCTCTATGACGGCGTGCCGATCGACGAGGTCTACAAGGCCGCGATCCTGGCCGCCCGCACGCTGATCGAGCAGGACCCGGCCTACACCCGCGCCACCGCGCGCCTGCTGCTGCACACGATCCGCCGCGAGATCATCGGCGGCGAGGTGATGCAGGCCGAGATGCACGAGCGTTACGCCGAGTACTTTCCGAAGTTCGTCAAGAAGGGTGTCGAAGCCGAGCTGCTGGATGACAAGCTGCTGCAGTTCGACCTGGCCAAGCTGGGCGCCGCGCTGAACCCCGATCGCGACCTGCAGTTCGACTACCTCGGCCTGCAGACGCTGTACGACCGCTACTTCCTGCACATCGACGAAACCCGCATCGAGATGCCGCAGGCCTTCTTCATGCGCGTCGCGATGGGACTGGCCCTGAACGAGATCGACCGCGAGGCTCGCGCGATCGAGTTCTACAACGTGCTGTCGACCTTCGACTTCATGTCGTCGACGCCGACGCTGTTCAACGCCGGCACCCGCCGCTCGCAGCTGTCCTCCTGCTACCTGACGACCGTGGCCGACGACCTGGACGGCATCTATGAGGCGCTGAAGGAAAACGCGCTGCTGTCCAAGTTCGCCGGCGGCCTCGGCAACGACTGGACCAACGTGCGCGCGCTGGGCTCCTACATCAAGGGCACGAACGGCAAGAGCCAGGGCGTGGTGCCGTTCCTGAAGGTCGTCAACGACACGGCCGTCGCGGTGAACCAGGGCGGCAAGCGCAAGGGTGCGGTCTGCGCCTACCTGGAAACCTGGCACCTGGACATCGAAGAGTTCCTCGAGCTGCGCAAGAACACCGGCGACGACCGCCGCCGCACGCACGACATGAACACCGCGAACTGGATTCCGGACCTGTTCATGCGCCGCGTGATGGAAGGCGGCGACTGGACGCTGTTCTCGCCGTCGACCTGCCCGGACCTGCACGACAAGATCGGCGCCGAGTTCGAGAAGGCCTACACGGCCTACGAGGCCAAGGTCGACCGCGGCGAGATCAAGCTGTTCAAGCGCATGCCGGCCAAGGACCTGTGGCGCAAGATGCTCTCGATGCTGTTCGAGACCGGCCACCCCTGGATCACCTTCAAGGACGCCTGCAACGTGCGCTCGCCGCAGCAGCACGTCGGCGTGGTGCACTCGTCCAACCTGTGCACCGAGATCACGCTGAACACCGGCCCCGACGAGATCGCCGTGTGCAACCTCGGCTCGGTCAACCTGGCCCAGCACCTGAAAGACGGCCAGATCGATCACGCCAAGCTGAAGAAGACCGTGTCGACGGCAATGCGCATGCTCGACAACGTCATCGACATCAACTACTACGCGGTCAAGAAGGCACGCGACTCCAACCTGCGCCATCGCCCGGTCGGCCTGGGCGTGATGGGCTTCCAGGATGCGCTCTATCAATTGCGCACGCCCTACGCCAGCGAGGCGGCGGTCGAGTTTGCCGACCGCTCGATGGAGGCGCTGTGCTACTACGCCTACTGGGCTTCGACCGAACTGGCCGCCGAGCGCGGCCGCTACTCGAGCTACCGCGGCTCGCTGTGGGACAAGGGCATCCTGCCGCTGGATTCGCTGGACTTGCTGGCCGAACAGCGCGGCGGGTACGTCGAGGTCGATCGCAGCACGAGCATGGACTGGAGCGCGTTGCGCCAGCGCATCAGCGTGCACGGCATGCGCAACAGCAACTGCGTGGCGATCGCGCCGACGGCGACGATCTCCAACATCATCGGTGTCGATGCGTCGATCGAACCCTGCTTCGGCAACCTGTCGGTCAAGTCCAACCTGTCGGGCGAGTTCACGGTCGTCAACGAGTACCTGGTGCGCGACCTCAAGAAGCTCGGCCTGTGGGACAGCGTGATGGTGATGGACCTGAAGCACTACGACGGTTCGCTGCGCCGCATCGACCGCGTGCCGGAGGAACTGAAGGCGCTGTACGCGACCGCGTTCGAGGTCGAGACGCAGTGGCTGGTCGAGGCCGCGGCGCGCCGCCAGAAGTGGATCGACCAGGCGCAGTCGCTCAACATCTACATCGCCGGCGCGTCCGGCAAGAAGCTTGACGACACCTACAAGCTCGCGTGGATCCGCGGCCTGAAGACGACCTACTACCTGCGCACGGTCGGTGCAACGCACGCCGAGAAGTCGACGATCTCCGCGGGCCAGTTGAACTCGGTGCCCAGTGGTGGTGGTCTTGGTGGTGGTCTCGGCGGTGGTGCGGTCGGCGGTATGTCGGCGCTCGATGCAGTGGCTGCGCAAGCGCAGGCGATGCTCGCTGCACAGCCGGCCACCGACATCAAGTTCTGCGGTGTCGACGACCCGACTTGCGAGGCCTGCCAGTGACGTGATCGATGCACGCATCGCGCGATGGTGATGAGCCTGTCGATGCGCTGCGTGCCGTCGTTGTGATGCGTGCAAAGTCGATGCACGCGTGCAACAACGATGACGCTTCGATGTCAAGAAGTGCTTGGTGTTTCAACACAACACTCCCATAATCGCGACCCATAGGAAACACGCACATGCTGGTCTGGGAAGACGACCTTCGTACCCCGCCGAATCCTGCTCCTCGCCACACGCCCGAACCTCTTCGCGACGTGCCGGCGGCGACCTCTTCGCCTCTTCAAACTCCCCTGCAAGTTCAAGCGGCTGTGAGCGCCTCGGTTTCGCGCGCCGCAGTGCAAGAAGCACCCGCAGCGGCGAGCTCGGTTGTCGCTCGCAACACGCGTCGCGTCAACGTCGCCGACAAGCGCATCATCAACGGCCAGACCGATGTGAATCAGCTGGTGCCGTTCAAGTACAAGTGGGCGTGGGAGAAGTACCTCGCCACGTGTGCGAACCACTGGATGCCGCAAGAGGTCAACATGTCGCGCGACATCGCGACCTGGAAGGATCCGAACGGCCTGAGCGAAGACGAGCGCCGCATCATCAAGCGCAACCTCGGCTTCTTCGTCACTGCCGATTCGCTGGCCGCCAACAACATCGTGCTGGGCACCTACCGCCACATCACGGCGCCCGAGGCGCGGCAGTTCCTGCTGCGCCAGGCCTTCGAAGAAGCGATCCACACCCACGCGTATCAGTACATCGTCGAGTCGTTGGGCCTGGACGAGTCGGAGATCTTCAACGCGTACCACGAGGTCCAGTCGATTCGCGACAAGGACGAGTTCCTGATCCCGTTCATCGACGCGATCATGGACCCGCACTTCAAGACCGGCACGCCCGAGACCGACCAGACCCTGCTGAAGAGCCTGATCGTCTTCGCCTGCCTGATGGAAGGCCTGTTCTTCTACGTCGGCTTCACGCAGATCCTCGCGCTCGGCCGCCAGAACAAGATGACCGGTGCCGCCGAGCAGTACCAGTACATCCTGCGCGACGAGTCGATGCACTGCAACTTCGGCATCGACCTGATCAACCAGATCAAGCTCGAGAACCCGCAGCTGTGGACGCCCGAGTTCAAGGCCGAGATCAAGGCCTTGTTCGTCAAGGCCGTCGAGCTGGAATACCGCTACGCCGAAGACACCATGCCGCGTGGCGTGCTCGGTCTGAACGCGTCGATGTTCAAGGGCTATCTGCGCTACATCGCCAACCGGCGTGCCACGCAGATCGGCCTCGAAACGCTCTTCCCGAACGAGGAAAACCCGTTCCCCTGGATGAGCGAGATGATCGACCTGAAGAAGGAGCGCAACTTTTTTGAGACCCGCGTCATCGAGTACCAATCCGGTGGCGCATTGAGCTGGGATTGAACGGACCGCGGTGCCGACGAGCGCCGCGGCCATTCGTTCCAGTCGTGTGAGAGATCAAGACCTTCGGGTCAGTCAGCTTGGCCACCACGAAGCCAGGCGACTGCCCGAGACCCCATTCATCGGATGGGGGCGACCTGAAACGGCCTCTAGACCGTGACAGGAATGGCCTCCGACGATGAATCGCCGAGCTGTATCTCGAGCAGCCCGGTGTTTTCTGCAACTTGATCAAGGAGATTGATATGGCAACTGCGAAGAAGGCTGCGGCCAAGAAGGCCCCGGCGAAGAAGGCGGCTCCGGCCAAGAAGGCGGCAGCGAAGAAGGCCCCGGCGAAGAAGGCCGCACCGGCCAAGAAGGCGGCGCCCGCCAAGAAGGCGGCTCCGGCCAAGAAGGCGGCGGCGAAGAAGGCCCCCGCCAAGAAGGCCGCTCCGGCGAAGAAGGCTGCTCCGGCGAAGAAGGCGGCCCCGGCCAAGAAGGCCGCTGCCAAGAAGGCGCCGGCCAAGAAGGCTGCACCGAAGCCGGTCGCGAAGAAGGCCGCGGCGAAGAAGGCCGCGCCGGCGAAGAAGGCTGCTGCGGCGAAGAAGCCCGCGGCCAAGAAACCGGCGGCAAAGAAGGCGGCGGCCAAGAAGCCCGCTGCCCCCACTGCCCCTGCTGCCCCTGCGGCCCCTGCAGCGAAAACGGCCCTGAGCCCCGCGGCCGCCTGGCCGTTCCCGACGGGCAACAAGCCCTGATTGAACACGGGTGCTCGCTAGAGCGCCCTGTTCGGACAAGCCCGGCTTCGGCCGGGCTTTTCTCTTGCTGACGATGGCGACTTCACGACCTGCTTCGCCGGCCCTTGACTCGGCAGCGAGCACCTGGCCCTGCGTGCGCGAGGCCGGCTCCGCGGCTTGCGTGTTGACCGTCGCGGTGCAGCCCAACGCGCGCCAGACCGAGGCCACGGGCCTGCACGAAGGTGCGCTGCGCATCCGGCTGGCCGCGCAGCCGATCGAAGGTCAGGCCAACGCGGCGCTCACCACCTGGCTCGCGCGTGAGCTGGGCCTGGCCAAGCGCGACGTGCGCCTGAAGCGCGGCGCCGCCGCGCGCCACAAGCAGATTGACATCGATGCGCCGCTGGCCGAGGTGCAGGCCTGGCTGCAGCGCACGCTCGGTCAGCCGCCGAAGGGCGCCTGAGACGACGCCCGGAATCGGCCTCAGCCGAGGCCCAGTGCGGCCCGGTCGACCTGGTGGTTCTGTCCGCCGCGCTGTGCAATCTTCAGTGCGCCGAGTCGGTTGCCGAGCGCGACGCAGTCGACCAGTGGCCAGCCGCGCTCGAGGCCGTAGAGCAGCGCGCCACGAAAGGCGTCGCCGCAGCCGGTGGGGTCGACCACCTGTTCCGCCGACACGCCGGGCACGCGATGGCAGCGGCCCTGCACCCACACTTCGCAGCCCTCGGCGCCCAGCGTGACGATCACGCCCTGCAGGTGCGAGCGCGACAAGGCCTCGATCGACAGCCCGGTGCGCTCGCACAACATGCGGCCCTCGTAGTCGTTCACCGCAACCCAGCTCGCCTGCGCGATGAAGGCCTTCAGCGCCTCGCCGTCGAACATCGGCAGGCCCTGGCCCGGATCGAAGACGAAGGGAATGCCGGCGGCGGAGAGGTCGCTCGCGCGGCGCAGCATCGCATCGCGCCCGTCGGGGCCGATGATCGCGAGCCGGATGTCGTCGCGCTCGGGCAGGCCGACGCGGTGCGCCTCCTGCATGGCGCCGGGGTGGAAAGCGGTGATCTGGTTGTTGTCGGCGTCGGTGATGATCATCGCCTGCGCTGTGTACGTGTCCTCGACCTGCAGCACCTGCCGTGTGTCGATGCCCAGGCGCTGCAGGCGGTCGAGGTAGTGCTCGCCGTCATTGCCGAGGGCCGCGACGACCACGGCGTCGCCGCCCAGCGCGGCGAGCGTGTAGGCGATGTTGCCGGCGCAGCCGCCGAACTCGCGGCGCATCGTCGGCACGAGGAAGGACACGTTCAGGATGTGCACCTGATCCGGCAGGATCTGCTCGGCGAAGCGGCCGGGAAAGTTCGTGATCGTGTCGAAGGCGAGGGAGCCGCTGACGAGACAGGCCATGGTGGTACCGAGGGTGAAGGGTGGGTGAACGGGCCGGCCGCACGCAACGCGGTGCGTGCAGCCTCAGGGGTAGAAAGCTTCGACGGTGTAGCCGGCA
>NZ_DATFAN010000097.1:0-29423 GCF_035254525.1 Ideonella sp. | reverse complement strand
CGACGTGGTCAACAACCTATTCCTCGGTCGGGAGGAGCGGCCGGGCGGTCCAGCCCGCGCGGTCGGCTGGCTGGACGAGATCGACATGGAGCGGCGCGGCAACGAGCTGCTTCGTTCCCTGTCGGTGAGGATCCCGAGTGTGCGGATCCCGGTCGCGGCCCTGTCCGGTGGTCAGCGGCAGTCAGTCGCCATCGCCCGCTCGTTGATCGGCGAGCCGAAGGTCGTCCTCCTCGACGAGCCGACCGCCGCGCTGGGCGTGAAAGAAGGCAACATGGTGCTCGAGCTGATCCGCCGGGTGCGCGACAAAGGCCTGTCGGTGATCCTGATCTCGCACAACATGCCGCATGTCTTCGAAATCGCCGACCGCATCCACGTCGCCCGGCTGGGCAAGCGCGCCGCCGTGCTCGACCCGAAGAAGATCAGCATGAGCGACACCGTGGCCGTGATGACCGGCGCGCTGCCGCCCGAGCAGATCCCGCGCGAGTGCCTGGCCGAGGCCGTGGCGTGAACGCCGGCACCGCGCCCGCCCATCTCAAGCCGCGCGGCTCCAGCCAGGGCGGCCTGCGCCAGTACAACGAGCGCGTGATCCTGCAGGCCGTTCGCCTGCACGGGCCGCTGCCCGGCGCCGAGCTGGCGCGGCTGACCGGCCTGACGGCGCAGACCGTCTCGCTGATCACCAAGCGGCTGATCGACGACGGGCTGCTGCGCAAGGGCACGCCGCAGCGCGGCAAGGTGGGCCAGCCCTCGGTGCCGCTGGCGCTGGACCCCGACGGTGCCTTCGCCATCGGCGTCAAGGTCGGCCGGCGCAGCCTGGACGTGCTGCTGGTGGATTTCGCCGGGCAGCTGCGCGAGCGCTCGAGCCTGGCCTACGACTTTCCCGAGACCGAGGCGGTCGTCGCCGAGATCGCCCAACGGGTGCAGGCGTTGGCGCATGGCCTCGGCGAGGCTGGCCGCGCGCGGCTGCAGGGGATCGGCATCGCCGCTCCGCTGTCGGTGGGCGGCTGGCAGGGCCTGCTCGGCTTCTCGCCGACACTGGCCGAGGACTGGGCCCGCATCGATCTGCGCGCCGAGGTCGAGCGCCGCACCGGGCAGCCGGTGGAGCTGTTGAAGGACACCGCGGCCGCCTGCGTGGCCGAGCTGGTCGCCGGGCGCGGCCGCAGCGTCAAGAGCTTCCTGTACATCTTCGTCGACACCTTCATCGGCGGCGGCCTGGTGCTCGACAGCCATCTGCGGGCCGGCCTGCACGGCAACGCGGGCGCCGTGGGCTCGCTGCCGCTGGGCCTGGCGCCGGCCGGTACCACCACCGCGCCGCCGCAGCTGCTGAGCGTGGCCTCGTTGTTGATGCTCGAGTCGCGCTACCGGGATCACGGGCTGGAGCCGCAGGCCGCGAGCGACGATCGCGCGCTGCAGGCGCCCTGGCGGCCGCACACCGAGGCCTGGCTGCGCGAGGCCGGCGCGGCGATCGCGCTGGCGGTGCACGGCGCGGCCTGCCTGCTCGACCTGGACGGCGTGATCCTCGACGGCAACCTCGCTCGAGCCCTGCTGGACGCGCTGCTGGCCGCCGTCCGCGACGCGATGCCGCGCTACACCTGGGAAGGGGTGGCGCAGCCAGCGCTGTGGCCAGGCACCATCGGTTCCGACGCGCGCGCCCTGGGGGGGGCGTGGCTGCCGCTGCAGGCCAGCTTCGCGCCCGACCGCGAACTATTCCTGAAGGTCGACGGCAGCTGAAGATTGGGCCCCCACGCCCCCGGCCAGCATGCAGGGCGCGAGCAGCATCAGCGACAAGGCGCTGAGCGTCACGGCGTGACGCTCAGCGAGCCATCGTCGAAGCGCCACACAAAGGCCTGGCCGTTCGTGCGGCCGGACAGGCGGTGGTCGAGGTTGCGGAAGTCCACCTCCAGCGTGACTTCGTCGTCGCCGGCCGTCCAGGCCATGGCCAGCGCGTGCGGCCCGCTTTCGCGCAGCGCGAAGCGGCCATTGAACGCCGGGTGCTGGTTGCGCAGGCGGATCAGCGCCAGCAGCCGCTGCACCACCGGCCGCTCCAGCGCCGCGGCGATCTCGCCGCGGCTGTAGTGGCTGCGGTTGATGTCGCGCCCGACCCCCGTGCGGCTGAGCAAGGCCATGTCGTTCTCGCCGGCCAGCAGGCCGACGTAGTAGACCTGCGGCACGCCCGGCAGGAAGAACTGGATCGCGCGCGCCAGCAGGTAGGCACGGTCGTCGCGGCCCAGCGCATCGTAGAAGCTGCAGTTGACCTGGTACAGGTCGAGGTTGGACGCGGCAGCGCCGGTGGCGCGCCGGCTGTGGCCGCGGCTGGCCTGGTGGATGCGCTCGACGAGCTGGTCGAGCTCGTCGTCCGGCACCAGGCCGGGGTGGCCGGCGCGGTCGGCCGCGTCGGCGCCGATGTCGATGATGCCGATGCCGTCGTGCGTGTCGAGCACCGTCAGCGCATTGTTCGGCCGCATGCCGATCCAGCGCTTGAGCGGCTCGGCGGTGTGGAAGTTGAAGGCGTGCAGCACCAGCGGCGGCAGCGCGAAGTCGTAGACCCAGTCGACCGCCCTCGCGATCTCGATCTGGCGCTGGTGGTACGAGTGGATCTCGACCAGCACCTCGATGCCGCGCGCCTTGGCCATCGCCGCGAACTCGGCGATGAAGTCGAAGGTCTGCGGCATCATGAAGCAGCTCGTGCCGGCCTGCTTGATCGCGTAGCCCACGGCGTCCAGCCGCACCATGCGCACGTGCGCGTCGGCCAGCGCCTGCAGGATGCCGTCGAGGTAGGCGCGGCCCGCCGGATGGCGCACGTCGATGTCGGCCTGCTGCGGCGTGAAGGTCGTCCACAGGATCTTGCGTTGGCCGCCCTGCAGCGTCACGGTCGTGAACGGCAGGCCGGGCCGCGGGCGGTAGACCGTCAGCAGCTCGCGCTCGGTGGCGCCCTGCGGGAACACCGCATCGAAAGTCAGGAACAGCCCGGCGAAGGGCGATGCGTCGCCGCGCTCGACCCAGTCGCGAAACTGCGGCGAATCGGTCGACATGTGGTTGACGATCACGTCGGCCATCAGGTCGACGTCGTCCGCGAGCGCGCGCACATCGGCCCAGTCGCCCAGGCGCGCATCGACCTGCGTGTGATCGATCGGGTCGAAGCCGGCATCGGCGCCGTCGATCTTGTGGAAGAAGGGCAGCAGGTGCACGCCGCCGAACACGCCGCGCAGCGGGCCGTTCAGCAAGGCGCGCAGCTCGCGCAGGCCGCCGCCGCCGAAGCGGTCGACGTAGGTGATGAGTTGGACCTGGTTCTTCATGAGCGTCGGGCAGCACCGGGCACGCGCAGCACCGACACCGCCGCAGCGACGAGCAGCACGCCGGCCAGGCGGATCACGTTGTCGGGCTGGCCACCGAGCCAGGCCTGGTAGTACAGCGGCAGCGTCAGCATCTGCAGCAGCATCGGGATCACGATGAACATGTTGAAGATGCCCATGTAGACCCCCGCCCGTTCGGGCGGGATGCAGCCGGCCAGCAGCACGTAGGGGTTGCCCATGATGCTGGCCCAGGCCAGGCCGACGCCCAGCATCGGCACGAACAGCCACGCCTTGTCGTGGATCGCCGGGATCGCCCACATGCCGATGCCGGCGGCCACCAGGCAGGCGGCGTGGCTGATGTGCGCGCCGAACCGGCGGGTGAAGGGCACGAGCGCGAAGGCCGCGACGAAGGCCACCGCGTTGTAGAAGCCGCCGATCTGGCCATTGAGCAGGCTGGCTTCGCGAAACCCGGCCGAGGCCGCGTCGGCGGTGCCGAACATCGTCTTGGCCAGCGACGGGACGATGTAGATCCAGTAGCACATCATCGCGTACCACTGGAACAGCTTCATCCACCACAGGCGCCGCATGGCCGGCGGCATCTCGCGCATCGCGTCGACGATCTCGCGCAGCGTGGCGGCGGCGCCGCGCGGCTTGGCCGCGATCGCGCGCAGTTCGTCGGCCGGCAGCGGCAGCTCGGGCACGCGCCGCACCGACCAGTACACCGTGGTGAACGACAGCACGGCCCCGAGCACGAAGGCCGCCATCGTGGCCAGCGGGATATGGTTCTCGCCGACGGCATCGCGGTCCAGCCCCCACCAGACGAGCAGCGAGGGCGTGAGGTAGGCCAAGGTCTGCGCCAGGCCGGTGAAGGCACTCTGGGTGAGAAAGCCCTGCGCGTGCTGCTCGCGCGGCAGGCGGTCGCTGACGTAGGCGCGGTAGGGCTCCATCGTCACGTTGTTGGCCGCGTCGAGGATCCACAGCAGCCCGGCGGCGAACCACAGCGTGGGGCTGAAGGGCATCGCCAGCAGGCCCAGGCTGCACAGGATGGCGCCGATCAGGAAGTACGGCGTGCGCCGGCCCCAGCGCGACACGGTGCGATCGCTCATCGCGCCGATGACCGGTTGCACCAGCAGCCCGGTCATCGGCCCGGCCAGCCACAGCAGCGGCAGGCTCGCCTCGTCCGCCCCGAGCATCCGGTAGATCGGGCTCATGTTGGCCTGCTGCAGGCCGAAGCTGAACTGGATGCCGAGGAAGCCGACATTCATGTTCAGGATCTGACCAAAACTCAGGCGCGGAAGCTGGCTCATTGCGTTCAGAAGGTGTACTTCACCGAGAGCTTCGCACTGCGCCCGTTCACCGCGCGGGCGATGTACAGCGGGTTGTCGCCCAGGTTGTTCTGCCCCTCGGCCTCGGTGTAGCCGAGCTGGTCGAAGACGTTGTTGACGCCCAGCGACAGCACGGCGTGCTCGCCCAACTCGTAGTTGGCGAACAGGTTGACCACCGCGAAGCCGGGCAGCACGACCTGGTTGTCGTTCTGCGCGTAGCTCTTCGTGGTGCCGATGATCGCGCCTCCCACTTCCAGCGGGCCGACGCTGTAGCTCGGGCTCAGCTGGTAGACCCAGTCGGCCTGCCGGCGCGGTGTATTGCCCTTGTTGACGCCGGAGTCGATCTCGGCGTGCGTCCAGGTCGCACCGCCGCTGACCTTGAAGTCACCGAAGCGCCAGGCCAGCTCGGCCTCCAGGCCGCGCGAGGCGTACGAGTCGTTCTTGATCGTCTGCGTGGTCACCTCGAAACCGGCACCTTCCTTGGTGCGCGCGTCGAACAGCGTGACGAAGGCGTTCAGGCCGCCGTTGCGGTACTTCGCGCCCAGCTCGAACTGGTCGACCTCGTTGACCGGATAGGGGTGGGCGCCGGTCGCGACATCGGTGTCCCAGATCACGCGATCGGGCGACTTCCACGACACGCCGTGGCTGTAGCGGGCGAACCCGGCCAGGCTGCGCGCGAACTCGTAGTTCCCGCCCAGCGAATACGAGGTGGCGTCGGTCTTGTAGCCGACGGCCGTCGTGCGGCCCGGATTCCATGTGCCGCCGGCAGCCGCGTCGCCGAAGCGTTGTGAGCCGGTGCCGCGCTGGCGGTCCTGGCGCACGCTGGCGTCCAGGCTCAGCGGACCCTGGTCCCAGGTCAGCGCAGCGTAGGGCGCGACGGCGGTGAGCTTGACGTCGATCGAGCGGAAGCAGCAGCCGCCCCAGGTCGTCGTGGCGTCTGCGACCGGCTCGGTCGTCACGTTGCCCGCGTTGTCGTACAGCGCCGCGCCGTCGCCAGTCAGGCCGATGTTGTAGCGGTTCCAGTACCAGGTCTGGGCGATGTTCTGGATGCCGCTGAACAGGCCGCCGGTCAGCGTGAGCCGGCTCTGCTCGCCGAGCTTCAGCTCCTTCTGCACGCGCAGGTCGTTGAAGACGTTGCCCATGTCGTCCAGCGAGGTGTTGAAGATGTGCGCCGAGAAGACCGGCGTGTCGCCGGTGTAGTCGCTCGGCTGGCTGCCGGCGGGGAACACGCCGATGAAGCGGCCGCTGATCGCGCTCTTGCGGAAGCGGTCGGTCACCGTCCAGCCGTCGCCGGGCTTGAGCTGCGTCTCGATGCCGATGGCGCTGACGTTCACCGCCAGGCCGTCGCCCGGCCGGGTGGTGACGCTCTGGCCATCGCGGCCCACCACCACGTCGGTCGGGAAGTGGTGGTTGACGAAGAAGGCGTCGCGCGGGTCGATGCCCGGGATGGTCTTGATCGAGTTGCCCTCGAGCCGCACGGGCACCGGCAGGTAGGTCGGCGTGCGGTCGTCGAGTTGCTTGAGCGAGACGCGCACGTAGCTGCCGTTGTCGTCCAGTTCCTTGGTCAGGCTGGCGCGGAACTGGCCGCCGTTCTCCACCGTGACATCGGTGTTGCGGGTGCCGTCGCCGATGCGGTAGAAGCCGCCGAGCTGGTAGCTCAGGCCGGCGCCCAGCTTGCCGCCGTATTCGAAGTCCAGGCGCTGCTGGTGGTGATCGAGCCCCAGGCTCATGCCGATCGCGCCGCCGTTGGCCTTGCGGGCCTTGCCGATGAAGTTGACGATCGCGCCGGGCGCGTTGGTCGACAGCGTGGAGGTCGAGCCGCCGCGCACCACGTCGATCGAATCGAGCGTGTAGTCGGCGCGCACGAACTGGTCGGCGGTGGCGAAGGACACGTCGCCGACCAGCAGCACCGGCAGGCCGTCTTCCTGCAGCTGCACGTAGCGGCCGCCGCCATCGGACATGGGCAGGCCACGCACGCCGAGGTTGGCGTTGCCCTCGCCGCCGGACGATTCGGCGCGCAGGCCGGGCACGGCGCGCAGCACTTCCACCGCGCTGGAGGCCGTGGAGTTCTGCACCTGCTCGGCGCCGACCGTGCTGACCGAGACGCTTTGCTTCATCTTCGTGCGCGCCGTGGTGGCGCCGGTGACGACGATGCGTTCGAGGCTCAGGCCGGCGTCCGGCGCGGCGGCGGGCGGCGGGGCCGCCTCGGCCGCGGGTGCGGGAGCAGCGGCGGGCGCCGGTGCATCGGTCGATTGGGCCCAGGCCGATGCGGCCGGCAGCAGCGCGAGCACGGCGGCCCAGGCAACCGGGCGGCGTGCGGGCAAGGACGTGCCGGCGGCGGCGGATTGGTGGTCGCGCTTGCGGGCAGGCAAGCGAAGCGTTGTGCGGGCGTTCATGCGGGCGCTCCTGTCGGTTGGCGTGGCGCTGCGCGTCGACGCCTGGCCGGCCGCGCAGCATGTCTCCTGCCCGCGGCGCGCGCCGGCCTGCCGGCCAGCCCCGCGTCGTCGGGACGGACCGCAGTGTCGACATCTTTGCAATCGATTGCAATATCGGGAAAACACCAGCTTACTAGGCTTGTTAAGCCTCTAAGGACAAGCCAAGAAATAGGTCAATGCAATCGATCGGCAATCGATCGACGTGCTCAACCCGATCGAGCGCCGCTGCTGTCCCGCACGACGAGCCTGACCGGCAGCACGCGCGGCGGCTGAGGCTCGCCGGCCATCAGGCGCGTCAGCGCATCGACGAGCTCGACCCCCGCCTCCGCCACCGGCTGGTGGATCGTGGTCAGCGGCGGGTCGGCGTAGGCCGCCAGCGTGATGTTGTCGTAGCCGACCACCGCGACGTCCTCGGGCACGCGCCGGCTGGCCGAGCGCAGCGCGCGCATCGCGAGGATCGCGATCAGGTCGCTGCAGGCGAAGATCGCATCGAAGGAAGGCGGCTGCGCCAGCACCCGCTCCGCCACCACCCGTTCGGCAATCGCGCGTTCGGCCCCCTCCTCCTCGAACGGCACCGTGCACACCCGCGATTCATCGAAGGCGATGCCCGCCTCCTCGAGCGCCTGGCGGTGCCCGGCCAGCCGCAGCGCCACCTCGGGCAGCTGCGCATCGCCGAGGAACAGGATGCGCCGTCGCCCTTGCGAGATCAGGTGCCGGGTGGCCAGGCGGCCGCCGAGAAGGTTGTCGCCGCCGACGGTGCAGTACAGCTGCTGCGGCAACTGGCCACCCCAGACGACCACCGGCACGCCGCGCGCCGCCAGCGCGTTGAGCTGGTCGTGGTGGCGCCACTGGCCGATCAGCACGATGCCGGTCGCGCGGCCCGCGTCGTACAGGGCCGAGACCGAATCCAGCGCCTCGGCATCGACACGCGACAGCAGCATGTCGTAGCCGCGGTCGGTCAGGGCATCGGCCAGGCTGCCGACCATCGAGAGGAAGAACGGGTCGGAGATGTGCTGGCGCGCATGCGTGTCGTAGGGCACGACGACCGCGATGGTCTGGTTGCGCTGCAGGCGCAGGTTCTTCGCGCTCTCGTTGATCGTGTAGTTCAGCGAGCGCGCCAGCTCGCCGATGCGCTGGCGTGTCTCCTCGTTGACCAGCGTGCTGCCGTTGAGCGCACGCGAGACGGTGGAGACCGACACGCCCGCCAGCCGGGCGATGTCGGCCATCTGCAGGCGGCGGCGCTCGGCGGCGGTCTGGGCGGGCATCGGCGGTTCGCGTCAGAAGGCCAGCCGCTCCAGCGCGTGCTGGTAGGCCGGTGCGTGCATCAGCTCGTCCCACGGCAGCGGGTCCGTCTGCGGCAGCAGCGCGACGCGGCGCGCTTCGCTGGCGGCGTCGGGCCGCCAGCGGCCACGGCCCTGCGCGTCGGTGAGTTCGTCGAGCAGTGCGTCGACCGGCGCGCCGCCGTCGACCTTGCTCTGGTTGCACAGCAGCACGAGGTCGCAGCCGGCGTGCAGCGCCTCGATCGCCGCGGCGCTGGGGCTGACCGCCCGGCCGTCGATCACGCGGGCGCCTTCCATGCTGAGGTCGTCGCTGAAGATCGCCCCGGTGAAGCCGAGCTCGCCGCGCAGGATCTCCTGCAGCCAGACGTGCGAGAAGCCGGCGGGCCGCGCATCGACCTTCGGGTAGGTGATGTGGGCCGGCATCACGCTGGACAGCGTGCCTCCCAGCCAGGCATAGGGTTGGGCATCGTCGGCCAGGATCGCACGGCGCGATCGCTGGTCGACCGGCGCCGCCACGTGGCTGTCGGCCTGCGCGTAACCGTGCCCCGGAAAGTGCTTGCCGCAGTTGGCCATGCCGGCCAGCAGCAGGCCGTGCATCAGGCTCTTGGCCAGCAGCGTCACGACGCGGGCATCACGATGAAAGGCCCGGTCGCCAATCACGGCACTGCGGCCATGGTCCAGGTCGACCACTGGCGTGAAGCTGAAGTCGACACCGCAGGCGCGCAGCTCGCTGGCCAGCACGTACCCCGCGGCCGACGCGGCGGCGGTGGCGCGCATCGCATCGCGCATCCACAGCTCGCCGAAGGCGCGCATGGTCGGCAGGTGGGTGAAGCCATCGGTCTTGAAACGCTGCACGCGGCCGCCTTCGTGGTCCACGCAGACCAGCAGGTCGGGCCGAATGGACTTGGCTTCGGCGATCAGCCCGGTGAGCTGCGCACGGCTTTCGAAATGGCGCGCGAACAGGATCAGGCCGCCGGTCAGCGGGTGGGCCAGGCGGCGGCGATCGTTCGCATCGAGCGCCGGGCCGGCGGTGTCCAGGATGATCGGAGCGTGGAGGGTCATGCAGGGTCTTGTTCGACGACGACGAAACTGACCGCATAGTCGCTCTCGTCGCTCAGGGTCACGTGGGCGCGCAAGCGGCGCGCGGCGAACCAGTCCGCGAGCTCGCCATGCAGGCGGATGTAGGGCTGGCCGCTCGGGCGGTTGAGGATCTCGCAGGCGCGCCAGCTCATCGGCATGTGCAGGCCCAGGCCGATGGCCTTGGAGAAGGCCTCCTTGCACGAAAAGCGCGTGCCGAGGTAGGCCAGGCCACGCGTCTCGACCTTCGAGCGCCGGTAGGCGAAGACCTTCAGCTCGTCCGGCCCCAGCACCTTCTCGGCAAAACGATCGCCACGCCGTGCGAGTGTGGCCGCGATGCGGCGCAGGTCGCAGACGTCGGTGCCGGTGCCATAGATCATGCCGGGTGGCCCGCCGATCGAATGGCCTTCTGGTAGGCACGGATCGTCTCCGTGTAGCCCATCTCCAGCGCATCGGCGATCAGCGCGTGGCCGATCGACACCTCGCTGATGCCCGGCACCTCGCGCAGGAAGGACGGCAGGTTGTCGCGGTTCAGGTCGTGGCCAGCGTTGACGCCCAGGCCGGCGGCCAGCGCCGCACGGGCCGCCGCGGCAAAACGCGCGCGCAACTCAGCTTCCTGCGGCGTGCCAAAGGCGCTCGCATAACTCTCGGTGTAGAGCTCGACCCGGTCGGCGCCGACCGCGCGGGCGTGGGCCATCGCGGCCGGCTCCGGATCCATGAACAAGCTCACCCGAACGCCGAGCGCATGGCACTCGTCGATCAGCGGGCGCAGCACGTCCGCGTCCGCCGGCAGGTTCCAGCCGTGGTCGGAGGTGAACTGGCCCACTGTGTCGGGCACGAAGGTCGCCTGGTGCGGCCGCACCGCGCGCACGAAATCCATCAGGTTGTGCAGCGGGTTGCCCTCGATGTTGTACTCGGCGCCGGGCCAGGCCTTGAGCAGCGCGGCCACGTCGTGCACGTCGTGCGCGCGGATGTGGCGCTCGTCCGGCCGTGGGTGCACGGTGATGCCATCGGCACCGGCTTCGAGCACCAGCGTGGCCGCGCGCGTGACGCTCGGTATGCCGAGGTGGCGGGTATTGCGCAGCAGCGCGACCTTGTTCAGGTTGACCGACAACGCGGTGCGGCCGGCACTGCCGTGCTGGCCGGATTCGGGGGCGACGAGTGGGTTCATGGGGTGTCCGGGCCGGCGTTCCTGGGCTGGGCGGGCGACTCGACGAGTTGCTGCGCGTCGATCATCACCTCGCGCGTGCGCAGCCGCGAAGTGCCCAGATGATAGTGAAGCAGGGTGCGCAGCGCGGCCTTCAGCGGCGCCAGGCCGTCGGCACAAGCGGCCTGCAGGTCGGCCATCGCGCCGCGGTCGAGCGCCGCCTGCAGGCGCTGCAGCATGGCGCCATCGAGCGCCGGCTCGCCCGGGGCCGCCAGCACGACCCCCGTCTCGGGCCGCAGCCAGCAGCGCTCCCCGGCCTGGACCGGCTGCAGCGTGGCGGTGAAGCAGTCGAGTTGCGGCAGCAGGCCGATTTCGCGCAGCAGCACGAGCTCGAACGCACGCAAGGCGGCCTGCGTCAACGTGTCGTTGCCGGCGGCCAGCGCGGGCATCGTGGCGGCGTAGGCGTCGAACAGCAGCGGGTGCGGGTCGTTGCGGGCGACGAGCTTCATCAGCAGCTCGTTGAGGTAGAAGCCCGAGAACAGCGCCGCGCCGGACAGCATCGGCCCGCCGCCGGCCCACTCGGCGCCGCGCAGCGTCACGATCTCGGCGGTTTCGTCGCGCGCCGGTCGGCTGACCGACACGTTCAGGCGCTGGAACGGCAGCAGCGCGGGGCGCAGCTGCGAATACGGCCGCTTCGCGCCCTTGGCCACGACGGTGAGCCGGCCCTGGTCGCGCGTGAACAGGTCGAGGATCAGGCTGGTCTCGCTCCAGTCGTAGCGGTGCAGCACATAGGCTGCGCTGGCCGGGGCGGCGCGGGCCATCGGGGTCGGCGCGCCCTACTCGTAGCCGTAGCTGCGCAGGTGCTCTTCGCTGTCGGCCCAGCCGGAGCGCACCTTGACCCACAGCTCGAGGAAGACCTTGGCCTCCATCAGGCGCTCCATCTCCTGCCGCGCCTCGCTGCCAATGCGCTTCAGGCGCTCGCCCTTCTCGCCGATGATCATGCCCTTGTGGGCGTCGCGCTCGACGACGATCGAGGCGCTGATGCGGCGTTTCAGCCCACCCTCCTCTTCTTCCCACTTGTCGATGATGACGGTGGAGGTGTAGGGCAGCTCGTCGCCGGTCAGGCGGAACAGCTTCTCGCGAATGATCTCGCTGGCGAGGAACTTCTCGCTGCGGTCGGTCAGCATGTCCTGGTCGTAGTACCAGGGCTGCTCGGGCAGGTAGGGCTTGAGGATCTCGAACAGGCGGTCCACGTCGGCTGCCTTGTGGGCCGACATCGGCACGTACTCGGCGAAGTTGTGCCGGTCCTGCATGCTCTTGAGCCAGGGCAACAGGTCGGCGCGGCGGTGGATCGTATCGAGCTTGTTGGCCACCAGCACGACCGGCTTGTGCTTCAGGCCCTCGCCCTGCAACAGGGCGAGCACCTTGGCGTCGTCGATACCGAAGCGGCCCGCCTCGACCAGGAAGAGCACGACATCCACGTCGCTCAAGGTGCCGACCACCGCCCGGTTCAGCGAACGGTTCAGCGCCGCGGCGTGGCGGGTCTGGAAGCCCGGCGTGTCGACGAACACGAACTGCGCCTCGCCGACCGTACGCACGCCGGTGATGCGGTGGCGCGTGGTCTGGGCCTTGTTCGAGGTGATGCTGATCTTCTGGCCGACCAGGGCGTTCATCAACGTCGACTTGCCGACGTTGGGCCGGCCGACGATCGCGATCAGGCCGCAGCGCTGGGCCGGCTGGGGCAGCTCGGCGGGAGGGGATGAGGTGGGTTGCACGGGGTGATTGTCCCGCAGCGGCGTGGCCAGCGGCGGCGCAAGCGCGACATCAGCCGCGTTCGCCTTCAGCGCGCAGCAACTGGTCGAGCAGCGCCTGCGCCGCCTCCTGCTCGGCCGCGCGGCGCGACTTGCCTTCGCCGCGCGCGCTGCGCTCCAGCGCCGGCACGCTGGCTTCGACCTCGAAGGTCTGGGCGTGGGCCTGGCCGCGGGTGGCGACGATGCGGTAGCTGGGCACGGCCAGCTTGCGCGCCTGCAGCCATTCCTGCAGCTCCGTCTTGGCGTCCTTGCGCCAGCTCTCGACCCCGGCGCTGGCGATGATCTCGCCGAACAGGCGGCCGACCAGTGCATGAGCGGCGTCGGCGCCGCCGTCAAGGTAGACCGCACCGATCACGGCCTCCATCGCGTCGGCGAGGATCGATGGCCGCTGCGCCCCGCCGCCGCGGGCCTCGCCCTCGGACAGGCGCAGCACCTCGGACAGGCGCAGTGCCAGGGCCAACCGGTGCAGGCTGTCCTCGCGCACGAGGTGCGCGCGCACGCGCGTCAGGTCACCTTCGTCCGAGCCACCGAAGCGGTCGAACAGCAGGCGCGAGACCGCCAGGTTCAGCACCGCGTCCCCGAGAAACTCGAGCCGTTCGTTGTGCTCCGCGCCAAAGCTGCGGTGGGTGAGTGCGCGCAGCAGCAGGTCGGGGCGGCGAAATTGATGGCCCAGGCGCTGTTGCAGCGCTTCGTGGCGGGGATCCATGGTGGGGTGGCCAGGCCGCGGCGGCGCGGCCCGTCGAGTTCAGCGGGTGCTGGCAGTGTGCCGGTACTTGATCAGCAGGAACACCGGGTCGGCGATTTCCACTTCCTTGTCGTAGGCGAAGCTGACGCGAAAGCCGTCGGCGACGGCCTCGATCTCCAGGTCATTGCCGGTGATCATCGAGTTCGTGTATTCGATTTGGCGCTGCTTGTCGAAGGCGCGGCGGATCTCGGGCACCGAGCCCGGCCGCGGGTCGCTGCGCACCACGCGGTCGACCGCCTGGCGCGTCGTGAGGAACTCCTGCACCGACGGGTACACGCGGATCAGCAGCAAGGCACCGAAGGCGACGATGATGGCCCAGAACAGCAGGCCCATCAGGCTCAGCCCACGCTGCCTGGTTGCGGGTGCTTTCGATGACACAAGACTCATGGCGCGGGGCACTCCTCGAGGTGAAAGGCGGGTCAGTGGAACGAGCCGATCCGGCCGAGGTTACCGAAATTCATCCAGATGAAGAAGGCCCGGCCGACCAGATTCTCGTCGGGCACGAAGCCCCAGTAACGCGAATCCTGGGAATTGTCACGGTTGTCGCCCATCACGAAGTAGTAGCCGGGCGGCACCTTGCAGGTCACCCCCTCGGCGCTGTAGCTGCATGCCTCGCGGTGCGGGAACACGGTGATGGGGTGGAAGGGCTGGCCCGGCCCCTTCTCGTGCTGGATGCGGTGCTCCACGTCGCCGAGCTTCTCGCCCAGCAGATCCATGTAGCGCATTCGGTCGTCGTCATAGCCGTCGCCCAGGG
Organism: Ideonella sp.; assembly: GCF_035254525.1. Taxonomy (GTDB): domain Bacteria; phylum Pseudomonadota; class Gammaproteobacteria; order Burkholderiales; family Burkholderiaceae_C; genus Ideonella. The sequence goes on along the minus strand of NZ_DATFAN010000097.1, from coordinate 15,559 downwards.
GCGTGTGGGGAACGGGTTGGCCGTTGAGCTTGAGCTGGTGGTTGCTGTAGCTGACCTCGTCGCCCGGCAGCGCGACGACCCGCTTGATGTAGTCGATGCGCGGATCCACCGGGTAGTGGAAGACGATCACGTCGCCGCGTTGGGGGACGTTGTTGGGGATGAGCTTGGTGTTCAGCACCGGCAGGCGGATGCCGTAATGGAATTTGTTGACCAGGATGAGGTCACCCACCTCGAGCGTCGGGATCATCGAACCCGAGGGGATCTTGAACGGCTCGAACAGGAACGAGCGCAGCAGGAAGACGACGATGATCACGGGGAACAGCCCCGCGGTCCAATCGAGCCACCAGGGCTGCATGAGCAGCCGGCCGCGCGCCTCGTCGAGGTTGCCGTCGACCTGGGTGATGCCCTTGCTGGCGAGTTCGGCGCGGCGTGCTGCGTCCTGCCGCTCGAGATTCTGGGCAGCCGCCTCGCGCTGCGGCCGGAAGTGGAAGCGCTCGGCCAGCCAGTAGAAGAAGGTCACGAGCGAGAGAAGGAACAGCAGCAACGAGAAGTTGCCCACCCATTTGTCCATGTACCAGCCGCCGAGGTAGACGATCAGGGCGCCGTACAGGGCGGCGGTGAGGTATTGCATGGGTGCTTGGTGTTGTTGGAGATGAACTCGTGTTCAGTCGTCGACCTGCAGGATGGCGAGGAACGCTTCCTGCGGCACCTCGACGGTGCCGATCTGCTTCATCCGCTTCTTGCCGGCCTTCTGCTTTTCGAGCAGCTTGCGCTTGCGGGTGATGTCGCCGCCGTAGCATTTTGCCAGCACGTTCTTGCGCAAGGCCTTGATGTTCTCGCGCGCGATGATGTTGGCGCCGATGGCCGCCTGGATCGCCACGTCGTACATCTGGCGCGGGATCTGCTCGCGCATCTTGGCCGCCACGGCGCGGCCGCGGTACTGGCTCTGCGCGCGGTGCACGATGATCGACAGCGCATCGACCCGGTCGCCGTTGATCAGCAGGTCGACCTTGACGACGTCCGCGGCTCGGTACTCCTTGAACTCATAGTCCATCGAGGCGTAGCCGCGCGACACGCTCTTGAGCTTGTCGAAGAAGTCCAGCACGATCTCCGCCAGCGGCATGTCGTAGGTCAGCATGACCTGGCGGCCGTGGTAGGCCATGTTCAGTTGCACGCCGCGCTTCAGGTTGCACAGCGTCATCACCGGGCCCACATAGTCCTGCGGCATGTACAGGTGCACGGTGACGATGGGCTCGCGGATCTCCCGGATGCGGCCCAGGTCCGGCATCTTGCTGGGGTTTTCGACCTCGATCACCGTGCCGTCGTTCAGCTCGACTTCGTAGACCACCGACGGCGCGGTGGTGATCAGGTCCTGGTCGAACTCGCGCTCCAGGCGCTCCTGCACGATCTCCATGTGCAGCAGGCCGAGGAAGCCGCAGCGGAAGCCGAAGCCGAGCGCCTGGCTGACCTCGGGCTCGTAGCGCAGCGACGAGTCGTTGAGCTTGAGCTTCTCCAGCGCGTCGCGCAGCGAGTCGTACTCGCTCGCCTCGGTGGGATACAGGCCGGCAAAGACCTGCGGCTGGATTTCCTTGAAGCCGGGCAACGGCGTCTCGGCCGGGCCGGCGTTGTTCGGCAGCTTCTTCTCGAGCGTCAGCGTGTCGCCGACCTTGGCCGCCTGGAGCTCCTTGATGCCGGCGATGATGAAGCCAACCTCGCCGGCGCGAAGCAGTTCGCGGTTCTCGCTCTTGGGCGTGAAGACGCCCAGGTGCTCGATCGGGTAGACCGTGTTGGTGGCCATCATGCGGATGCGGTCGGCCTTGCGCAGCTCGCCGTCGACCACCCGCACCAGCATCACGACGCCAACGTAGTTGTCGAACCAGCTGTCGATGATCATCGCCCGCGGCGGGCCGTCGGGGTTGCCGCGCGGCGCCGGCATGCGCGCGATCACCGCCTCGAGGATGTCGTCGATGCCCATGCCGGTCTTGGCCGAGCACGGAATCGCGTTCGTCGCGTCGATGCCGATGACGTCCTCGATCTCTTCCTTGGCGCGCTCGGGGTCGGCCTGCGGCAGATCCATCTTGTTCAGCACCGGCACGACTTCGACACCGAGTTCGATCGCGGTGTAGCAGTTGGCCACCGTCTGAGCCTCGACCCCCTGGCTTGCATCGACCACCAGCAGCGCGCCCTCGCAGGCCGAGAGCGAGCGGCTGACCTCGTACGAGAAGTCGACGTGCCCCGGCGTGTCGATCAGGTTGAGGTTGTAGATCTTGCCGTTCTGGGCCGTGTACTGCAGCGACGCGGTCTGCGCCTTGATCGTGATGCCGCGCTCGCGCTCGATGTCCATCGAGTCCAGCACCTGCGCTTCCATCTCACGATCGCTCAAGCCCCCGCAACGCTGAATGATCCGATCGGCCAACGTGCTCTTGCCGTGGTCGATGTGGGCAATGATGGAGAAGTTGCGGATGTGGTCCATGGAGACGGCTCGCTATGTGGCGAGCTGGAGCTACAACGGCGTCAGCCGCTGCGTTGAAGGCTCATATCGCGAGGCGATGTGAAGGCCCGAAGGGCCGTGCCGTAAACAAAAAAAAGGCACGTCCAAAATGGAGACGCGCCTTCCAACAAAACGTATGGCAACTGCTTGTTGGGCCTTCATTGTAGCCAAAAGGCCCCCGCTGCAAGCCGCGTATTTCCTGGGTTCGCGCCCGTTGCAGGGTGCCAACAGCAAATTTCATCCACAAGTTATCAACAAGTGCTTGTGCATACCCTGGGGATAGCTGGACACCCTCCCCGAACACGCCAAAGCGCTCACTAAACCATGGCGCTGCAGCCTGCATTGTATCTGTTCGTCGCTGCAATCCGCCCCTGGTTGGAGATGTGTGCTTGTACTCACAAACTTTATGATCTCAAGGAGCGTCTGACAGCAATCTGCATGCCCGGCTGGCCCCACGGCCGAAGGTCTCACGACATGAAAAGACCCGCCAGGCCAGTCGGGCAGGCGGGTCGTTTGTTACAGGGTCGGGGCGTCAGCGGGCCGGTCGGATCACCACGTAGTTGACCCACTCGCCGCGGCGCACGAGCAGCGTGACGGCCTTGTTCTTGTCGAGCTTGCCGACGACGGTGCCGAACTGCTTCGAGTCGGCGATCTCGGCGTTGTCGATCGACAGGATCACGTCGCCCTCGCGCAGGCCAGCCCGTGCCGCAGCGCCCTCGGCGGTGTCGACGCGCACGCCGCCGCGCACGCGCAGCTCTTTCTTCTGAGCATCGGTCAGGTCACTCACCACGAGGCCCAGGTGCGCCTTGCCAGCGGCCGACGAAGGCGCCTCGCCGGGCGTGGCACCGGCGCGCGGCTTGTCGGCCTCGAGCTCGGCCACCGTCACCGCCACGTCCTTGTAGCTGCCGCGCCGGAAGACCTGCAGCGTCACCTTGCTGCCCGGCTTGGCGGCGCCGATGATGCGCGGCAGGTCAACCGACTTGTCGACCCCCCGACCGTCGACCTTGACGATGATGTCCCCCGCCTCGATGCCCGCCTTCTCCGCCGGGGTAGCGGGCTCCACACCCTGCACCAGCGCGCCCACTGCCTTGCCCAGGCCGATCGATTCGGCCACTTCCTTGGTCACCGGCGCGATGCGCACACCGATGCGGCCGCGGATCACGCGCCCGGTCGTGCGCAGCTGGTCGGCGACGCGGATCGCCTCGTCGATCGGGATCGCGAACGAGATGCCGGCGTAGCCGCCCGACGGGCTGTAGATCTGCGAGTTGATGCCGACCACCTCGCCGCGCATGTTGATCAGCGGGCCGCCGGAGTTGCCGGGGTTGACCGCCACGTCGGTCTGGATGAAGGGCAGGAAGTCGCCGGTGTCGCGCTGCTTGGCGCTGACGATGCCGGCGGTCACGGTGTTCTCCAGGTTGAAGGGCGAGCCGATGGCCATCACCCACTCGCCGACCTTGAGCTTGTTGACGTCGCCGATCTTCACCGCCGGCAGCCCGGTGGCGTCGATCTTCACCACCGCCACGTCGGTGCGAGCATCGGCGCCGATGACCTTGGCCTTGAACTCACGCTTGTCGGTCAGGGTCACGATCAACTCGTCCGCGCCATCGACCACGTGGGCATTGGTCATCACGAAGCCGTCGGCACTCAGGATGAAGCCCGAGCCGACGCCGCGCCGCTGCGGCACATCCTCGTCGTCGTCGTTGTTTCCGCGCGGGCCGCGGTTGTTCGGCAAGGGGATGCCGAAGCGGCGGAAGAACTCTTCGAGGTTCGGGTCGACCTGCGCGCCGCCACGGCCGAGGTTCTTCGCCTTCTCGGTGGTGCGGATGTTGACCACCGAGGGCCCGGTCTGCTCGACCAAGTCGGTGAAATCGGGCAGTGCACGTGCCTGCGCCATGGCCGGCAGCGGCTGCAGCGCCGCGAAAGTGGCCGCCAGCGACAGCGCTGCGGCGGCGATCAAGCCGCGTGGCGCGCGGCGGCCGGCCATCGGGATGGCATGGGAATGCATGGGTTCTCCTTGAAGAACAGCAACGGGAAACTCGGAAAACACGGCGGCTCGCACCGTCTTTGGTCGCTAACGCTTGCGTTCGAGGGCCAGGACGAAACGCCTCAGGGTCTCGATGGGCACGTCGCCCATCACCGTGACCCATTGGTCGTCCCGCCGCGTGCGCAGCGTGTGGGTTGCGCCGATCGCGCCCGCGAACTCGGCTTGGTGCCGCTTGACGTCAAAAGGTTCGACGAAGAGCGACACGTGGGTGAGACCATCCGAGTAGATCGCCTGCAACACGACCGGCTCGGACGCGCCGCCGTTCGGGTCGAGCGAGCGTTTGGCGCATTGCACCGGCTTGAACCCCGCCGGCGGGTTGCTGAGTTGCCAGCCTTCGTTGTCCAGGCTCGTGGGCAGCACCGCAGGACGCAGCACCCGATACCCATCGAGGTGGCGCAACCGGTCAGTCACGATGGACAGGCGCGGCTTGACGCCGATCGCGATCTCGGAAAAGGCCGACCACTCGAGAAGCCGACCGTTGGGCGCGATGATGTCCGCCCGCAGCAGCAGGCCCGTCTGCCGCTCGGCCCACAGCCGCTGGCTGAAGCGCAGCGCGTCGCGAGCCTGCAGGACCACCACGTCGGCGTCGTAGCCGGCGACCCGCGCGGGGCCGGCGGGGCGCAGTTCGTACCACTCGAGGATGCGCTGCTCGGCGCTGGCCGGCAGGGCCGGGAACATCGTGCGGGCGTCGCGCTGCTCGACCTCGGCCACGCGTGTGCGCTGCCACAGCTTGTGCACGACGTCGTTGTGGCGCAGCACGGTGAGCGGCTCGCCTCCGAGCGCGTCGATGCGCTCGACCTGCTGGTCGGCGTCGGCGTAGTGGGCCACGCGCCAGACGGTGACCGAGTTGGCGTCGCTCGACACGAGCGTGCCCTCGTAATTGCGCAGACGCGCCGCCTCGTGCACCCGCAACAGCCAGGCGGCGGCGTCAACAACGCGGCCGGCAGGTTCGGACGCCCCATTCGCGGCCTGGGCCCAGCCCCAATGCGGCAGCAGGCAGGCCGCCGTCAGGCCGACGACCGAAGCTCGGCGCGCCCAGACGGCCCGGTGCTGTGTGTGTTCTCTTTCGGCAGCCGGCAAGCGAATCCCCACTGGTTCGGCTCTCAGCGACCGTCGGACGTGACGGCGACCTGGCGCACCCCGCCCGGCACGGCAAGGCTCGCCCCGCCGACAAACTGGCGGTGGGCGTTCAGATAGCGGTCCAGTTCGGGGTTGCGCAGCATGTCGCCCACCTGGGCCACACCCGAGGCGGCATCGTCCTGCGCGGGTGCGGGCAGGGCCGGCGTTGCGTCGACCAGCAGGGTCGCCGGTGCCGTCTGCGGCGACCGCGTGAAGTTCATCATCACCAGCGCACCGGTCACCATCACGCCCGCCGCCATCGCTGCCGGAGCGCCCCAGCGCAGGCGGCGGCCACCCGCCACCGCCACGGCGGGCGCCAGCCCCTCATCCGCCGGGCGTCCCCGCGCCGGCGCGAGCACCACCGGCTCGTCGGCCAGGCGGGCCCGCAAGGCCAGCAAGAAAGCCTGATCGTGCTCGACATCGCTGGCCAGGTCGTCGGAACGCATCACGTCGCCGATCCACTGGTAGGCATGCCAGCGCGCGCGCAGCGAGGGCTCGTCGCGCCATCGCTCGAAGCTGCGTTCGGCCTCGCCGGCATCGGCCTCGCCGTCGCACAGCGCCGACAACTGGATCAGGCCACGTAGGTTCGGATCGTCAACTGGGTGGGTCATGGGGCAACTCCGGGCTCGGCCGATTCGGTGCGGTCACCAGCGCTCGCCGTTGCGCGTGTCGAGCAGCGGTCGCAACCGCTGTGCGATCGCCTCGCGAGCGCGGAAAATCCGCGATCGCACTGTGCCGATCGGGCAATTCATCACATCCGCAATCTCTTCGTAGCTGAGGCCTTCGATCTCGCGCAGCGTGATCGCCTGCCGCAAATCCTCGGACAAGGCCTCGATGGCCGAATTGACCGTCGCCGCAATCTCCTTGCTGGCCAGCAAGGCGTCCGGCGTGGCCATGTCGCTTGGTTCCAAACCTCGGCGCGAAGTTTCGTCGTCGTCGTCGGAGCTTGCCATCGCCGCTTCTGTAACCAGCGGGTCGCGCTTGAGGTCGACCAGCGCCTTCTTCGCCGTGTTGACGGCGATGCGGTACAGCCACGTATAGAAGGCGCTGTCGCCGCGGAACTGCGGCAGCGCGCGGTAGGCACGGATGAAGGTCTCCTGGGCGATGTCGGGCACCAGATCCGTGTCGCGGACCATGCGGCCGATCAGGCGCTCGATGCGCCGCTGGTACTTGATGACCAGCATCTCGAAGGCGCGCACGTCGCCTTGCTTGACCCGCTCGACCAGCGCGGCGTCGACGTCGGGCCCGGCCGCCGTCATGTCGTCCCTCCGGCGGTCGGCACCGTCGCGCGCCGGGCGCGCGAGGGTTGCGCCAGCGCGACGCGCAGGCCATGCCACGCGGCGGGGCTGTCGCCGCGCTCCACGGCCAGCCAACGCGCCCGTGCGCCCGGCACGGGGGCGCGCAGCAACATCGCACGGCCGAGGTCGATCCGGACCGAGGGCGAAGCCAGGCGCGCAGCGACACCGGAGGCGGCCAGCAGTTCCCAGGCGGTGCCATCCCAGCGCAGGCAGCCGCCGGTTCGGCTGGCCAGCCACGCGCCCACGCGCGCGGCGCCCAGCGCGGCGGCGAGCACCAGCGGCACCAGGAGGACGTCGATGGCCGGAGAGGTCACGCGAGCCACGTGCAAATGCCAGGCGAGCCAGGCGATCGGCCCGGCCGCCGCCAGACCGGCCAGCCCGGCGGCCAGGCGGGCCCAGGCGCCATGTCGGGCAAGCGGGTAGGCCACCGGGGGCGCAGCGCGCATGCGGTGCGGGGCTGTGGCGACCCCGCCGGCCTCAGAGGCGGCCGAACACCAGCGTGCCGTTGGTGCCGCCGAAGCCAAAATTGTTCTTCACCGCCCGCTCGATCTTCATCTCGCGCGCAGTGTTGGCGCAGTAGTCCAGGTCGCACTCGGGATCCTGGTTGAAGATGTTGATCGTCGGCGGCGAAACCTGGTCGCGCAGCGCCAGCACGGTGAACACCGATTCGATGCCGCCGGCGCCGCCGAGCAGGTGGCCGGTCATCGACTTGGTGGAATTGACGACCAGCTTCTTCGCATGATCGCCGAACGCGAGCTTGATCGCGTTGGTCTCGTTCAGGTCACCCAACGGCGTCGAGGTGCCATGGGCATTCAGGTACTGGACCTGGTCGGCGTTGATGCCGGCGTTGCGCAGCGCCGCTTTCATCGAGCGCTTGGGGCCGTCGACGTTCGGCGCGGTCATGTGGTAGGCGTCGCCACCCATGCCGAACCCGAGCAGCTCGGCGTAGATCTTCGCGCCGCGTTTCTTCGCGTACTCGTACTCTTCGAGCACCAGCACGCCGGCACCCTCGCCCAGCACGAAGCCATCGCGGTCCTTGTCCCAGGGTCGGGATGCCGTTGCCGGATCGTCGTTGCGGGTCGACAGCGCGCGCGCCGAGGCGAAACCGCCGACGCCCAGCAGCGACACGGTCGCTTCGGCGCCGCCGGCGACCATCACGTCGACATCGCCATACTCGATCATGCGTGCCGCCTGGCCAATGCAGTGCAGGCCCGTGGTGCACGCGGTGACCACGGCCAGATTCGGGCCGGTGAAGCCGTAGCGGATCGCCAGATGGCCAGAGATCATGTTGATGATCGAGGCCGGCACGAAGAACGGCGAGATGCGGCGCGGCCCGCGTTCGAAAGCGAGCTTGGCCGTCGCCTCGATCTCCGGCAGGCCACCGATGCCCGAGCCGATCAGGCAGCCGATGCGCTCGGCCGTCTCCTCGGTCAGTTCATCGTTGGTCGGCAGGCCCGCGTCGCGCACCGCCTGGATGCCGGCTGCCATCCCGTAATGGATGAAGCTGTCCATGTGCTTGGCTTCCTTGCTCGAGATGTACTCCTCGAGAGGAAAGCCCTTCACCTCGCCGGCAAACCGGCAGCTGATGCCCGACGCGTCGAATCGGGTGATCGGGGCGATGCCAGAGCGCCCGGCCAGCAGGTTGGCCCAGCCTTCGGAAACGGTATTGCCGACCGGGCTGACAAGCCCAAGGCCGGTGATGACGACACGTCGACGGGTCATGCGTTGGGGGGATGCGGGTCGATGGCGGCCGTGCAGGCCAGGCGGCCGGGATGGCCGAGGTGGCCGTCCGGAACGGAGGTCGTCAGGCCTTGGCGTGCGCCTTGGCGTAGTCGATCGCCAACTGGACGGTGGTGATCTTCTCGGCTTCCTCGTCGGGGATCTCGATGCTGAACTCGTCTTCGAGGGCCATCACCAGCTCGACCGTGTCCAGCGAGTCGGCGCCCAGGTCGGCCACGAAGGCCTTCTCGTTGCTGACATCCGCTTCCGGAACACCGAGTTGCTCGGCAATGATCTTCTTGACGCGTGCTTCGATATCGCTCATGACTCCTCCAGGAGGTTGCGTAAAACGGGCCGGATTCTACGCTGGCAGGTGCCCAGCTCCGGCGGGGGTAATCAGGCCATGAACATGCCGCCGTTGACGTGCAGTTCAGTGCCGGTGACATAGCCTGCCTCAGGCGAGGCGAGGAAGGCGACGGCATGGGCAATCTCGCTCGGCTGGCCCAGGCGCTGCAGCGGAATCTGCTGCAGCAGCGCATTTTTCTGGGCTTCGGGGAGGCTGTCCGTCATGTCGGTGGCGATGAAGCCGGGAGCCACGCAGTTCACCGTGATCGAGCGGCTGCCCAGCTCACGGGCCAATGCACGTGCCATGCCAGCCACACCGGCCTTGGCCGCCGCATAGTTGGCCTGGCCCGGATTGCCCGAGGCGCCGACCACCGAGGTGATGTTGACGATGCGGCCGTAGCGCTGCTTCATCATCGGCCGCATCACGGCGCGCGACAGGCGGAAGACGGCCTTGAGATTGGTGTCGATCACGGCGTCCCAGTCTTCGTCCTTCATCCGCATCGCCAGCGTGTCGCGGGTGATACCGGCGTTATTGACGAGCACATGCAGCGCGCCATGCTCCTTGAGGATGGCGTCGACCAGCGCATCGACGCCGGCGGCATCATTGACGTTCAGATTCACACCCTTGCAGCCAGGGTGGGCGGCCAGGGCCTGGCTGATGGCGGCGGCGCCAGCATCGCTGGTGGCGGTTCCAATGACCTTCATGCCGCGGCCCGCCAGCTCTTGCGCGATGGCGCGGCCGATGCCGCGCGAGGCGCCGGTGACCAGGGCGACCTGGCCTTGCATGCTTGAATTTGTCTCGCTCATCCGAGCATCCCCTTCACGTCGGCCAGCGAGGCCGGATCGAACAGCGTGGCGCTCGCCGCCTCGGCATCGATGCGCTTGACCATGCCGGCCAGGACCTTGCCCGGCCCGCATTCGATGATGTGGGTCAGGCCACGCGCACGCAGCGCCTGCACCACCTCGACCCAGCGCACCGGGCCGAAAGCCTGGCGGTACAGCGCGTCGCGGATCGCATCGGGCTCGCTGACCGCCGCCACGTCGATGTTGTTGACCACGGCGATCGTCGGCGCGTGGACAGTCACCTCGGCCAGACGCGCCTTCAAGCGCTCCGCAGCCGGCTTCATCAGACTGGAATGGAACGGAGCGGACACCGGCAGCGGCAGCGCGCGCTTGGCGCCCTTGGCCTTCAGCACCTCGCAGCCCTTCTCGACACCGGCCTTGCTGCCGGCGATCACGGTCTGCTTCGGGTCGTTGAAGTTGACTGCCTCGACGACCTCGCCGCTGGACGCAGCCGCTTCTGCGCAGCCCGCGCGCACGGCGTCGGCATCGAGCCCGAGGATGGCGGCCATCGCGCCCTGCCCGACTGGCACGGCTTCCTGCATGGCCTGCGCCCGCAGCCGCACCAGCGGCAGGGCATCGGCCAGGCTCAAGGCCCCGGCGGCCACCAGCGCGGTGTATTCGCCCAGTGAATGGCCGGCGACCGCGGCCGGCGTCGCGCCGCCTTCGGCGAGCCACGCGCGGTAGCAGGCGATGCCGGCGGTCAGCATGACCGGCTGGGTGTTGGTGGTGAGGTCGAGCTGCTCCTTCGGGCCGGCGTGGATCAGCGCGCCGACGTCTTCGCCCAGCGCAGCCGACGCTTCGGCCAGCGTCTGGCGAACGGCCGGGTGGTCGCCCCAGGCGTCGAGCATGCCCACGGCCTGGGAGCCCTGGCCGGGAAAGACGAATGCGAACGAGGTCATCGAGACACCTTCAATGAGTCGAAAGAGCGCAGCGCCGAGCGGCCGGCTCAGAAGTCGATCAGCACGGCGCCCCAGGTGAAGCCGCCGCCGACGCCCTCGAGCATCAGCGTCTGGCCGCGCTGGATCTGGCCGCTGCGCACCGCATGGTCGAGCGCCAGCGGGATCGAGGCAGCGGACGTGTTGCCGTGCTCGTCGACCGTGACCACCACGCGCTCCGGCGGCAGCTTCAGCTTGCGCGCCGTGCCCTGCATGATGCGGATGTTGGCCTGGTGCGGAATCAGCCAGTCGATGTCTTCGGGTTGCCGGCCGGCAGCCTCGAGCACCTCGCGAGCGACCTCGTCGAGCACCTTGACGGCCAGCTTGAACACCGCCTGGCCGTCCATCTTCAGCAGCGGATCGCCCAGCACCTGGCCGCCGGACACGGTGCCCGGCGTGCACAGGATCTCCATGTGCTGGCCATCGGCATGCAACTTGGCGGCCAGGATGCCCGGCTCGGCCGAGGCCTCGAGGATCACCGCACCGGCGCCGTCGCCGAACAGCACGCAGGTGGTGCGGTCGTTGAAGTCGAGGATGCGGGAGAACACCTCGGCACCGATGATCAGTGCGCAGGTCGCGGCGCCTGAGCGGATCATCGCGTCGGCCACCGACAGCCCGTAGACGAAGCCCGAGCAGACGGCCTGCAGGTCGAATGCCGGGCAGCCCTGGATGCCGAGCTTGCGCTGGATGATGGTCGCGGTGGACGGGAACACCATGTCCGGCGTCGAGGTCGCGACGATGATCAGGTCCACGTCCTCGGCTGCCCGGCCGGCGGCTTCCAGCGCATGGCGTGCCGCGGCGGCCCCCAAGTCACTGGAGTTGACCGAGGCCTCGGCGAATCGCCGCGCGCGGATGCCGGTGCGCTCGACGATCCACTCATCGGAGGTCTCGATGCCCCGCGCGGCCAGTTGTGAAGCAAGTTCGGCGTTGCTCACGCGGTGCGGCGGCAGCATGCTGCCGGTACCGGTGATGCGGGCGTAGCGCTGAGGGGGGATGCGATCGGAAGAGGAAGAATTCATGCAGCAGGGCGCACCGGCTCGTCGTGAGACGGAGTGGACGACGTCCGCAGGGTCTCGACGATGCGCTCGTGCACCTGTTCGGGCAGGCGATGGCGAGCCGCATCATAAGCCCGGGCCAGCGCACGGCCGAATGCGAAGGCATCGGCCGAGCCATGGCTCTTGAAAACCAGGCCTTGCAGACCCAGCAGCGCGGCGCCGTTGTACCCACGCGGGTCGAAACGAGCGCGGAAATGCTTGAGCACCGGCAGCGCGGCAAGCGCGGCCAGCTTGGCCAGCCAGTGACGCTTGAACTCAGCCCGCAGGAAACCGGTGAGCATGTGGGCCAGGCCTTCGCTGGTCTTCAGCGCCACGTTGCCGACGAAACCGTCGCAGACGACGATGTCGACCGTGCCCTTGAAGATGTCGTTGCCCTCGACGTTGCCGTGGTAGTTGAGCTGCCCGGCCGCGGCCGCGGCGCGCAGCAACTCGCCAGCCTGCTTGATGGTCTCGCTGCCCTTGATCGCTTCGGCACCGATGTTCAACAGGCCCACGCTGGGCTCGAGGTTGCCTTCGACAGCCGCGACGAGCGCACTGCCCATCACCGCGAATTGCAGGAAGTGCTCTGCAGTGCAGTCGACGTTGGCGCCCAGGTCGAGCATCGTCGTGAAGCCGGGCCGTTCGTTCGGAATGACCGAGGCAATCGCCGGCCGGTCGATGCCGTCGACCGTCTTCAGCACGTAGCGCGAGATGGCCATCAGCGCGCCGGTGTTACCGGCGGAAACGGCCACGTCAGCCTTGGCGCGACCCGCTGGATCGAGCTTGAGCTGGTTGATCGCGACCCGCATCGACGAGTCTTTCTTGCGCCGCAGGGCGACTTCGAGCGGGTCGTCCATCGCGACAATCTCGGTCGCCGGCACGAGCGTGCAGCGCGGCCAATTCGCCGCCGGTGCGAGCGCATCGGCGGTGCCAACCAGCAGGAGTTCGGCCTGGGGATGGGTCGCAAGGAATTCCTTGCAGGCAGGCAGCGTCACCGACGGCCCGTGGTCACCGCCCATGCAGTCGACGGCGACGCGGACCCGATCGAGGGGCGTCAAAGGAAGTGCGTGCGACACGTTCTGGAATGGCAAATGCCGCAGTCTGGGCTGCGGCATTGTGTTCGATTCTCGATGGGGGCAGGCACGCGCCGACCCGGCCGGAGCTCGGAAGATCAGGCGTCGGCCTTGGTCTTCAGCACCTTGCGACCACGGTAGAAACCGGTCGGGCTGATGTGGTGGCGCAGGTGCACTTCACCGGTGGTCGGCTCGATCGCGGTGCCCGGCTGGGCCAGCGCGTTGTGCGAACGGTGCATGCCGCGCTTGGACGGCGACTTCTTGTTTTGCTGGACAGCCATGGAACGCTCCTGGGGCACCGGCCGCACCGGTGCAGGGTGCCCGGCACACCAGCACTAGGACTACGCACTAGGGCTAAGGCGCTCGAGCAAGGTCAAGATGGGACACGAACTCCCGGAAAGCGTGGGCGAGCCAAAGGCGCCAGCCAGATCCGGGAAAGCCTGAAAGTATAACACCCCTGACCGCTTCAGGCACCGGGTTTCTTCTTGAGCTTCTCCAGCGCCGCAAACGGATGCGGACGTTCCGGCGTCGGCGACTCGGCCGCCTCGCTGCCCATCGGCAGAGGCTGCGGGCATTCTTCGTGGCGCGGGACCAGCGGCAACGCCAGCAGCAGTTCGTCTTCGACCAGCTCGCGCAGATCCGTCTGGCGCTCGAGCTCGAGCACGTCGTCTTCGAGCTCGGCATCCAGCGCCTCGGCCTGCGCCGGGTCGCGCACGAAACGGAACCAGTGGTCCAGATCCAGCGGCACGGCCATCGGCCCCAGGCACCGCTGGCAGCGCATGCTGACGCAGGCCTGTGCGGTCAGGTGCAGCCAGATCTCGGGTTCGCTCCCCGTGACCGGCCGCAACTCGGCTTCGGCCTGCCAGTGGATCGTCGCGTCGGGCGGCTCGGCCCCGAGAACCGAGCCAGCCAGGCGATCGAGTGCATCCAGCGGCCACTCGCCAGCCAGTTCACCGCCGGCGGCAGCGAACGAGGCCACGTCGAGGCGGCGCGGATCGGTCGGTTTGGTAGCCATGGCAGGCAGTTTAAGCCGCCGTTCCCCCCTCCAGGGCCGATGGGACAATCCGGCCCATGCCCCCACTTCAGCCCGACGCATCACCACGCCTGATCCTCGGCTCGACCTCGCGTTACCGCCGCGAGTTGCTCGAACGGCTGCGCCTGCCCTTCGCGGTGAGCGCGCCGCAGGTCGACGAATCGCCGCGGCCCGACGAATTGCCGGCCGCGCTGGCGCAAAGATTGGCGCTGGCCAAGGCGCGCGCCGTGGCCGAGGGGCTGACCGACGACGCGGTGGTGATCGGCTCGGACCAGGTCGCCGACGTGGACGGTGAGCCGATCGGCAAGCCCGGCACGCACGAGCGCGCGGTCGCACAGCTGCGCCGCATGAGCGGGCGGACGATTGTGTTCCAGACCGCCGTCGCCGTGGTGCGCCGGTCGACCGGCTTCGAGCAGGCTGCGCTGGCGCCGGTGCGGGTGCGCTTTCGCGACCTGCGCGACGACGAGATCGAGCACTACCTGCGGCTGGAGCAGCCATACGACTGCGCCGGCAGCGCCAAGTGCGAGACGCTGGGCATCGCGTTGCTGGCCGCGATCGAATCCGACGATCCGACAGCGCTGGTCGGCCTGCCGCTGATCCGCACCTGCGAATTGCTCCGCCGGGCCGGGCTGGACCCGCTGAACGCCGGCTCGGCCAATTCATGAGCGACCCCACCGCCGCCACCGGCCGGCTTGTGCTGGTGCCAAACACCCTCGATCTCGGCACCACGCCCGAGCCGATCGACACGGTGCTGAGCCCCCACGCGCTGCGCCGCGCGGCCGGCCTGCGGCACTGGGTGGTCGAGAGCGCAAAGACGGCGCGCGCCTTCCTCAAACGGGTCGACGCCTTGGTGCCGCTGGCCACTCCTTTGCAGGCACTTTCGATGCACGAGCTGCCGCGCCCGCGCAAGGGCGGCACCGGCGTCGTGAGCGCCGAAGAATGGACGGTGCTGCTCGCGCCGGCCCTGGCGGGGCACGATATCGGCCTGCTGTCGGATGCGGGGCTGCCTGCTGTGGCCGACCCGGGCGCCGGGCTGGTGGCAGCGGCCCACGCGTCGGGTCTGACCATCGAGCCACTCGCAGGCGCGAGCTCGCTGACGCTGGCGCTGGCCGCCAGCGGCCTGAATGGCCAGCGCTTCGCCTTCGAAGGTTATCTGCCGCAAAACGCCGCCGAGCGCCAGCATCGCGTGCGCGAACTCGAGCAACGTTCGCGTCGCGAGGGCCAGACCCAGCTGGTGATCGAGACGCCCTACCGCAACGAGGCGCTGCTGCAGGCCTTGTGCCAACAATTGCAGCCCGATACGCGCCTGTCGGTGGCCTGCGGCCTCACGTCGGCAGCCGGCTGGTGCCGCACGCTGACGGTGGCGGCGTGGCGGCGCGAGTTGCAGGCGGCGGGACGAGCCCCGATGCCGGACACCCTGCCCGCGGTGTTTCTGTGGCTCGCCGCCGGCTGAACGCCGACCCGTTTTCAGGCGCCGCCGGCGAGCCAGCGCCCCGCCGCGATCCCCACCGCGTCGGCCAGCACATCGGCCAGCGAAGATTCGCGATACGGCGTCAGCGCTTGCAGCAACTCGATGCCGACCCCGAAGGCCAGCAAGGCCAGGGCCAGCGCCCAGGTGGGCTGCA
>NZ_DATFAN010000096.1:0-61666 GCF_035254525.1 Ideonella sp. | reverse complement strand
CAGCTGCGCGGCGCCGAGCAGCGAGGCGTAGACCGCCGGGTCCAGCGTCTTGAACAGGTAGGGCTCGCGGTCGACGCTGGTGCCGTGGATGCGGTAGACCGGGTTGAAGATGCCGAACTGGTTCCAGCGCGCGTACAGCTCGCGCCAGGCCGGGTTGTGCTGGCCCCCGCCGAAGTTGACGAAGAAGCCGCCGGTGTCCTGCGTCCAGTAGGGTTGGCCGGCCATCGCGACGTTCAGGCCACCCGAAATCTGCGCGCGCAGCGCGGCCCAGGAGGCCGTCGTGTCACCGGACCAGGACATCGCTGCATAGCGTTGCTGGCCGGCCCAGGCCGAGCGGGTCAGCGTCAGCACGCGCTTGCCGCCCAGGTCCGTGGCGGCGCGCTGGCCTTCGTAGACACCACGGGTCGTCACCAGCGTGTAGACGTTGAGGTAGCGCGTGGTGTCGCCCATCGCGGTCATGCCCAGCCGCTTGATGTCGGCCTCGACCTCGCGCGGGTCGTGGGCGGCACCGCCCACCTCGACCTCGGTGCCGTCCATCCACAGCGCATCGACGCCGATGTCCAGCAGCCCCTTCTTGGCATGCTTGAAGTAGATGCGGCGGCCTTCCGCACTGAAGGCGTCGTAGATGCGGGCCTTCTTGGAGATCCAGTGCAGCGGCTCGAAGCGCAGGTTCTTGGCGTCGAGCTCGCGGGCCAGGGCCGTGTCGTTGCCGACGCCCGGCCAGATGGATGCCATCAGCTTGACGTGCAGCTTGCCGTGCAGTTCGCGCGCCATGCCGGCGGGGTCGGGGAAGCGCTCGGCGTCCCAGACCATGCCGCTCCACTTGCCGTCCCAGACGCCGTTCTTCTCGCCGCCCCAGTACTGCCAGTCCTGGACGATGTAGTCGAGCGGGAAGCGCTCGGCGCGGAAGCGCCTGACGACGTCGAGCAACTGCTGCTGGGTCTGGTAGCGCTCCTTGCTCATGAACAGGCCGAAGGCGGCCTTGGGGAACATCGGGGCGGCGCCGGTGAGGTGGCGGTAGCCCCGGATGACGGCGTCCATGTCGGGGCCGGCGGTCAGGTAGTAGTCGGCGCCGGCCGGTGCGCTGTCGGCCTTGAAGGTGGCGCCTTCGGGCCGGTCGCTGAAGCTCATCTTCGAGTACACGTCCCACAGCAGGCCCCAGCGCCGGGTGGAGACCATGAACGGCACGACGATGCCGATGTTGGTCTGCACCAGCAGCACGTCGCGGCCGCGGTAGTCCATGTAGGGCTCGTCGTACTGGCCCAGGCCGTAGAGCGATTCGTCGGGGGTGAGGGTGAAGGTCTGGGCGAGGCTGTAGCTCGGGCTGCCGGCGATCTGCACACGCTGCAGCTCGGTAGGCGCCTGTTCGCGCTCGCGCGTCAGCGGGCGGCCGTCGGCGCCGAAGAAGGCGAGGGCGCCGCTGCGTTTGTCCACCGTCACCCGCACCCCGGGGCCGGCCAGCGTGAGCGTGTCGCCGGCGTCGCGCACGTCGAACGTGACCGGCTTCGGCGTGACCACCACCACCAGGCTGGGCTGTGTTGTGTAGGCCTCGCCCAGGTGGGCTGCCACGCGCACCAGGCCCGGGCCGTAGAACAGCACGCTCTTGGTCAGCCCGCCGACCCGGAACTGCACGCCCTCGGCCACGCGCTGCCAGGCGAACTCGCCCTGCGGGGCATCCATCGGCAGGGCGCGCAATTGCCCGGCGGCATCCAGCGCCGAGGGTTGGGTGGCGGCCTTGCCGCTGGGAGCTGCCAGTGTGCCCGCCGAGGCACAGACCATCAGGCCGAAAAGTTCACGGCGTTTCATTCAACAGTCCCCACATTCGTCGCGGTTGGTTCATTGGTGGCGCCGTGGCTCAGAACGCCGGCAGCTCCGCCCGCCCAGTGACCTGCAGATTCAGCATCTGCCCCGGGGCGCGCACCCCGGTGACCGCCGTCACCGGCTGCCCGCCGCCGACCCACAGCGACACCGGCCCGGCCTCCACCACGCGCCGTCCGTCGGCCTGGACCACGCTCATCGCCTTGGCGCCCAGCTCGAAGTTGAGCCGGCGCGATTCACCCGCACGCAACACCACGCGCTGGAAGGCCACCAGCGTGCGCTCGGGCGCCATGGCGCCGGAGGGCTGCGCATAGACCTGCACCACCTCGGCCGCCTCGCGCGGGCCCTCGTTCTTCAACAGCACCGACAGCTGCGTCCCTTGTCCCGCGCTCACGCGGCTGCGGGCCAGCCGGGGCTGGGCATAGACAAAGCGCGAATACCCCAGGCCGTGGCCGAACGGGAAGTCGGCCTCGCCCTTGAACCAGCGGTAGGTGCGCCCTTGCATGCCGTAGTCCTTGAACGGCGGCAACTGCTCGGCCGAGCGGTAGAAGGTGAGCGGCAGCCGGCCGGACGGGCTGAAGTCGCCGGCCAGCAGTTCGGCCACAGCCTGGCCGCCTTCGCCGCCCGGGTACCAGGCCTGCACGATGGCCGCCGCCTTCTGCGTGGCGGCGCCGAAGGTCATCGGGCTGCCGCTGAAGTTCACCAGCACCAGCGGGCGGCCCAGCGCGGCCAGGCGCTCCAGCAGCCGCAACTGTGGCGCGGGCAGGTCGATTCGGGTGCGGTCACCGCCGGCAAATCCGGGGGCCAGCACCGTCATCTCCTCGCCTTCCAGTTCCCAGGTCAGGCCGCTGGCGAACACCACCAGGTCGGCCTCGCGCGCGGCCGCCACGGCGGCCTCGTCGCTGGCGCCGGGGCGGCTCCACTGGAGCCGTTGGTCGCCCTCCCAGCCGGTCTGCAGCGCCTCCACGCGCAGGGCGTAGGTCTGGCCCGCCTTCAGCGTCACGCCCCGGGTGCTGGTGGGCCAGGCGATGTCCCACAGGTCCACCACCAGTTCGCCGTCGAGCCAGATGCGGTAGCCGCGGTTGCCCTTGAGCCGGAAAAGGTGCTCACCGCTCTCGCCGGCGCGCACGAAGCCGGTCCAGCGCGCCGATTCCTGGCGGTCGTAGGCATCCGGCCAGCCCCACTTGAACGCGGCCTGCGGCGTGGACTCAGCCGAACGGGGCGCACCCTCGAGCTTGAGGTTGGCAAAGCGCTCGAAGTTCAGCCCGGCGCGGCTGCAGGCGGCGTCGGCGCACAGGCTGGACGCCGGCACGTCTTCCAGTGCCGGCGCGACCCAGCCCGTGCCCTCGACGAAATCGATGCGCGTGCCGGGAAAGCGCGCCTTCAGGCCGCCCAGCAGCGTGATCGGTTTGGACGGCGTGCCGTTGTAGTTGCCCACCAGCGCATCCACGCTGTCGGCATTGGGGCCGACCACGGCAATGCGCCGGGGCGGTGCCTTCAGCGGCAGCAGGCCATCGTTCTTCAGCAGCACCAGCGAGCGGCGGGCCGACTCGAGGTTGAGCGCGCGGTGGGCGGGGGTGTCGAAGTCGCGTGCCGTGATCTCGGGAAAGGGCCGCTGCGCAGGCGCTGCGAGCAATCCCAGGCGCAGGCGAACATCGAACAGGCGGTGCAGCGCGCGGTCGAGCTCGGCCTCGCTCAGCAACCCTTGCTGCACGGCGGCCACGGTGGTGGCGGGCGCGGCGGTCTTGTTGCCGCTGAAATCGCAGATCACATCGGTGCCGGCGCGCACGGCCAGCGCCACGGCCTGTTCAGGCGTCTTCACGTGGCGGTGCGCCCCATCCATGTGGATGTCGGCCACGGCGCCGCAGTCGGACACGACATGGCCCTGGAACTTCCACTCGTCGCGCAGGTAGTGCTGCAGCAAGCGTTCGTTGGCGCAGGCCGGCACGCCGTCCACTGCGTTGTAGGCGCACATCACCGATTCGGCCCGGCCTTCGGTGACCGCCGCATGGAAGGCCGGGAGGTAGGTGTCCACCAGGTCGCGGGGCGAGACCTTCACGTCCTCCTTGTGGCGGTCGGCCTCCGGGCCGCTGTGCACCGCGAAGTGCTTCACGGCGGCCGACACACGTGGCTGGTTCGCGTCCGGCCCCTGCAGCCCCTGGATGAAGGCCACGCCCATGCGCGAGGTCAGGTAGGGGTCTTCGCCATAGGTCTCCTGGCCCCGGCCCCAGCGCGGGTCACGGAAGATGTTGACGTTGGGCGACCACACCGTCAGGCCGCGGTACAGGCCGGACGAACCGTCGGCGGCGACCGTGCTCAGGAACTTGGCGCGGAACTCGGTGCCGATGACATCGCCCACGCGTTGCACGAGCGGCGTGTCCCACGTGGCCGCCAGGCCGACGGCCTGCGGGAACACCGTGGCCACGTCGGCGCGCGCGACGCCATGCAAGCCTTCGCTCCACCAGTTGTACGCCGGGATGCCCAGGCGCGGGATGGCCGGCGAGTCGTGCTGCAACTGGCTGGCCTTCTCGGCCAGCGTCAATTGCGCCACCAGGGCCTGTGCCCGCTGCATCGTGGGGCTCAGGGGAGCGGCCGCCACGCAGGTGGCCACCGACAAGGCCAGGGCGATCGCCCCGGCACGACCGCGGTTCATGGCAAGCCGCATCAGCGTTCCACCGGCTCCAGCGTCAGCAGCGTGATGTCGTTGCTGCGCATCGGCACGGTGAAGTTCAGCAGGCCGTTCTTGCCGACATTGACGGTGCGCTTCACCTCGGGCAGGTCCTGCGTCAGCGACTGCAGGCGGGCGAGCTGCGCGGCGTCGAGCTGCTTGGGCGAACCCATCTCGAGGTAGCCGGTGTGTGCGTCGTTGGCCTTGTAGCCGGTGCGGCGCAGCTCCAGCCGGTAGGCGCCGGGCTTGAGGTTGCGCAGCGACAGCTTGACCGCCGGGGCCGGGCCGTTGGGCACCGGCTTGCCGAAGAAGGTGCCGTTGCTGGCGTTCTTCTGGTCGGGATGCTGCCAGTCCCACGCCAGCACCGCCATCTTGTGCCCGTCCACCGCGGCCAGCACCTTGTCGTCGGCGCTGGGCACCTCGTTGCCGCGCAGCGCGTTGAGGTACTTGTAGGCGAACCAGCTCGGCTTGCGCACGCCTTCGCGCGTCATCAACCCGAAGCCGCCGTGGAAGGGTGCATCGGGCGGGCCCGGCTCCTCGAACAGGTCGCTGTAGGTCCAGTAGCTCATGGCCTGCGCGTAGCCGCGGGTGGCGCGCAGCTTGGTCAGCATCCAGGGCGCGCTGACGTAGCTGTCGTGGACCTTGTCGCGCGGGTTGTAGCTGGTGCTCCACTCGGTGACGTACAGCGGGATGCCGGGGAAGGGCGAGGCCTCGATCTCCTGCCGGTTGCGGCGCACGTCGCCGATGATCGAGTTCGGGTCGGTCGCGAGGATGCGGTCGGACTTGCCGTACTCGTCGAGGAAGCCTTCGGTCACGCCGTAGCTGTGGGTGGTGACGAAGTCGACCGGGACGTCGTTGGCCTTGGCGTAGGCCAGGAACTCCGGCACCCAGGCCGCGCCGGCAGTCGACGGGCCGCCGACCTTCAGCGTGGGGTCGATCTTCTTGACCGTGCGCGCGGTGTTGGCGTAGAGCTCGAAGTAGGCCTTCTGGTCGGCCCGCTCCCAGAAGCCGTCGAGGTTGGGCTCGTTCCAGACCTCGAACGGCCACTGGCGCACTTCCTCGATGCCGTAGCGCTGGATCAGGTGGCGCACGAAGGCGTCGATCAGCTCCATCCACGGGCCGGGCTGCGGGTGGGAGGTGTTGCCCTTCCAGTGGAAGATCGACAGCGGCGAGGTTTTCATCACCTCGGGCGTGAAGCCCAGCTCGATGAAAGGCCTGATGCCGCGCGCCAGCATGGCGTCGTACAGCTTGTCGATGCCGGTCCAGTCGAAGACGAGCTTGTCGCCGTCCTTCTTCACCGTGCCGTAGACGTCATGGAAGATGTCGTGGAAGCGCAGGGACCGGAAGCCCAGTTCGTCGACCGCGGTCTTGAGCTGCGCCAGGTTCTCCGGCCGGCCGGTGGTGCCGGGAAAGTCGGCGCCGACGGCCAGGTCGAAGAAGCGGTCCACCGGTTTGCTCGCCGCAGCGCGGTCGAGCGTCACCTCGCGGGCGGCGGACGGCGCGGCCGAGGCCACGGCACCCAGGCCGAGCGAAAGCAGCGCCGCCGCGAGGGTGCGCAGGGCAGAACGCGGCACAGCATGCGGAGAAGTCGTCATTGAATGCGTTCGAGAGGGAAGTGGGAACGGATGGGGCCGATGGAGCTTGTTCATCTCAGGGCTTGCCCACGCTGACGACGACGATGGACTTCGGCGGCAGCTCCAGCACCAGCCCTTGCGCGCCTGCGCGTGCAGCGTAGGGCGCGGGCACGACGGCCTGCGGCTTGTCGAAGGTGTTGTGCGCGTCGACGGCGGCGGCGGTGAGCACGCGGCCCCGCGCATCGCCCTTCAGGTTGGTCGCCACGCGCGCCGGGCGCTGCGGGTCCAGGTTCACCAGCGCCAGTTGGGTGCTGCCGTCGGCGGCGCGCGCCACGCTGGCCTCCACCGCGGGCAGCTCGATGTCGCCGGTGCGAAAGCGCGGCGCCTCCAGCGTGGCCGCCAGCGGCGTCGCGCCGCGGAACGGCTTGTAGAGGTCGAAGGCGTGGTAGGTGGGCGTGAGCACCATCTTCGCACCGTCGGTCAGCACCATGGCCTGCAGCACGTTGACCATCTGCGCGATGTTGGCCATCTTCACGCGCTCGGTGTGGCGGTGGAAGGCGTTGAACGTCAGCGCCGCGACCATGGCGTCGCGCAGCGAGTTCTGCTGGTACAGCGCGCTCGCGCCCTGGGGCGTGTCGTACCAGGTGCCCCACTCGTCGACGTACAGCCCGATCCGCCTGGCCGGGTCGTGCTTGTCCATGACCTTCGTGATGGCGCTGAGGCGGCTCTCGATGCCCAGCGCCCCGTGCAGCGTCTTCGCCCAGGCCCGGGCGTCGAAGCCGGTGGCATCGCCCTTCTTGGTCCAGTCGCCGGGGATGGTGTAGTAGTGCAGCGTCAACGCGTCCATGTGCTTGGCACTGCGCTGCATCAGCACCTCGACGCGGTGGTCGTCGCCCTCGCCGTCGCCGGAGGCCACGCGCACCGTCTGGCCGCGCAGGAAGGTGGCGTACTGGTTGTGCAGGTCGGCCTGGTGCTCGGGCCTCATGTGGCCGCCGCAGCCGAAGCTCTCGTTGCCGATGCCGAAGTACTTGATCGACCACGGCTTGGCGCGGCCGTTGCGGCGGCGTTCCTCGGCCAGGGTCGATGTGCCGTCGGCCGTCATGTACTCCATCCACTCGGCCATCGCGCGTGGCGGCATCGAGCCCATGTTGCCGGACATGTAGGCCTCGCTGCCCAACTGCTCGACGAGGTCCATGAACTCGTGCGTGCCGACGCGGTTGCTTTCCACGCCGCCCCACCAGCGGTTGACGCGCACCGGGCGCTTGGATGGGTCGCCGATGCCGTCGCGCCAGTCGTAGTCGTCGGCATAACAGCCGCCGGGCCAGCGCATCACCGGGATGCCCACCTGGCGGAGCGCGCCGACGACATCGTTGCGCCAGCCGCGCGTGTTGGGGATGGGCGACTCGGGGCTGACCCACAGGCCGTCGTAGACACCGCGCCCGAGGTGCTCGACGAAGTGGCCGTAGACGGTGGGCTCGATGCGCGGCCCGGCGGGCTGCTGGGTGACGTCGAGGTGGGCCTGCACGGGCTCGGCGGCGCCGGCACCGAAGGGCAGCACGGCGGCCGCGAGGGTGGCGAAGGTGCGCGTCAGGCGCGTGGTCGTCATCGGGTTTCCTTGTCTTTAAGCTTCAAGCGCAGCGCACGAGCCGTGCGCCATGCGGGGGGATGGTGAGCGTGCGGGTGCCGGTGCTCAGATCGGCGCGCGCCCAGCAGTCGCGGCGCGCGTCGGGCAGCCAGGCGGGCAGCGGTGCGCTCCACGGCGCTTCGCCGGTGTTGAGCCATGCCGCCCAGGTGCCCTGCGGGCCGTGGCAGACGAAGCGGTGGCCTTGCGCCGTGCTGTGCCATTCGCGCACGCCGGGCACGCGCAGCAGCGCCAGCACCTCGGGGTTGGTCACCAGGCGCAGCGTCCAGTCGTCGAGCCAGCGCAGGTCGTTGCCCAGGATCAGCGGGCTGCGCGCGCAGGCCCACGCGGTGAGCATCAGCACTTGCTCGTCGCGCGTGAAGCGGGTGTCGCGTTCGCCGCGGGTGGCCACTTCGCCGTCGAAGTTGCGCAGGCCGATCTTGCCCACCGGCAGCATGTCGGCGTCAGGCCAGGCGCCGGGGCGCGCGTGCGGCGCCCACTTCACCAGGTTGACCAGGTTGTCGCGCAGTTGCGGCCAGGTGTCCCAGAAGTCGTTGCACACCCGCCACTGGTTGGCGTGCGCCTGCAGGTGGGCCGCGTGCTCGACCTGCGACGGACCGGGCGACAGGCTCAGCACCATGGGCCGGCCGCAGGCGTCGATGGCGCGCCGGATCAGCTCGACTTCCTTCGCGTGGTAGTGCGGTGCCGCGATGTCGTCCACCTTGACGAAGTCCACGCCCCATTCGGCCAGCTGGGCGAACCAGGCGTGGTACCAGTCGAAGGCACCGGGGTGGTCGGGGTTGACGCCGCACATGTCGGTGTTCCAGGCGCAGGTCGACCCCGGGTTGGCCACTTCATGGCAGCGCCATGGGCTGCCGGCGATGGGCAGCTCCAGCCCCACCGCCTGGCGCGGGATGCCGCGCATGATGTGCACGCCGAAGCGCAGCCCCAGGCCGTGCACTTTGGCGGCCAGCGGCGCAAAGCCGCGGTCGCCGGCGGCGCTGGGGAAGCGGCTGGGCGCCGGCTGCGGGCGGCCATGGCCGTCGAGCACCAGCGGCGCGAAGGGCCGGTACCACGACGACTTGGCGCCCGCCTCGTACCACTGGATGTCGACGGTGGCGATGTCGTAGCCGAAGGGCAGGAAGCGCTCGGCGAGGATGCGCGCGTTGTCCAGGACCTCGGCTTCGGTGACGCTGGCGCCGAAGGCGTCCCAGCTGTTCCAGCCCATGGGTGGCGTCGGTGCCCAGGCGTGGAAGGGCAAGCCGGGCTCGGTGGCGTCCGGGGCTGGGGCGGAGGGGCCGGCGGCGGCGGCCGCCGGACTGCCAGCCACGGCAGCCAGTCCGGCACCCGCCACGGCGCGCACGAAGCTGCGGCGGGCCGGTTCATCAGGCTTCTTGCCGGGAGGGGCCGTCGTGCTCATTTCAGTTGCTGTACAGCAGACCCCGGCCGGTGCCACTGACGTAGATCCGTCCGTAGATGTCCTGATCGGCCGCCATCACGCCGATGCCGCCGAACTGGTGGGCGTCGTCGTTGAAGCGCGACCAGGTGGCGCCACCGTCGTCGGAACGGTAGACGCCCCACACGCCGTTGATCACGCCCACCACGTAGATCGCAGCCGAGTACGCAGCCCCAGGAGCCGCCTTGCCCAGCGCGATCAGGCTGGCGCCCTGCGCACCGTTGGCGGACGCGAAGTCGGGCAGCTTCGTCCAGGTCGCGCCCGAATCGACCGAGTGGTACACGGCGTTGCCGTCCGCCACCCACAGGTCGCCCTCGGCGTTGGGGTTGACCTCGATCGAGGTCACCCACCTGGCGTTGGGCGCCAGGCCCGCCGAAACCGAGCCCGCGCTCAACGTGAACGTATGTCCGCCATCCGTCGAGACGTAGACCTTGCCCGGCGAGTTGCTCCACGATGCGCCGCCCGAGTCGTAGGCATAGACCTTGTTCGGGTTCTGGCGGTCCGCGGCCAGGCGATAGCCACGGCCCCAGCCCTGCGCGACGACCGGCAGCGCCGGCAGGTTGGTCAGCACCCAGCTCGCGCCACTGTTCGTGGTGTAGGACGGTACCGAGTTGGCCGGCGCCCAGACCGCGTTGTTGCGGGACGTGACCACGATGTTCCCTTCGGCGCCCGTGTTCTCCTTGGCGCCGGCGGGGAGGGTGGCGAAGTTCGCCCACGTCTTGCCGCCATCGCCCGACCAGTAGCCGGTGGCGGCTGCGTTCGAGTTGATGACGCCGGCGGCGGCGATGTAGAGCGGATCGGACCACGCCATGTCGGCGGAGTTGCCGTTGCTCCAGCCCAGGCCGGGGCCCAGGGTCGGCGCCTTCGTGAGATCCGTATCGACCCACGTACCGACGTCGCCCGCACTGTTGATGAACTTGTACGGCGCGCCGGCCGGCGGCGTGACGATCGCCAGGGTGGCGGTCTCCTCGATGCCCTCGATGCTGCCCTTCCAGGTCGGCGTGGCCGAGGAGGCGTTCCTGGTCTCGATGATGCCGCCGCCGTGGACGTGCAGGATGTGATCGCGGTCGGATGGATCGATCTCGACATCGTCGACCCAGCCTGAAGCGGTTTCGCCCGGCATCGTCGCCTCGATCTCGCGCCAGGTCTGGCCGGCGTCGTCGGACAGCTGCACGATCTGCTGGCCGCTCCAGTTGCCCCAGGAGTTGGTCACGCCCAGCGCGATGCGGGTGGTCGCCCCGCTGCCGTGGACGGACACGCCGCCGAGGCCGAAGTTCGTCCCCCCGTTCGGGTCGACGCTCTTGAGCAGGGTCCAGTTGTTCCCGTCGAACTTGTACAGGCGGCCAGGACCGCCCGCGCCCGGCCCAGCGTCCTTGGTGAACGCGACATAGATCATGCCGTCCGCGGCGCGCACCATGTGGGGGATGTGGTAACCGGAGACCGGCGTCGAGACCGGGCTCCACGAGGCGCCGCCGTCGCTGGTCTTGTAGAGGTTCGAGGCGAGGCCCGCCGCGTTGACGTAGTCGGGGGCGATGGCGGCATAGACGGTCTGGGTGGCGTTGCCGCTGCCCTTGGTGCCGGTGTCGTAGACGACCACCCCGACGCCCATCCCGCTGCCGCCTGCGGCGCTGACCTGGTCCGCAGTCATCTTGACGGCCGACAGCGAAGTGACCTGGGCCCAGGTGAGGCCCGAGTCGGTGCTCTTCCACAGGCCGGCCTCGCGCGAGCCGTAGAGCATTGTCGAGGGCTTGTTCGGATCGACCACCAGGCGCTCACCGATGGCACGGCCAGTGTTGTTGCCGCCCAGGGAGAACGGCAGGCCGACGTAGGTCCAGTGGTCGCCGCGGTCACTGGAGATGTAGAGGCGGCCGTTGCCTTCGAACGTGTACATGCCGGTGGCCATGTAGACGATCTGGTCGTTGTTCGGATCGACGGCGATGCTTTCGATGCCGTGGTAGCGACCCTCGGTCGCACTGAAACCCAGTCCGTCGGTGATGGGCGTCCAGGACGACGCAGCCGGGTTCCACCGGTAGGCGCCGCCGATGTCGGTACGGGCGTAGAGCAGGTTCTGGGTCGTCGGATGGAAGACGAGGCCGGTGACGTAGCCGCCACCGCCGAATTTCACGCTCTGCCAAGTGGTGGCCGGTGTGCCCCCGCCGCCCCCCGGGGGCGGGGGGGGCGGAGGAGGAGGAGGAGGAGGAGGGGGGGGCGGAGGAGGAGGCGGCGGCGGGTTGCCTCCGGGGGGCGGCGTCGTGCCGCCGCCGCTATCGCCCCCGCCACCGCCGCAAGCCGCCAACACGCCCGAAGCGAGGATCGAAAGGACAAAGGATCGTTTGCTGCAGGTGGTCATGGGAGAGCCTGGTTCGAAGGGGTGATGTGCGTGGCGCGTCGGCGCCGATCAGGGCGCGGACTGGGACAAGGGATCGAGCACCACGGCGGCGCCGCCGGCCGGGGCCTGGCGCAGCGTCAGCACGTCGCCGCGTCGGACGGTGCGCACGCTGCGCTTGAGTTCACGGGCGACCTCGCCGTCTTCCCACACGGTGGCGCGGTAGGCCGGGCCGGCGGGCAGGAAGTCCAGCTTGACGCGTGCGGTGCGCGCCTCGTCGGACGTCATCGCGCCGATGTACCAGTGCTTGCCCGAGCGCCGCGCGAGAACGATGTCGCGCCCCGGCTCGCCGGAGATGAAACGCGTCTCGTCCCAGGCGGTGGGCACGCGCTTGATGAACTCGAAGCCGGGCTCTCCACGGTAGTTGGAGGGGTCGTCGGAGACCATCTGCAGCGGGCTGTCGTAGACGACGTACATCGCCAGCGCCTGGCCTCGCGTGGTCTGCGTCTGCGGCATCACCGCGCGCACCTCGAAGGCCTGCGTCGGGACGTTGCGGAAGCCACCCGGCGTGTAGTCCAGCGGCCCCGCCAGCATGCGCGTGTACGGCAGCATCAGGTTGTGCTGCGGCGTGATGCGCCTGTCCATCTTGTTCCATTCGGCGCCGAGCACGCCTTCCTGGGTGATGTAGTTGGGGTAGGTGCGCTGCAGGCCGGCCGGCACGTAGGCGCCGTGCATGTCCAGCAGCATCTTGCGTTTCGCGGTGCCCTCGGCGACGCGCTGGTAGAAGGCGACCATCTCCTGGTCGTCGCGGTTCATGAAGTCGACCTTGATGCCCTTGATGCCCCAGCGCGCATAGGTGTCGAGCACCTCGTCCAGGCGCGGCGCCAGGTGCTCCCAGTGCACCCACAGCAGCAGGCCCACGCCCTTGTCGGCCGCGTAGCGCACCAGCGCCGGCATGTCGATGCCTTCGGCAGGGCGGGTGATGTCGGTGGTGGGCAGCGGGTCGCAGCAGGGGCCGGCGCCCCAGGACCAGCCGGCGTCGATCAGGTGGTAGGGGAACCCGGACTCGGCGGCGAAGTCGATGAAGCGCTTGTAGGCGGCCAGGTCGGGCTTCACGCCCTCGAGCGGGCCCGACCACCAGTCCCACGAGGCCTTGCCGGGCTTGACCCAGCTGAAGTCACCCAGCTTTTCGGCATCGGGCGGCGGGTTGAGGTTGCCGACCAGGTGCGACTCGATGAGCTCGCCGGCGCGGTCGGCCACCATCACGGCGCGCCAGGCCGTCGTCAGCCCGGCCGAAGACACGTACGCCGGCCCAGGCCGCTTGGGCACACCCGACAGGCGCACGCGCAGGGCGGCACCTTCGCGCGACAGCGAAGCGCCGGTGTAGCCCTGCAGGTGCGCCTGCGTGATGGCGTAGTGGGTGCGGCCCGACGGCGTGGCGCAGACCACCGGCACGTCGTAGGCGATGTCCGTCTTCAGTTGCGAGATCCGCAGGCGCTCGAACGGCCTCTCGTGCGCACCCTCGACCTCCGCGACCAGGCAGGAAGCGTCGCCGGCAGGCACGAAGGCCGTGAGCTCGCCACGCAGCTTCACCGGGCCGGCGTCATCGATCCGGTAGCGGAAGGCGACACCGTCGTCGTAGGCCCGGGCGTCGATGAACAGGCGCCGCCCGCCGCCGGCTTCACGGAAGGCGAGGGTCGCGCCGCGGTAGTGGTCGCGTGCGCTCGAGGCCTTGGTCGCGACGAGCGGGATCGTGCGGTTCACGGTCGCGTCCTCGCGCGATTCGAGCTTGAGCGCGCCGAGCGCAGGCGCGCCGTCCAGATCCAGCCCCAGCGGGGAGGCGGCGATCACGGTCTCGCCGCGCCGCGCGACGCTGAACGTGGCGCCGTCCTCGGCGATGCGCAGGGTGGTGCGGCCGTCGGGAGACGCGATGACCGCGTCTGCAGCGTGCGCCGAGGCGGCCAGCGCGCACAGGGCGCCCGCGGTGAAGACGGTGCGGGGGAACTTGTACTTCATGGTCGGGTGAGTTGGCAGTAGAGGATGTGGCGCTCGCGCGCGATGCGGTGGAGCGCCAGCGCTGCACCGGCCGGCAGCACCTGGCGTCCTTGCATGGGCCTCAGAGCACCGGGATGATTCGGACCATGATCACGCCATGCGAGGCCACGGTGCCGCCGAAGCTGCCCCGCACGCCCTTCGTGACCTTCTTGCTCCACAGGTCCTTCACGTCGGCCTTCAGGCCGGCGGGCAGGTTGAGTTGGTCCCAGCCCACCTTCATCTCGGCCGGCGCCCTGCCGCGGTTGAACAGCACCACCGCGTGCTCGCCGCCCTTGAGCGGACGAGCCCAGACCTCCAGGTCGCCTTCCTTCCAGATGCGGCGCGCCTGCTGGCCCAGCGGGTCCTGGTCCACCGCGATCACGTCGGTGTTGGTCAGGATGCGCTTCGTGTCGGCGCTCATCACCGAGAGGTCGTTGCCCGCGATCAGCGGCGCGGCCAGCATCGCCCACAGCGAGAGATGCGACTCGTACTCGGTGCTCGTCATGCCGCCGTTGCCGACTTCCAGCATGTCGGGGTCGTTCCACGAGTTGGGCGCGGCGTCGCGCCAGCGCTCGGCCTGCATGTCGAGGATGTTCGTCATGCCGTGCGACCAGTCCTTCTTGCCTTCCCAGGCGTCGTAGATGTCGCCGGTGGTGCGCCACAGGTGGCCCACCGCCGGGGCCCAGCGCTCGGGCTGGTTCGTGCCCCACTCGCAGATCGACAGCACGATGTCGCGCCCGGATTCGCGCAGGGCCTTGGCCATGATGGTGTAGGCCGCCTCGGCGTTGCGCGGCCCGGTGTGGCACCAGTCGTACTTGAGGTAGTCGACACCCCACTTCGCGTACTGGCGGGCGTCCTGGAACTCATGGCCGGCGCTGCCCGGCCGGCCGCCGCAGGTGAGGGCGCCCGCGTCGGAGTAGAGGCCGAACTTCAGCCCCTTCGAATGCACGTAGTCCGCCAGCGCCTTGATGCCGCTGGGAAACCGCTCGGGGTCGGCGACGATGTTGCCGTTCTCGTCGCGGCTCTTCTGCCAGCAGTCGTCGATGACGATGTACTGGTAGCCGGCGTCCTTCATGCCCGTGGCCGCCATGGCATCGGCCTGCTTGCGCACCAGCGTCTCGCTGATGTTGCAGGCGAACTTGTTCCATGAGTTCCAGCCCATCGGCGGGGTGGGCGCGAGCAGCGGCTTGGGGGCCTCGAGCTTCAGCGTTTCGTGGGCGCAGGCCGGTGCGGCGAGGCTGCCCAGCAGGACCGTGGCGGCGGCCCACCACGGCGAGAGGCGGGCCGTGATGGCGGGGCTGGCACAGCGGCGACGGTGAGGGACGAATGCAAGCATCAGGCGGGGGGATGGCGGGGGAGGGGCCCGGCGATATATCGCTATAGCGACCGAGGGTGATGATAGTTAGTTTGCCGCATGAACTATTCAAGGCAAACACCTATGCGGTGCGCCGGCAGCGCACCAAAGGGGCCGAGGGCATGTCCTGGTCCCACGGTCAGGGTTTCACCGGCTCCAGCGTCAGCAGCGTCATGTCGTTGCTGCGCATCGGCACGGTGAAGTCCAGCACGCCGTCGCGACCGGGAGTTGAACAGCGGCACGTGCGTACCGCTGTTCCTGTGGGCATGGCGTGCGTCAGTTGCTGTACAACAGCCCCCGGCCAGTGCCGCTGACGTAGATCCGTCCGTAGATGTTCTGGTCGGCCGCCATCACGCCGATGCCGCCGAACTGGTGGGCGTCGTCGTTGTGGCGCGTCCAGGTGGCGCCGCCGTCGTCGGAGCGGTACACGCCCCACACGCCGTTGACCACGCCCACCACGTACACCGCGGCCCAGTACGTGGCGCCGGGCTTCGGCTTGCCAAGCGCGACGACGCTGGCACCCTGCACGTCGGGCCACGAGTTGCTGCCCCAGATCGACGCGAAGTTGCCGAGCTTGGACCAGCTCGCCCCCGAGTCCACCGAGTGGTACACGGCGTTGCCGTCGGCCAGCCACAGGTCACCCTCGACGTTGGGGTTGACCGCCAGCGAGGTGACCCACCAGCTGTTGGGGCTGAGCCCGGCCGCCACGGAGCCCTGGCTCAGCGTGAAAGTGTGTCCGCCATCGTTCGAGATGTAGACCTTGCCCGCCGAAGCCCACCATGCGCCGCCCGAATCGTAGGCATAGACCTTGTTCGGATTCTTGCGATCGGCCACCAGGCGGTAGCCGCGATTCCAGCCGACGCCGGGCAGCGCCGGCAGATTGGTCGCGACCCAGCTCGCACCGTTGTCCGTGGTGTACGACGGCACCGAGTTGGCCGGCGCCCAGACCGCCCTGTTGCGCGCGGTGACGACGATGCTGCCTTCGCTGCTCGTGTTGGTGGCCGCACCGGCGGGAAGCGTCGCGAACGTCGCCCAGGTGTTGCCGCCGTCGCCCGACCAGTAGCCGGTGCCGGCCCCGCTGGAGTTGACGACGCCCGCGCCGGCGATGTAGAGCGGATCGGACCACGCCATGTCGGCGGAGATGCCGTTGCTCCAGCCCAGGCCGGGATTCAGGGTGGGCGTCTTCGTGAGGTCGGTGTGGATCCAGGTGCCGACGTCGCCCGAGCTGTTCACCAGGGCGTACGGCGCACCGGCCGGCGGCGTGACGATGGCCTGGGCTGCGGTCTCCTCGATGCCGTTGATGGTGCCGCTCCAGCTGGGCGTGGCCGAGGAGGCGTTCTTCGTCTCGATGACGCCCCCGCCATGCACGTGCAGGATGTGGTCGCGGTTGGACGGATCGATCTCGACGTCGTCGACCCAGCCCGAGGCGGTTTCGCCCGGCATCGTCGCTTCGATTTCGCGCCAGGTCAGGCCGGCGTTGTCGGACAGCTGGACGATCTGCTGGCCGCTCCAGTTGCCCCACGAGTTCGTCACGCCCAGCGCGACGCGGGTGGTCGCGCCGCTGCCTTGGACCGAGACGCCGCCGAGGCCGAAATTCGTCCCTCCGGACGGGTCTTCGCTCTTGAGCAAGGTCCAGGTGCTGCCGTCGAACTTGTACAGGCGGCCGGGGCCGCCGGCGCCCGGCCCTGCGTCCTTGGTGAACACGACGTAGAACATGCCGTCGGCGGCGCGCACCATGTGCGGAATGTGGTAGCCCGACACGGGGGTCGAGACAGCGGTCCACGATGCGCCGCCGTTGGTCGACTTGTACAGGTTCGCGCTCAGGCCCGCCACGCTGGCGTAGTCGGGGGCGATGGCCGTGTAGATGGTCTGCGTGGCCGAGCCGCTGCCCTTGCTGCTCGTGTCGTACACGACCAGTTCGACGCCCATGGCGGCCCCGCCCGCGGCATTGATCTGGTCTTGGGTCATCTTGACCGTCGACAGCGAAGTGACCTGTGCCCAGGTGCGGCCCGAGTCCGTGCTCTTCCACAGGCCGGCTGTGCGCGAGCCGTAGAACAGCGTCGACGGCTTGTTGGGGTCGACCATCAGGCGTTCGCCGATCGCGCGGCCGCCGTTGTTGCCGCCCGTCGAGAACGGCAAGTTGACGTAGGTCCAGGTGTCGCCGCGGTTGTTGGAGATGTACAGGCGGGCGTCAGCCTTGTCCGAGTTGTACATGCCCGCTGCCATGTAGACGAGTTGGTCGTTGTTCGGGTCGACGGCGATGCTCTCGATGCCGTGGTAGGAGCTCTCGCTCCCGCCGAACCCCAGGCCGTCGGTGATCGGCACCCACGACGAGGCGGTCGGGTTCCAGCGATAGGCGCCACCGATGTCGGTGCGCGCGTAGAGCAGGTTCGCGGACGTCGGATGGAAGATCAGGCCGGTGACGTAGCCGCCGCCGCCGAACTTCACGCTGGCCCAGGTGCCCACCTTGATCGTGAACGCCTGCTGGCTCTTGGCGCCGCAACTGTTGGTGTAGGTGGCCGTGGCCGTGCAGGCCGCGGCGGGCTGGATGGTCTGCTCGCGCGAAGCGCCGGCGGTGCCACAGCCGCTCCAGCTCCACGTGCCGCCGCGTGTCGGCTGCGGGCCGAGGATGGCCGACTGGCCGGTCTTGAGGGTAGCGGACGCCGTCTGCGTCCACTTGCCGTTGACGTTGATATAGGGCGTGATGGCCGTCGGCGTACACGTCTGGGCGAGGACGGGCAGGCCTGCGCCGGCTCCCAGGGCGACCACCAAGGTTCCCAACTGCAGTCTCATGGTTCTACCTTTCAAACGAAGGGCTCGGCCGGTTGTCTCCTCCGGACACGAGCGTTGTGGAGAAGCTGATGTTCAGTTGCCGGGCAGCACGCCGTGGCCGTGCCGCAGGTCCGCCGGATATAGCGCTAAATCAATGAGGCGGAATAATAGTTCGACTGTCGAATAAATTGGTCAAGGAAAACACCTATTCGTGGGTCGACCGCGACGACCGGCGCCCGACCCCGGGGCCGCACGAAGTCAGGTGATGGTCAGCCGCGTTCGCCGTGGTTCGGCCATCGTCGCGCCGGGGACGATCTCGGTTGGCAAGACGATGTTGAGCGGCCCGAGGTACGGCTCACCCCGGCGGAATGCCTCGATGCGCTGTACCAGCACTTCGGCGGCCCGCCGCCCGATCTCGTGCAGCGGTTGGCGCACCGTCGCCATGTGCATCCAGCGGGCCATCAAGGTATGGTCGTAGCCGACGACCGAGACGTCCTCCGGCACGCGAAGCCCACGCCCGCGCAAGGTCTCGATGCAGCCGAAGGCGATGGCATCGTTGCATCCGAACACCGCCTCGGGCAGCGGCCGGCCACGGTGGCGCAGCAGCCACTCCTGCATCGCTTCGCGGCCGCCCTCGAGGGTGAGCGGCGCGCGAACCACGTGGCCCGGAGCAGGCTTCACGCCGGCTTCAGCGTGAGCCCGCAGGTAGCCTTCGAGGCGCCGGTTCGCCCCCGAAAAGCCGGGCGGTCCTGCCACGTGCAGGATGCGGCGATGCCCCATCGCGAGCAGCTGGCGCACCATCTCGTAGGCGCCGGCCTCGTCGTCCGATTCGACGTTCACAGCTCCGCTCACCGAACGGTCCGCTTGCACTGACACCAGCGGCATGTGCTGCGGCAACCACGCCGAGCCGTCATCCTGCAGACGCGGGCCGAGCAAGATCAGGCCGTCGACGCGGCCGTCGCAAAAGGCCGGGATGCGGGCCGGCGCCTCGTCCCAGTCGTTCAGCGTGAAGACGGCCGTCGTCTGGCCGGCGGCAGTGGCGCCCTGAATGACGCCACTGAACACTTCAAGGAAGTACAGGTTCGGCTCTTCGCCCAGGAAGTTGGCGACGAAGCCAATCGCATTCGTGCGCTGGTTCGCGAGCGCGCGCGCAGTGGCGTTGGGCCGGTAACCTAGCCGCTGCACCGCGGCCAGCACGCGCTCGCGCGTCTCGGCCGACACGCGCGCCGAGCCTCGACGACCACCGTTGAGCGCGGACGAGGCCGCCATTTCCGATACGCCTGCCGCGTGCGCGACGTCGAGAAGCGTCGGCGCGTCGCTGCGGCGACGGATCTTCGTGGGTGTCGTGGCAGGTGGTTTCGGCTTCGAAGTCGACACGGGTGTTCAGCGTAGGCGGAACGCCTCGGGCGGCGCGACGCGTCCACTACTTCCTCTCGCAGGCGATCCACCGCTACCGCGAGCGCCAAAGACAAAGGGGTTACGTTCGCACGTAACCCCTCGAATTTTGGCTCCCCGACCTGGGCTCGAACCAGGGACCTACGGATTAACAGTCCGGCGCTCTACCAACTGAGCTATCGGGGAAGTGAAGCCTCAGATTATAGACAGAATTTTGGACGCTCTACAAGCCCACCTGCAAAGAGGCGCGGAAGGTGCGCGGCTCCAGCGGGTAGAGGTAGACGTGCTCGAACTGGTAGGGGCTCTCGCGCCAGGCGCGGCGGTCGAACAGGTTGTCGACCCCGAGGCGTGCCAGCCACTCGTGACCATAGGCGCGCGTGGCGTAGCGCGCCGCCAGCCCCACCGTGGTCCAGCCGGGGACGCGCGCTGTGTCGTCGGGCAACACGAAGCGCGGTCCCTCGTAGCTCAGGCTGGCCTGCGTGGTCAGGCCCGGCACCGTGGCCACCTGCCAGCTCGCCAGCAGGCGGGCGCTGCGCTCGGCGACGTTGACCGGAGTCAGGCCGTTGCTGGCCGGATCGGTCGCACCTTCGCGGCGGGCTCGCAGCCACATCGCACTGCCTTGCAGGCCGAAGGCGCCCCAGCGGGCATCGGCGCTGGCCTCGATGCCGCGATGATGAGCGTCGCCGTCGATGCGCAGGGTGCAGCTTCCGTCGCTTCCATCGCACGCGCCGGTACTCGCGCTCGTCGGGCGACGAATGTCGAAGGCGGTGAGGTTGATGCCCCAGTCCCTGTCGTTGAACTTGAGGCCCAGTTCGGCCTGCTTGCTGCGCAGCGCCGGCAGGACCGTGCCCGCGTTCGTGTACATCGGCAGGCTGGGCACCACCTCGCTTTCGATGCCTTCGCCCCAGCTGCCATACACCATCCAGGCGTCGTTCACCTGATGGCTCAGGGCCAGCCATGGCGTGGTGAACGACTGGTCGTAGCCGCGTTCGAGTTGCGTGTGTCGCATGCCCAGCCACAGGCCGGTGTCGGTGCTGAGCTCGACGTGGTCGCGCAGGTGAAGCTCCGTGCTGCGCTCGTGGCGGCCGTCGGTGGTGTAGGTCGGCGTCGGAGCCGGGCTGACCTGAGCGCTGCCGTCGATCAGGCCGGTGCCGGCCCAGTTGTAGGCCTGGGTGTTGCCGTGCAGGCGGAAGTCGTTCAAGGTCAGGCCGGTCGACAGCTCGTGCAGCATGCCGGCCCAGCGCGCGCGACCCTCCAGCCTCAGCGCGCCGGCGAAGGTGTCGCGGCGTTCGCCTTCGCTGCGGTAGTCGTAGAGGTCGAAGCTGCCGTCGCTGCAGTAGCGGTCGTAGTTGCCTTCGGCGCTGCAGCCGAAGGGGAAGGCGATGCGGTCGTCGGTGCGCAACTGCTGGCTCATCGCATGAGCCACGACTTGCCAGTCGTCGCCCAGGCTTTCGGTCCAGCGCACGCTCGCGGTGGTGCCGTCGAAGACCACGGGCAGCGACCATGCCTGGTTGTTGAGGTTGGTGCGCGGGTCGATCTCGCGCGCGGAAGGTACGCGGTCGCCGAGCATGCTGAAGCCCGGCATGCTGGGCTGCGACTGGTGGCTGAGCTCGATCTCGGCGTCGATCCGGCGGCCCGGGATGGGGCGCGCGCTGCCGGCCAGTGCAAGCATCTGGCGGTCGCCCTTCGAGTGGCGAATCACCGGGTCGAGTGATTCGACGGCGGCATTCAGGCGCACACCGAGCGCATCGCCGTCACCGAGGCGCCGCTCGAGGTCGGCCGCCGCCTTCCAGTTGCCGCGCTCGGACCAGCCGAGCAACACAGTCGACTGGTCGACTCCGCGCGGTCGCTTGACGACCAGGTTGGCCAAGCCGCCCGGGGCGCTGGTGCCGGCCTGCGCGCCACTGGTGCCCTTGAGCACCTCGATGCGCTCCTTGTTCTCGAGCGCGATCGCGGTCTCGGCGCTGATCGGCAGGCCGTCGCGCTGGACGTTGTGGTTGATGTCGAGCGGGAAGCCGCGGATGGTCAGCGTGCTCCAGTAGCCGGGTGCGTTGTATGCGTCGGCGATGCTGGCATCGAGGTGGGTGACGTCGGCGATCGAGCGGGCGCCGGCGTCAGCCAATGTCGATGCACTCAGCGTCACGGCCTGGAAGGGCGACCTGGAAAGCGGGAAGTCGCCGAAGCCGGCCACGCTGGCCGGCGCCGGCTCGAGCCGCCCGGTGATCGTGACCTGCTCGGCCGCCTGCACGGCACAGGCGGCCTGCAGCGCCGCCAACGCGAGCGCATGAAGGGGAAAACGGGTGTGGTGGGTCAGCGATGCCATCTTGGACTACGAAGTCGATGGCAGGTCGGCAAGTCGTGCTGGGCTGGGCATGCGAGCGCATGCTGCCGTCGGATCTGCTTCCCTGCGCGAGGATTACCTCAATCAGGTTCAAAGGGACTGTCTCAGTCAGGCCGGCGTACCGGCCCGACACCCCTAGCGAAGGTGCTGCCGCGCGGTGGCGCTGCAGCGGGCGGAATTATCCGCCACGAACGGCGGATGGAACGAGATGCGGGCAAAGAAAGACCCGCCGCGGTGCCGCCGGGGCGGGTCGGTCGCGATGACGGATCGCGGTGGTCGGCGCGGTCAGCGAATCAACTGATCCAGCTTGTCCTTGCGGTCTTTCCACTCGTCGGCATCGGGCAGCGCCGGCTTGCGCTTGGTGATGCTCGGCCAGCCCTTGGCGAGCTCGGCGTTGAGCGCGATGTACTTCTGCTGGTCGGCCGGCACGTCTTCCTCGGGCAGGATCGCGTTGACCGGGCACTCGGGGATGCACACCGCGCAGTCGATGCACTCGTCGGGGTCGATGGCCAGGAAGTTCGGGCCTTCGCGGAAGCAGTCGACAGGGCAGACGTCGACGCAGTCGGTGTACTTGCAGCGGATGCAGGCTTCAGTGACGACGTGGGTCATGGGACTCGGGCGGTGGAGTTGGAATGAAGGGGCGGGCGCTTCGTTGCGAAGGCGCGGGCTGCGGGCGCATCGGTACGCCGGCAGCAAAGCATGTGATTTTAGGGCCTGGGAACGGTACTGGCTTGATGACCCTCAAGCAGGTGGGCATCGGTGTCGGGCAGTGCACCTTCGGCGGCCACCGGGCCTGCGCCGACGCCAACCGTGACGACGGCGGGCCGGCCGGCGTGCATCACACACGCAGTGGCCAGGGTGCCGACATCGTGCTCGCTGACCAGCTGGTCGGGCCAGCCTGCGCGCGAGACCACGCAGACGGGCGTCTCGGCTGGCCAGCCGGCGTCGAGCAGGCAGCGCGACAAGGTGGGAAGCTGCTGGCCGGCCATGTAGAAGACCTCGGTGTCGGCACGACGGCCGGCGTGCAGCTCGCGCTTCTGTGTCATCGCGGTGGTGAGCGACACGCTGCGCCCGTTGCCGCGCCGGGTGAGCGGCCGGCCGGACGCTGCGGCTGCTGCCAGCGCGGAGGTGACGCCGGGGATGACCTCCCAGCCGATGCCGGCCTCGGCCAGCGCGAGCATCTCTTCTTCGAGACGGCCGAAGACGCTAGGGTCACCACCCTTGAGCCGGGCGACGATCGCACCACCCTGTGCGTGCTCGACCAGCAGGGCGTTGATGCGGTCCTGCGAGGTCGAGGCGGAAAAGCCCCGCTTGCCGACATCGACCCACTCGGCGGCCGGCGCGTACTCGCGCAGCGCCGGGTCGGTCAAGGCGTCGAACAGCACGACGGTCGCGCGGCCGAGCGCACGCGCGCCACGCAAGGTGATCAGGTCGGCTGCGCCGGGTCCGGCTCCGATGAAGATGACGTGGCCGGCGCTCAATGGGCCTCTTTCTTCAGGCGGCGACCGCCTCGTCCTGCGTGCCGCGCGGGCTCGGCTGGGCGACGTGCAGGCCGCATTCCTTGGCCTTCTCGTCTTCCCACCACCAGCGGCCGGCGCGGAATTCCTCACCCACCGCAATCGCGCGGGTGCAGGGAGCGCAGCCGATGCTGGGCATGAACTGGTCGTGCAGCGCGTTGTAGGGCACGTCGTGGGTGGCGATGTAGTGCCAGATGTCGTTCCAGGTCCAATCGGCCAGCGGGTTGAACTTGACCCGGCCATTCGCTTCGACCTCGCGCAGCGGCACGCTGCCGCGGTTGGCCGATTGCTCGCGGCGCAGGCCGGTGACCCAGGCCGCGCGGCCCTCCAGCATACGCCCGAGCGGCTCGAGCTTGCGGATCTGGCAGCAGCCCTTGCGCAATTCGATGCTCTCGTACATCGCCTCCTCGCCGTGGCGGCGCACGAAATGCACCACGGCTTCTTCGCGCGGGCTGTAGACCTCGACCTTCAGCCCGTAACGCTGCTCGATCGCCGGGATCAGCGCCAGGGTCTCGGCGTGCAGCTTGCCGGTCTGCAGCGTGCCGACGGCGATCGGCAGGCCGAGCCGGGCGATCAGGTCGGTCAGCACCATGTCCTCGGCGCCGAGGCTCGTGGCCTGCACGATCGAGCCCGGGTGATCGAGCGCCGCCTGGCGCAGTTGGGCGATCGTCGCCTCGACACGCTCCTCGAAGCCCTCGGTGTAGCGGGCATAGAGCGAAATCGCGCTGGACGCGGCGGCCGGCGCCGTGCTGGGCAGCGGCAGCAGGGATGAAACGGCGGCAGTCATGCGGGAACCCTCGAAAACAGCGGACGTGTCCGGACGACGTCGCCCTGGTAATGCTCGGTGACGTGGGTCAGTGCGCGGCGGGCGCTGGCTTCGCTCTGGCCATCGCGCAGCTGCACGGCATCGAAGCCGGTGCGTGCCAGCAGCGGCAGCATGTCGACAACGACGTCGCCAGTGGCGCGCACCTCGCCGGCGTAGCGCAGGCGCGCGCGCAGCACATGGGCCT
Organism: Ideonella sp.; assembly: GCF_035254525.1. Classification (GTDB taxonomy): domain Bacteria; phylum Pseudomonadota; class Gammaproteobacteria; order Burkholderiales; family Burkholderiaceae_C; genus Ideonella. The sequence continues at coordinate 37,780 of NZ_DATFAN010000096.1, read as the reverse complement.
GGCTGTAGGCACGGCCGTCGACCCACTTCGGGAAGTGCAGCGCGACGAGCGCGAAGCGCGACAACTCGCCGGCCAGCTCTTCGACGTCGGCCGTGTTGGGCAGCGTGATGCCCACCGGCAGCTCGGCCGGCCAGGTCTCGCGCACGGCTTGCCACTGCTCCAGTGTCAACAGGCTGTGCGCGGCCACCGGCGGGATCGGCAGCGGGCCGAACTCACCGACCGGTGCGCGCCACGGGTCTTGGGCGGGCTGGACAAACTTCATGTTGGCTCGGCTCACAGGGCCTCCGCAGGTTCAGCCACGGGCGCCGCCTTGGCGGCCGCGGTTGCCGGGGCGGCGGTGTCACGCCGCACCGCATCGGCCGCGGTACGGAAGGGCGCCACGCCGAGGCGGCGCGCGGTGTCGATGAAACGCTCGCCGACGGCACGCTGGCGCAGGTAGGTGTCGATCAGCGCCTCGACGACGTCGGGCACCTCGTCGGCCGAGAACGACGGGCCGATGACCTTGCCGGGCACCGACGCGCCGCTCAGCGTGGTGCCGTCGGAGCCGGCCACCGAGACCTGGTACCACTCGCTGCCGTCCTTGTCGACGCCGAGGATGCCGATGTGGCCGGTATGGTGGTGGCCGCAGGAGTTCATGCAGCCGCTGATGTGCAGGTCGATGTCGCCGATGTCGTACAGCGCGTCGAGGTCGTCGAAGCGCTCGGTGATGCTGGCCGCGACCGGGATCGAGCGGGCATTGGCCAGCGCGCAGAAATCGCCGCCGGGGCAGGCGATCAGGTCGGTCAGCAGGCCGATGTTGGGCGTGGCGAAGCCGGCGTCCTTGGCGGCGTGCCAGACCGAGAACAGGTCGGCCTCGCGCACCCAGGGCAGCATCAGGTTTTGCTCGTGCGACACGCGCAGCTCGCCGAGCGAGTAGCGGTCGGCGATGGTCGCGGCGGCTTCCATCTGGCTGGCCGTCACGTCGCCCGGAGCCTGGCCGGGGCGCTTGAGCGACAGCGTCACGGCGCGGTAGCCCGGCACGCGGTGGCCACGCACGTTGCGCTCGAGCCAGCGCACGAAGGCCGCTGGCGCCGGGCCGGTGCGGTTCGGGTCGAAGCCGGTGGTGGCCGGGCGCACGCCGGCGGGCGTTTCGAAGTGGCGCGACACCCGCTCCAGCTCGGAGACCGGGATGATGTGCTCGCGGCCGTCCACGTCATGCTCGAGGATCTTCGCGAACTCGGTGTTGACAGCGTCGATGAATTTCTGGCCCTCGGCCTTGACGAGGATCTTGATGCGCGCCTTGTAGAGGTTGTCGCGCCGGCCGAAGCGGTTGTAGACCCGCACGATCGCCTCGAGGTAGACGAGGATCTGCTGCCAGCGCACGAACTCGTTGACCACCGTGCCGATGACCGGCGTGCGGCCCATGCCGCCACCGACCAGCACCTTGAAGCCGACCTCGCCGGCCTCGTTCTTCAGCAGTTGCAGGCCGACGTCATGCCAGGCGATGGCCGCGCGGTCTTCCAGGCTGCCGCTGACGGCGATCTTGAACTTGCGCGGCAGGAAGGCGAATTCGGGGTGCAGGGTGCTCCACTGGCGCAGGATCTCGCAGTAGGGGCGCGGGTCGACGATCTCGTCGGGCGCGATGCCCGCGTACACGTCGCTCGTGATGTTGCGGATGCAGTTGCCCGAGGTCTGGATGCCGTGCATGTCGACCTCGGCCAGCAGGTCCATCGCGTCGGCGGACTTGGGCAGCGGGATCCAGTTGTACTGCAGGTTCTGGCGTGTCGTGAAATGGCCGAAACCGCGATCGAGTTCACGCGCGATGCGCGCGGCCTGACGCAGCTGGCGCGACGACAATTCGCCGTAAGGGATGGCCACCCGGAGCATCGGCGCGTGACGCTGGATGTACCAGCCGTTCTGCAGGCGCAGCGGGCGGAAATCGTCGTCGGCGAGCTCGCCGGCCAGGTTGCGCTCAAGTTGGTCGCGGAACTGCGCGGCCCGTTGATGCACGAACTGGCGGTCGAAAGAGGTGTATTGGTACATGGATGAAGCGCAGGCAGCGCCACCCCAAAAGTGGCTTCGAGGCGACTCTACGGATTCGTTATATTCTTGAAAAGAACACAAAATTCACTTGAATATTCCAACTGAATATAAGACGAGCGAGGCTTCGTCCGAATCGAGCCGGCGCTTGTGTCTGAAGCTGTTCTCCGCCATGGCCCTCGGCGCGTCACTGGCGGCCTGCCAGAGCGTCGCACCCCCGCCGCCCAGGGTGGTCGAGCCACCCATCACGCCCCCTTCGCCGCCCCCCGCGCTGCCGAGGCCACCGCGCATCGGGCTGGCGCTGGGTGGCGGCGCGGCGCGCGGCTTCGCCCACATCGGCGTGATCCAGGTGCTGGAGGAGCAGGGCATCCGGCCCGACCTGGTGGTCGGGACCTCGGCCGGCAGCCTGGTGGCGGCGTTGTACGCCTCCGGCAAGAGCGGCGTGGAGATGGGCTCGCTGGCGCAGACGATGGATGAATCGGGCCTGACCGACTGGTCTTTCCCCAGCCGCGGGCTGATCCGCGGCGAGGCGCTGGCGCGCTATGTGCGCGCGCAGACCGGTGGATTGACGATCGAGCAGATGAAGCTGCCGCTGGGCATCGTCGCGACCGACCTGGCCGATGGCCAACCGATCCTGTTCCAGCGCGGTGACGCGGGCGTGGCGGTGCGCGCCTCCAGCGCGGTGCCGGCGGTGTTCCAGCCGGTGAAGATCGGTGCGCGGGAATATGTCGACGGGGGCCTGGTCTCCCCGGTGCCGGTGCGCTTTGCCCGGCAAATGGGGGCCGAGCTGGTGATCGCGGTGGACATATCGTCGCCGCCGGATGGCAATGGAACGGGGGACGCGCTGCACATGCTGCTGCAGACCTTCGCGATCATGGGCCGCAGCATCAACCGGCTGGAACTGAAAGACGCCGACGTCGTGATGCGCCCGGTGCTGGCGGGCGTGTCGAGCGCCGATTTCACCGCGCGGGTGAAGGCCATCCAGGCCGGCCGCGAGGCCGCACTGGCCACGCTGCCACAGTTGCGCCAGCGCGTGACGGTGCTGACCCGCTGATGCCCTGAAAGAAAAGAACCCGGCCATCCGCGAGGACGGGCCGGGCTTGAAGGTACCTGGAAAGCCAGTCTTTCAAGAGGTACCGAGGAGACAACCTTCCATGAAGGCCACGCAACTCAGGAACGCGTGGCCTCTTTAGAGACAACCGGTACGCGACGGAAGTTCCGTCGGCGTGGACAGCCGCCGCGTGCGTCCTCGGCACGGCTCTGTCGTCAGGGGGCGGCGCTCCGCAGGAGCCGCCGCCTACAAGTGGCGTGCGCGGATCCGGCCTTGCCGGTCCGCTGCGCGGGCCCCCTCCGGGGGGCAGCCCCCGGTAGGGGGCGTGGGGGCAAAGGTTCAGGCGGCGCGGCGAGCAGCCTTGGGGGCCGCCTGGCTCGCCTTGACGGCGGTGCTGGTCACGGCCTGAAAGTTCGCTTCGGCGACTTCAGCAGCCTGCTTGGCAGCCTTGTGGGCGCTTTCGTAGGCGTTGTTGGCGGCCGAGATGGCCGACTTCACCAGCGCGACGGCGCTTTCGGTGCCGGCCGGGGCGTTCTTGACGGCGCTGTCGACGCTGGCCATGAACTGCTTCTGGGCATCGGCCAGTTGCACTTCAGCGACCTTGGTCACTTCGGCATTGGTCGAGGCGGCGATGTCGTACAGGTGGCGGCTGTAGGCGGCGGCCTTCTCGGCTGCCGGCTGCAGCAGACCCGCTTGCAGCGACAGCAGTTCTTGCGCGTCCTTGACCGACAGCGTGGCCTTGGCGGTTTCGGCGACTTCGCCGAGCGAAGCCTTGGCGACTTGGAGGTTCAGTTCGACGAGCTTTTCGACGCCTTCGAAAGCCTTGTTGGTCAGGTCGAACAGGGTTTCGACGTTGGCCTTCTGGGCGGCGATCAGTTGTTCAGCGGTCAGCATATGCATCTCCTGGGGAGTCAAAGACAGGGGGCGGGGACACTGCAGCCCTTCCACAACTTATGGTGCGCTGCAACATGGCTCGAAGTATAGGGTTCTTACCGAGGTTTGCAAGCGGTATTTGTTGCAGTGCAGCAATCTAGGCCGAAGCGCCTAGAAGGGCCTGGAGACGGCTCGCTGTGGCACATTGGCCGGGCTCGACCATGCGCGCCTACACCTCGGACCATTTCGTGCTGCCGTTGCCCGACGGCCACCGCTTTCCGATGCCGAAGTACCGGCTGCTGCGCGAGCGGGTGGCGGCCGAGTTGCCCGACATCCGGCTGGAGGAGGCACCCGCGGCGACCGACGGCGAGCTCGCGCTGGCGCATGAGCCGGTCTACGTGAGCGCGGTGGCCGAAGGGCTGCTGAGCCCGGCGGCGCAGCGCGAGATCGGGTTTCCCTGGACACCGCGCATGGCCGAGCGGGCGCGTCGCTCGGTGGGCGCGACGATCGCTGCTGCCCGCACGGCACTGGCCGAGGGCGTATCGGCCAACCTGGCCGGCGGCACCCACCACGCGAGCGCCGACAAAGGCTCGGGCTACTGCGTCTTCAACGATGTGGCGGTGGCCGCCCGCCTGATGCAGGCCGAGTGGCACCGTTCGCACCGGGCCTTGCTGCGCGTGCTGGTGGTCGACCTCGACGTGCACCAGGGCAACGGCACCGCCGCCATCTTTGCCGACGACCCGACCGTGTTCACCTTCTCGATGCACGGCGAGCGCAACTTCCCGTTCCGCAAGGCCGCGAGCGACCTCGACGTGGAACTGCCTGACGGCTGCGGCGACGGCGACTACCTGGCTGCGCTCGACAACGCGCTGGCGGAGGTCTGGCGCCGGCACGGTGGTCTGCTGCCGGGCCTGGTCTTCTATCTCGCCGGCGCCGACCCGCACGAGAACGACCGCCTCGGCCGCCTGAAGCTCAGCGCCTCGGGCCTGGCCGAGCGCGATCGCCGGGTGCTGGCTGCGTTGCGCGAACGCGGGCTGCCGGTTGCGCTGTCGATGGCCGGCGGTTATGGGCGCGACATCCAGGAGACGGTGGCCATCCAGGCCCGCACCTTGTCGCTGGCTGCCGAAAGCTGGCAGGCGTGGCAGCGGCACCAGCCCGCAGCGATGGAACAATCGCCGGTATGAGCCCAGCCCCCGGCGCTTCGCGCCCGCAACCCGCACCACGCAGCGCCTACCGCGTGTTCCGCTCGATCGGCACGCGCTGGATGGACAACGACGTCTACGGCCACGTCAACAACGTCGTCTACTACAGCTTCTTCGACACGGCCGTCAACGGCCACCTGATCGACGCCGGCGCGCTGCAGATCGAAACCAGCCCGGTGATCGGCCTGGTCATCGAGACGCAGTGCAACTACTTTTCGTCGCTGACCTACCCGCAGGCGGTCGACGCCGGACTGCGCGTGGCCCACGTCGGCCGATCGAGCGTGCGCTACGAGGTCGGCTTGTTCGCGGCCGGGGAGCCGCTGTGCGCGGCCGCCGGTCATTTCGTCCATGTCTACGTCGATCGCGCCACGCGCCGGCCCGCGGCCCTGCCGGCCGCATTGCTGGCGGCGCTCGAACCGCTGCGAGGCTGAAGCCATGTCGCCCACACTGCCGCCAATACCGCCAATCACGCCCGAATCGATCGCCGCGGTCGATGCCGCGATCACGAGCCGCCGCTCGATTCGCGCCTTCCTGCCCACCCCGGTGCCGCGCGAGCAGATCGAGCAGATCCTCGCGGTGGCGGCGCGCGCGCCCTCCGGCACGAACGTCCAGCCCTGGCGGGTGCATGTGCTGACGGGCGAGGCGCGTGCACGCCTGTCGGGGCGCATCCGCGCCGCCTACGACGACCCCGAGGAGCGTGCCCAGCATAGCGAGGAGTACGCCTACTACCCGACGGAATGGCGTTCGCCCTACATCGATCGGCGGCGCAAGGTCGGCTGGGATCTGTACGGCCTGCTCGGCATCGGCAAGGCCGACAAGCAGCGCATGCACGCGCAGCATGGCCGCAATTACGAGTTCTTCGACGCGCCCGTCGGCCTGATCTTCACGATCGACCGCATCATGCGGCAGGGAAGTTGGCTCGACTACGGCATGTTCCTGCAGAACGTGATGGTCGCCGCCCGGGCCCGAGGGCTGGACACTTGCCCGCAGGCGGCCTTCACGCAGTTCCATCGCGTGATCGCCGCCGAGCTCGGCCTGCTGCCCGACGAGATGGTGGTCTGTGGCATGGCGCTGGGCCACGCCGATCCGGATGCGGCAGAGAACCAGTTGGTCACCGAGCGCGCGCCGGTGGCCGCGTTCGCCCGCTTCCACGGCTGAACGGGGCGGCGGCGACGCAGGTGGCGCGCCGTCCACGCAGTCGGCGTCTTGATGAGAGGAGCATGGCAGACATGGCAGCAGATGAACGACTTCGCGTCCTGGTGGCGCGCCGGCTGTTTCCTGAGGTGGTGGAGCGCCTGGGCGCGCACTTCGATGTCGACTACCGCGAGTCCGACGAGCCCGCAGAGCCGGACGTGCTGGCAGCGCGCCTGCAGGGATGTGCCGGCGCGCTGATCGCCGGTACCGAGCGCATCGACGCGGCACTGCTCGATGCCTGCCCGGGCCTGCGGGCCGTGTGCAGCATGGCAGTCGGTTTCAACAACATCGACGTGCCGGCCTGCACCGCGCACGGCGTGCTGGCCACGAACGCGCCGGGCGTGCTGACCGAGACCACCGCCGACTTCGGCTTTGCGCTGATGATGGCCACCGCGCGCCGCATCGCCGAGGGCGAACACTGGTTGCGCGCGGGCAAGTGGACGCACTGGACGGTCGACCTCTTCGCCGGCAGCGATGTGCATGGCGCGACGCTCGGCATCCTCGGCATGGGCCGCATCGGACAGGCCATTGCCCGCCGCGGCGCGCTGGGTTTCGGCATGAAGGTGGCCTACCACAACCGCAGCCGGCTGCCCGCCGCCGACGAGGCGGCCGTCGGTGCGCGCTACCTCGGCCTGACCGATCTGCTGCGCGAGGCCGACCACCTGATCATCGTCGTGCCCTACACGCCCGAGACGCACCACCTGGTCGGTGCGGCCGAACTGGCGCTGATGAAGCCGACGGCCACGCTGACCAACATCGCCCGCGGCGGTGTGGTCGACGACGCGGCGCTGGCCGAGGCGCTGCGCGAGCGGCGCGTCGCCGCCGCCGGGCTGGACGTGTTCGAGGGCGAGCCCAGCGTCCACCCGGCCCTGCTGCAGGTGCCGAACGTCGTGTTGACGCCGCACATCGCCAGCGCCAGCCTGCCCACGCGGCGCGCGATGGCCAACCTGGCCGCCACCAACCTGATCGCCGCCTTGACGGGCGGCACGCCGCCGACGCCGTTGAACCCCCAGGCCGCAGCATCTCGCCGCTGAGGGCGCTGCCACAATGCGTCGATGACGCTTGCTGACTGGCTGACGATCGCGCTGCTCGCGCTGAATTTCGCTCTCGTGTTGTGGCTGGCCTTGCGCCGGCCCGCCTCGAATGGCCTGGGCCCCAGGCTCGAAGAACTCGTGCAGCAGCAGCGCCAGGAGAGCGAACGGCTTGAGCGCGGGCTGCGCAGCGAGGTGCAGGCCAGTGCAAGCGCGACCCGCGCTGAATTGAGCCAGGGCCTGTCGCTGTTCCAGCAGGCGCTGCTGGCGCAATCGGGCGACGTGGCCCGCACCCAGAACGAGCAGATCGACAGCTTCCGTGTCCAGCTCGGCGCGATGCAGCAGCAACTCGCGCAGGCGCATCTGCAAGGGCGCGAGGCGCAGGACCTGGCGCTCAAGCGTTTCGCCGACAGCCAGAGCGAGCAGCTCAAGGCCTTGTCGGATGCCAACGAGCGCCGGCTGGCCGAGGTGCGGCAGACGGTGGAGAACAAGCTGTCGACGCTGCAGGAGGGCAATGAGAAGAAGCTCGAGCAGATGCGCGCCACCGTCGACGAGAAGTTGCACGCGACGCTGGAGCAGCGCCTGGGCGAGAGCTTCAAGCAGGTGGCCGAGCGGCTTGAGCTGGTGCACCGGGGGTTGGGCGACATGCAGGCCTTGGCGCGCGACGTCGGCTCGCTCAACCGCGTGCTGACCAACGTGAAGACGCGCGGCGTGTTCGGCGAGGTGCAGCTGGCCGGCCTGCTGGAACAGGTGTTCACGCCTGAGCAGTACGGCGCCAACGTCGAGACCGTGCCGGGCAGCGGGGCACGGGTCGAGTTCGCGATCCGCCTGCCGGGCCGGCGCGACGACGGCGCGCCGCTGTGGCTGCCGATCGACGCAAAGTTTCCGCGCGAGGACTACGAGCGCTTGCTGACCGCGCAGGATCAGGCCGACCCGGTGGCTGCCGAGGCTGCCGCGAAGGCGATCGAGTCGCGTCTGCGGCAGGAGGCCAGGACGATCCGCGAGAAATACATCGCGGCCCCGCACACGACCGACTTCGGCATCCTTTTCGTGCCCACCGAGGGCCTGTATGCCGAGGCGCTGCGCCGACCCGGGCTGGTCGAGAGCCTGCAGCGGGAGCACCGCATCACGCTGGCCGGCCCGACCACGCTGCTGGCCACGCTGAGCAGCCTGCAGATGGGCTTTCGCACGCTGGCGCTCGAGAAGCGCAGTGCCGAGGTGTGGGAGGTGCTCGGGGCCGTCAAGGGCGAGTTCCAGAAGTTCGGCGACGTGCTCGCGAGGACCAAGAAGAAGATCGAGGAGGCCGGCAACCAGATCGAGCTGGCCGAAACCCGCACCCGCCAGATGGCGCGCAAGCTCAAGGGCGTGGAGGCGCTGCCCGAAGGGCCGGCCCAGGCCCTGCTCGGCACCACGGTGGAGGACGACGCCGGAGTCGAGGGCGACGCGTGAGCGTTGCCGAGCAGCCGCCGCCTCGGTCCCAATTGCGCGCCGCGTTGCCGGCGGTGATCGGCGCGCTGGTCTGCGTGCACGCCAGCATGGCGGCCACGCGCGTCACCGCGAGCCTGCTGGTGCTGCACCGCGGTTATCCCGAGTGGATCGTCGGCGTGCTGCTGTCGCTGTTCGCCGTTGCGCCGATCGGGCTGTCGCTGTGGGCCGGTCGGCTGGCCGACCGGCACGGCTTGCGCCGGCCCCTCGGGGTGGGCGTGGCGATGGGAGCAGCCGGTGCGGCGGTCGCCGTGCTGAGCCAGCATCCGGTGGCGTTGGCCGTCGCGTCGCTGGCGACCGGCGGCGCGGTGGCGGTCGCCGCGGTCGGCATCCAGCGCGAGGCCGGGCTGATGGCGCGCGAGCCGAGTGACCTGAAGCGGGTCTTCAGCTGGATCGCGCTCGGCCCCGCGCTGTCGAACGCATTGGCGCCGGTGGTCGTCGGCCTGCTGATCGATCACGTGGGGTTTCGCTCGGGCTTCGTCTTTGCGGCGCTGCTGCCGCTCGTGGCCTGGTGGCTCGGCCGGCGCGTGCCGCGCGCGGCGCCGCCGGCGCATTCCCTGGAACAGGACAGCCAGGGTCGGCCGCGCGGTGCCTTCTCGGCCTTCGGCCTGCTGCGCGCGGCGCCGCTGCGCCGATTGCTGCTGGTGAACCTGGCGCTGTCGTCGTGCTGGGACGCGCACAGCTTCGTGGTGCCGGTGCTGGGCCATGCGCGGAGCTTGAGCGCTTCGAGCATCGGACTGATCCTCGGCGCGTTCGCGGTCGCCGCGACCCTGGTGCGCCTGGCCATCTCGCGCTGGGCCGAGCACCTGGACGAGAAACGCGCGCTGCGCCGGGCGATGGCGCTGGCGACGGCCGTTTGCGCGACCTACTACTGGCTGCCCGGCGCGGCCGGCATGATGCTCGGCTCGGCCCTGCTCGGGCTGGCGCTCGGGTCGGTGCAGCCGATGGTTCTGTCGATGCTGCACCAAGTGACGCCGGACGACCGCCACGGCCAGGCGCTGGGCCTGCGCATGCTGGTCACCAACTCGGCCACCATCGTGATGCCGGTCGCCTTCGGCGCGCTCGCGGCGGCCACGCTGCCGGCAGCTCCGCTATGGCTGATGGCGGGGCTGGTGCTGTTGGCGCAGGTGCCGGCCCGCCGGATCGCGCGGCCAGCCTAGAAGCGGATGTTCGGGCCGCTGGCCGGTCGGGCAGGTGCTGCGGGGGCCGGGGCGGCGGCCGGCGCCGCATCGGTGCCTGCGGCTGGGGCCGGCTCGGCGACCGCGGTCATTGGCGTCGGCGCCGGTGCGCGGTAGCTGGAGGGCAGCTTGGATTCGCGCGGGTAGCCGGCGGCATCGAGGTAGCCGTGCCACTCGCCTGGCGTCAGGCCCTTGAGCTGCTGCTGGCCGATGGTCAGCACCGGCAGGTTCGTGGTGCCGGCGAGCTGCTGCAAGGCGGCCTGGTCGGCGCTCGTGGCGGCCAGCGTCGTCTCGGCGAACGGGATGCCGCGCTGCTGCAGAAGGCGGCGGCCGGCGTCGCAAGGGCGGCAGTCGCGGGTCGAGTACAGCGTGACCGGGTACTTGGTGGCGGCCTGCTGCAGCTCGGCGGGCAAGCCGCTCAGGTTCGGTGCCCCGCCGCCCGAGCCCACGGCGACCGGCGTGACCTTGGCCTTGCCGTCGGGTGGCGGGGTGTCGGTGTAGGTGACCTTGCCATCCGGGCCGATCACCTTGTAGACCGCATGGGCGGGCAGGGCGGCCAGGGTGAGCGCAAGTCCGCTGGCAAGCAGCGCGGTGAGGCGGGTGGTTCGCGTCATGGCAGTCGGGGCGGCGAGGTGCATGGGTGGAATCTAGCCGAAGTCGTCAGGCGGCAATGCCTTGATGGCGCAGCAGCGCGTCGATTGTCGGCTCCCGGCCGCGGAAGGCCTTGAAGCTGTCGAGCGCGGGGCGGCTGCCGCCGACCTCGAGAATCTCGCTGCGGTAGCGCCGGCCGGTGGCCGGGCTCAGCACGCCTTCTTCCTCGAAGGCGCTGAAGGCATCGGCCGAGAGCACCTCGGCCCACTTGTAGCTGTAGTAGCCGGCCGAATAGCCGCCGGCGAAGATGTGGGAGAAGGTGTGGGCGTTGCGGGCGAAAGGCGGCGGCGTGACCACTGCGACCTCTTGCCGCACCTCGGCGGCAATCGACTGCACGCGCTGCGGCGCATCGGCCTCGGTGTGCAGGCGCATGTCGAACAGGCCGAACTCGACCTGGCGCAGCGTCTGCAGCCCGCTCTGGAAATTCTTCGCGGCGAGCATCTTGTCGAACAGCACGCGCGGCATCGGCTCGCCGGTGTCGACGTGGGCGGTGAGGTGCTTGAGCACATCCCACTCCCAGCAGAAGTTCTCCATGAACTGGCTGGGCAGTTCGACCGCGTCCCACTCGACGCCGGCAATGCCGGAGACGCCGAGGTCGTCGACCTGGGTCAGCAGGTGGTGCAGGCCGTGGCCGAATTCGTGGAAGAGGGTGATGACGTCGTCGTGCGTCAGCAGCGCCGGCTTGTCACCGACGGGTGCCGCGAAGTTGCACACGAGGTGGGCGATCGGGGTTTGCAGGCTGCTGTCGTCGGGCCGGCGCCAGCGCTCGCGCGCGTCGTCCATCCACGCCCCCGGGCGCTTGCCGGGGCGCGCGTGCGGATCGAGGAAGAACTCGCCGACCAGGTTCGCGCCGCGCTCGATGCGAAAGAAGCGCACGGACTCGTTCCACACCCGCGCTTGCCCCGGCCGGATGGCGACCTCGAACAGCGTCTCGACGATCTTGAACAGGCCGTCCAGCACCTTCGGCAGCGGGAAGTAGGCCTTGACCTCCTGATCGCTGAAGGCGTAGCGGGCCTCCTTCAGCTTCTCGCTGGCGTAGGCGATGTCCCACGACTGCAGGTCGGCCAAGCCGAGTTCGCGTGCGGCGAATTCGCGCAGCTCGGCCAGGTCGCGCTCGGCGCTGGCACGCGCACGTTGCGCGAGGTCGCGCAGGAAGGCCATGACCTCCACCGGGGTGCGGGCCATCTTGCTGGCCAGCGAGACCTCGGCGTAGTTGGCGTAGCCGAGCAGTTGCGCCTCCTCCTGCCGCAGGGTCAGCAGCTCGGCCATGACGGCGGAGTTGTCGAGTTCCGCAGGGCCGAGCTCGCTCGCGCGGGTCACGTAGGCCGTGTACAGCTTCTCGCGCAACGGCCGGTGGCGGCCGTACTGCAGCACCGGAAAGTAGCTCGGGAAGTGCAGGGTGATCTTGTGGCCCTCCTGGCCATCCTTCTCGGCCGCGGCGCGCATGCCTTGCACCACGTCGGCCGGCACGCCGGCCAGTTCATCGGCGCTGGCGTAGTGTGCAAAGGCATCGGTCGCGTCGAGCACGTGGTTCGAGTAGGCCTGCGACAGCTCGGCCATGCGGTCCTGGATAGCGGCGAAGCGGGCCTTGGCTTCGCCCTGCAGGTCGGCGCCACCGAGCTTGAAATCGCGCAGCCAGTGGGCCAGGGCTTGCCGGCGCGGTGCGCTCAGGCTCGCCGCGGCGGGGCTCGAGGCAACGGCGCGGTATTTCGCGTACAGCCGCTCGTCACTGCCCTGGCGGGTATAGAACTCGGTCACGCGGGCCAGGTTCTCGGCATGGGCGGCACGCAGCTCGGGCGTGTCGGCCACGTGGTTCAAGTGGTTGACGGCGCCCCAGGCCCGGGCCAGCTTCTCGGTGGCGACGGCGAGCACGGTAGACATCGCATCGAACTCGGCCGGCACTTCGGGACCGACCACGCGCTCGAGTGCGGTGTTGGCGCCGGCCAGCAGCGTGTCGACCGCGGGGGTGACATGCTCTGGCCGGATCGTGTCGTAGGCCATCGGGCCGTCGAACTGCAGGAGCGGGTTGGATTTCATCGTGTCTCCCAGGGCTGGTCTGTCGACAGACTCAAACAGCGGCGCGGCGTTCCGCCGCCTCGATCGTGTTGACCAGCAGCATCGTGATCGTCATTGGCCCGACCCCGCCCGGCACCGGGGTGATCCAGCCGGCCACCTGGCTGACGCCGGCGAAATCGACGTCGCCGCAGAGCTTGCCTTCGTCGTTGCGGTTCATGCCGACGTCGATGATCACGGCGCCGGGCTTGACCATGTCGGCGGTCAGCACATTGCGCTTGCCGACGGCCGCCACGACGATGTCGGCCTGGCGGGTGTGGAATGCAAGATCGGGTGTCGCGCTGTGACAGATCGTCACGGTCGCGTTGGCGCCCAGCAGCAGCATCGCCATCGGCTTGCCGACGATGTTCGAGCGGCCGATCACCACCGCGTGCTTGCCGCGCGGGTCGACGCCGATCGACTCGAGCATCTTCATGCAGCCGTAGGGCGTGCAGGGCTTGAAGCCGGGCTGGCCGACCATCAGCGCACCGGCCGAGGCGACGTGGAAACCGTCGACATCCTTTTCGGGCGAGATCGTTTCGATCACCTTGTGCGCGTCGATGTGCGCGGGCAGCGGCAACTGCACCAGGATGCCGTGGATGGCCGGATCTTCATTCAGGGCCTCGATCCTGGCGAGCAACTCGGCTTCGGGCATCGAGGCCTCGTACTTCTCGAGCACCGAATGAAAGCCGGCATCGGCGCAGGCCTTGACCTTGTTGCGCACGTAGACGGCACTGGCCGGGTTCTCGCCGACCAGGATCACCGCCAGGCCGGGCTGGTGGCCGCGGGCGGCGAGGGCGGCAGCGCGCTCGGCCACTTCGGCACGCAGTTGGCGGGACAGGGCGTTGCCATCGATCAGTTGGGCGGTCATGGTCGTTGAATCCTCGGGCAAGAAGCGCGAACGGGGCCTGAAAGGCCCCGTCGCAATGAAGGTGGTGTCGGCGTGAAGAAGTTCAGGCCTTGTGGGTGGCGCCCAGCGCGATCTTCAGCAGGTCGGCCACGGTGTTGGCGTTGAGCTTTTCCATGATGTTGGCGCGGTGCGCCTCCACCGTCTTGATGCTGATGCCCAGGTCGTCGGCGATCTGCTTGTTCAGCCGGCCGGCGACGATGCGCTCGAGCACCTGGGCCTCGCGGGTGGTCAGGCGCGACAGCAGCGCGTCGCGGCTGGCCTGCTCCTGGTACTGCGAGAAGGCGACGCGGGCCTGATCGAGCATGCGCTCGACGAGCGCCACCAGTTCGTCTTCCTTGAAGGGTTTCTCGATGAAGTCCATCGCGCCCTTCTTCATCGTCGTGACCGCCATTGGTACGTCGCCGTGGCCGGTGATGAAGACGACGGGCAGCGGGCTCTTGCGCTCGAGCAGCCGATCCTGCAGTTCCAACCCGCTCATGCCGTCCATGCGGATGTCGGCGATCAGGCAGGCGACCTCGCGCGGGTCGAAGCGGGAAAGAAAGGATTCCGCCGAGTCGAAGCACTTGACCCGGTAGTCCTTGCCCTCGAGCAGCCATTGCAGTGAATCTCGGACCGCCTCGTCGTCATCGACCACGTAGACAGTACCCTTTTTCGGAATCAGGCTCATGAGGCAGAGGCGTTCGGGTTCGACGCTGCGGCCACGTCCGGCACGTCAGGCACGGGCGCAGCTTCGGCGCGTTGGGACAGGTCGACCGGCAGGGTGAACGCGAAGCGGCACCCGGAAATCGACCCACCATTGTAGAGGTTCTGCGCCCGGATCCGGCCGCGGTGAGACTCGATGATCGAGCGGCACAGCGACAGGCCGATGCCCATGCCCTCGGCCTTGGTCGAGAAGAAGGCTTCGTACAGGCGCGCCAGCACCTCTTCTTTCATGCCCGGGCCCATGTCGGTGACGCTGAACTCGATCACGCCGCCTTCTTCCGGCGTATGGCGCGGCACGACGCGCAGCTCGATGTGGCGGCGCGAGTTGGGCAGCCTGGCGCTGTCGATCGCTTCGGCAGCGTTCTTCAGAAGGTTCAGCAGCACCTGCTCGATCAGGATGGGGTCGACGCTCAGCATCGGCAGGCGCTGCGCGACGTAGGTGTGGATCGCCACCTTTCGCCGGCGCAGCTCGATGCCGGCGAGCTCGACCGCGTCCTCGACGATGTCGCGTGCATGCGCCGGCTGGCGCTGCGGCTCGCTGCGTTTCACGAACGAGCGGATGCGGTGGATGATCTGTCCGGCCCGCTCGGCCTGGCGGCCGGTCTTCTGCAGCGCGGCGATCAGGTCGTCGGTGCCGATCGACTGGTTGCGCACCCGGCTGATCATGCCGTTGCAGTAGTTGTTGATCGCGGTCAGCGGCTGGTTCAGCTCGTGGGCGACCGAGGAGGCCATCTCGCCCATCGTGATCAGCCGGCTCGTGACCTGGGCCTTCTCGGCCTGTTGCTGGGCCTGTTCCTCGACCCGGCGGCGGGCGGTGATGTCGGTGGCGATCAGCATCTGTGCCAGGCGGCCGTCGGTCCATTGCAGGTAGCGGGCGCGCACGTCGAACCACATCTGCAGCGACTCGACGTAGACCTCGCGCGGCTGCGAGCCGCTCTCTGTCAGCGGCTGGGTCGGCAGGCCGGACAGGCCGTCGACCTCCTCGTCGGGTTCGGGCAGGAAGGGCACGCCGTGCGAGCTGTTGGCGAGCAGCGCATGGCCGCGCGCATCGGCGCCGAACCACAGGCGGTACGAACGGTTGGCGAACAGCAGTTCACTGTGCTGCACCGACAGCACCGACACGGCCGCATCCAGCCCCTCGAGCACGGTGGTGAAGCGCTCGTGCGAGGCGGAAAGCTGGTCACGGATGCGCTTGGCTTCGGTGATGTTGGTCACCGAGGTCATCCAGCCCGCCTGCTGGCCCTTGGGGTCGATCAGCGGCGAGACGTACATGCGCGCATCGAAGATCGAGCCGTCCTTGCGCATCACCTTGACCTCGATGCCACCGACCGGGCTGCGGCCCTGCAACTCCTGCTGCAGCAGCCGGGTGTTCTCTTCGATGCGATCCGGTGGCCAGTAGGGGAAGGGCGGGTAGCGGCCGATCAGGTCGGCTTCGGCAAAGCCGGTCATGGCGCAGAAGGCCGGGTTCACGTAGGTGACGCGGCCGTCTTTGTCCATCGCGCGCATGCCGGTCAGCATGGAGTTCTCCATCGCCCGGCGGAAGTTCGTTTCCTGCACCAGCGCGTGCTGGATCTGCGAGCGGCGGCGCATGTGGCGCCAGGTGCCCAGCAGCATCCAGACGGTGAGCACCGACAGCGCGACGACCATCCAGAACAGCGTGTTGCCGATCAGGCCGATCGAGGTGCGATAGCCCTGGCCGCGCAGCGTCAGCCCGTTGGACATCGGCGCCAGCGGCAGGTCGTATTGCAGCGAGGGCGCCGCGGCCGGCTGGCCGGGCATGGAGCTTACGGTGCTGACCAGTACCCGCTGGTCGGGCCCGAGCACGCTGACCAGGTGCCGGCGCGTGACCTCCGTCGGGACGAAGAAGCGCACCAGCGCTTCGACCGAGTACTCGACGATCAGCGTGCCGGCGAAATTGCTGCGGTCGATCAGCGGCACCTGGATCTGGAACACGGCCAGGCCGCTGGCATCGGTGAACGGGCGCGAATAGACCGGCTGGCGCGTGTCGCGTGCGGCGATGAAGGCGTACTCGGCCTCACTGCGCCGGCCCTCGGCCGGCAGCGAGGGGTCGGCGGTGGGGCTGCCGCCGCCGTCATCGCTGCGAAAACTCAGCACCGCCTGGCTTGCGCGGACCTTGCGCTGGGCATTGATCCAGGTGAAGTGGCGCACCTCGGGCCGCTCGCGCTGGAAGGCACCCGCCTGCCCGAGGAACTCGGCGGCGTCGATGTCGCGCGTGACCAGCTCGCGCGCGATGCGAACGAGCTGCTCCTGGTTCTCGATCAGGTGCAGGCGAATCTGCTGCTGGGCGACCTCGGTGTCGCGCCGCAGCGCGTCGGTGGCGCGGTCGATCTCCTCGTTGCGCAGGTACCAGAACGCGGCCGTGATCGCGGCCAGGAACAGCAGCACCGACACCAGCGGCCCGATGGTCGCGAAACGATCCTGCCGCGCCGGCGATTGCTGCCGCCACCAGCGGCCGACAAGACGCTGAAGGCGCGAGGGAGAGGGTTTGAGCGGTTCGCGAGCCAAGACCATTGGCGCGATTATCGCGGCGGGGCCGCCGGTCGGCCGGCGTGTGGCCGGGCGCCGCCGTGCGATACGCCCGGGATGGTCTACGTACACACCACAATATGAAATCGACAGCCACCATTTGAAAATCGAAACTGGCTGTGCGAAACTTCCCGCCGACCGATCACCCGTCAGACAACGGCCCGCTCGTGGCCTTTCCCGAGGAGACAACCATGTCCGCCCTGCCTGAATCGTTCCTGGGCGCCGCCGCGAATGACGCGGACGCGCAGGAGACCCGAGAGTGGCTCGATGCCCTGTCGGCCGTGCTCGAAACCGAAGGGCGCGAACGCGGCCACTTCCTGCTCGAGCAGCTGCTCGAGCATGCGCGACAGCACGGCGTGGACATGCCGTTCTCGGCCACCACCGCCTACGTCAACACCATCGAGCCCGAGGACGAGCCTCACTACATTGGCAACATCGAGATCGAGGAACGGCTGCGCGCTTACATGCGCTGGAACGCGATGGCGATGGTCGTCAAGGCCAACCGCCTGCACCCGGAAGACGGGGGCGACCTCGGCGGCCACATCTCGTCGTTCGCCTCGGTCGCCACGATGTTCGGCGCCGGCTTCAATCACTTCTGGCACGCCGACACGCCGGACCACGGCGGTGACCTGCTCTACATCCAGGGCCACTCGGCCCCCGGCATCTACGCCCGCGCCTTCATGGAAGGCCGCATCAGCGAAGAGCAGCTGCTCAGCTTCCGGCAGGAGGTCGACGGCAAGGGCCTGTCGAGCTACCCGCACCCGAAGCTGATGCCCGAGTTCTGGCAGTTCCCAACCGTCTCGATGGGCCTGGGCCCCCTGATGGCGATCTACCAGGCGCGGTTCCTGAAGTACCTGCATGCCCGCGGCATCGCCGATACGAGCAAGCGCAAGGTCTGGGTCTTCTGCGGCGACGGCGAGATGGACGAGCCCGAAAGCCTGGGCGCGATCGGCCTGGCCGCGCGTGAGAAGCTCGACAACCTGATCTTCATCGTCAACTGCAACCTGCAGCGCCTGGATGGCCCGGTGCGGGGCAACGGCAAGATCATCCAGGAGCTGGAGGGCGACTTCCGCGGTGCCGGCTGGAACGTCATCAAGCTGATCTGGGGCTCGTACTGGGATCCGCTGCTGGCGCGTGACAAGGAAGGCCTGCTGAAGAAGGTCATGATGGAGACGCTGGACGGCGACTACCAGGCGATGAAGGCCAACGATGGCGCCTTCGTCCGCAAGAACTTCTTCGGCCGCCACCC
Organism: Ideonella sp.; assembly: GCF_035254525.1. Classification (GTDB taxonomy): domain Bacteria; phylum Pseudomonadota; class Gammaproteobacteria; order Burkholderiales; family Burkholderiaceae_C; genus Ideonella. The sequence continues at coordinate 19,636 of NZ_DATFAN010000096.1, read as the reverse complement.
CAAGCTGCTCGAGATGGTGTCGAAGATGAGCGACGACGACATCTGGCGCCTGCAGCGCGGTGGCCACGACCCGCAGAAGGTCTACGCGGCCTACCACAAGGCGGTCAACACCAAGGGGCAGCCGACGGTGCTGCTGGTCAAGACCATCAAGGGCTTCGGCATGGGCAAGGCGGGCGAGGGCAAGAACATTGCCCACCAGGCCAAGAAGCTGACCGACGAGGACATCAAGGCCTTCCGCGACCGCTTCAACATCCCCATCCCCGACAGCGAGCTGTCGAAGCTGCCGTTCTACAAGCCGGCCGAAGACACGCCGGAGATGCGCTACCTGCACGAGCGGCGCCAGGCGCTGGGCGGCTCGCTGCCCAAGCGCCGCACCAAGGCCGAAGAATCGCTGCCGGTGCCCGATCTGGCGGCCTTCCAGTCGGTGCTGGATCCGACCGCCGAAGGGCGCGAGATCTCGACCACCCAGGCCTATGTGCGCTTCCTGACCTCGCTGCTGCGCGACAAGGCGCTGGCCCCGCGCGTCGTGCCGATCCTCGTCGACGAGGCGCGCACCTTCGGCATGGAGGGCCTGTTCCGCCAGATCGGCATCTACAACCCCGAAGGCCAGAAGTACACCCCGCAGGATCGTGACCAGGTCTCCTACTACAAGGAAGACGTGGCCGGCCAGATCCTGCAGGAGGGCATCAACGAAGCCGGCGGCATGAGCTCGTGGATCGCCGCGGCGACCTCGTACTCGACGAACAACCGGGTGATGATCCCGTTCTACGTCTACTACTCGATGTTCGGCTTCCAGCGCATCGGCGACCTGGCGTGGGCGGCGGGCGACATGCAGGCGCGCGGCTTCCTGCTCGGCGGCACATCGGGCCGGACCACGCTGAACGGCGAAGGCCTGCAGCACGAAGACGGCCACAGCCACATCCTGGCGGGCACGATCCCGAACTGCGTCAGCTACGACCCGACCTTCGCGCACGAGGTGGGCGTGATCATGCACCACGGCCTGAAGCGCATGGTCGAGAAGCAGGAGAACGTCTTCTACTACATCACCCTGCTGAACGAGAACTACCCGATGCCCGGCCTGAAGCCCGGCACCGAGGAACAGATCATCAAGGGCATGTACCTCCTCGAGGAGGGGGCCAAGAAGACGCCGCGCGTGAACCTGCTGGGCTCGGGCACGATCTTGCGCGAGTCGATCGCCGCCAAGAAGCTGCTCGAAGCCGACTGGGGCGTGGCCGCCAACGTGTGGAGCTGCCCGAGTTTCAACGAGCTCGCCCGCGACGGCCAGGACTGCGAACGCTGGAACCTGCTGCACCCGACGGATGCGCCGCGCGTGCCGTTCGTCACCGAGCAGCTCACGCCGCATGCCGGGCCGGTCATCGCGTCGACCGACTACATGAAGAACTACGCCGATCAGATCCGCGCCTTCATTCCCAAGGGCCGGACCTACAAGGTGCTGGGCACCGATGGCTTCGGCCGCAGCGACTTCCGCTACAAGCTGCGCGAGCACTTCGAGGTCAACCGCCACTACATCGTGATCGCGGCGCTGCGTGCCCTGGCCGACGAAGGCAGCGTGCCCGTGGCCAAGGTCGCCGAGGCCATTGCCAAGTACGGCATCAACACCAACAAGATCAACCCGCTGTACGCCTGAGCGCGGCTGGAGACACTCAACATGGCATTGGTCGAAGTGAAGGTCCCCGACATCGGGGACTTCAAGGACGTGGCTGTCATCGAACTGCTGGTCAAGCCCGGCGACACGGTGAAGCCCGAGCAGAGCCTGGTCACGGTGGAGAGTGACAAGGCCTCGATGGAGATCCCGTCGACGCACGGCGGCGTCGTCAAGGAAATGAAGGTGACCCTGGGCGACAAGGTCAACGAAGGCTCGGTGTTGCTGATGCTGGAGGCCGCGGGTGAAGCCGCGGCCGTTGCGGCGCCCGCCCCGGCGCCGGCTGCCGCCGCCGTGCCTTCACCGGCGCCAGCGGCACCCGCCCCGGCGCCCGCCGCTGCACCGGCCGCCGCCGGTGGCCGCATCGAGGTCACGGTGCCCGACATCGGCGACTTCAAGGACGTGGCCGTCATTGAGCTGCTGGTCAAGCCCGGCGACACCGTGAAGGCCGAGCAGTCGCTGATCACCGTCGAGAGCGACAAGGCATCGATGGAGATTCCATCGTCGCACGCTGGTGTGGTGAAGGAGCTGAAGGTCGCGCTGGGTGACAAGGTCAACCAGGGCACGCTGATCGCGGTGCTCGAGGGCGCTGGCGGGGCCGCGGCCCCGGCAAGTGCCGCCGCCGCGGCCCCGGTGCAGACCGTGACCGCCACCGGGCCCGCGCCCGGCACCTTGTCGAGCGCACCGGTCGAACGCACGCCACCGACGGCCGCGCTGCCCGCGCACGAGCCGACGGCGTCGCCCGTCAACCTGCCGCACGCGTCGCCGACGATCCGCCGCCTGGCCCGCGAACTGGGGGTGCCGCTGGGCGAGGTCAAGGGCACGGGCCCAAATGGCCGCATCACGCAGGACGACGTGCAAGGCTTCGTCAAGCAGGTGATGGCTGGCGAACAGCAAACGGCTGCGCAGAAGGCCAAGGCACCCGCGGCCGCGCCGGCCGCTGCGGGTGGCGCCTTCCCGGGCCTGCTGCCCTGGCCGCAGGTCGATTTCGCGAAGTTCGGCCTGATCGAGCGCAAGGAGCTCTCGCGCATCAAGAAGATCAGCGGCGCGAACCTGCACCGCAACTGGGTCGTGATCCCGCACGTCACCAACCACGACGATGCCGACATCACCGAGCTCGAGGCCTTCCGCGTCCAGCTCAACAAGGAGAACGAGAAGTCGGGCGTCAAGGTCACGATGCTGGCCTTCATGATCAAGGCGGCGGTCGCCGCGCTGAAGAAGTTCCCCGAGTTCAACGCCTCGCTCGACGGCGATACCTTGGTGCTGAAGAACTACTTCCACATCGGCTTCGCGGCCGACACGCCCAATGGACTGGTCGTGCCGGTGATCAAGGATGCCGACAAGAAGGGCATCCTTGCGATCAGCCAGGAGATGAGCGAGCTCGCCAAGAAGGCACGCGACGGCAAGCTGGGGCCTGCCGACATGAGCGGCGGCTGCTTCAGCATCAGCTCGCTCGGCGGCATCGGCGGGCGCTACTTCACCCCGATCATCAACGCGCCTGAAGTGGCGATCATGGGCGTGTGCAAGAGCAGCATGGAGCCGCGCTGGGACGGCAAGGCCTTCGTGCCGCGCCTGATCCTGCCGCTGTCTCTGAGCTGGGATCACCGCGTGATCGACGGCGCCGCCGCAGCGCGCTTCAACGTCTATTTTGCGTCCCTGCTGGCGGACTTCCGCCGCATTGCACTCTGATCGGGGGCTGAATCATGGCAACGATCGAAGTGCAAGTGCCGGACATCGGCGATTTCAAAGACGTGGGCGTCATCGAGCTGCTGGTCAAGCCCGGCGACACGGTGGCCGTGGATCAGAGCCTGATCACCGTCGAAAGCGACAAGGCCTCGATGGAAATCCCGTCGACGCATGCCGGCGTGGTGAAGGAACTCAAGATCAAGCTCGGCGACAAGGTCAGCCAGGGCAGCACGATCCTGACGCTTGAAGCGGCGGGTGCGGCGGCGGGTGCGGCGGCCGCCGCGCCCGCGCCGGCTTCAACCCCTGCAGCGGCCGCGCCCGCGCCCACCCCGGCATCGGCTCCCATGACCGCACCGGCCGCAGCCAGCTATGCCGGTGGCGCCGACCTCGAGTGCGACATGCTGGTGCTCGGCGCCGGCCCGGGCGGCTACTCGGCCGCCTTCCGCGCGGCCGACCTCGGCATGAAGGTGGTGCTCGTCGAGCGCTACGCCGCGCTGGGCGGCGTGTGCCTGAACGTCGGCTGCATCCCGTCCAAGGCGCTGCTTCACGTGGCGGCGGTGATGGACGAGGTCAGCCACATGGCCGCCCTGGGCGTCGACTTCGGAGCGCCCAAGGTCGACACCGACAAGCTGCGCGCCCACAAGGCCAAGGTGGTGGGCAAGCTGACCGGCGGCCTGCAGGCCATGGCCAAGATGCGCAAGGTCACGGTGGTGCGCGGCTACGGCAGCTTCATCGACCCGCACCACGTGCAGGTGGAAGAGACCATTGGCGACGGCCAGGCCAAGACCGGCAGCACGAAGACGGTCAAGTTCAAGAACGCGATCATCGCCGCCGGCTCGCAAGCCATGCGCCTGCCGTTCTTCCCGGACGATCCGCGCATCGTCGATTCGACCGGCGCGCTCGAGTTGCGTGGCACGCCGAAGAAGATGCTGATCGTCGGCGGCGGCATCATCGGCCTGGAAATGGGCACGGTGTATTCCACGCTCGGTGCGCGGCTCGACGTGGTGGAGATGCTCGACGGCCTGATGCTGGGCGCCGACCGCGACCTGGTGAAGGTCTGGCAGAAGATGAACGCCGGCCGCTTCGACAACATCATGCTGAAGACCAAGACGGTCGGTGCCGAGGCGACGCCCGAAGGCATCAAGGTCAAGTTCGAGGCGGCCGACGGCAAGACCAGCGAAGCCACCTACGACCTCGTGCTGCAGGCCGTGGGCCGCTCGCCCAACGGCAAGAAGATCGGCGCCGACAAGGCCGGCGTCGCGGTCACCGACCGCGGCTACATCCCGGTGGACGTGCAGATGCGCACCAACGTGCCGCACATCTACGCGATCGGCGACATCGTCGGCCAGCCGATGCTGGCGCACAAGGCGGTGCACGAGGCGCACGTGGCGGCCGAGGTCGCGGCCGGCGACACCAAGGCGCAGTTCGACGCCCGCGTGATCCCGAGCGTGGCCTACACCGACCCCGAGGTCGCCTGGGTCGGCCTGACCGAAGAGCAGGCCAAGGCGCAGGGCGTGAAGGTCAAGAAGGGCCTGTTCCCCTGGACCGCTTCGGGCCGCGCGATCGCCAATGGCCGCGACGAGGGCTTCACCAAGCTGCTGTTCGACGAGGCCACCCACCGCATCGTCGGCGGCGGCATCGTCGGCACCCATGCGGGCGACATGATCGGCGAGATCGCGCTGGCGATCGAAATGGGCGCCGACGCGGTGGACATCGGCAAGACCATCCACCCGCACCCGACGCTGGGCGAATCGATCGGCATGGCGGCGGAGGTGGCGCACGGGTCGTGCACCGACCTGCCACCGCAGAAACGCTAGGTCAGTGCACCTGGCCGGCGGCGACGACGACCCAGTCGTCGCCGTCGCGGCCCCAATACTGGCGCATGACCTGGTCGCGCGGCTGGCCGGGGCCGGCCTGCTCGCGGAAGGTTACGACCATCAGTTCGCGGTCGTCGCGCCAGGCGACGATGCTGGCGTCGGTGATCGCGGCGGGCGCCTGGGGTGAGGCCAGGCGCTGGGCGCTCCAGCGCTCGAAGGCACGCCGGAAGGCGGGCGGGGCCGATGCGTGCGCGGCCTCGGGCGTGCGCCAATCGATGCGCCGCGTGATCAGCACCGGCGTGTCGCGCTGCGGCAGCCGGGCCGCGAGTCCGAGGAGATCGTCGTTGGCCAGCACGACGCAGCCGTCGCTGTCCTGCGGCGGGCGCGAGTAGGTGACCGGCGGTACGCCGTGCAGCAGGATGCCGCGGCCGGTGCGACCGCGCGTGCGGTCGTAGGCGTTGGGGTAGTTCAGCGGCAGCGCACCGGCACCGAAACGCTCCTGCAGCGCGTGGGGGTCGATGCGGTCGGTGATGAAGTACAGGCCCAGCGGCGTCTTCTGGTCGCCCTCGGCCAGTTTGTCGACACCCTGCTTGCCGACCGAGACGTAGAAGTCATCGATCAGCCTCATGCCCTGCGGACCGTTCTCGAACAGGTACAGCCGGCTGCGCGATGCGTCGACGGCGATCGCAAACGGCACGCTCGGCGGCAATTGCACGAATTCGGCCGGCACCGCGCCGGCGGGGGGCCGCTCGCGCAGTGCCGCCAGGCGCTGCCGCACCTCGTCGCGCAGTGCTGCGAGTTCGCTGCCGCCAGCGCTCGCGCCGCCCCAGGCGGCCAGCGGCGCCGCGTGGGCGGCGAGCAGGTCGGCGTGCAGCAATTGCGCCAGGCGGAAGGTGGGGTGCTGTTCGACGAGTGCGGTGCTCGCGGCCAGCGCATCGGCGAGCCGGTGCTGGCCGACGAGCCGGTAGATCGCGATCAGGCGAGCCTCGGGACTGCCCTGCCAGGCCGCGGCCGGCGGCGCGGGCCGGGCCGGCGCGGATTCGTCGGCCAGGCGCATCGCCGGCATCGTGGCGCGCCAGGCTGCGTCACGCGCCTGGCCCGAGGGCGACCACCAGCCCAGCCCGCGTGAATCGGTGGTCGACAACAACCCGGCCGCGAGCAAGCCGACCGTGCCCAGCAGCACGGCACCGCGGCGTTTGCGCGGGGCGTGGCGGGTGTCGAAACTCATGGCCATGGGAATTGGGCGGGTGGCGAGGCAGGGCCGCGCTCAGCCGCCGACCGATTCCTGCTTGATCAGCCAATGACCGTCCGCGCCGCGAACCAGTTGCAGGGTCTTGCGGCTGGTGGTCGAGAGCGCGTCCGACGAATAGGCCTGACGGAATTTCGCCGTGGCCCGATCACCGTGGACGCTGACCTTCAGGTCGGACACCTCGACCTGGATCTGCCTGCGCGCCGCGATGCGGTTGCGCCGGTCCTGCTCCCAGGCCTTGCGCGAGCGCGACTGGCCGCTGAAATCGGGCGTGTAGGCGGCGTAGTAGGCCGTCATGTCGCGCTGGCTCCAGGCCGTGGCCCAGGCGCGCACGGCGGCTTCCACATCGCTGGCACCGGCAGCGGCCGTCGCCGGTGCCGCGGGCGCCGAGGCAGGGGGGCTGCTCGGCTTGGCGGCCGGGGACGGCGTCGACGCCGCGGCCACGGCGGGGGCCGCCATCGGCTTGCTGACCGCGGCCGGGGCAACCACCGCCACGGGCTTGGTGCCGGGCCTGGCCGATGCCGTCGCGGGAGCGGCCGGCACGGGCGGCGGTGCGGTGTTCGCGCCGGCCGTCAATTCACGCAGCAGCGCCAGCTTGGGCTGCACGCTGGCGTCGGCCTTGTCGAGTTGCAGGGCCTTGGTGTAGGCCTGGCTCGCCAGCTGGGCGTAGACGTCACCCAGGTTCTGGTACGCGGTCGCATACGCCGGGTTGGTGCGGATCGCCCGCTCGAGCGCCTGGCGGGCCCTCTCGTAGTCGCCCTGGGCGCCCAGGATGACCGCCATGTTGTTGTAGGGCGCCGGCATGTCCGGGTGGTCGTCGACCAGCTTCTGGAACACGGCCAGCGCCTCGGCCTTGCGGTCGAGCATCGACAGCGCAACGCCGCGCCGGAAGCGCATCTGCGGGTCCGCCGGGTTCTTGGCCAGCGCCTCATCGATGAGCTTCAGGGCCTGCGTGGGCTGCCCGTCCTTGATCAGCCGCTGGATGTCGGCCGACTCGGGCGTGCCGGGGGCGCCGGTCGAGGCAGCCGGTGCCGCCGTTTGCGCTGTCGACGGGCCGGTCGACCCGAGGCCGAGAACGAGGGCGAAGGCGGCAAGGCCGTGTGCGAAATGCGTCGGCGCGGGGTGGGGCAAGGGCATGGGGGGTGGCGTGCGGGCGTTGCGGCGCCCGCCGTCGCGGGCCCCGGCAGTCTATCGAAATTCCACCCGCGGCCCGGGTGATTGCGGCCCGGCAGCGTGATGTGTGCAAGCCGCGCTGGCGATTCGTCGATCAAGTCGGCGCCGCGCCGGCCGACATAGCGGTGATGCCCTGTTCATTCGATGCCATTCGCCCCAGCGCCCGGGCGGTTCGCCGCTGGCTGCTCGGCGCGGCCATCCTGCTGGCCTGGCCCCTCGAGATGAACGCCTGGAGCCCCTCACGCATCGTGCAGGCGGCTGCGCGCCATGGCGCGCAGGCGCTGCGCGAGGCCGAAGCCCTGCGCATGGTGATGGCCGCGGCCCGGACGCAGGGCGAGCGGGGTCGGATCGACGCCATCAACACCTTCTACAACCGGCATTTGCGCTACGGTGACGACATGGATACCTGGGGTGAGGTGGACTACTGGGCCAGCCCGCTCGAGGCCTTGCAGCGCGGGCTGGCCGACTGCGAAGACTATGCGATTGCAAAGTACGTCACGCTGGCGGCGGTGGGCGTGCCGCAGCGCAAGCTGCGCATGGTCTACGTGCGGCTGATCAAGGCCGCGACGCCGGATGTGCCCGGAGGGCTGGTGCAACCACACATGGTCCTGGCCTACTACCCGAGCCCGGATGCCGAGCCGCTGCTGCTCGACAACCTGGTCGACGAGGTCGTTCAGGTCGATGCCCGGCCCGAACTGCAGCCCGTGTTCAGTTTCAATACCGAGGGCCTGTGGGAGGGCGTGGGCCGCGTCGAGATTGCCGGGGCGGGCCCGGTCGAGCGTCTGTCACGCTGGCGCGATGCGCTGTCCAAAGCACGCCTGGATGGCTTTCTCCTTTGATGCATCTGGTAACGGACGAGGTATAAGCATGCCCCAGCAGGAGGGACCATGTCACTGATACGCCAGGTTTGGCTGTTGCTCGCGTTGACGCTGTTGCTCGCGTTCGCCGCGGCATTCGGCATCACGGTCCATTCGGCCCGCCAGGTCCTGGAGACCCAGCTCACGCTGAAGAACAACGACACCGCGCAGTTCCTGGCCATGTCGCTGTCGCAGCAGAAGGGCGACCCGACCGCTCGCGAGCTGGTGGTGGCCGGCCAGTTCGACACCGGCTTCTACGAGCTGATCCGCCTCACCGGCACCGACGGCAAGGTGCTGCTCGAGCGGCGCGCCGATCCCAAGCCGAGCACCGCGCCGGGCTGGTTCGTCACCTGGCTCGGCATCACGCCCGCCACCGGCACGGCCCCGGTGAGCGACGGCTGGAAACCCGTCGGGCGCCTCGAGGTGCGCAGCCATTCGAGCTTTGCCCACGACCAGCTCTGGCATAGCACGCTGTCGACCGCCACCGTGCTGGCCCTGCTGGCGCTGGCGCTGGGCGGGCTCGCGGCCGTCGGCGTGCGGCGCATCCGCCTGCCGCTGGAGGCCACCGTGCAGCAGGCGGCGGCGATCACCGAGCGGCGCTTCGCGACCATCAGCGAGCCGGTGATCCCCGAGCTGCGCGACGTGACGCGGGCGATGAACACGATGGTCGTGCGCCTGAAGGGCATGTTCGACGAGCAGGCGGCGCAGGTCGAGCAGTTGCGCCGGCAGGCCAATTGCGACGCGCTGACCGGCCTGTCCAACCGGGCCCACTTCATGGGCCGGGTCAAGGTGATGCTCAACAGCGAAGACGGCAGCGCCGGCGGCGCGATCGTGCTGGTGCGCCTGGTCGACCTGCAGGGTCTGAACCGCAAGCTCGGCCACACCGCGACCGACCGTCTGCTGCAGGAGTCGGCTGCGGCGATCGTCGAGTCGGCGCGGCGGGCCGGTTCCTTCGAGGTCGGCCGCCTGAACGGCTCCGATTTCGCGATGGTGCTGCCCGACGTCGGCTCGTTGCGCGAGCCGGCGGTGGATGTGGCGGCTCGCCTGCGCAACCTGCTGCGGGCGCACGACGCGGCCGCCAATGCGGTCGTCGGCGCGGTGCGCTGGTGGCACGGCGCGCCGATGTCCTCGCTGCTGGCAGCGGCCGACCAGGCCCTGGCCCGCGCCGAGGCGCGCGGCGCCTATGCGGTCGAACTGGATGACACCGGCGACGGCCTGGTGCTGGGCGAAGACACCTGGCGCGAGCGCCTGCAAGGCGCTGTGAGCGCGCAGCGCGCCAAGCTGGTCGAGTTCCCGCTGGTCGACATGCGCGGCGCCGTGTTGCACCGCGAGTGCCCGTTGCGGCTGCAGCTCGAGGACGGCGGCGAGATGGTGCCTGCGGCGCAATGGCTGCCGATGGCCCGGCGCACGCAACTCACCGCCCGCATCGACCTGCTGGCGGCCAAGCTGGCGCTGGCGGCCATCGCCGCCGACGGCATGGCGCGCGCGGTCAACGTCAGCCCCGGCTCGCTGCAAGACAGCAGTTTCGTGCCGAACCTGCGCGGCCTGTTGTCGGGCTACCCCGGCGAGGCGCCGGGCCTGTGGCTGGAAGTGGCCGAGGAGGGCGCGCTGCGCCACATCGAGCTGGTGCGCGAGTTGGTCAACCAGATGCACACGCTGGGGGCACGGGTCGGCCTGGAGCATGCGGGCGAGCGCCTGACCGAGGCTTCGGGCCTGCTCGAAGTGGGACTGGATTTCGTCAAGCTCGACGCCAGCTTCGTCGAGGGCTTGTCGGCCGACCACGCCCGGCGCGACCACGTGGCCGGTGCGGTGCGCATGCTGCACAGCATCGGCCTGAAGGTGTATGCCGAGGGTGTCACCTCGTCGGACGACGCCACCGCGCTCGACAGCTGTGGCCTGGACGGCATCACCGGCCCGGTCGTTCCCCCGGGCTGAGCAAGCCCGCCGGCATGGCCGGCGCTACGCGATATCGGCGCAGTGCACGCCGAAGTGGCCGGCTTGGCGATCGGCGAAGAAGCGGATCAGCGTCTCGCGCACGGTGCGAAAGGCCAGCTCGTCCCAGGGGATCTCGTCCTCGCGAAACAGGCGCGCCTCCAGCGATTCAGGGCCCGGATCGAGGTGGGTGTCGATCATCCGGGCGCGGTAGAACAGGTGCACCTGGCCGACGCGCACGACGTTCAGCACGGTGAACAGGCCCTCGAGCTCGACATGCGCGCCGGCCTCCTCGTCGGTCTCGCGCAGGGCGCCTTCGGCGGTCGTCTCGCCCAGCTCCATGAAGCCGGCCGGCAGCGTCCATAAGCCGTGGCGCGGCTCGATCGCGCGGCGGCACAGCAGCACCTGGTCCTGCCAGACCGGCACGGTGCCGACGACGTTGAGCGGGTTCTCGTAGTGGATGGTGCCGCAGCGTGGGCAGACGGCGCGCGGCCGGTTGTCGTCTGCGGGAATCACGTAGTCGACCTTGGTGCCACAGGCACGACAGTGAACGATGGTGCGGCCCGTCAGCATGGTGGCGCAGTTTAGGGCCTGCCATGGCATCATCGAACGACCCCGTCCACCCACCCGACCGCCACCCAGAGAGCCCCCATGAGCTTCGTCTTCCAGCCGCCCTCGGCGGCTACCGTGCCCGTGACCGACGGGCGTTCCTTTCCCGTCCACCGCATCTACTGCGTCGGCCGCAACTACGCGGAGCACGCCATCGAGATGGGCCACACCGGCCGCGAGCCGCCGTTCTTCTTCATGAAGCCGGCCGACGCGGTGCTGCCGGTCGCCGAGGGCGATCTCGGCCGCATGGCCTACCCGCCGTTGACGCAGAACCTGCACCACGAGATCGAGCTGGTCGTCGCGCTCGGCTCCGGCGGGCGCGACGTGCCCGCCGAGCGCGCCGCCGAGCTGATCTGGGGCTACGCGATCGGGCTGGACATGACCCGGCGCGACCTTCAGAACGAGATGAAGAAGCAGGGCCGCCCGTGGTGCATCGGCAAGGCCTTCGAGCACAGCGCGCCGATCGGCGCCATCCACCCCAAGGCCACCACCGGCGAACTGACGCGCGGCGCGATCACGCTGGACGTGAACGGCCAGCGCCGCCAGACGGGCGACCTGTCGGACCTGATCTGGAGCGTCAACGAGACGATCGCCGCGCTGAGCCGCGCCTGGACGCTCGCCCCCGGCGACCTGATTTACACCGGCACGCCGGCCGGCGTCGGCGCGGTGATGGCGGGCGACACGCTGGTCGGTGCGATCGAGGGCCTGGGCGAGCTTCGCCTGGCCATCGGCGCCGAGTGAAGATCCAGGAGCGGCCATGATGGAACTCTTCAACTACTTCCGCTCGTCGGCTTCGTACCGCGTGCGCATCGCGCTGGCACTCAAGGGCCTGGCCTACGACTACAAGCCGGTGCACCTGCAGAAGAACGAGCAGTCGAGCGAGTCCTACGCCGCCGTGTCGGCCGCGCGCCTGGTGCCGCTGCTGAAGGACGGTGACCAGTTCGTGCACCAGTCGCTGGCGATCATCGAGTACCTCGACGAGACCTACCCCGAGCCGCCGCTGCTGCCGAAGGATCCGCTCACGCGGGCCCGGGCGCGCGCGCTGGCGCTGGACATCGCCTGCGAGATCCACCCTCTGAACAACCTGCGCGTGCTGCGCTACCTCGTGCACACGCTGGGTGCCGACGAGGAGGCCAAGAACCGCTGGTACCGCCACTGGGTCGAGACCGGGCTCGAGACGGTCGAGCGCCAGCTCGCTGCGGCGCCGAGCACCTACTGCGTCGGCGACCAGCCTGGTCTGGCCGATTGCGTGCTCGTGCCCCAGATCTTCAACGCCCAGCGCTTCGACTGCCGGCTCGACCACGTGCCGAACGTGGTGCGGGTGTTCGAGGCCTGCATGAAGCTCGACGCGTTCGAGGCCACGCGGCCCGAAAAATGCCCCGATGCCGCATGAGCTGAACCGGCCCTTCATCGCGGCCGAGGGTTTGCCGCCCGAGGTCGGTGGGTTGATGTCGACCCGGCGCGGCGGCGTCAGCCGCGCCCCCTTCGACAGCCTGAACCTGCGCCCAGCCAAGCTGGGCGGTGACGCCGTCGACGAGCCGGCCGCGATCCACGAGAACCAGCGGCGTTTTGCCGGCTGGCTCGAAGGTGCGCAGCCGGTCTACCTGGACCAGGTGCACGGCACGGGCGTGGTGCGGCTGACGCGGGCCGACCTCGCGCCCGGGCGACCGTTCCACCGAGCCGACGCGAGCCTCACCACCGAGCGCGGCGTGGCCTGCACCGTGCTGGTGGCCGACTGCCTGCCGGTGCTGCTGGCCGCGCCGGGCGGGCGCGGCGTCGCGGCGGCCCATGCCGGCTGGCGCGGGCTGGCCGGCGGCGTGGCCGAGGCCGCCCTGGCGGCGTTGTGCGAGGCTGCCGAATGCTCGCCGGCCGAGGTCAGCGCCTGGCTGGGAGCCTGCATCGGGCCTGCGGCCTTCGAGGTGGGCGGCGAGGTGCGCGAAGCGTTCGGTGACAGGGCGACGCAGCACTTCCGCCCCGGCGCAGCGCCGGGCAGGTGGTGGGCCGATCTGCCGGGGCTGGCGCGGCAGCGCCTGCAAGAGGCCGGTGTGGCCGCGATCGCGGGCGGCCACTGGTGCACCCACAGCGACCCGGCACGGTTCTTCTCCTTTCGCCGCGACCGCGTCACCGGCCGTCAGGCGGCGGCGGTCTGGATCCGCTGAGCGCGCGCCGCGCCTCGGCGGCTTGCTCCGCCTCCTGCCTGCGGCGCCGCCGGCGGCGCATCGGCGTGGCCATCACGTACAGCACGATCGACACCGGCAGCACGCCGTACAGCACGAAGGTGATCAGCGCGCCCAGCAGCGTGCCATCGGCCGACGTCGCCTCGGTGAGGGTCATCAGCATCACCACGAACATCCAACCGAGGGCAACAATCAGCATTTCAGGCCGTGGTAAGTAATCTCACGTAACGAAAAACAGAGTCATCATGCGGTAAGCTAACGCCGATCAAATGCACTGGCGCCGAGACATTGTTCACGACGCGCGCTACAACAAGGCGCCGGCAGCCGCCCACCAGGAGACACATGCAGTGAAAGGCAAGTCGAACCCCATGATGGAGGCTCTGGGCGCCCACGCCCAGGCCCAGGCCGACGCCTTCGGCCATGCGGTGGGTGACATCTGGCGCTCATTCTCCGGCCTGACGCTGCCCCAGGCGACGGTCAGCGAGTTGCAGGGCGAATACCTGAAGCAGGCCACCGCCTTGTGGAATGGCACGGTCGAGGCGCTCGGCGCCACCGACGGCCAGGCCCACAAGCCGGTCGGTGACCGCCGCTTCGCCGCCAAGGACTGGGGCGCCCACCCCGGCGCGGCGTACACCGCGCAGATGTACCTGCTCAACGCTCGCACGCTGCTGCAGATGGCCGAGAGCCTGCAGGGCGACGAGAAGAGCAAGGCGCGCGTGCGCTTCGCGGTGCAGCAATGGGTCGACGCGATGAGCCCGAGCAACTTCCTCGCGCTGAATCCCGAGGCTCAGCGCAAGGCACTGGAAACGCGCGGCGAGAGCATCGCCCAGGGCATCCAGCACCTCGTGCACGACCTGCAGCAGGGCCATGTCTCGCAGACCGACGAGAGCGTGTTCGAGGTCGGCCGCAACGTGGCCACCACCGAGGGCACGGTGGTCTACGAGAACGAGTACTTCCAGCTCATCGAGTACAAGCCGCTCACCGCGAAAGTGCACCAGCGGCCGATGCTGTTCGTGCCCCCGTGCATCAACAAGTTCTATATCCTCGACCTGCAGCCCGAGAACTCGCTGATCCGCTACACGGTGCAGCAGGGCCACCGCACCTTCGTCGTGAGCTGGCGCAACCCCGACGAGTCGATGGCCGACCGCACCTGGGACGACTACATCGAGCATGCCGCGATCCAGGCGATCCGCGTCGTGCAGGAAATCTCGGGCCAGCCGACGATCGACACGCTGGGTTTCTGCGTCGGCGGCACGATCCTGTCGACCGCGCTGGCGGTGCTGGCCGCGCGCGGTGAGCAGCCTGCCGCGTCGGTGACGCTGCTGACCACCTTCGTCGACTTCTCCGACACCGGCATCCTCGACGTCTTCGTCGACGAGGCCTCGGTGCAGTTGCGCGAGATGACCCTGGGAGAGAAGGCGCCTGGCGGCCCGGCGCTGCTCAAGGGCCAGGAGCTGGCCACGACCTTCAGCTTCCTGCGGCCGAACGACCTGGTGTGGAACTACGTCGTGGGCAACTACCTGAAGGGCGAGACGCCGCCCCCGTTCGACCTGCTGTACTGGAACGGCGATTCGACCAACCTGCCGGGGCCGTTCTACTGCTGGTACCTGCGCCACACCTACCTGCAGGACGAGCTGAAGATCCCCGGCAAGCTCACGGTCTGCGGCGAGAAGATCGACCTCGGCAAGATCGAGGCGCCGGTGTTCCTCTACGCCTCGCGCGAGGACCACATCGTGCCGTGGAAGGGCGCCTATGCCTCGACCCGCGTCTTCAAGGGCAAGAAGCGATTCGTGCTCGGCGCCTCCGGCCACATTGCCGGCGTGATCAACCCGCCGGCGGCGAACAAGCGCAGCCACTGGGTCAGCGACAAGCTGCCGGCCAGCGCCGACGACTGGTTTGCCGGCGCCAAGGAACAGCCGGGCAGCTGGTGGACCGACTGGTCCCGCTGGCTCGGGCCGCATGCTGGCCCGATGGTTGCTGCACCGAAGACACCGGGCAACCGCAAGCACAAGCCGATCGAGCCGGCCCCCGGCCGCTACGTCAAGGCCAAGGCCTGACCCTTTTTCTGAACAGGAGACCTGCATCATGACCGACATCGTCATCGTCGCCGCCGCCCGCACCGCGGTCGGCAAGTTCGGCGGCTCGCTCGCCAAGACCGCCGCGCCCGAACTGGGCGCCACCGTCATCAAGGCGCTGCTGCAGCGCAGCGGCCTGGCTGCCGAGCAGATCAACGAGGTCATCCTCGGCCAGGTGCTGACCGCCGGCTCGGGCCAGAACCCGGCGCGCCAGTCGGTGATCAAGGCGGGCCTGCCGCAAGCGGTGTCGGCGATGACGATCAACAAGGTCTGCGGCTCCGGCCTGAAGGCGGTGATGCTGGCGGCCCAGGCGATTCGCGACGGCGATTCCGAGATCGTGATCGCCGGCGGCCAGGAGAACATGAGCCTGGCGCCGCACGTGCTGCCGAACTCGCGCGACGGCCAGCGCATGGGCGACTGGAAGCTCGTCGACACCATGATCAACGACGGCCTGTGGGACGTCTACAACCAGTACCACATGGGCATCACGGCCGAGAACGTGGCCAAGAAGTACGGCATCACGCGCGAGATGCAGGATGCGCTGGCACTCGCCTCGCAGCAGAAGGCCGCCGCCGCCCAGGAAGCCGGCAGGTTCAAGAACGAGATCGTCGGCGTGACGATCCCGCAGAAGAAGGGCGACCCGCTCGTCTTCGACGCCGACGAATTCATCAACAAGAAGACCAGCGCCGACGCGCTGGCCGGCCTGCGCCCGGCGTTCGACAAGGCCGGCAGCGTCACGGCCGGCAACGCCTCGGGCATCAACGATGGCGCCGCCGCGGTGATGGTGATGACTGCCGCCAAGGCCGCGGCGCTGGGCCTGACGCCGCTGGCGCGCATCGCCAGCTACGCGAGCGCCGCGCTCGACCCGGCCTACATGGGCATGGGCCCGGTGCCCGCGGCGAAGAAGGCGCTCGAGCGCGCCGGCTGGAAGCCGCAGGACCTGGACCTGCTGGAGATC
The DNA here is from genome assembly GCF_035254525.1 of Ideonella sp. Lineage (GTDB taxonomy): Bacteria > Pseudomonadota > Gammaproteobacteria > Burkholderiales > Burkholderiaceae_C > Ideonella. The sequence continues at coordinate 3,440 of NZ_DATFAN010000096.1, read as the reverse complement.
AACGAAGCCTTCGCCGCACAGGCCTGCGCCGTGCACCAGGAGATGGGCTGGGACACGAGCAAGGTGAACGTGAACGGTGGCGCCATCGCAATCGGGCACCCGATCGGTGCATCGGGTTGCCGCATCCTCGTCACGCTGCTGCACGAAATGGCGCGCCGCGACGCCAAGCGGGGCATTGCCTCGCTGTGCATCGGCGGTGGCATGGGCGTCGCGCTGACGGTCGAGCGCTGATGAGCACCTGCCGGCGCGCGCCGAGGGCGCGGCCGGCAACGGGGTAAACACGGGCTGCCCGCCCTGGGCTCCAGCGCAATAGTGTGCTTGCGGCCCCGGGGGCACCCGGTATCGATGAACGGCATTCAAGGAGAGACAGACATGGCACAGAAAGTGGCATACGTGACCGGTGGCATGGGCGGCATCGGCACGGCGATCTGCCAACGCCTGCACAAGGAAGGCTTCAAGGTCATCGCCGGCTGCGGCCCGAGCCGCGACTACGGCAAGTGGCTCGACGAGCAGAAGGCGCTGGGCTTCACCTTCTACGCCTCGGTCGGCAACGTGGCCGACTGGAATTCGACCGTCGAGGCCTTCTCGAAGGCGGTCGCCGAGCATGGCGCGATCGACGTGCTGGTCAACAACGCCGGCATCACGCGCGACCGCATGTTCCTGAAGATGACGCCGGAAGATTGGCACGCGGTGATCGACACCAACCTGAACTCGATGTTCAACGTGACGAAGCAGGTCGTCCCGGGCATGGTCGAGAAGGGCTGGGGCCGCATCATCCAGATCAGCTCCGTCAATGGCGAGAAGGGCCAGGCCGGCCAGACCAACTACTCCGCCGCGAAGGCCGGCATGCACGGCTTCACGATGGCGCTGGCGCAGGAGGTGGCCAGCAAGGGCGTGACGGTCAACACCGTGAGCCCGGGCTACATCGGCACCGACATGGTCCGTGCAATCAAGCCCGAGGTCCTCGAGAAGATCGTCGCGACGATTCCGGTCAAGCGCCTGGGCACGCCGGAAGAGATCGGTTCGGTCGTCGCCTGGCTGGCCGGCGAGGATTCGGGCTTCACGACCGGCGCCGATTTCTCGTGCAACGGTGGCTTGCACATGGGCTGATGCCCGAGCTGATATGGTTCGCCCCTTCGGGCGGATCGAGATACGAGGCGGCCCATTCGGCCGCCTTGTCGTTTCCGGCCGCCGCCACGAGAGGAACCGGCCCATGTCCTTGCTGCGCGTGATCGTCACCCTCGCCGGCACGCTGGCGCTGATGCCGCCGCCGGCCACCTCGGCCCCGGCGCCACGCACCAATCCATTGCTCGTGGCCTGGAGCGGCCCGTATGGCGGCTTGCCGCCTTTCGACCGGATCCGGGTTGCCGACTTTGCCCCTGCGCTCGAGGCCGGCATGGCGGCGCAGCGGCGCGAGATCGCCGCGATCACCGCCAACCGGGCTCCGCCGACCTTCGACAACACGGTGCTCGCGCTGGAACGCTCCGGCCGGCTGCTGCGCCAGGTGCAGATGGCCTATGGCGTCTGGACCGGCTCGCTCGGTTCGCCGGCCGTGCAGGCGCTGGAACGGCGCATCGAGCCGCGCCTCGCGGCGTTTCGCGACGAACTGGTACAGAACCCGCGCCTGTTCCAACGGGTCGACGCGGTCTACCGGTCGGCCGAGATGCAGCGCCTGAACGCCGAGCAGCAGCGCCTGGTCTGGTCGCACCACACCGAGATGGTCAAGCAGGGCGCGATGCTCGATGCGCCGGCCAAGGCCCGGGTGCGCAGGATCAACCAGCGCCTGGCCACGCTGTACACCGCCTTCAGCCAGAACCTGCTGGCGGACGAAGACAGCCAGGGCCTGGTGATCAAGGAGCCGGCGGACCTGGCCGGCCTGAGCCCGGCCGATGTCGAGGCCGCGGCGCAGGAAGCGCGCCGCCGCGGCCTGGCTGGGCGATGGGTCATCGCGAACACGCGTTCGGCAATGGAGCCGTTCCTGGCCCGTTCGCCCCGGCGCGCCTTGCGCGAGCAGGCCTGGCACCTGTGGACCTACCGCGGCGACAACGGCAACGCGCACGACAACAACCGAATCGTCGGCGAGATCCTCGCGCTGCGGGGCGAGCGCTCGAAGCTGATGGGTTTCGCGAATTTTGCGCAGTGGAACCTGTCGGACACGATGGCCCGGCAGCCGCAGGCCGCGCTGGACCTGATGCTGCAGGTCTGGCGACCTGCCGTGACCCAGGTGCGGTACCAGCTGGCCCGGATGCAGAAGCTCGCCGACGACGAGGCACGCGGGGCCGGCGACGTGGGCTTCACGATCCAGCCCTGGGATTTCCGCTACTACGCCGAGAAGCTGCGCCAGGCGGAGTACGACTTCGACGCCGAAGAGCTGACGCCCTACCTGCAGCTCGACAAGGTGCGCGAGGCGATGTTCTGGGCCGCCGGGCGGCTGTACGGCCTGCGCTTCGAGCCGCTGCGCGGTGTGCCGGTGTTCCACCGCGACGTGACGGTCTACCGCGTTCTCGGGCGCGAAGGCGAACTGGTCGGCCTGTGGTATTTCGACCCCTATGCGCGGGAGGGCAAGAAGTCAGGCGCATGGATGGACAGCTACCGCGCACAGAACCGCCTGTTCGGCGCCGACGTGCGGCCCATCGTCTCGAACAACGCCAACTTCAAGCGCGCGGCGCCGGGCGAGCCGGTGCTGATCACCTGGGACGATGCGGTGACGATGTTCCACGAGTTCGGCCACGCCTTGCACGGCCTGTGCTCGGACGTGCGCTACCCGAGCCTGGCCGGGCCGGCTTCGCTGCTGGATTTCGGCGAGTTCCCCTCGCAGGTCAACGAATACTGGTTGAGCACGCCGCCGGTGCTGGCGATGCTGGTCAACCGGGCCGGCCAGCCGCTGCCGCCGGCGCTGCTGCAGAAGCTGGAGCGCAGCCGCAACTTCGACAAGCCGTTCTGGGAGCTCGAGTTCCTGGCATCCGCGCTGCTCGACATGAAGCTGCACCTGCAGCCGGGCGACGCGCCCATCGACCCGCGCTCCTTCGAAAAGGCCACGCTCGACGAACTCGGCATGCCGCCGGCCGTGGTGGCGCGCCACCGCATCCCGCAGTTCGCCCACGTGTTCGCCAGCGAGGGCTACGCCGCCGGCTACTACGGCTACCTGTGGGCCGAGGTGCTGTCACGCGACGCGTTCGACGCCTTCACCGAGACGGGCGACGCGTTCGACGCGGCCACCGCCGAGCGCTACCGCAAGACGGTGCTGTCGGTCGGCAACTCGGTCGATCCGGCCGAGGCCTTCCGCGATTTCCGCGGGCGGGATCCGCAGGTCGAGGCGCTGCTGCGCGCCAATGGCTTCGCGCCGGACGCGCAGGCTGCGAAGCGATGATGGCCCGCGTCAGAACGCCATGTAGCGCCCCGGCCGGTGGTTGACCGCCAGGGCGAAGTTCATCGCCGCG
>NZ_DATFAN010000095.1:0-26657 GCF_035254525.1 Ideonella sp. | reverse complement strand
TGATGCTCTGGCGGTATTGCCAGACGCCCTGCGGCTCGGGATTGATCCACGCGAACTTGGGGAAGGCGTGGGTGAGGCGCTGCAGCCACTCGGCGCCCGCTTCCTCGTTGTTGTATTCGACGCTGCCGCCCGGCTGCAGGATCTCGTAGGGGCTCATCGTCGCGTCACCGACGAAGACCAGCTTGTAGTCCTTGTTGTACTTGCGGATGATGTCCCAGGTCGCAAACTTCTCGGAGAAGCGGCGCCGGTTGTTCTTCCACATGAAGTCGTAGACGCAGTTGTGGAAGTAGTAGAACTCGAGGTGCTTGAACTCGCTCTTGGCAGCGCTGAAGAGTTCCTCGACGCGGTGGATGTGCTCGTCCATCGTGCCGCCCACGTCCATCAGCAGCAGCACCTTGACCTTGTTGTGCCGCTCGGGCACGAGCTTGATGTCCAGCAGGCCCGCGTTGGCGGCGGTGGCGTGGATGGTGTCGTCGAGGTCGAGCTCGAGCTCGGAGCCCTCGCGGGCGAAGCGGCGCAGGCGGCGCAGCGCGACCTTGATGTTGCGGGTGCCGAGCTCGCGCGAATCGTCGTAATCCTGGTAGGCCCGCTGGTCCCAGACCTTCACCGCACTCTTGTTCTTGCCCGGGCCGCCGATGCGGATGCCTTGCGGGTTGTAGCCACCGTGGCCGAAGGGGCTGGTGCCGCCGGTGCCGATCCACTTGCTGCCGCCCTCGTGGCGCTCCTTCTGCTCCTCGAGGCGCTTCTTCAGCGTTTCCATCAGCTCGTCCCAGCCCATCTTCTCGATGGCGGCCTTTTCCTCGGGGCTGAGTTCCTTCTCGAGGACTTTCTGCAGCCACTCGAGCGGGATCTCCTTGCCGAAGTCGGTCAGCATCTCCACGCCCTTGAAGTAGGCCGAGAACGCGCGATCAAACTTGTCGAACAGCGCCTCGTCCTTGACCAGCGTGGTGCGGGCGAGGAAGTAGAAGTCGTCGATCGACGGGCCGATCACGCCTTCCTTCAGCGCTTCGAGCAGCGTCAGGTACTCCTTGACGGACACCGGCAGCTTCGCGGCGCGCAGGGTGAAGAAGAAGTTGGTCAGCATGGCGCAGTCGATGGTGCCACATTGTGCGCGGGCGGAACCGAGCCCACCGCCGCCCAATCAAGGTCTTGCGCGGGTCCGGCTTTGCCGGTCCGCTGCAAGCGCCCCCTCGGCGGGCAGCGACCGGCGGGAGCGTGGGGGCACCATGTCGTGCGCGGCCAGCCAGCCGAAGAACTCCTCGTGCCACAGCCTGGAGTTGCGCGGCTTGAGGATCCAGTGGTTCTCGTCCGGGAACCACAGCAGACGCGCTTCGACGCCGCGTGCCTTCAGCGTGTTGTAGTAGGCCAGGCCCTGCTGGTCGGGCACGCGGTAGTCCAGCGCCCCATGGATCACCAGCGTCGGCGTTTTCATGGCCGCCGCGAAGGCGTGCGGGCTCTGCGCATTGATCCTGGCCGGGTCGTCCCAGTACCAGGCGCCCAGTTCCTGCGAGTGCCACGAATAGGCATCGTCGGCGAACATCGCGGTCCAGTCGAAGCAGCCGGCATGGCAGACGTAGGCGGCATAACGGCCGGGCTTCACGTGGCCGTTCATCCAGGCGACCATGAAGCCGCCGTAGCTGCCGCCCGTGGCGAAGACCCGCCGGCGGTCGGCCCAGGGTTGCTTGAGGGCCCAGTCGGTCGCGGCCTCGATGTCCTGCAGCTCGAGCTCGCCCCAGCGATGGGTGATCGAGTCGAGAAAGGCGTGGCCGAAGCCCGACGAGCCGTGGTAGTTGACGTTGATGACCACGTAGCCCTGCGCGGCAAAGAGCTTGTAGTTCCAGCGGTAGTGCCAGTGGTCGCCCGGGCCGGTGTGGGGCCCGCCGTGGATGGTGTGCAGGATCGGGTATTTCTTCTTCCGGTCGAAACCCGGTGGGTAGAAGACCCACATCTGCACCTTGTCGCCCAGCGCGCCGGTGAACGAGCGCTCTTCGTGGGTGCCGAGCGGGTAGCCGGCCAGCAGCGCATCGTTGAAGGGCTCGATGCGGCGCGGCGCCTCGCCGGGCAGGTGGGCCGTCAGGCGCGCGGGGTGGTCGGCCGTGTCGGCCAGCGTGACGAGCGTGCCCGCGGCCTTGTCGAAGGCGCCCAGCGTGCCGCCCTCGACCACCACCTCGGCTCGGCGGTCGGCCAGGTCGAAGCGCCACAGGTGCACGCGGCCGCGCTGCTCGGCGCCGAAGAGCACGGCCAGGCCGTCTTCCTCCCAGCGCAGTGGCGCGTTCAGCTCGTGATCCCATTCGGCGCTGACGACTTCCCATTGCCGCTCCCAGCGGCCGGCGGTGCGCTGGATCAGTGCGAGCTGGCGCGGCATCGTGTGCCGGCGGCCCAGGTTCGCGGCGAGGAAGGCGATGCGCTCGCCGTCGGGGCTGAAGCGCGGGGCGGTCAGGTCCCAGGCCGGGTCGCGCGCCAGCTCGGTCACGCGTCGGCTCTTCACGTCCATCTCGGCGATCGCGTAGCGCGCGTCGACCGGGTGGGTCGGCGAGGGGTCGTGCGAGAAGACGATGCGCCGGCCGTCGGGCGAGATGTCGAAGCTCTCGGCGTCGGGGTCGCAGCGCGTCAACTCGCAGCTCGTGCCCTCGAACAGGTCGGTGGTCTTGCCGCTGGCCAGGTCCATCACCAGCAGGTGCGCGACGCGGCCCATCGGGATGAAGTGGTCCCAGTGGCGGTAGTGGGCCTCGCTGGTCGCGTAGCCGGTTTCCTTGCGGGCCTTGAAGGCCTTGTGCGCCTTGGCCTGGGCCGCGGCGCCGCGCAGCTCGGGCCAGACCCAGGAGACGAAGGCGATGCGCTTGCCATCGGGGAACCACTTGAAGGCCTCGACGCCGGTGGCGACCAGGCCGACGCGGCGCGCCTCTCCGCCGTCGGGCGGGATCACGTAGAGCTGCGGCTCCTCGTCCTTCTTGCCTTCCTGCTCGCGCTTGGCGACGAAGGCGATCAAGTCGCCACGCGGCGAGAAGCGGGGCTGGCCGTCCTTCTCGCCGCAGTGCGTCAGCGCGCGCGGCCGGCCCCCGAGCGTGGACAGCAGCCAGAGCGACGCATGGGCCTTGTTCTCGGCCATGTCGTAGCGGCTGACCGTGCACACGGCCTGCGCGCCGTCGGGGCACAGGCTGGGCGCGCCCAGGCGCTCGACCTTCCACAGCGCATCGACGTTGAACTTCTTCTTGCTGGCCATGCAGGCTCCATCGAGGCGGGCGGGATCGCCCTGAGCCCGCGAGTATGCCGCCGAGCGAAAATGGCGGCTTCACCCTCACTGGGTGCGTCATGGATCTCCAATGTCTACCTGTTTCGACCAAATGCCCGGCCTGGGCAGGCGCCACGTGCTGCGCGGCGCCCTGGCCGCCGCGGCCTGGCCGGTGCTGCCGGCCGTGGCCGGCCCCGCCCCCTTGCAGGTGGGCGGCCTGCCGGTCACCTGCAACCTGACGCTGCCCGTGGCCTGCACGGCGCGGGCGGTGGGCGGCCAGCCGGCGTTCCAGTACAGCAAGTACAACGGCTGGCCGGAGATCAAGGAATCTCTGATGACCGGTGGCATCCAGGCGGCCTACATGCTGGCGCCGCTGGTGATGGATCTCGCCGACAAGAAGATCCCGGTCAAGATCGTGTCGCTGGGCCACCGCTCGGGCGCGGTCATCATGGTGCGCACCGACTCTCCTTACAGGAAGTTCAAGGATCTGACGGGCAAGCGCATCGCGATCCCGAGCCGCTTCGCGGTCGATTTCCTGTTCCTGCGCAAGATGCTGGCGCGCGAAGGCATGACGCCCAAGGACATCCAGATCGTCGAGATGCCGCCGCCCGACATGCCGGCCGCCCTCTACGCCAAGGCGGTGGATGCCTATTGCACCGGCGAGCCCTTCGGCGCCGCGGCGCAGCGCGCCGGCTACGCCATGCCGCTGCGCATGACGCGCGACGAGTGGCGCAACTACATCTGCTGCGTGCTGACCGTGCGCGAGGAGCTGATCCGCGACAACCGGGCGCTGGTGCAGGACCTCGTCAACCACGTGCTGGGTGCCGGCCAGTGGCTGGATCTGCAGCAGGGCAACCGCGACAAGGCGGTGGCCATCGCCGCGGGGCGCAAGTTCTTCAACCAGGACCCGAACATCCTGAAGTTCGTGATGGAGAACCCGACCGACCGCGTGACCTACGGCGACCTGCGCATGATCCGTGCCGAGTTCGAGGAGCTGATGCAGTTGTCGGTCGAAGCCGGCACGCTGAAGGCGCCGGTGGCTTACGAGAAGTACGTGGACGAGAGCTTCGCCAAGGCGGCCAAGCCCGCTCCCATTGTTCTGTGACGCTCCGTGACACCGTGAAGCTGCGCACCGCCACGACCGTGCTGCTGCTGGCGGCCACGCTGGCCGTGCAGGCCGCGCCGGTGGCCGGCGCACCGGCGCTGAAATCCGGCGTCTTCGACCCGCCCCAAGCCGCCCCCGGACTGGCGGCCCTGCGGGCCACCGACGGCGGCGCGCTCACGCTGGCGCGCTTTCGCGGCAAGGTGGTCGCCCTGGTCTTCGGTTTCACGCACTGCCCCGAGGTCTGCCCGACCACGCTGGCCACGCTGGCCGAGGCGCGCAAGGCACTGGGGGCGGACGCACCGGCGGTGCAGGTGGTCTACGTCACGGTCGACCCCGAGCGCGACGACCTGGCCGGCATCGGCCGCTACCTGACGGCCTTCGACAAGACCTTCGTCGGTGGCACCGGTACGCCGGCGGCCCTGGCCGAGGTGTACAAGCGCTTCGGCATCACGGCCGTGAAGGTGCCCATGCCCAGCGGCGGCTATGCGATGAACCATTCGAGCTCGGTGTACCTGATCGACCGCGACGGCCGGCTGCGGGCGCTGATGCCCTACGGCCACGAGGCGAAGGATTTCGTGCACGACTTCCGGCTCCTGCTGGCGCTCAAGTGAGGGCGGGCCGTGTTCTCCTCGGGGCAGCCGGCGTGCTGGCCCTGGCCCTGATCGCGGTGCTCGCGTGGGCGGGCTATGCTCCGATCCGGGCGGACTCGCGTGATGCGCTGTTCGCGATCCCCAAGGGAACCTGGGCGCGGCGCATGGCCGGCAATGCCGTCGAGATCCTGCCCGACCGGATCGACCTGACGCTCGGGTTGAACGACACGCTGCTGCTGCGCAACGACGACGAGGTGCCGCAGCAGTTCGGCCCGGTGGTGATCATGCCGGGGCAGAGTTTCCGGCTGCCCTTCGAGGTGGCCTCGACCTACAGTTTTGCCTGCTCGGCCCATGCCAGCGGGCAGATGAGCGTGGTGGTGGCGCCGACGCCGGCGCCGGGCTGGCCCACGCTGCAGTGGCGCTGGCGCCAGTGGCAGCGCCGGCTGGCGCAATGAGGGCATAGGTAAGGATCGTGCGGGTGAATTCGACAGACTTTGGCGCCAGGCTGGGCAAGATCCTGCCGCCGCTGACCGTGCTCGGCGTGGTGATCGCCGTGTGGTGGGCGGTGGTCGTGAAGACCGAGAGTGCCATCTTCCCCACGCCCTGGGCCGTGGTCACCGGCGCGCTGGAACTGGCCGAGGACGGCACCCTGTGGGAGCACATCAGCGCCTCGCTGTTCCGGGTCGGCGCCGGCTTCGGCCTGGCGGCGCTGGTGGGCATTCCGCTCGGGCTGTGGATGGGCTGGGTGGGCGGCGCCTACCGCACCTTCAACCCGATCTTCCAGATGCTGCGGCCGATCTCGCCGATTGCCTGGATCCCGCTGGCCATTCTGTGGTTCGGGGTCGGCGACCTGTCGCCGATCTTCCTGATCTTCATCTCCTCGGTGTTCCCGCTGATCGTGCAGACAACCTCGGGCGTGCACACGATCGACCGGCGCTACCTGCGCGCGGCGGCCAACTTCGGCGTCACGCGCAGCGTGCTGTTCCGCCAGGTCGTGATCCCCGCGGTGCTGCCCGAGATCATCGTCGGCATGCGCATCGGCATCGGCGTGGCCTGGCTGGTCGTGGTGGCGGCCGAGATGATCGCCCTGCGCTCGGGCCTGGGCTACCTGATCATGGATTCGCGCAATGCCGGCAACCGCTACGACCTGGTGATCGCCGCGATGATCATCATCGGCATCATCGGCCTGCTGCTGGATGGCGCCACCCGGTTGCTCGAACGACTCAAGACGGTGAAGTGGCGCTATGTCCGATAACAACAAGATCAAGGTCGATGGTGTGCGCAAGGGGTTCGGCGCCTTGCCGGTGATCGGCGGCGTGAGCTTCGCCGTGGCCGACAGCGAGTTCGTCGCCATCGTCGGGCCGTCGGGTTGCGGCAAGTCCACGCTGATGAACGTGATCGCGGGCTTCGAGCGGCCGGACGCCGGGCGGGTCGAGATCGATGGCGCGCCGCTGGCCGGTCCGAGCCCGCGGGGCATCGTGATCTCGCAGCACGGCTCGGTTTTCCCCTGGCTCACGGTGCAGCAGAACCTGATGTTCGGCCTGAATGGCAAACACGGTGCCGACCACGGCGAGCGCGCCGCGCTGGCCGATCACTATGCGGCGATGGTGGGGCTCAAGGGCTTCGAGTCGGCCTACCCGCACGAGCTGTCGGGCGGCATGCTCAAGCGGGTGGAGCTGGCCCGCGCCTTCATCGTGAAGCCGGAGATCCTGTACCTGGACGAGCCGTTCTCCGCGCTCGACGCGCTGATGAACCTGCGCATGCGCAACGAACTGCTGCGCATCCTCGAGGAAGAGCGCCACACGGTGCTGCTGATCACCCACGACGTGGACGAGGCAATCTACATGGCCGACCGCATTCTCGTGCTGTCGCCGCGGCCGACCACGATTCAGGCCCGCTTCGAGGTCAAGCTGCCGCACCCGCGCCGGCTGGCCAGCCCCGAGGCCGAGGCGCTGCGCGAGGCGATCCTGAGGGAACTGGGCCTCTGATGGAGCACCCGGTGCCGCCGTGCGCTGGCCGCGCGCCTCAGCGCGGCCGCGCGAGCTGCCACTCGAGGTGCGCGCGCACCTCGGGCCATTCGCCGGCGGCGAGGCTGTACATCACGGTGTCGCGCACCGTGCCGTCGCGACGCAGCGCGTGGTGGCGCAGCACGCCGTCCTTCTTGGCGCCCAGCCGTTCGATGGCGCGTTGCGAGGCGAAGTTGTAGTTGTCGGTGCGCCAGCCGACGAGCTGCGCGCCGAGGGTGTCGAAGGCATGCGCCAGCAGCAGCAGCTTGGCCGTGGTGTTGACGGCGGTGCGTTGCACACGCTGCGCGTACCAGGTCCAGCCGATCTCGAGCCGGTCGACCGCCGGCACGATGTCGTGGTAGCTGGTGCTGCCGAGCACCTCGCCGGTGGCTGCGTCCAGCACGGCGAACGGGAAACGGTGGCCCGCCTCGCGCCCCGCCAGCGCCAGCTCGATGTAGGCGCGGGTCTTCTCGGGCTCGGGCACCGAGGTCACGCGCAGGCTCCACAACGCACCGTCGGCGGCGGCGCGCTTCAGGCCGTCTTCGTGCTCGAGGCCGAGCGGCACCAGGCGAACGGGTGCCCGCTCGAGCTCCACCGGTTGCACGTTCAGCATGCTCAGCGGTTGTGCTTTTGCATGAACACGAGCTTCTCGAACAGGGTCACGTCCTGCTCGTTCTTCAGCAGTGCGCCCACCAGCGGCGGCAGCGCCACCTTGTCGTCCTGGCTGCGCAGCGCCTCGACCGGGATGTCCTCGGCCACCAGCAGCTTGAGCCAGTCGAGCAGTTCGGAGGTCGAGGGCTTCTTCTTCAGCCCCGGCAGGCCACGGACGTCGTAGAAGCTCTTCAGCGCGGCGGCGAGCAGGTCCTTCTTCAGGTTCGGGAAGTGCACGTCGACGATGCGGCCCATGGTCTCGGCATCGGGGAACTTGATGTAGTGAAAGAAGCAGCGGCGCAGGAAGGCGTCGGGCAGCTCCTTCTCGTTGTTCGACGTGATGAAGACCAGCGGCCGGTGCTTCGCACGGATCGTCTGCCGCGTCTCGTAGCAGTGGAACTCCATCCGGTCGAGCTCGCGCAGCAGGTCGTTCGGGAACTCGATGTCGGCCTTGTCGATCTCGTCGATCAGCAGGGCCACCGGCCGGTCGGCCTCGAAGGCCTGCCACAGCACGCCCTGGACGATGTAGTTGTGGATGTCCTTGACCCGCTCCGACCCGACGACATCCGCGAGCTGGCTGTCGCGCAACCGGCTGACCGCGTCGTACTCGTACAGCCCCTGGTGCGCCTTGGTCGTGCTCTTGATGTGCCATTCGAGCAGCGGCAGGCCGAGCGCCGAAGCCGCTTCCTCGGCGAGCATCGTCTTGCCGGTGCCGGGCTCGCCCTTGACGAGCAGCGGGCGCTTCAGGGTCATCGCGGCGTTGACCGCCAGCATCAGGTCGGGGGTCGCGACGTACTTGTCGGTGCCTTCGAATTTCATGGGGGTGGGCGCCGGCGGCGCGCGGGGGGTGGGGGCTCGAGACAGTATAGGAGGGCGACGGACGTCAATAGGCCGCCCCCTATAATCATTGATCGACCGCAAACGCGGTCAGCCCGGGTTGCGCTAGGCGCTGGCCCGGAGCGACAGCCCCGTCCAACCACCGCTCGAACGAGAACGACCCGGCGATGAAGAACTTGAAGGCACTGACTGTCTTGCTGGCCCTGGCCGGCGCCGCATCCCTGGCCCAGGCCCAGGACATCAAGGGCGATGCCAAGGCGGGCGAGAAGAAGAACGCCATGTGCATCGGCTGTCACGGCATCGAGGGCTACCAGGCCAGCTTCCCGCAGATCTACAAGGTGCCCAAGATCTCGGGCCAGAACGCCAAGTACATCACCGCCGCGCTGACCGCCTACCGCCAGGGCGACCGCAAGCACCCGTCGATGCGCGGCATCGCCGGCTCGCTGTCGGACCAGGACATTGCCGACCTGGCCGCCTACTACGAAACCAGTGGCAAGGATGCCGCGGCCGCCGCGCCCGCCGCCGCCGAGCTGCCGGCGCCGCTGAAGGACAAGCTGGCGCTGTGCGTGGCCTGCCACGGCACCAACTTCAACAACACGACCGACCCGGCGAACCCGCGCCTGGCCGGCCAGTACGCCGACTACCTGACCGTCGCGCTGCAGGCCTACCGGACCAAGGACAAGCAGGTCGTCGGCCGCGGCAACCCGACGATGGTCGGCATGGCCGCCACGCTGAGCGACGCCGAGGTCAAGCAGGTGGCGGCTTACCTCGCCGGCCTGCCGGGCGAGCTGAAGACGGTCTCGCACGCGAAGTTCCGCTGACCGCGCACCGCGCGGCCCGCCGAGCGGGCCGCAAGAAAAAAAAAGGCCGCTGCATCGCAGCGGCCTTTTGCTTTGCCAGCCGGCGTCAGAGCAGCAGCCAGGCCAGCGCCGCCCCGATGGGCAGCGACACGTAGGGCGGTTGCTTGAAGCGCCAGACGACCACCCAGGCGGCCACGATCAGGGCCGCCAGCTGCCAGGGGGCGTCGCGAAGCGGCAGCTTCAGCAGCAGCGAGATCGCCGCGCCGGCGATCAGCCCGACCACGGCGCAGCGCACGCCGACCATCGCATGCTGGAACGGGCGCCAGTTCTTCAGCCGATCGGTGACGCCGCTGACCCCGACGGCGATCAGGGCCGTCGGCAGGTAGATGCCGACGGTGGCGGCCAGCGCGCCGCCGAAGCCGGCAACCTCCATCCCGGTGAAGGTGGCGATGCCGAGGATGGGCCCCGGCGTCAGCTGGCTGGCGGCCAGGCCGGCGCTGAAGCCGGCGTGGTTCAGCCAGCCCAGGTGGTCGACGATCAGGCCCTCCAGCAGCGGCACCATCACCAGCCCGCCGCCGAACAGCGTCGTGCTCATGCCCGAGAACACCAGGCCGATCTTGGCCACGATCGCCTCGGGCAGCAACGCCGGCACGAGCTGGAAGACCGCCAGCCCCGCCGGCGCGATGCACAAGGCCAGTTCCAGCGGCTTCAGCCGACGGCCCTGGGCCTGCTCCGCCTGCCTGGGCGCAGGCCAGAAGACCAGCGAGACCAGCGCGCCGAAGGCCAGCACGTAGATCGGCGCCGCCCAGAACGGGATGACCAGCAGCAGCACGGTGGCGGCCACCGCCAGGGCCTTCTCCTTGCGCCCCGGCGTCGCCTTCCTGGACTGGTTGAACGCCGCCAGCCCCAGGATCATCGCCAGCGGCGGCAGCACGCCGACCGTGACCGCCCGCAGCACGCTCGGGTAGGCGCTCAGGAACGAGTAGCCGAACCACAGCGCGAGGATGATGCCGAAGCCGGGCAGCACGATGCCCGACAACGCCGCCGCGAAGCCGGCCCAGCCCGCCACGCGATGGCCCGTGACGGCGATCGCGTTGACGGCCTGGGGGCCCGGCAGCATCGTCACCAGCGCGATGAGGTCCAGGAACTCCTTCTCGGACACCCACTGCCGCTGCTTGACGAAGCGCTCCTGCGCCTGCGCCAGCAGCGCCATGAAGCCGCCCCAGGCCGTGAGCCCGAGCAGGGCGCAGTCGGCGAAGATGCGGGCCGGCGTCGGGCGGTGCGTGGGTTCGGCCAGTTCGGTCACCTTGGCGATGTCGGTCATCTCGTTCATCTCGGGCGCTCCACCGGGCTCAGGCGGCCACCAGCCGCGAGCGGATCGACGCCAGCAGGTCTTCCTGCGGCTTGCGGGCGGCGATGTCCTCGGCCGGCAGCTCCTGTTTCACCGCGGCCTTGCGCTGCCGGTTGAGATCGTCCAGCGCCGCCTGCGCCGCCGCATCGTAGTCCCGCGCCGGCTCGGCCTTGCCGACGAAGTGCAGGTCGTAGCCAAGCTCGATGAGCGATGGGCCGGCCACCGATTCGAAATCGATCACCTCGTCCTGCGACATGCCGGTGAGCCACTTCTTGGTGTTGCTCGACATCACGGGCTTCTTGACGTTCTCCCACAGACGCCCGGATGCGGCGGTCTTGCTCGCCTCCTCCGAGGCGTGGAAGTCCAGCATCGTCGGGCTGAACTCGATGCCCAACCAGCGGCACAGCAGCTGCAAGGTCGAGTCGGGGTTGCTCGTCAGCTCCTCGTACGACAGGGCGAGGTACTGCGAAGCCGGTACCCGCCGGCCGCACTCGAGCGCGAGCTGCTGCTCACGCTCCCACTGGCGCGCGACGTGGTAGGCGGTCTTCTCGCCGACGACCGCCTTCAGGAAGGACAGGCAGACGTCTCGCCCGTCGCGGTATAGATAAAGGAAGCGCGCCTGTCCACCGAAGTAACGCTCTATTTCCGGTAAGTAATGCACGTTTGCGAGGGATTTGCACATCCAGTCCGGCTTGCCGTAGGCCTCGGCCATGCGGTCCATCACCGACCCGAAGACGGCGACCAGGCTGTTGTCGCGGCAGCGCTGGCGGATGTCGGCGCGATCGAACTCGACGCCCCAGGAGACCGGGTTCACCTCGACCAGCCGGACGACATCGTCGACCAGGCGCTGGAACGCGGCCTCGTCGCGCAGGTCGCCATAGGCCGGCAGCAGTGGCGTGAAGCGCTCGAGCACGTGGGGCGGGTGGGGCGCGGCGATCGTCGGGGCCTGGTTGACCATCAGGCGGAGCAGGTTCGAGCCTGACCGCTGGGTGCCGATCATGAATACTTTCATCGTGGAGCCTCTCTGATATTGGAATCTCGCGGGGACTGAGACCGTGCCATGTCACGGCCTGCCCAGCCCTTCGGCATGCTCAATCGCGCGTTGACCCGGCGGCCATGCCAAACCGCACAAGGTCACGTAGGGAGTCCTTGATTCTTGCGGTTATTCCCCCTCTGATCGTTCGATCGCCGCTCAATGTCTGAGCGACGATGCCGATAGCTCACTGGGCGGCGTTTGCCGCGCCGAGCCGATGCCGGTGCCGGAGCGCCGGGATGACCAAATTGCCAATTACAGGGACCCCAATGAACTACCTGCCGCGCCTGGCCACGCTGGTGGCCGCCTCCGCAACGACCCTCGCCTGCCTGGTTGCACCCGCCATGGCCGGCGAGCTGCCTCCCGATGTGCAAGCCAAGGTCGAAAAGGCGAAGAAGCGCCTGGTCGAACTCGCCGCCGACCCGACCGTTCTCGCCGCCGTGCGTGAAGCCAACAGCCACGACGCCACCGGCGGCATGAACAATGGGAAGTGGATCGAGCTCGCCGACACCGACCCCGCCGTGAAGGCTGCGCTGACGAGCAAGGTTAGCACCCAGATCGCCAAGTGGGAACAGGGTGATGACGTAGTCAACAAGATCGTGCTGCGCGACCAGAAGGGCAACCTCGTCGGTGCCAGCGTCCGGCCCTTGATCTACAACAACGCCAACCGACCGGTCTTCTCCAATCCGATCAAGGGCCAACCCTGGTCCGCCGGCGAGATCAAGCCCGACACGACGACGCAGATCCCGAGCGTGCACGTGGCCGCGCCGGTTCTGGACGGCGGCAAGCCCATCGGCGTGATCCACGCCGGGGTCACCGCGAAGTAATCGCCGGTCCGTTGCAGCGGCACCCGCAACCAGTCGGGCCCGGCCGAGAGGCGGGCCCTTGGGAGAGACCATGTTCAAGAATCTGAAGGTTGGCGCCCGCCTGGCCCTGGGCTTCGCGGCCGTGCTCGTGCTGATGGCGGTCATCAGCGCCATCTCGCTCAGCCGCTTGTCGGCGATCAAGGCCGATCTCGAGGCCGTGACCGGCGAGGCGCCCGAGCGCCTGGCCAACAACATGCGCGACCTGGCCCGCTACCAGGGCATGGCGCTGCGCGACGCCGTGATGCAGGACGACGTGGCCTTCAAGAAGAAGGAATTCGACCAGATGAAGAAGGCGCGTGCGGACTACGACCGCACCGCCGAGACGCTGGCCGCGATGCCGATCGAGCCCGAGGTCAAGGCGGCGCTGGCCGAGACGGCCACGGCCTTGCTCGCGGTCAAGGCGCCGACCGAGAAGGTGATCGACCGCTCGATGGCCGACGACCTGGCCGGCGCGGCCCAGGTCACGCGCGAGGAACTGCGCCCGGTGCAGCTCGCCCACGTGGCGGCGCTGGACAAGGTGGTCCAGGCGATCCAGCAGGCTTCGCACCTGCGCAACGAGCGGGCCGATGCCGCCTACAAGCAGGCGGTGGCGCTGATCGTCGGCCTGTCGGTCGCGGCGCTGGTGTTCGGCGTGCTGATCGCCTGGCAGATCCAGCGCAGCATCACCCGCCCGCTTGGCCAGGCGGTCGAAGTGGCGCAGGCGGTGGCCGAGGGCGACCTGTCACGCGAGATCACCGTGCAGTCGCACGATGAAGTGGGCACTCTCCTGCAGGCGCTGAAGACGGTCAACCGTGACCTCGGCCGCGCCATGCAGCAAGTTCGCCTGTCGGCCGAGACGGTGCAGAGCGCGTCCGTCGAGATCGCGGCCGGCAATCTCGACCTCAGTCAGCGCACCGAGATGCAGGCCTCGAGCCTGGAGCAGACCGCCGCCTCGATGGAGCAGTTCAACGCGACCCTGAAGAACAACGCGGACACCGCGCGCAGCGCCGCTCAGATGGCCCACTCGGCCAGCGCAGCGGCCAGCCGCGGCGGCGAGGTGGTGGCCCAGGTCGTGAGCACGATGCAATCCATTACCGACAGCTCGAAGAAGATCGCCGACATCATTGGCGTGATCGACGGCATCGCGTTCCAGACGAACATCCTGGCGCTGAACGCCGCGGTGGAAGCCGCCCGTGCCGGCGAGCAGGGTCGCGGCTTCGCGGTGGTCGCGGGTGAGGTGCGCTCGCTGGCACAGCGCTCGGCCGAGGCGGCCAAGGAGATCAAGACCTTGATCGGCGCCAGCGTCGAGAGCGTCGAGACCGGCTCTCGCCTGGTCGGCGAGGCCGGCACGACGATGGGCGACATCGTCAGCCAGGTGCAGCGCGTGACCGACCTGATTGGGGAGATCAGCAGCGCCACGCTGGAGCAGACCGCCGGCATCGGTCAGGTCAACCAGGCGGTGACCCAGCTCGACCAGGCCACCCAGCAGAACGCCGCCCTGGTGGAAGAAAGCGCCGCGGCCGCCGAAAGCCTGAAGCTGCAAGCGGGCAAGCTGGTCGATGCGGTGAGCATCTTCCGCTTCGAGGCCGGCGCCGGCCAGCTGGCGCAGGCCTGAAGAAACGCCTTCAGTCCTGCGCTGTCGTGCCGATACCGGTACGACAGCGGCAGCCGGGCGACCGGCGTGGCCGTGTCCGTCAACCCACCGGCCCATGCTGAAGAAGATTCCCCTCGATCAGGTCCGCGTCGGCATGTTCCTGCATGCACTCGACGGGCCCTGGATCGACCACCCGTTCTGGAAGACGCGCTTCCTGATCCGCGACCCGGCGGATCTGGCGAAGCTGCGCGAGAGCGGGCTGGCGGGCGTGTGGATCGACGTCAGCAAGGGACAGGACGTGGCGCCGGCCAGTGCCACGCCGCCGACCCCCGCAACCGCAGCCGCAGCCGCACCGAACGAACCGCGCGCAGTCGCGGCCGCCGCCCCGCCGCCGGCCAGCGCCCGGCTGCAGGACGAGCTGAAACAGGCGGCCGTGCTGTGCCGACAAGGCCAGGAAAAGGTCCGCTCGATGTTCGGCGAGGCGCGCCTGGGCCGTGCGGTCGACGCCGAGCAGTGCCTGCCCCTGGTCAACGACATCGCCGATTCGGTGTTCCGCAACCCCGGCGCGCTGGTCAGCCTGGCGCGCTTGAAGACGCAGGACGACTACACCTACATGCACTCGGTGGCGGTCTGCGCGTTGATGGTCGCGCTCGGCCGCGAGCTGGGCCTGCCCGGCACGGCGTGCCGTGAAGCCGGCCTGGCCGGGCTGATGCACGACCTCGGCAAGGCGGCGATGCCGCTGGACGTGCTGAACAAGCCCGGCAAGCTGAGCGCCGACGAGTTCGACGTGATGAAGCAGCACCCGCTGCGCGGCCACGAGATCCTGGTCGAGGGCCGCGGTGCCACCGAGGTCGTGCTCGATGTGTGCCTGGCGCACCATGAGCGCTTCGACGGCACCGGCTACCCATACCAGTTGCCGTCCGATCGCATCAGCCAGTTCGCTCGCATGGGCGCGGTGTGCGATGTCTACGACGCGGTCACCTCGAACCGGCCGTACAAGGCGGGCTGGGACCCGGCGGCCTCCATCGCCGCGATGGCCACGTGGAAGGGCCACTTCGACCCGGAGGTCTTCAAGGCCTTCGTCAAGAGCCTGGGCATCTACCCGGTCGGCTCGCTGGTCAAACTGCAGTCGGGCCGCCTGGCGGTGGTCACCGAACAGAACCCGCAGAACCTCGTGGCGCCGCAGGTCAAGGTGTTCTTCTCGCTGAAGTCGAACATGCCGGTGGCCGTGCAGGTGCTCGACCTGGCGCGGTCGAACGACAGGATCGTCTCGCGCGAGGACCCCAAGGCGTGGGGCTTCCCGTCGCTCGACGAGCTGTGGGCCGGCGAGGCCGTGCACCGGCGCAGCTGAGGCCCCGCGGGAAACCCCGCGGCGCAGGGCGGCACGGGCCTTGCCTACACTGCGGCTCACCTGAGATGCCCCGACCCCTGGGGCGAATGGAGAGCCGAACATGCCCCGACGATTCGCCGCCGCGCTGTGTGTGCTGGCGCTGGCCCTGGCCGCCACGACCGCTGCCCGGGCCCAGACCTTCCGCTGGGCCAGCCAGGGCGATGCCCAGACCATGGACCCCGACTCGCAGAACGAGTTGTTCACCAACGCGCTGAACGGCCAGATCTACGAGTTCCTCGTCGCGCGCGACAAGCAGCTCGGGCTGGCGCCGGCGTTGGCCACCGAATGGAAACAGGACGGCCCGCTGAAATGGACCTTCAAGCTGCGCCGCGGCGTCAAGTTCCACGAGGGCCAGCCCTTCACGGCCGACGACGTGGTGTTCTCGGTCAACCGCGCGAAGGAGAAGACCTCGCAGATCGCGAACTACGCGAGCGCGCTCGGCGAACCCAGGAAGATCGACGACTACACGGTCGAGTTCAACCTCAGCCAGTTCGACCCGATCTTCCTGCAGCACCTGAACACCGTCTACATCATGAGCAAGGCCTGGTGCGAGCAGCACAAGGTCACCAAGCCGCAGGATTTCACCAACAAGGAAGAGACCTACGCGGCGCTGCATGCCAACGGCACCGGCCCGTGGGTCCTGGTTTCGCGCCAGCCCGACGCGAAGACCGTGCTCAAGCGCAACCCGAGCTGGTGGGGCAAGTTCGAGGGCAACGTGCAGGAGATCGTCTACACGCCGATCAAGAGCGATGCGACCCGGGTTGCCGCCTTGATCTCGGGCGAAGTCGATTTCATTCTCGACCCGCCGCCGCGCGACCTCGAGCGCCTGCGCCACACCGATGGCGTCAAGGTCATCGACGGGCCTGAGAACCGCGTCATCTTCATCGGCATGGACCAGGCGCGCGACGAACTGCTCTACAGCAGCGTCAAGGGCAAGAACCCGTTCAAGGACGTTCGGGTGCGCAAGGCGCTGTACCAGGCGATCGACATCGAGGCGATCAAGGCCAAGCTGATGAACGGCCAGGCGGCACCGACCGGCGCCGTGGTGCCGTCACCGCTGGGCAGCTTCAACGACCCGGAGATCGAGAAGCGCCTGCCCTACGACCTGGCGGCCGCGCGCAAGCTGATGGCCGACGCGGGCTACGCGGACGGCTTCGAGGTCACGCTCGATTGCCCGAACAACCGCTACATCAACGACGAGCGCATCTGCGTCGCGCTGGCCGGCATGTGGGACAAGATCAAGGTCAAGGTGCGCGTCAACGCGATGCCCAAGGCGACCTACTTCCCCAAGCAGGAAAAGCTCGACGTCTCGCTGTACATGCTCGGCTGGGGCGGCTCGATCACCGACCCCGAGGTGACCTTCACGCCGATCTACCGCAACCGCGGCGAGAAGGGCGTGGGCGAATACAACCGCGGCAACTTCAAGGACGACGAGCTCGACGCGCTCGCCGCCGCCTCCAGCAAGGAGCCCGACGCCGACAAGCGCAAGGCGCTGATCAAGAAGGTCTTCCTGCGCCACAACGAGCAGGTGCACCACATCCCGCTGCACCGGCAGTTCATTCCGTGGGCGGCGCGCCAGAACGTCACCGTCGTGCACCGGGCGGACAACTGGCTGGAACTGCAGTGGGTATCGCTGAAGTAGCTAATCCCGCGTGGCGCGTTGTCTCACGCGGTCCAAGTAGGCCAGGCCGTCGGGGGGGAGGCCGCTGCGCTGGGATTCCCAGATCATCTCGCCCAGGCACTCCATCACCTCGTGGTGGGCGTCGTGCAGCGAGCCG
The DNA here is from genome assembly GCF_035254525.1 of Ideonella sp. GTDB lineage: Bacteria > Pseudomonadota > Gammaproteobacteria > Burkholderiales > Burkholderiaceae_C > Ideonella. The sequence continues at coordinate 9,445 of NZ_DATFAN010000095.1, read as the reverse complement.
CGCCGGGCGGCGAGCAACTCCACTGCCTGGCGGATGCCGCGCGGCTGGTCGATCGAGACTTGCTCGCTGATCGTCAGGTGCATCGCCAGGTGCAGGAAGGGGTTGCTGCGGCCTTCCTCGACGGTGTAGCTGGCGGCCAGCGCCGCGTCCACGTCGGCCAGGTCGTCGGCGTACTCGGGGTGTTCGTCGATCCAGCCGCCGGCCAGCGCCTCGATCGCGGCGAGCGGCGCGCGCTGTTTCTGTTTTGCGGCCACCTCGCAGAAGAAGCGGCGCACGTCGTGCTGGGAGGGCTGGAACATCGGTCGATTGTCGCCTGCAGCGGTTGGGGGCTGTAGGACAAGGCTGACAAACACTCGGCCCGGCGTCTCATGGCAGCGGCCGGCGCGCCGCTTCAAGCTGGCGCCCATGGACAAGCTCATTCAACCCAATCCCTCTGTCACTTCCGGCCCCGAGCGCGATGCCACGGGAGGTTCGCCCATGTCGAGCACCTCGTCGGCGCGCTGGGAGGCGCCGTCGGGGCGCCGCAAGATGCTGCCGGCGGTCGTCATCGGCCTGGCCGTTGCGGCGCTGTTCGTCGGCATGGACTACAAGTTCAAGCACAAGGCCGAGACGCAGTCGGTGGCCCAGGGCCCGGCAGTCGAGTCGATGGTGAACGAGGCTCCGCCGGCCGCGGGGCCGACGCCCTCGGCCGAGGCGAATGGCAGCGCCGCCGCGACCACGAGCGCCACGGCAGCGCCCGAGAGCCCGCCGGTCACGACGGCACCGGCCGCCACGCCCGCGCCGGCGGCAGCCCCGGCGCCCGCGCCGCGACGCGAGGCGACGCGCACACGGCCGCAGCCGCAGCCGGCCGAGGCGAGCCCGCCGGTGAACCACACGCCTGAGCCGATGCAGTCGGCACCGGCACCGACCCTTGAAGCGCCGGCCCCGACGACGGCACCGCAGCCTGCGCCGGCCGCGGCACCCGCACCCGCACCCGCACCCACACCGGAACCCGCCCCGTCGAACTAGCGCGGCGACGGGGCCGAGGCCTCCTCGGCGTCGTCGGCGTGCCAGCCGGCGCCGCCCGGGCGCTCGCTGCGCAGCGCCCGGTCCTGGGCGAACATGTCCTCGAGCTGCTGGCGGCCCGCCTTGCTCAGCGCAATGAGTCGCGCCTGGTCCCCGTAGTGCGGCGCGAGTTCATGCAGTTGCTCGATGCTGTGCCGGCGGAACTTCCACGCCAGCGTGCGCGCCTGGTGGGGTTCGAAGCCCAGGGTTTCGAGCACGCTTCGGCCCGACATGAGCGCCGCGTCGAAGGTTTCGCGCTCGATGTGCGTCACACCGCGCCGGTTCAGCTCATACCAGTGCTGGGCATTGCGCGCGCGAACGACGAGCGTGAGTTGCGGGAAGTGCGCCTGCGCGAGGTCGACCACGGCCAGGCTCTGCGCCATGTCGTCGACCGCGACCACCAGCACCTTGGCGCTGCCGGCGCCGGCGACGCGCAGCAGATCCAGCCGCGTCGCGTCGCCGTAGAACACGCGCCAGCCCCAGCGGCGCAGGCTCTCGACCTGCTCGGCGCTGTGTTCGAGCACGGTCGCTTTGAGGCCGTTGGCGAACAGCAGCCGGCCGACGATCTGCCCGTAGCGGCCGAAGCCGGCAATGATGATCGGCGCGTCCTGCGCCTCGTTGATCGGCGCCAGCCCGTGGGTGGGCGGGCGATGGGCCCGGTAGCGCTCGCACCAGCGGTCGGCCGCCACCAGCAGCAGCGGCGTCAGCAGCATCGACAGGGCCACCGCCGCCACCAGCAACGACGAGGTCTCGGCCTCGATCACGCCGGCTTGCGCGGCCGCCTGGAAGACGACGAAGCCGAACTCGCCGCCCTGCGCCAGCAGGATCACGAACACCGGCCGCTCGGCCAGCGGAATCGGCATCCACCGCCCCATCGCCGTCAGCACCAGCGCCTTCAGCACGAGGAAGGCGACGACCAGCCCGGCCACCAGCCCCGGGTGGGCCCAGACCGCGCCGAAGTCGATGCTCATGCCCACCGCGATGAAGAACAGGCCCAGCAGCAGGCCCTTGAACGGCTCGAGGTCGGTCTCCAGCTCGCGCCGGTACTCGCTCTCGGCCAGCAGCACGCCGGCCAGGAAGGCGCCGAGCGCCATCGACAGGCCCACCGCCTGCATCAGCGCCGCGATCGCGACGACGAGCAGCAGCGACGCGGCCGTGAAGATCTCGGGCGTCCTGCTGCCGGCGATCCAGCGCAGCGCCGGGCGCAGCAGCAGGCGGCCACCCAGCACGATCGCGGCGATCACGGCGACCGCCTTGACGGCACCCGACCAGCCGCCGCCGCCGCGCGCGCCGGCCAGCAGCGGCACCAGCGCGAGGATGGGGATGGCGGCAATGTCCTGGAACAGCGCGACGCTCAGCACGCTCTGGCCCGAGGTGGTGGACATCAGGTTGCGCTCGGCCAGCACGCCCAGCCCGATCGCGGTGGACGACAGCGCCAGGCCCAGCGAGGCGACCAGCGCCAGCCGCCATTCGGCGCCCAACGCCACCGCCGCGCCCCACATCAGTGCGGCCGAGCCCAGCGTCTGCACGGTGCCCCAGCCGAAGATCGGCCGGCGCAGCGCCCACAGGCGCTTGGGCTCCAGTTCAAGCCCCACCAGGAACAGCATCAGCACCACGCCGAATTCGGCGAAGTGCAGCATGGCCTGCGGGTCGGTCACCAGCTTCAGGCCCCAGGGGCCGATCACGATGCCGGCGGCGAGATAGCCGATGATCGAGCCCAGCCCCGCCAGCCGGGCCAGCGGCACGGCCAGCACGGCGGCGCCGAGGTAGATCAGGCTGGTCAGCAGCCAACTCGTCGTGTGGGCGGTTTCCATCGGTCAGTCCTGCGGTCGGTCGGTGGCCGGCACGAAGCAGCTCGTGTCGACTTCCAGCTCGGCGAGCTCGGGCCAGTTCGGGTAGGCCGCCAGGCGGTCGGCGTACAGCGCGGCATGGCCGGCCACCTCGTCGTCGCTGACCCGGTGGGCGGCATGCAGCACCAGCGGCGGCAGGAACCGCATGCCGGCCAGCACGGCCGTCTGCTCGATCGGCGGCCAGAAGGCGTCGATGAAATGCCGGTTGTGGCCGCTGGGGTGGTAGGCCTGCTCGCCGCCGCCGGTGCTGACCGCCAGCCACAGGTCCTTGCCGCGCAGCGCCGTGCCGCCGGGGCCGTAGGCCCAGCCGAAGCCGAAGACCTCGTCGAGCCAGAGCTTGAGCATCGGCGGCGGGCCGTACCAGTGGAACGGGAACTGCCAGACGAGCAGCCGGGCGGCGGCCAGCGCGGTGCGCTCGGCCTCTACGTCGATCAGGTAATCGGGGTACAGCCGGTACAGGTCGCGCACCGCGACGCGGCCCGCAGGCAGCCCTTCAGCCGCCTGCATCAGGCGGCGGTTGACGCGGGAGTGCTCGATGCGAGGGTGGGCGACGAGGACGACGATCTCGGGCAAAGCCATGGTTGATCCGGGGCGGGCGGGAGCGGGCGGCCGTTACCATACCCGCGAAATCGTCCAGGAGGAGCAAGGCATGCCGGTGATCGCGATCGCGAACCCCAAGGGGGGCGTGGGCAAGAGCACGCTGGCCACCAACCTGGCCGGTGCGCTGGCCCGCCAGGGCCACGCGGTGATGCTGGGCGACCTGGATCGCCAGCAGTCCGCCCGCCAGTGGCTGAAGCTGCGCCCCGAGGCCGCGCCGGCCATCACCAACTGGGAGATCCGCGAAGAGACCGGCCAGGTGCGCCCACCCAGGGGCACGACGCATGTCGTGATCGACGCACCCGCCGGCATGCACGGCAAGAAGCTGGCCGCGCTGCTGAACGTGGCCGATCAGCTGCTCGTGCCCTTGCAGCCCAGCCTGTTTGACATCCAGGCGACCCACGCCTTCCTGGCCGAGCTGCGCGAGTACCCGCGCGCGGGCCGGATCCGCCTCGGCCTCGTCGGCATGCGGGTCAAGGACCACACGATCGCGCAGGAACGGCTGCAGGAATACGCTGCCACCCTGAAGGCGCCGATGGTTGCCACGATCCGCGACACGCAGAACTACGTGCACCTGGCCGCGCACGGGCTGACGCTGTGGGACGTGGCGCCCAGCCGCGTCGAGCGCGACCTGGCGCAATGGGAACCGCTGCTGGCCTGGGTGGCCGGCTGAACGAAGAAGAACTGCTCATGACGACGCACATTGCCCGCCTGGCCGACCTGGCCGCTCGTGTCGGCGACGAACTGGCGACGAGCGACTGGCTCACGATCGACCAGACCCGCATCGACCGTTTCGCCGACGCGACCGGCGACCACCAGTGGATCCACGTCGATCCGGTCCGCGCCGCCGCCGGCCCCTTCGGCGCGACGGTGGCGCACGGCTTCCTGACGCTGTCGCTGCTGCCCTGGTTCTTCGAGCACGGCTTCGTCGTCGATGACGTGCGCATGGGCCTGAACTACGGCCTGAACAAGGTCCGCTTCCCGGCGGTGGTGCCGGTGGGCAGCCGGCTGCGGGCGCGCTTCAAGCTGCTGGCCTACGAGCCGCTGGAAGGCGGCGCGCAGCTGCTCGTCGAAGCCACGATCGAGCGCGACGGGGCCGCCAAGCCGGTCTGCGTGGCGGAGTCCCTAACCCGACAATTTGTTTGACCTGTACGATTTCAGGATGAAAGTTCTCCTGGTCGATGACCATCCGCTGATCCTCACCGCGCTGAAGGCGATGATCGAGAACCTGGTGCCTGGCGTGGTCGTCAACGCCGTGTCCAGCGCCAAGGAAGCCCGCTTCACGCTGCGCGTGCAGCAGGACCACGACCTGATGCTGCTCGACCTGCAGCTGGGCGATGCCAACGGCTTCGAGCTGCTGACCGACGTGCGCCGCACCGACCCCGAGCTGTCGGTGGTGGTGCTGAGCTCGTCCGACCGCGCGAGCGACGTGATCCAGGCGATCGACCTCGGCGCGATGGGCTTCCTGCCCAAGCGCATGACCACCGAAGACCTGGCCGACGCGTTGCGCCTGGTGATGGCCGGCGGCATCTACGTGCCGACGATGACGGTCAACCCGATGCGCGACGCGGACGAGCCGCCGCCCGCACCGGTTGCCGCGCACGCCACCGGCGGCGCGGGCAATGGCGACAGCCTGCCCTCGTTCGAGGAACTCGGCGTCACGCCGCGCCAGGCCGACGTGCTGATGCTGCTGCTGCAGGGCAAGTCCAACAAGGACATCGCACGCCGACTCGGCCTGTCGGTCGAGACCATCAAGGACCATGTGCAGGCCGTGCTGCGGGCGCTGGGCGTCAGCTCGCGCACGCAGGCCGTGCTGGCCGTCGGCCAGATGACCCAGCAGCGGCGCGGGCGCAACTGACCCCTCGCCCCGGGCGAGGGCCCTGGCGCCGCTTGCGCCAGATCAAAGTTTCATCCTGAATATTCCTTCTGGCGACCCGTCGTCGGATAATAGGTATATTCAAGATACAACTTAAAGACGCCATGGCCACCGTCTTCATCCCGCTCGAAGAGCCCATTCGCCGCGCCCGGCGCGACCGCCGCTGGGCGCTGTGGGACCTGGGGTTTCGCCCGTTCTACCTGCTGGCCGCTATGCTGGCGATGCTGTCGGTGCCGCTGTGGGCCCTGCAGTTCTCGGGGCTGTTCGGCGCGAGCTACCTGCGCGGCGCGGCTTGGCACGCGCACGAGATGGTGTTCGGCTACGCGCTGGCGGTGATCGTCGGCTTCCTGTTCACCGCGGGGCGCAATTGGTCCGGCCAGCCGACGCCGACCGGGCGCCCGCTGATGGCCCTGGCGCTGCTGTGGGTCGCGGCGCGCATCGCGGTGCTGATGCCCTACGGCGCGGCCGCGGCGGTGCTCAACATCGCCGTGCCCTGGCTCGCCGCCTGGGGCCTGTGGCGCGCACTGCACGCCGGCGGCAACCGGCGCAACTACTTCTTCGTCGGGCTGCTGGTGATGATGGGCGTGGCCGCCGGCGTGTTCCACCTCGCGCAACTCGGTGCGCTGGCGCTGCCGGCCGGCCTCGGCCTGCCACTGGCGCTCGACGTGGTGCTGTTCATGATCGCCGTGATGGCCGGCCGGGTGGTGCCGATGTTCTCGAACAACGGCGTGCCCGGCATGCAGGCGCGGCGTGACGACCGCGTCGAGCGTTCGGCGCTGGCTACGGTGCTGGTGATCGCGGCCTTCGATGCGCTGGGCGTGCCCGCGCCGGCACTGGCCGCGGCGCTGGCCGCCGCCGCCGTCGTGCACACCTGGCGCTGGTGGCTGTGGCAGCCGTGGAAGGCGCTCGCCAACCCGCTGGTCTGGGTGCTGCATGCGGCCTACGCCTGGCTGCCCGTGCACCTGGTGCTGCGCGCCGGCGCGGCCTTGGGCTGGTGGGCCAGCGGCCCGGCCACGCACGCGCTGACCGTCGGCGTGATCGGCCTGATCACGCTGGGCATGATCACCCGCACGGCGCTGGGCCACACCGGCCGGCCGCTGCGCGCCGGCCCGTTCGAGCGCCTGGCCTACGGGGCGATGCTCAGTGCCGCGCTGGTGCGCGTCTTCCTGCCGCTTGCGTGGCCGGCCTCGCTGGTCAGCGCTGCGCTGCTGTCGTCCGGGCTGTGGTCGCTGGCCTTCGCGCTCTACCTCTGGCGCTACACGCCGATGCTGATGCGCCCGCGCGCCGACGGCCAACCGGGATGATGCGATGCGCCTGACCACGATGACCGACTACGCGCTGCGCATGCTGATCTACCTCGGCCAGCACCGCGAGCGCCTGTGCACCACGGCCGAGATTGCCCAGGCCTACGAGATCTCCGAAGCGCACCTGACCAAGATCACCCACCAGCTGGGCCTGGCCGGGTGGATCAGCACGGTGCGCGGCAAGGGCGGCGGCATGCGCCTCGCGCGCGAGCCCGGCGAGATCAACCTTGGTGCATTGGTGCGCAACGTCGAGCCCGATTTCGCGCTGGTCGAATGCCTGGGCACCGGCAACGTCTGCCAGCTGAGCGGCCGCTGCCGCTTGACCGGCTTCTTCAACGACGCGCTGGCGGCCTTCTTGCGCGAGCTCGATGGCCACACGCTGGCCGAACTGCTGCCCGCCTGAGCCATGGCCCGACCCGACATCGTCCCCGCGGCGGGCGGCGGCACGCCGCTGTACGCCGCCGAAATCAAGATCTACCCGCGCAGCGTGACCGGGCGCTATGCGAACTGGCGCTGGATCATGGTCTGGGCGACCCAGCTGTTCTTCTATGCGATGCCCTGGCTGCAGTGGAACGGCCGCCAGGCGCTGCTGTTCGACCTCGACAGCCGGCGCTTCTACGTCTTCGGCATGATGCTGTTCCCGCAGGACTTCATCTACCTCGCGGCGCTGCTGGTCATCAGCGCGCTCGGCCTGTTCTTCTTCACGGCGGTGGCCGGTCGGCTGTGGTGCGGCTATGCCTGCCCGCAGACCGTCTACACCGAGATGTTCATGTGGATCGAGCGCAAGCTCGAAGGTGACCGCGCAGCGCGCATGCGCCTCGACGCGACGCCCTGGGGTTGGGGCAAGCTGCGCCGCAAGGGCGGCAAGCACCTGGCCTGGGCGGCGCTGGCGCTGGCCACCGGCTTCACCTTCGTCGGCTATTTCACGCCGATCGGCGCGCTGGCCGCCTCCGCGGGCCGCTTCGCACTGAGCGGCTGGGAGTGGTTCTGGATCCTGTTCTACGCGGGCCTGACCTACGGCAATGCCGGCTGGATGCGCGAGCAGATGTGCAAGTACATGTGCCCGTACGCCCGCTTCCAGAGCGCGCTGATCGACAAGGATTCGCTGATCATCACCTACGACGCGGCCCGCGGCGAGCCGCGCGGCTCGCGTGCACGCGGCACCGAGGCGCGCGCCCTCGGCCAGGGCGACTGCGTCGACTGCACGCTGTGCGTGCAGGTCTGCCCGACCGGCATCGACATCCGCAAGGGCCTGCAGAACGAGTGCATCGGCTGCGCCGCCTGCATCGACGCCTGCGACCAGGTGATGGACAAGCTCGCGGCGCCGCACGGCCTGATCCGCTACGCGACCGCCAACGGCGTCGAGAACAAATGGACCCGGGCCCAGATGTTCAAGCGTGTGCTGCGCCCGCGGGTGCTCGTCTACTTCGCCGGGCTGGCCGTGCTGTGCGGCGGCTTCGTGTGGTCGCTCGCGAACCGAGCACCGTTCCAGGTCGACGTTCTGAAGGACCGCGCGGCGCTGGCCCGCCTGGGCGAGGACGGCGCGATCGAAAACCTGTACCGCGTGCAGATCGGCAACCGGACCGAGCAGGTGCAGCACGTGCGACTGCGCGCCGAGGGCCTGCCGGGCCTGGGCAGCGAAGTGTCGCGCGAGATGACGATCGAGCCGGCCGGCATCCTGTCGCTGCCCGTGACGCTGCGGCTGCCGCCCGACGAGGCCGCGGCGGCGGGGCGAGGCTCGCATCCGGTGCGGATGGTCGTCGAGCCCTTGGACGGATCGGCGTCGCACGGCGGCGTCACCGCGCCCGCGAGCTTCTACGTGCCGGGCTGACGGGCGCCGAGGCGCGGCTGGCCACTCAGCGCCATTCGATGGCCAGGCCCACCTCGTCGCGCAGCCGGTCGCACAGCGCGGCCGGGGCGGGTGCCGCCGTCTGCCACGCGCCCGATACGCCAGCCACCGGCCGCCGCTCGCGCTGCAGCACCCAGCTCGTGATGCCCAGCGCCCGCAGCTGCGCGGCCATGGCCAGCAGCGCCGCGTCGCCGAGCCAGGCGCTGTCGCAGGTCGTACGCACTTCGAATGGCACGCCGCTGCCGGCGACGAGCTGCAGCGATTCGGCCGCCGCCTCGGCGCTGCCGGGCGCGCCGGTCAGCGCCGCGTAGCCGGGCGCATCGGCCTTCAGGTCCAGCCCGATCCAGTCGAGCCGAGGCAGCAGCGCCTCGAGCCGGCGCGGGTAGATGCCGGCCGTGTGCAGGCCGATGCCGAAGCCCATCGCGCGGGTGTCGTCGATGGCGTCGGGCAGCGCGGCGTCCAGCGTCGGCTCTCCGCCGCTGAACACCACGCCGTCGAGCAGGCCCGCGCGCTGCTGCAGCAGCACCTGCACCTCGGGCCAGCGCGGCGCGCCGGCCGCCCGCTGGCGCGACTGCAGGCCGGGGTTGTGGCAGTAGCCGCAGCGCCAGGGACAGCCCTGGACAAAGGCCACGGCACACAGCTGGCCGGGCCAGTCGGTCGTCGAGAACGGCTGAAAGCCGCCCAGTTCAAGCACCGGCTTCGGCGAGGCAATCGAGCCGGTGCTGCGCCTCGCACGGCTCATCGAAGTAGCGCCGCTCGGCGAACTCGCCTTGCTTGCCGATGTTGAACGAGGACTTCGGGCGGTGGTAGCCCATCACGCGGGTCCAGACCTCGCAGCGCTGGCGCTCGTGTTCGTGGAGTTCGGGGTGGACGACGGGGGTCAGGCTGTGGCTCAAGTCAGGCTCCTTGTGGTTGGTGGGGTGGG
>NZ_DATFAN010000094.1:0-21251 GCF_035254525.1 Ideonella sp. | reverse complement strand
TGCCCGCCGCCGGCCGCATATGCGCCGCCCTCGGGCTCGAACGCGGCCTGCGTATCGGTGACGATCAGGTGGCGCTGGCGCAGCATGTCGGCCAGCACGTGGTCGGGTTCGAGCTTCAGGTGATCGGGCTGCACCTCGAGCTGCACGTGGCGGTTGCCCAAGTGGTAGGCCGCACGCAGCAAATCCAGCGGCGTGCCGTGCTCGGCACAGGCTCGCACTTCGAGCACCGGCTGCGCGGCGGCCTTCACGGCGATCAGGCTGCCGTCCTCGGCCACCAGCACGTCGCCGCCGCGCACCACGGTGCCGCGCGGCAGGAACACGCCCAGTGCGCGCCCCTGGCTGTCGGTCGCGTCGAAGCGGCTCTTCTGCCGCACATCCCAATCGAGTTCCACGGTCGCGGCGCGCTTGAGCAGCGCCGCGGCGAGGCCGCGACCTTGCGGCATGAGTTTGGTGACGTTCAGCATGGCTTGTGCGGCGGTCGAAGGCGGGGATAATAACAAATGTTATAACGCCCCGGAGCCCCGCCATGACCGCCCTGAAACTCACCCAGATCGGCAACTCGGTCGGCGTGATCCTGCCCAAGGAAGTGCTCGCGCGGTTGAAGCTCGAGAAGGGCGATACGGTCTATCTCACCGACGCGGCGAACGGCGTGATGCTCACGCCCTACAGCGCCGAGTTCGAGGCCCAGATGACCGAGGCGCGCCGCATCATGAAGAAGCGGCGCAGCGTCTTGCACGAGCTGGCGAAGTGAGCCCGAGCGTGCCCCCGCAGGGCTGGGTCTGGCTCGATGCCCAGGTGCTCGCCGCGGTCCACGAAGAACAACTGGCCGAACATGGCGGTGCGGCCGGCGTTCGCGATGCCGGCCTTTTCGAATCGGCGCTGGCGAGTGCGCGGAATCTCGCCGCCTACGGCGAGCCCGATGTGGCGGAACTGGCTGCGGCTTACGGGCATGGACTCGCGCGCAACCACCCGTTCATCGATGGCAACAAGCGAACCGCGTTCGTGGCGGCGGAACTGTTCCTCGCGTTGAACCGCCAGGAGCTCATCGCCGACGATGCCGATTGTGTGCTGACCATGCTGGCCGTCGCCGAAGGCTCACTCGACGAGGCCGCCATCGCGGCCTGGATCCGCAGCCGGATGCAGGCCCGCTGACCGGTCACCGCGGTGTCCTGGCCCTGGGGCCAGCGCGTGGTGACGCATGCCCCACCTGCATGCAAGGGCATGGGCCCACGAATGAGTCCGCGTGCGTCAGCATGCGGCAGCGAAAGGGACCGGCCGCATGGACACCTTGCTCGACCCGCTGCTGCTGGCGCGCCTGCAGTTCGCCGCCAACATCACCTTCCACATCCTGTTCCCGTCGATCAGCATCGGCCTGGGCTGGTGGCTGGTGTTCTACCGTGCCCGCTGGCTGGCCACGCGCGACGAGCGCTGGCTGGTCGCATGGCGCTACTGGACCAAGATCTTCGCGCTGACCTTCGCGCTCGGCGTGGTCAGCGGCATCACGATGAGCTTCCAGTTCGGCACCAACTGGCCGGGCTTCATGGAAAAGGCCGGCAACATCGCCGGGCCGCTGCTGGGCTACGAGGTGCTGACGGCCTTCTTCCTCGAAGCCACCTTCCTCGGCGTGATGCTGTTCGGCGCCGAGCGCGTGTCCGAGCGCATGCATTTGGTGGCCACCGTGCTGGTGGCGTTCGGCACCACGCTGAGCGCGTTCTGGATCCTGAGCCTGAACTCCTGGATGCAGACGCCCACCGGCCACGCCATCGTCAATGGCGAATTCCACGTCGACAGCTGGCTCGGCGTGTTGTTCAACCCTTCGTTCCCCTACCGGCTCGTGCACATGCTGCTGGCCTCGGGGCTGACGACCAGCTTCCTGATCGCCGGCGCCACGGCCGTGCGCTACCTGCGCGGCACGGCGAGCCCGGCGGCGGGGCAGGTGCTGCGAGCCGCCGTCGTCGTGGCGGCCGTGCTGATCCCGGTGCAGATCTTCGTCGGCGACCTGCACGGGCTGAACACGCTCGAGCACCAGCCGCAGAAGATCGCTGCGATGGAGGCGCTGTGGCACAGCGAGCGCGGCGCGCCGCTGGTGCTCATGGCCTGGCCCGACCAGCAGGCCAGGGCCAACCGATATTCGATCGAGCTGCCGCGCGGCGCCGCGCTGATCCTCACGCACGACAGCGATGGTGCGCTGCGCGGCCTCGACGAATTCGAAGGCCGGCACCCGCCCGTCGCGCCGCTGTTCTTTGCGTTTCGCATCATGGTCGGCATGGGCCTCGCGATGCTGGCGGTGAGCTGGCTGAGCTGGTGGTGGCTGAAGAGGCTGCAGTGGCAGCCCGAGCGGCTGCCCCGGGCCTGGCTGCAGGTGCTGCGCTGGATGAGCTTCTCGGGCTGGGTGGCCACGGTGGCCGGCTGGTACGTCACCGAGATCGGCCGCCAGCCGTGGATCGTCCAGGGCCTGCTACGCACGGCGGACGTGGCTTCGTCGACGCCGCCCGCGCACATCGCGCTGACGCTCACCGGCTACCTCCTGCTGTACGCCGTGCTGATCGTGGCCTACGTGACGGTGCTGCGCTACATGGGCGAGAAGCCGCTGGTGCCGCCGTCGGCGGCGGTGCAGGGTGGCGCAGGGGCTGCCCAGGAGGGTCGCGCATGAACGCCTCGGAATGGATGCCCGTCGTCTTCATGGGCCTGATGGGGGTGGCGATGCTGACCTACGTGGTGCTCGACGGCTACGACCTCGGCGTCGGCATGCTGATGCACCGGGCAGGCCGCGACGAGCGCGACCTGATGATCGCGTCGATCGGCCCGTTCTGGGATGCCAACGAAACGTGGCTGGTGCTGGGCGTCGGCATCCTGCTGATCGCCTTCCCGAAGGCGCACGGCGTGGTGCTGACCGCGCTGTACCTGCCGGTCGCGCTGATGCTGCTGGGCCTGACGCTGCGCGGGGTGGCCTTCGACTTTCGCGTCAAGGCGCGCGACCAGCACCAGCCGCTGTGGAACCGCGCCTTCATCGCCGGCTCCACGATCACCGCCGTGGCGCAGGGCTGGATGCTCGGGCGCTACATCACCGGTTTTGCCGAAGGCGCGCTGACGCAGGTCTTTGCCGCGCTGATCGCGCTGGCCTTGCCGGCCGCCTACGTGCTGATGGGCGCCTGCTGGCTGGTGATGAAGACCGAAGGGCCGCTGCAGGCCAAGGCGGTGCACTGGGCGCGACTGGCCTGGGCACCGGTGGTGGTGGGCATGGGCCTGATCTCGATCGCGACGCCGCTGGTGAGCCAGACGGTGCGCGAGCGCTGGTTCCGCATGCCCGATTTCATTGCGCTGCTGCCGATCCCGCTCATCACGCTGGTCGCGCTGGTCACGGCGCTGGTCGTGCTGCGCTCGCGCGGCGCCACCGGGCGGCTGGCCTGGCTGCCGTTCGCCGCCATCGTCGGTGTCTTCCTGATGGGCGGCATCGGCCTCGCGTTCAGCCTGTTCCCCTACGTGGTGATGGACCGAATGACGATCTGGCAGGCCGCGAGCGCGCCGAAGTCGCTCGCCTTCATCCTCGTCGGCTGCGCGATCACCGTGCCCGCGATCGCCGGCTACACGGTGTTCTCCTACCGGGTGTTCCGGGGCAAGGTGAGGGCGCTGAGCTACGGCTGAAGTGGTCGGCAGGCGGATGGCCCTTCGAGAAAGGGTGTGATGTTGCGCATCGCCCGCGCGACGTAGTCATCCTTCTCCCCCACCGGTGCGACGTAGTGCACCGCGCTCCTGGCCGCCTCGATGCCCTCCAGGCGGGCGATCACCCAGGCGGCCAGATAGGGCGACGCGAGGCAGCCGCCCGCCGTCGCGATGTTGCCCTTGGCGACGAATGGCTGGTTCAGCACCTCGATGCCGGCCTCCTCGACCCAGGGCTTCGTGATCAGGTCGGTGCACGCGGGCAGCCCATCCAGCAGCCCCAGCTTGGCCAGCACGAGCGCGCCGGAGCACTGCGCGCCCAGCAGTTGCCGGGCAGAGTCGAACTGCAGCTGCGACATCAGGGCCGCGTTGGCGACGACCTCCCGCGTCTGCGCGCCACTGCCGATGATCACCGCATCGGCAGCATTGGCCTCGCGCAAGCTGGCCTGGGCTTCGAGCAACACGCCGTTCATCGACCGGACGCGCGCGCCGGGGCTGGCGATCGACACCCGCCAGCCCGGCTTCTTGACACGGTTGAGGACGCCGAGCGCGATCAGAGAGTCGAGTTCGTTGAAACCATCGAAGGTCAGGATGGCGATGTGCATGGTGATGTCCAGTTGGCGCCAGGTCCGTGGCGAGGTGGCATCGTAGGCAACATGATCAATACAATCAAATAATTGTCATGGATACATTGCCGCATGGCCCATGCCCGGTACAAGACGCTGGTAGACACGCTGGCCGCCGAGATTCGACAGGGCCGGCTGGCGCCGGGCACCCGCCTGCCCACGCACCGTGAGCTCGCCGCCAGGGAAGGCCTGGCCCTCGTCACCGCCACCCGCGTCTATGCAGAGCTCGAGGCCATGGGCCTGGTCAGCGGCGAGACCGGTCGTGGCACCTTCGTCCGGGAGACCTTGCTGCCGCGCGATCTGGGCATCGACCAGCAGGCCGCCGCAGCCGGCATGGTGGATCTGAACTTCAACTATCCGTCATTGCCCGGCCAGGCCGAATTGCTTCGATCGGCGCTGCGACAACTGGCCTCATCCGGTGATCTGGAAGCGCTGTTGCGCTACCAGCCTCACGGCGGCCGCCCCCACGAGCGAGCGATCGTGGCGCGTCACCTGGCGCGCAGGGGCCTGGCGGTCGGCGCGGACCAGGTGGCCATCGTGGGTGGAGCGCAGCATGGGCTGGCGACGGTGGTCATGGCGCTGCTGCAGCCTGGGGACGTGGTCGCCACCGACGCGCTGACCTACCCGGGGTTCAAGGTGCTCGCCGAAGCGCATCGCCTGGAACTCGCGCCGATCCCCGCGGCAGGCCAGGGCCCCGATCTGGACGCGCTGGAGGCCTTGTGCAAACGCCGGCGGGTGCGGGCCGTGTACGCGATGCCGACGCTGCACAACCCGCTGGGGTGGGTGATGGGCGCGAGCCGCCGGCGGCAGCTGGTGGCGACAGCGCGTCGGCATGGGCTGCTCATCATCGAAGATGCGGCCTACGCCTTCCTCGCGGCCGATCCGCCCGCTCCCCTGGCGGCGCTGGCACCGGAGTTGACGGTCTACGTTGGCGGAATCTCGAAAAGTGTGGCGACCGGGCTGCGCGTCGGCTTTGTCGCCGCACCGGCTGCGTGGGGGCCGAAGATCGGACGCGCGATCCGGGCCACCACCTGGAACACGCCCAGCGTGATGACGGCAATCGCCTGCGGATGGCTGGATGACGGCACCGTCGCACGGCTCGAGGCGGAAAAGCGGCAAGACGCGACGACCCGGCAAGCGATCGCCGGCGAAATTCTCACCGGACTTCGACCTGTTCGGCATCCGGCGTCCTACTTCGTCTGGCTCCCGTTGGCAGCAGAGCTTCGTGCCGACCAGGTGGCCATGGCACTCATGTCCGATCGCATTTCGGTGTCGACGGCCGAGCCCTTCGCGACCACCGCCCAGGTGCCCCATGCGCTGCGCCTGGCACTCGGATCCGTCGGGCTGGACGCGCTACGCGACGCCTTGGAGAAGGTCAGGCGCGTGATCGACGATCAATCGTATTGAGGTCGTGCGAGTTCGAGGCATGGGGTCAGGCAATGGCAGCGCCACGGCGCTGCGGGGTGCGGCACCACGCCCGCCGTGGCGCATCCCACGTCCAGCTGCGGAGTCGCACCGCCGTTCAGGCCTTCACTTCGACCACCTGTTCGAAGCCGCCAAAGATCATGCGCTTGCCGTCGAAGGGCATGGGGGGATTGCCGGGTGTGGACGGGTCCATGCGCGGATCTTCAATCATCTTCTTCATGGCGGCGTCGCGCGTGGCCTTGTCGGGCCATTCGACCCACGCAAAGGCCACCGTTTCCTCGGCCGTGGCCTGGACCGCACGGCGGAAATCGGTGACTTTGCCGTCGGGGACATCATCGCCCCATCCCTCGATCACACGGATCGCGCCCAACTCGATGAACAGTGGATCGAAATGACGCGCGTGCTCGATGAACTTCTGCTTGTTGGCGATTGGAACCGCGATCACGAAACCGTCGATGTAGGACATGCCTTCACTCCTGTGGGGTTGACCGGTCGACGCACCCCCCTGAGGGCACGTCGTACCTCGACGACGAACGGAAGCAAGCCGATTCGACATTGTCTGCCCGGTGCGCGGGCGCGCGTCCTGTAGCGGCGCTGGCTCGCCCGAGCACTGCCTTTCGACAACATCCGCTTCGGACTGGCCGGTTCTAGCCATGCGCCTCGCCGCCATGGTCGCCATGGTTCCCGCGCGGCTCGTGGGGTTCGACGCGCCCGCTAGAACAGGAAGTACCGCTGCGCCATCGGCAGCAGCGCCGCCGGCTCGCAGCGCAGCAGCTGCCCGTCGGCGCGCACTTCGTAGGTCTGCGGGTCGATCTGCATCGCCGGGGTGTAGGCGTTGTGGACCATGTCGCGCTTGGTGGCGCTGCGGCAACCCTTCACCGCGGCCAGGCGCTTGTGCAGCCCGTAGCTCTCGGCCACGCCGCCGGCGAGCGCGGCCTGGCTGACGAAGCTCAAGGACCCGCGGGCGAGCGCGCCGCCGAAGGCGCCGAACATCGGCCGCATGTGCACCGGCTGCGGCGTCGGGATGCTGGCGTTCGGGTCGCCCATCGCGGCCAACGCGATGAAGCCGCCCTTGAGGACCAGGCTGGGCTTGACGCCGAAGAAGCCGGGGCGCCAGAAGACGAGGTCGGCCCATTTGCCGACCTCGATCGAGCCCACCTCGTGCGCGATACCGTTGGCGATCGCCGGGTTGATCGTGTACTTGGCGATGTAGCGCTTCGCACGCAGGTTGTCGTTGCGCTCGGAATCACCGTCCAGCGTGCCGCGTTGCGCCTTCATCTTGTGCGCCGTCTGCCAGGTGCGGATGATGACCTCGCCGACGCGGCCCATGGCCTGGCTGTCGGACGACATCATGCTGATCGCGCCCAGGTCGTGCAGCACGTCCTCGGCCGCGATCGTCTCGCGCCGAATGCGGCTCTCGGCGAAGGCCAGGTCCTCGGCGATGGACGCGTCGAGGTGGTGGCACACCATCAGCATGTCCAGGTGCTCGTCCACCGTGTTGACGGTGTAGGGCATCGTCGGGTTGGTCGACGAGGGCAGGAAGTTGGCCTCGCCGACCACCTTCAGGATGTCGGGTGCGTGCCCGCCGCCCGCGCCCTCGGTGTGGAAGGCGCACAGCGTGCGGCCCTTCGTGGCTGCGATGGTGTCCTCGACGAAGCCCGATTCGTTCAGCGTGTCGCTGTGGATCGAGACCTGCGTGTCGGTCTCTTCGGCCACGCTCAGGCAACAGTCGATCGCCGACGGCGTCGTGCCCCAGTCCTCGTGCAGCTTCAGCCCGATCGCGCCGGCCTCGATCTGCTGCCGCAGCGCTTCCGGCCGGCTCGCGTTGCCCTTGCCGAGAAAGCCCAGGTTCATCGGGAAGGCGTCGGCCGCGAGCAGCATGCGCTCGAGGTTCTCGGGGCCGGGCGTGCAGGTGGTCGCGAAGGTGCCGGTGGCCGGGCCGGTGCCGCCGCCGAGCATCGTCGTGACGCCGGACGACAGCGCTTCGTCGATCTGCTGCGGGCAGATGAAATGGATGTGGCTGTCGATGCCGCCGGCGGTGACGATCATCCCCTCGCCGGCGATGATCTCGGTGCCCGGGCCGATGACGATGTCGACGCCGGGCTGCACGTCGGGGTTGCCGGCCTTGCCGATGGCCGCGATGCGCGAGCCCTTCAGGCCGATGTCGGCCTTGACGATGCCCCAGTGGTCGAGGATCAGCGCGTTGGTGATCACGCAGTCCATCGCCTCGCTCGCGCCGGGGCCATTGGGCACCTGGCTCTGGCCCATGCCGTCGCGGATGGTCTTGCCGCCGCCGAACTTGACCTCTTCGCCGTAGCCGCCGGCGCGCAGCGTCAGATCCTGCTCGACCTCGATGACCAGGCCGGTGTCGGCCAGGCGCAGCCGGTCGCCGACGGTGGGGCCGAACATCTCGGCATAGGCGCGTCGCCCGATCTTGCTGGTCATCACAGCGCTCCTTGCACCAGGCCGCGGAAGCCGAACACGGTGCGCGTGCCGGCCAGGTCGACCAGCTCGACGGTGCGCTGCTGGCCCGGCTCGAAGCGCACGGCCGTGCCCGAGGCGATGTTCAGCCGCATGCCGCGGGCGGCGGCGCGGTCGAAGCGCAGGCCGGCGTTGGTCTCGGCGAAGTGGTAGTGCGAGCCGACCTGGATCGGCCGGTCGCTGGCGTTCTCGACCACGAGGGTGATCGTGCGGCGGCCGGGGTTCAGCGCCAGCTCGCCGGGCTCGGTCAACAGTTCTCCAGGGACCATGCCGTGGCCTCCTTCACGCGATCGGTTGGTGCACGGTCACCAGCTTGGTGCCGTCGGGGAAGGTGGCCTCCACCTGGATCTCGGGGACCAGCTCGGCCACGCCGTCCATCACGTCGGCACGGCTCAGCACGGTCTTGCCTTCGCTCATCAGCTCGGCCACGGTCTTGCCGTCGCGCGCGCCTTCCATGATCGCGGCGGTGATCAGCGCGATCGCCTCCGGCACGTTGAGCTTCAGGCCGCGCGCGCGGCGGCGCTCGGCCAGCAGCGCGGCGGTGAAGATCAGCAGCTTGTCTTTTTCGCGGGGGGTCAGGTCCATCGGGTCTCCAGCGGGGGCGCTTCGGGCGGCGCGCGGCGCAGGCGAGTATCCAGCAAGGCGAATGCCAGATAATCCAGGCCGATGCGCAACCGACACTTTTCGCCCCTGCGTGCGGGCCTGGCGTTCTCGGCGGCCGCCGCGCTGACCCTGGCCAGCGGCTGCACGCTGAACCCGCCGTCGAAGCTGAAGGTCTACCAGAACGAAGGCTTCGAATCGAGCGAGGTCTTCTCGCGCCTGTTCGATGCGCCGGTCGACGCCACCTGCGAGGCGGCGCGGCGCGCGCTGCTGAGCCAGGGTTACCTGGTGTCGGTGGTCAAGGGCGATGCGATCAACGGCACCAAGAGCTTTCAGCCCGAGGGCGACGTGCACGTGCAGATCGAGTTCCACGTCGTCTGCGCGTCAGACGGGACGGACGGCAAGCTCGCCACCGCCTATGTCAACGCGCTGCAGGATCGCTACGCGCTGAAGAAGAGCCCGAACTCGGCCAGCGTCGGCCTGGCGGCGATCGGCTCGGTGTCCATCCCGCTGACGGCCAGCGACGATTCGCTGGTCAAGGTGGCCAGCGAGACGATCCCCGCCGGCCCGTTCTATGACCGCTTCTTCGCCCTGATGCAGCGCTACCTGCGCGAGCAGTCGGCCACCGAGTAGCGCAGCGGCGCGCTTGCGCCGGCGCAGCCCCGGGTTCGGCCGGGTCGAACCCGGCCGTGGTTTGTGGTTATCGTCGTGGCATGCCGGACGCAGCCTCCACCGCCGCCCCCCCGCGCCTGGGCCTGATGGGCTGGTTCGTGCTCACCGGCGCGGCCGCGATCGCCGCTTTCAGCGTGGGCATGGCCTGGCTGCTGACCAGCTTCATCGAGAGCCGGCTGCTCGAGCGCGATGCGGTGCTGAGCCGCGATTTCGTGCAGAGCATCGTCAACACGCAGAAGGTGGCCGATGCGTTCAGCAGCCGCGGTGTCGAGTCGCAGCCCGGCTTCACCGAGTTCTTCGCCCACGTGGCGGCCATGCCGGATGTGCTGCGTGCCAACGCCTACACCACCGAGCGCCGGGTGCTGTGGTCCAGCCGCCCGGAAATGATCGGCCGGGCCTTCCCGGCCAACGACGAGCTCGACCGGTCGCTCGCCGGCGAGGTGGTCGTGCACCGCGAAGACGACGACGATGCGGCCAAGGACCCCAAGGCCGAGCACATGCTGCTCGGCGCCCGGCCCTCGGATTTCGTCGAGAACTACCTGCCGGTCTACGGCGAGGCGGGCGAGCGGCCGATCGGCGTCATCGAGCTGTACCGCCGGCCGCTGGCGCTGCTCGAGGCGATCCGCAGCGGCCAGCGCCTGGTCTGGGCCGGTGCCCTGATCGGCGGGCTGTTCCTGTTCGCGAGCCTCGCCTGGTATGTGCGCCGCACCGCTCGGGCGCTGCGCGAGCAGCAGTCGCTGCTGGTCGAAGCCGAGGCGCTGGCGATGGTCGGCGAGATCTCGGCCGCGGTGGCGCACAGCATCCGCAACCCGCTCGGTTCGTTGCGCAGCTCGGCCGAGCTGCAGCGCGAGCTCGGCGCCGATGCGCCGCCCGGGCTCGCCGACGAGGTGATCGCCCAGGCCGACCGCATCGAGCACCTGGTGCGCACGCTGCTGACCTACGCCCGCGGCCCGGCCGAGGCCAGCGGCCAAGCCGACCTGGGCCAGGCGCTGCGCGACGCCGAGGCACGCTTTCGCAGCGAGTTCGCCGGCCAGGGCAAGCCCTTCGAGGCGGCATTGGCGCCCGAGCTGGGCGCGGTGGCGGTCGACCCGGTGCTGCTGGCGCAGATGCTGGCCTCGATGCTCAGCAATGCGGCCGAGGCCACCGGGCCGGGCCAGCGCGTGCGGCTGTCGGCCGCGCGCGACGGCGCGCGGGTGCGCATCGTCGTCGAAGATGCCGGCGCCGGCATCGCCCCGGCACAGCTCGGCGAGGTCACGCGCCCCTTCTTCACCACCAAGCCGCGCGGCCTGGGCCTCGGCCTGGCGCTGGTGCGCCGCGTGGCCGAGCGTCTCGGGGGCGGCCTGCAGGTCGACAGCGCCGGCCCGGGCCTGGGCACCCGCGTCGCGCTGACGCTGCCGCTGCGCGATGGCCGCGCCTCGCGCGAGAACGCCCCAAGCTCGATCCGCCGGACGACATGACCCGCGCCATCCTGATCATCGACGACGAAGAGACGCTCGCGCGCAACCTGGCGCTGTACCTCGAGCGCCAGGGCTGGGAGACGCGGGTCGCCGGCTCGGCCGAGGACGGGCTGGCGCAGTTCAACGAGTTCCGGCCCGATGTCGTGCTGCTGGACCACAACCTGCCCGGCATGACCGGGCTGGAGGCGCTGCAGCGGCTGAAGGCGGCCGACCCGGCGGCCTGCGTGGTGATGATGACCGGCCACGGCGGCATCGACCTCGCGGTCACGGCGATGAAGGCCGGCGCGGCCGACTACCTGACCAAGCCGCTGGGCCTGGCCGAGCTGAAGCTGACGCTCGAGCGGCTGATGAGCCAGGGCCGGCTGGAAACGACGGTGCACTACTACGCCCAGCGCCAGGCCGAGGGCAGCGGCCTGGACAAGATCGTCGGCCGTTCGCCGGCGATGCTGGCGCTGCGCGAGCGCATTGCGACGCTGCTCGAATCGGAGCAGCGCCTGGCCGACAGCGACGCGCCGGCCGTGCTGATCCAGGGCGAGACGGGCACCGGCAAGGAGCTGGTCGCGCGTGCGCTGCATTTTGACGGCCCGCGCCGCGCGGCGCCCTTCGTCGAGTTGAACTGCGGCGCGCTGCCGGCCAACCTGGTCGAGGCCGAGTTGTTCGGCTACGAGCGCGGTGCCTTCACCGATGCCCGCCAGCGCAAGGCCGGCCTGGTCGAGACGGCCGAGGGTGGCACGCTGTTCCTCGACGAGATCGGTGAGGCCGACGCTTCCACCCAGGTCAAGCTGCTGAAGCTGCTGGAGGACAAGCGTTTCCGGCGCCTGGGCGGCCTGCGCGACCAGCGGGTCAACGTGCGCATCGTCAGCGCCAGTCATCGGCCGCTGGAGCAGATGGTCAAGGCCGGCCAGTTCCGCGCCGACCTGTACTACCGGCTGCGCATCGTCGAGCTGAAGGTGCCGCCGCTGCGCGAGCGCGGCAACGACATCCTTGACCTCGCGCGACACTTCCTGCGGCTGCATGGTCACCGCTACCGCAAGGGCGACCTGCACCTGTCGCCGGCCGCGGCCGGCGAGTTGCTGCGCCACAAGTGGCCGGGCAACGTGCGCGAGCTGCGCAACGCGATGGAGCAGGTCGCGCTGCTGGTGCAGGGCGAGGAGGTTGGTGTGCGCGACCTGGGGCTGGCGATCGCCGGGCTCGAGGCCGTGGCCGACGAGCCGGCCGGCGCCGAGGCGGCCGGCACGGGCGACCTGAACCTCGAGCGTGCCGAGCGCCGCTTGATCGAGCGCGCGCTGGAGCGCACCGCCGGCAACGTGACCCAGGCCGCGCGGCTGCTCGGCATCAGCCGCGACACGCTGCGCTACCGGCTCGAGCGCTTGGGCCTGCGCACGGCCGATGGCGCCGAGGCCGACCCGCGCGGCGACGGCGAGCGGCGGCACTGAGCGATCTGCCCCACCAGGTGGTGGGGGATTTGGCCCGCTCGCCGGGGCCGACCACGCGCCGCGGGCGTCGACGGCTCTTCGTGCCGGGCCGCCAAGGCGAAATGCGCCTTTGAAATCAATGTCTTGCATTCGCTCGTTGCGTAATGGGCCGTTTGCACATTTCTTGGCACAGGGCTTGCGCCAGTGGGTATGCAACGAGCGGTGCCGCGCTCGAAGCAACCACCCTCACGAACCCTTCAACCGACCGGAGATACGCGATGAACAAGACCCTGACCCTCGTGGGTGCCTTCGCTGCCCTGTGCCTGGTGACACTCGACGCGAGCGCCACGCTGGTTGTGAAATGCGAGACCCGCACCGACCGCTCGCGCGCCTCGGTGGACGGCAGCAACCTCGTGCCGGGCATGTACTCGGCCCGGCTGAGCTCGGGGGCCAACACGGCCCAGAGCCCGCTGGCGCAGACCGTGGGCGACGAGGTCGCGTTCGACTTCGACAGCAACAAGCGCGACATCAAGAAGGGCGCGACGCCGATCGCGAAGAACTTCATCGTCGGCGGCCAGGCCACGGGCACGCTGCTGGATGCCAACGGCGCCGTGGTGAAGAGCAAGACGGTGAACTGCCGCGCGCGCTGAGCCCTGTGCTCCGGGACGGCGGCCGCGGCCGCCGATTCGGTTGGCCGCGGTCCCGTGCCGGGGACCGCGGCCCTTTCACATCCGGGCGCGCTGGACGAGGTGGTCCACCAGCAGCCGCGCCGCGGCCGTCAGCGTCGCGTGTTGGCGCAGGCAGATCACGAAACGCCGCCGGGCCCAGGGCTCGGCCAGCGGCACGAAATGCAGGCCAAAGGCCTGCATGTGCGGCTCGATGGCCTGCTTCGGCAGGATCGCCACCCCCATGCGCGCCGCGACGATGCGGCAGGCCGCGTCGAGCGTCGACACCTGGATGCGCGGGCTCCAGGTTCGCCCGGCGCGAGCGGCATGGCGGCGCAACATCGTCTCCATGATGCTGCCGGGCGCAACGCCGACCATCTCGAGATCGAGCGCTTCAGGCAGGCGCAGCCCGCGGCGCCGGGCCAGCGGGTTGTCGGCGTGTACGACCAGGCCGACGGCGTCCTCGCGGTAGGGCAGCGTGGCCAGGCCCTGCATGTCGCCGGCATCCCACAACACGCCGAAGTCGGCCGCACCCTCGCGCACCTGGCGCACGATCTCGGCGCTGACGCGCTCCTCGATGCTGACCCGCACCGACTGGTAGCGCGCGAGGAAACCCGCCAGGTCGTCCGGCAACTGCTCGGAGAGCACCGAGATGCTGGCCAGCACCCGCACGCTGCCCTGCACGCCGCTGGCGAACTCGCTCAGCTCGGCATGCAGCCGCTCCAGCCCGCCGAGCACGGCGCGGGCCTGGCGCAGCAGCGCCTGGCCGGCGGCGGTCAGGGTCACGCCGCGCCGGCCGCGCTGGATCAGCTGCACGCCGGCTTCCTCTTCCATCGCCGCGATGCGCTTGCTGATCGCCGAGGGCACGATGGCCTCGCGCTCGGCGGCGCGGGCGATGTTGCCTTCCTCGCAGACGGCGACGAACAGACGCAGTGTGGTCGGGTCGGCGTTGTGCAGCATGGGGGCTCCGGTTCAGACATTCCGAATCGGAACGATACTGCTTCCAAGAAACCTCTTCAGAGGCGAACGGGAATCCATAGACTGCGCCCCATCACAGCCCTGGAGACCCGCATGTCCATCGTCCCGCGCCCAGAGTTCCCCGAGCACGCGGTGGTGCGCGAGGTCGGCCTGCGCGACGGTCTGCAGAGCATCGCGACCATCGTGTCGACGGCGCGCAAGATCGACTGGCTGCGCGACGCCCACGCCGCCGGCCTGCGCGAGATCGAGGTGGGCTCCTTCGTGCCGGCGCGGCTGCTGCCGCAACTGGCCGACACCGCCGCCGTGCTGGCCTTCGCGAAGACGCTGCCCGGCCTTCGCGCCTCGGTGCTGGTGCCGAACCTGAGGGGCGCCCACGGCGCGCTCGAGGCCGGCGCCGACCTGCTGATCCTGCCGCTGTCGGCCAGCCACGCCCACAGCCTGGCCAACCTGCGCAAGACGCCCGACGAGGTGGTGGCCGAGATGGGCCGCATCCGTGCGGCGCGCGATGCCTCGGGGGCGAAGACGATCCTCGAAGGCGGGGTCGGCACAGCCTTTGGCTGCACACTGCAAGGTGAGGTGAAGCCGGCCGAGGTGCTGCGCCTGATGCAGGCCCTGCTCGATGCCGGCGCCGACCGCGTGAGCCTGGCCGACACCGTCGGCTACGCCAACCCGCGCGCCGTGCGCGGGCTGTTCGAACAGGCGCTGCGCATCGCCGGCGATCGCTTCTGGTGCGGCCACTTCCACGACACCCGCGGCCTCGCGCTGGCCAACGCCTACGCTGCGCTCGAGCTGGGCGTGGCGCGGTTCGATGCTTCGCTGGCCGGCATCGGCGGCTGCCCGCACGCGCCCGGCGCGAGCGGCAACGCCGCCACCGAAGACCTGGTGTTCATGCTGCAGAGCATGGGCATCGCGACCGGCATCGACCTGCCCGAGCTGCTCGCGCTGCGTGCCCGGGTGGCCGACTGGCTGGCCGGCGAGCCGCTGCACGGCACGCTGTGGCGCGCCGGCCTGCCCAAGACCCTGGCCGCGGCCGTGGCCGCCTGACCGAGCACTGAACGATGAACGACACCCCCACTTCCACCGGCCGCCGCCTGCCGCTCGAAGGCATCCGCGTGATCGAGTTCAGCCACATGGTCATGGGCCCAACCTGCGGCCTCATTCTGGCTGATCTCGGCGCCGAGGTGATCAAGATCGAGCCGCCGGGGGGCGACAAGACGCGCCGCATGTCCGGCGTGGGGCTGGGCTTCTTCCGCAGCTTCAACCGCAACAAGAAGAGCGTGGTGCTGGACCTGCAAAGCCCCGAGGGCCTGGCCAGCGCGAAGGCGCTGATCGGCCAGGCCGACGTGGTGATCGAGAACTTCCGCCCCGGGCTGATGGCGAAGATGGGCCTGGACCACGCGACGCTCGCCAGGGACCACCCGGCGCTGGTCTACGTGTCGCTCAAGGGTTTCCTGCCCGGCCCCTACGAGAACCGGCTGGCGCTCGACGAGGTCGTGCAGATGATGGCGGGCTTGTCGTACATGACCGGCCCCGAGGGCCGGCCGACGCGGGCCGGCGCCAGCGTCAACGACATCATGGGCGGCATGTTCGGCGCGATCGGCGTGCTGGCCGCGCTTTGGGAGCGCCAGCGTACCGGTCGCGGGCAGGAGGTGCAGAGCGGGCTGTTCGAGAACTGCAGCTTCCTCGTCGGCACCCACCTGCAGCAGTACTTGATGAGCGGCGAGGCGCCCAAGCCCATGCCCAGCCGCTCGTCGCCCTGGTCGGTCTACGACGTGTTCACGCTCGCCGACGGCCAGCTTTTCATCGCCGCGGTGAGCGACAAGAGCTGGCGCGTGCTGTGCGAGGTACTCGAGAGGCCGGATCTGCTGGCCGACCCGGCACTGGCGACGAACGATCAGCGGGTCGCGATTCGCCCCCGACTGCTCGCCCGGCTGGGCGAGATCCTGCAGGGCCACCACGTGGCCGAGCTGTCGGCGCGACTCGAGGCCGCCGGCCTGCCGTATGCGCCGATCGCGCGGCCGGACCAGCTCGCCACCGACGCCCACCTGCTGCAAAGCGGCGCGCTGGTGCCCATCGAGGCTGAAGACGGCAGCACGACGCAGACCATGCTGCTGCCTTTCACCCTCGATGGCCGCCGCCCCGGCGTACAGCGACCGCTGCCGCGCGTGGGCGAGCACACCGGCGAGGTGCTGGCCCGCCTCGGCGCCTGAACCGCATCGCCTCGACAACATCGGAGACAAGACCATGACCGTCCGCTTCACCCGCCGTTCGGCACTCGCGCTCGCAGCCACCGTGCTGTGGCCCTTGCGCGCCGCTGCCCAGGCGCAGGACAAGCCCCTGCGCCTGATCCTGCCGGTCGGCCCGGGCTCGGGCGTGGACACGATCGCCCGCGCCGCGCAGCCGGCCTTGTCCAAGGCCTTGGGGGGGCAACCGATCGTGATCGAGAACCTGCCCGGTGCCGGCGGCATCACCGGCACCTCGGCCCTGGTCAAGTCGGCCCCCGACGGGCTGACGATCGGCCTGGTCTCGAACAACCACGTGATCAACCCCAGCGTCTACAAGAAGATGCCCTTCAACGCGCTGGACGACATCACGCCGATCAGCGTGATGGGCACGACGCCGATGGTGCTGGTCGTCAACCCGGGCAAGGTGCCGGCCAGGACGGCCAAGGAGCTGGTCGCCTACCTGAAGGCCAGGCCGGATACCTGCAATTACGCCTCGTCGGGCAACGGCACCATCCTGCACCTCGCGGCGGAGATGTTCGTCGATGCCGGCGGCGTCCAGGTCAAGCACATCCCCTACAAGGGCGTCGGCCCGATGGTGGCCGACCTGATCGGCGGCCAGGTCGAGTTGGGCGTGCTCGCGTTGCCGGCGGCGCAGGGCCACCTGAAGAGCGGCGCGCTGCGCGCGATCGGCGTGATGGGCGCCAAGCGCACACCCGCCGCGCCGGAGCTGCCGACGATCGCCGAACAGGGGTTGCCGAGCGTGGATGTCGAGGGCTGGTTCGCCGTCGTCGGCCCGGCCAGGTTGCCGCCGGCCGAGATCAAGCGCATCCACGACGCCTTCGCGGCCGCCTTCGCGTCGCCCGAGGTCAGGGAGGCGATGGCCCGGCAGGGAAACGACATCCACCCCAGCACGCCGGAGGCCGCGGCCGCCTATTTCCGCAGCGAGCTGGCCAAGTACGCGGCGCTGGTGCAGAAGGCCGGGGTCACGCTCGACTGACTTGGCAGTGCCGGAATTAAACAGTACACTGACGATTCACCTGCCACCCGCGCACCGTCGCCCCTGCCATGACCACAACGGTCTATCAGCTCGTCATCGGCGACCATCTCGCGCGCAGTGTGCGCGGCGTACCCTGTGCTCCGCCGTGTGCGGCCATTGAAAGCATCTACTTCAATGACCGTGACATTCCCAAGGAGCACACACATGGCCGATCTGTTTGACAACCCCATGGGCCTGATGGGGTTCGAGTTCGTCGAATTCGCCTCGCCCACCCCCCACCTGCTGGAGCCGCTGTTCGAGAAGCTGGGCTTCACGCTGGTCGCCAAGCACCGCTCGAAGAACGTGCTGCTGTACCGCCAGGGCGAGATCAACTTCATCGTCAACAACGAGCCCAAGAGCCTGGCGGCGTACTTCGCCGCCGAGCACGGCCCCTCGGCCTGCGGCATGGCCTTTCGGGTGAAGGATTCGCACAAGGCCTACGCCCGGGCGCTCGAGTTGGGCGCGCAGCCGGTCGAGATCCCGACCGGGCCGATGGAGCTGCGGCTGCCCGCGATCAAGGGCATCGGCGGTGCACCGCTGTACCTGATCGACCGCTACGAAGACGGCAAGAGCATCTACGACATCGATTTCGAATTCGTCGAGGGCGTCGATCGCCATCCGAAGGGCCATGGCCTGAGGCTGATCGACCACCTGACGCACAACGTCTACCGCGGGCGCATGGCCTTCTGGGCGGGGTTCTACGAGAAGCTGTTCAACTTCCGCGAGATCCGCTACTTCGACATCCAGGGCGAATACACGGGGCTGACCAGCAAGGCGATGACCGCGCCGGACGGCAGGATCCGCATCCCGCTGAACGAGGAGTCCAAGAAGGGCTCCGGCCAGATCGAGGAGTTCCTGATGCAGTTCAACGGCGAGGGCATCCAGCACGTGGCGCTGCTCACCGATGACCTGAAGGCCACGATCGACCAGCTGGCGATGGCCGGCATCCCGCTAATGACGGCGCCGAACGACGTGTACTACGAGATGCTCGCCGAGCGCCTGCCGGGCCATGGCGAGGAGGTGTCCGAGCTGAAGACGCGCGGCATCCTGCTCGACGGCTCCACCCAGGGTGGCACGTCGCGCCTGCTGCTGCAGATCTTCTCGCAGACCCTGCTCGGCCCGGTGTTCTTCGAATTCATCCAGCGCAAGGGCGACGACGGCTTCGGCGAGGGCAACTTCAAGGCCTTGTTCGAATCGATGGAGCGCGACCAACTGCGCCGCGGCGTGCTGCAGACGGCCTGAGGAATCGCACGATGAAGATTGAACGCATCCACCACGTCGCGTACCGCTGCAGGGACGCGAAAGAGACGGTGCTCTGGTACCAGAAGATGCTGAAGATGGACTTCGTGCTGGCGATCGCCGAAGACCACGTGCCATCGACCAAGGCGCCGGATCCGTACATGCACGTCTTCCTCGACGCCGGCATGGGCAACGTGCTGGCCTTCTTCGAGCTGCCCACGCAGCCGCCGATGGGCCGCGACCCGAACACGCCCGAGTGGGTGCAGCACATCGCCTTCCGCGTCAAGGACCGGGCCGAGCTGCTCGAGTTCAAGGCCCACCTCGAGGCCAACGGCGTCGAGGTGCTGGGCGTCACCGACCACGGCATCTTCCACTCGATCTACTTCTTCGACCCCAACGGCCACCGCGTCGAGCTGGCCTGCCCGGATCCGGCCGAGCAAGCCCAGCTCGAAGCTCTGGACAAGGTCAAGTGGGAGATGCTGGAAGAGTGGTCCAAGACCCGCCGCGCGCCCAAGCACGCCGCCTTCTTGCACGCGAAGGAGTTCGAGGGGCTGAAGGCGTGATCGGGGGGGACGAAAGCCTCGACCCGGCGCTGCGAAGCTGGGTCGCGTCGGCCAACGACGCGACCACCGACTTCCCGATCCAGAACCTGCCGTTCGGGCGCTTTCGCGTCGGGGCGGAGGGCGACTGGCGCCTCGGCGTCGCGATCGGCGACCAGATCCTCGACCTGCAGGCCGCCGGACTCGTCGACCAGGCGGACATGAGCGCGCTGATGGCGCAGGGCAAGGCGGCTCGCCGCGCCCTGCGCGATGCGCTGTCGCAGGGCCTGCGCGCCGGCTCGCCGAACGAGGCGGCGTGGAGCGGCGCGCTGGTTGCGCAGTCGGCCGTCACGATGGGCGTGCCCTGCGCCATCGGCGACTACACCGACTTCTACACGAGCATCCACCACGCCACCACGGTGGGCAAGCAGTTCCGCCCCGACAACCCGCTGCTGCCGAACTACAAGTGGGTGCCGATCGGCTACCACGGGCGCGCGTCGACCATCGGCGTCAGCGGCCAGGCCTTCCCGCGCCCCTGGGGCCAGACGCGCCCCGCGACGGCGCCGGAAGGCAGCCCGCCGAACTTCGGCCCCAGCCGCCGGCTCGACTACGAGCTGGAGCTCGGTATCTTCATCGCCCGGCCGAACGCGCCCGGCGAGCCGATCTCGATGGCCGAGGCCGAAGACCATGTGTTCGGCCTGACGCTGTTCAACGACTGGAGCGCGCGCGACATCCAGGGCTGGGAGTACCAGCCGCTCGGCCCCTTCCTGGCGAAGAACTTCGCCAGCACGGTGTCGCCGTGGATGGTCACGCTGGACGCGCTGGCGCCGTTCCGCCAGCCGTTCCACCGGCCCGCGGGCGACCCGGCGCCGCTGCCGTACCTGGATTCGGCGGCGAACCGCGAGCAGGGCGCGATCGACATCCAGCTCGAGGTCTGGCTGCAGACGGCCAGGATGCGCGAAGCCGGCCACGCCGGCGACTGCCTCTCGCGCTCGAACTACGCCGACGCCTACTGGACGGTGGCCCAGCTCGTGACGCACCACACTGTCAACGGCTGCCTGCTGCAGACGGGCGACCTGTTCGGCACCGGCACGCTGTCGGGCCCGTCGCCCGAGCAGGGTGGCTCGCTGCTCGAGCTGTCGGGCGGCGGCAAGCAACCGCTCACCTTGAGCAACGGCGAGCAGCGCAGCTTCCTCGAAGACGGCGACACGGTCATCCTCAAGGCCTTCTGCGAGCGCGCGGGAGCGCGCCGCATCGGCTTCGGCGAATGCCGCGGCACCGTACTGCCCGCCCGGCCGATGCCGGGCGCCTGATCAGCGCAGCGTCTCTTTCAGCTCGCGGCCGGCGGCGCGCATCGCGCGCGTCGTCGCCTTCTCGTAGGCGGCCACGGCCTGCTCGCGCAACTCGACCGCCTTGGCCAGGGCCGCCTGGAAGCGCTCCGGCGTGTAGGTGTTCTCGGTGCCGATGTAGACGTTGACCCGGCGCGCCGGCTGGCCGTAACGCGGCAACAGCACGGCCAGGCTGCAATCGCGCACCCGGCCGCCTCGGCGCTGCCGCACGATCGGGCCCGAGATGCCGACCGGCAGGTCGCTCGTCTTGTTGTGGTTGGGTTTTTGCTGCAGGCGCGATGGCGCCGGCAGCTTGGCAATGCGGCGGATCAGCTCTTTGGTGGCTGACTCCAGCGAAGCGCTGGCGCCGCTGCCGTCATTGGTGTGATCCGAGAACAGTTTGGTACCACCGTAGCGCAATTGCCATCCGTGCGTGGCCAGATGGTCGATGCGCTGGATGTTCTGCGGCACGGTGAACTTGTCACCGCTGAAGATCACCACGTCACGATATTTCATTGAGATCCCTCGATACAGCATGAGAATCCCCCCCGGAACCTTATCAGTGTAGCGGACCTAACAATCCACTGGGGAGGAGGATATGACATTTGGCAAGGACAGCGCAGCCCCCTAACCTGACCCCGCCAGGGGGCAAACGCCGTGCCCGGTGCGGGGCGTCCCCATCACCGACAATCGAGGGCTCGGGCCGGCGACGGCCCGTTTTCTATGTGACCCAACGTGATGTTCGTGTGGAGGGCCCCGTGGCCTTGTTGATGTTCAAGAATCTGGTGGTCTACCGTGTCAGCGCAACGGCCGGTGAGCCCTGGGAGGCGACCTTGGCCGACGTCGAGGCGGGGCTGGCCAAGGCGCGCTTCCTGCCCTGCGCGGCCACGCAGCCGGTGTCGGCC
>NZ_DATFAN010000093.1:0-10277 GCF_035254525.1 Ideonella sp. | reverse complement strand
GGCGCCGGACAGTCTCCTTCGGTCTGCGCCGATGAGGCCGACCCGCGCCGCTGGTACACGACCAACCTGGTCGGCGTGCCGGCGCCGCTGCTGGCGAGCGTGGTCTTCCAGGCCCACCCGCAGGCGCTGCACATCGCCGGCGCGCGCGAGGCCAATGCAGGCCTGTTCGCGCTGCTCGAGCGCTGCGGCCCGCTCGACGAGGCGCGCGACGTGTTCGCCCATTACATGAGCATTGCCTTCGGGCTGGACCGCCCCGGCAGCGCCAGTCACCTGAAGCTGCTGCAAGGATGGGGCATGGACGCCAACGGCCCGGCCGGCGCGGTGCTCAAGGGCTGGGTCGAGAGCCGCTTCGGCCTGGTGCCGGGCTTTCACCAGGCGCCGCTGGGCCGCTTTCCGTCGCCCGCGTGGGTGGGCTACATCGAGCAGAAGGCCACCAGCCGCTACCACCGCAACAGCATCTTCCAGCAGCTCGACCTGCTGTTCGAGTTCTGCCAATGGGTGCTCGCGCGGTTCCAGCCGCTGGGGCGCGGGCCCTGGGTGCGCCTGTGGCGCGGCAGCACGCGCTGCGAGGAGCAGATCGTCCAGGGCTCACTGCGAAGCCGGCACGCCACCGTGCGGCTGAACAACCTGGTCTCCTTCAGCCTGAGCCGGGACCAGGCCGAGTGCTTCGGCGACTGGATCTTCGAGGCCCAGGTGCCGCAATCCAAGCTGCTGTTGTTCCCCGGCCTGCTCAGCACGCGCTCGCTCGCGGCCGAGGCCGAAGTGCTGGCACTGGGCGGTGACTACGAGGTGCGGGCCAGCTATGCTTGAACGCACACCCCTGCCGCCCCTGCCTCTGCTGCTGGACCGCGCGCTGGGCGCTTACCTGGGCTTCGCGATCGGCGACGCGCTGGGCGCGACGGTCGAATTCATGACACCGCGCGAGATTGCCCACCGATTCGCCGCGCAAGGCGGCGTGCACCGGCAGATCGTGGGCGGCGGCTGGCTCAGGCTGCCCGCCGGCCAGGTGACCGACGACACCACCATGAGCCTGGCGCTGGGCGACGCGCTGCTGCGCGGCGCCCGCCTCGGCCGGCCGCTGGACACGACGCTGATTGCCGACGCCTTCGTGGCCTGGAGGCGCGGGCGGCCGGTGGACTGCGGCCACACCTGCCGGCGCGGCATCCTGCGCTACCTGCACCACGGCTCGCTGCACGGCGAGCCGCACGACGGCGATGCCGGCAACGGCGCGCTGATGCGCAACCTGCCGGTGGCGCTGGCCACGCTGGGGGACGACACCGCGTTCGAGCGCGTGTCCATCGCCCAGGCCCACATCACCCACCACCACCCGCTGTCGGACGCCGCGGTGCTGGCCATTGGCCACCTGCTGCGCGCCCTGCTGGCCGGCGCCGGGCCGGCCGAGCTGCGCACCCATGGCGAACGCCTGGTCACCCGGCAGCCGGTCTTCCGCTTCCAGCCCTACCCCGGACGCGCCAGCGCCTATGTCGTCGACACCGTGCAGACCGTGCTGCACCACCTGCTGGCCTTCGACGATTTCGAGGCCGCCATGCTGGCCACCGTCAACCAGGGCGAGGACGCCGACACCACCGGCGCGCTGCTGGGCATGCTGGCCGGCGCGCGCTGCGGCGCCGCGGCACTGCCCCGGCCGTGGAAGCGGCAGCTCCTGCCGGCCGTGGTGCACGCGGTGAGCGACCAGGCCAGCGCCCTGGTCGCGCTGGCGCTGAGCCCCCCGCCGCCCGCTGCCAACACGGCACCCGAAAACGCCACCGCCTGAAAGGACACCGCCATGCCCATCCACGACTACCGCTGCAACACCTGCCAGGCCGAATTCGAGTTGCTGGTGCGCAGCAGCACCGTGCCGGCTTGCCCCCAGTGCGCCAGCACCGCGCTGGACCGCCTGGTGTCCTTGACGGCGCCCCAGGGCACCAGCAAGGCGACGATCGCCGCGGGGCGGCGCGCGGCCGCCAAGGAAGGCCATTTCAGCCACTACAGCGCTGCCGAGCGCGCCAAGGCGCGCGGCTGAAGCGTCGGCGAGCAGGCCTGGGCCCACGTCCGCAGAGTCGGCACGCCCAGGCCCGCCGACATCGCCGCCTGTCTCCGGCGGGCGGCCCTCTTTCGGGGAACGACGGTCCGCCTGCGCCGCACTGCCACCGCTTGCATGGCCAGCTCGTTGGGCATAAAGTGATATCACTTTGATTTCATTCGAGGAGACGTCATGAACACCCCCAGCAAGGCCGCACTGCGAGAAGGGCGCGCCAAGTCCACCGATGGCTACTTGATGATCGTGGTGGGCCTGGTGCTGTTGGCCATCGCCATCGCCAGCGTCAGGGCGGGCGCCCTGCTCGTGGCCGTGCCCGCGCTGCTGCTGGCCCCGGTGGCCCTGGCCGGTCTGTACATGCTGCACCCTAACCAGGCGGCCGTGCTGACCCTGTTCGGCGCCTATACCGGCAGTGACCGCCAGGCCGGCCTGCGCTGGGCCAACCCGCTGGCCATCAAGAGAAAGATCAGCCTGCGCGACCGCAACCTCAACGCGCCCGTGCTCAAGGTGAACGACCAGCGCGGCAACCCCATCGAAATCAGCGCCGTGGTGGTGTGGCGCGTGCGCGACTCCGCGCAGGCCATGTTCCAGGTGGACGACTACGAGGCCTACGTGCGCGTACAGGCCGAGGCCGCCATCCGCCACCTGGCCACCCGTTACGCCTACGACGAGGGCGAGGACATCGACGCCGGCGCCATCACCCTGCGGGGCGGACAGGAAGCCGTGGCCGAGGCCCTGAAACAAGAGCTGCAAATCCGCTTCGGCGACGCCGGTGTGGACGTGCTCGACGCCAAGATCAGCCACCTGGCCTACGCCCCGGAGATTGCCCAGGTCATGCTGCGCAGGCAGCAGGCCGAGGCCATCATCAGCGCCCGCAGCAAGATCGTGCACGGTGCCGTCAGCATGGTGGAGGGTGCGCTCAAGAGTTTGAGGGAGCGGGAGATCATCGCCTTGGACGACGAGCGCAAGGCGGCCATGGTGAGCAACCTGCTGGTGGTGCTCTGCTCCGACCGGGAAACGCAGCCCGTGGTGAACACCGGCACGCTCTACAACTGAGCCCGCCATGCTGCGCATCGCTCTCGTCCTGGGCTGGTTGGTCAGCATGTCGCTCGTGGGCGCCTGCTGGATGGGGTGGCAAGAAGCCGAACGTGTCGCCCTCGGGCCGGGCGACCTGCTGGTCCTCACGGTGGTGGCGGCCTTCACGCCATGGTTGGCAGGCCCCGCCCTGTTGCCCTGGGTGCGCCGCCAGTCCCAATCGATTTCACTGGTGGTGACCGCCGTCTTTGGCCTTGCGACGGTGCTTTGGGTAGTCGCTCTCATGCGAGCCTTCCCAAAACCGTCGGTCGACGTCCCTACGTCCGAGCACCCGAAACAGCCGCGGCGACCGCAACGGCCGGGCGCCTCGCACCACTGACATGGCGAGCCCCGCCAAGAAGGCATTCCCCCTGCGCGTGGACCCCGCGCTGTGGGCCGAAGTGGAGCGCTTGGCGGCACAAGAGCTGCGCAGCGCCAACGCCCAGGCGGAGGTGCTGCTGCGCGAAGCCTTGGCCAGGCGCGGCATCAAGGTCGGCCCGCCGAAACCCCGCGGGACGCCCTGACGCCGAGGCTCGCCCGAGGCGCTGGCCACGGGTCAGCGCGGGCCGGCGCGCTCACTCCCATCAAACGCCCGGCACGCCATTGGCGTGCCGGCCCGGT
The DNA here is from genome assembly GCF_035254525.1 of Ideonella sp. Taxonomy (GTDB): domain Bacteria; phylum Pseudomonadota; class Gammaproteobacteria; order Burkholderiales; family Burkholderiaceae_C; genus Ideonella. Next base: position 6,544 of record NZ_DATFAN010000093.1, on the reverse strand, counting down.
GCCTCGGGTTTCAGCAGGTCGAACACCCGCGCCATCTCGTCCGGGTCGACCTCGTCGACCCGGGCCGGTGCGAAGACGTCCTCGCCGGCGAGCCAGGCGGCTTCGCAGTGCTCGTCGTCCAGCGCCCGCACCAGCGCCTGGTTGAGCTCATACGACGCCCAGGCCAGGCCGGCGTCGCGCAGCGCACTCTGCATCGCGTTCTGCACCACCCCGCGCAGCTCGCGGTGGCCCTTGCTGTGGGGCACCTGCGCGCGCCGGCCCGCGGCCGCGTCGGCGCACGCCCGGGCATCGTGTGAGGCATGGCCGCGGCAAGCCAGTGGCCGAACCGGGTAGATCACGCACACGCCCTGGGCGATGAACGGGCAGCGCTGGCGCAGGCCCACCCGCGCCGCCTCGCCCTGCCCGCGGGTGAGGGCATCGGCGGCGCGCACCTGGCCGCCCAGGTCGATGCCCCGCTCGGCCAGGCGCGGCGCCAACGCGCGCAACCAGCGCGCGACGCCCAGCACCTCCGGCGCGGTGGCCGTCACCCGCAAGGTGCAGCAGGCCGCGCAGCCGCGCCGGCAGGCCAGCGCCGGCTCACCCTCGCACTGCACCGGCAGGTTGCGCTCGAAGACCTCGAACGCCCGGCCCAGCAGCGCGTCGATGCGCTCGGGTCTGGCTGCCAGGGCCTGCAGCGAGCCGGCAAAGGCCGCCTGCAGCCCCACGAAGAAGCCGCGGGTGTCCTGCACTCAGAAGCCGGACAGGGCGCCCAGCAACTCCACCGTGACCGGCTCGGTGCCGAGCACCGAAACTTGGCAGGCCAGGCGCGATTTGCTGCCGACGCCGACGATGGTGTCGAGCTTGCCGTTCTCGGCCGTGCCCATCTTCGAGACGCCCTTGCGGCCTTCGGTGACGAAGATGTGGCAGGCGCCGCACTTGGCTTCGCCGCCGCACTTGGTGGCGACATTTGCGCCGGCGGCAATGATCGCTTGCAGCAGGTTGGTGCCCGCTGCCACCTCGGTGGTGAGGCCAGCGGGGAGGATGGTGAGCGTGGTCATGGAAGGGTCTTTCGTGAAGTTCAGACGACGAGGGCCGGTTGACTGGCCATGAGCGCCGCGGCGGCCTCGGCCAGCGGCATGGCGATGCGGGTGATCCCCTGTTCCGCCAGGAAGCGCGCTTCCATGCGCGTAGGCTCATCGGGCAGCACCGCGTAGTGCGGGCCGGCCGAGCGCTTCATGATCTGGCGCGCAAAGGCGCGGGGCAGCTGATCGTTGAAGCGGCAGCCGAGGAAGACGAAGCCCAGCGCGGCGCGGCGCTGTTGCACCAGCGCCGGAATCGGCGTCTGGATGTCGATCTCGGTCAGCACCTCGACGAAGTCGGTGTCGGAGACCAGGTAGTTGCCCGCCGGCACATGGCCGCCCCAGGGCTTGTAGAGCACGGTGCGGGCTTCGATCGGGTCCGGGCTGACGGCGCCCTGCGGGTCGTACCAGCCGACCCAGGTGCCGAAGTGTTCGCTTTGCGACAGGCCCTGCACCTCGCCCCAGTCGGCGCGCGCTTCGGCCAGCGCCGCGCGCAGCGTGTCGTCGTACCAGGCGTCGACGATCAGCGGCGCCGGCAGTGCAGCCAGCCAGCGCTGCAGGGCCGAGGGCACGGCAGCCACCGCATAGGCCTCGTTCATCGCGTTGACGAGCGTTTTGCGGTGCTTGAAGTTCTCGATGAACTGCGCCGCGGCGGTGAGCCGGTGTTTGATCTTGCCCGGCACCGAGACCTTGGCGGTCAGCACCGCCGCCAGCGCGGCCGGCTCGGCCGGCGGAGTGGCGCCTTCGCACAGCGCGAGCAGGCCGGGGCCGAGGTAGGGGGCGAGCGTGCCGGCGGCCAGGCCGTCAATCACGGTGTCAGGCAGGTCGGCCAGGGTGGCGTGGAACATGGTGGGTCCTACAAGTAAATCGCTGCGCCCGCGCCGACGTTGATCGACGAGTCCTTCAGCGTCTTGACGATGAACTTCACGTGGTCGGGCTCGAGGTGGCCGTGCAGCGGCAGCGCGAGCGCGCGGTCGGCGACGCGCTCGGTGAGCGGGAACTGGCCGCGCTTGCAGCCCTGCTGCGCGTAATGGAACTGCTGGTGCAGCGGCTGGCAGTACGGCACGACCTCGATCAGCTCGGTGGCCAGGTCGTCGACGATCTGCGCGCAGGCGCTGGCCGTGAAGCGCTTGCCCAGGTGCACGAGGTAGAGCATCCAGTGCACCTCTTCGACATCGGGTGCCACATACGGCGGCTTGATGCCCTCGAAGCTGAGCATCTGGTCCAGGTACTGCGCCTCGACCGCCTTGCGCCGGGCGAGGATCTCGTCGATGCGGGCCAGCTGCGCCGCGCCCAGCGCCGCGGTGAGCTCGCTGATGCTGGCCTGCAGCGGCACGCGCGAGCCGACAGAGACCGAGCGCCGGTCGCCCGCCGAGCGGGCGCGCAGGTAGCGCAGCTCGCTGGCCAGCGCGGCGTCGTCGGTGACCACCATGCCGCCCTCGCCGCAGCACAGCGCCGAGGGCTGCGAGAAATCGAATACCGACAGGTCGCCGAAGCGGCCGACGGGTTGGCCACGGTAGCGCGAGCCGATAGCCTCAGTGGAATCCTCGATCAGCGCCAGGCCGTGCGCATCGGCCAGCGCACGCAGCTCCTTCCACGCCGCCGGGTGGCCGTTGACGTTGCCGGCCAGGATGGCGCGCGTGGCCGGCGTGATCTGCGCCGCGGCGCGCGCCGGGTCCAGGCAGCCGGACCAGTAGTTGATGTCGGAGAACACCACCCGCGCGCCGGCCAGCGTGACCGCGTGGGCCACCTGGTGCCAGCCGTAGGGCGAGGCGATCACCTCGTCGCCCGGGCCGATGCCGAGCGCCCGCAACGCCAGCCAGGTGCCGAGCGTGCCGCTGGGCACCGCCACGGCGTGCGCGCGGCCGAGCCAGCGGGCGAAGCCGGCCTCGAACTGCTCGACCATGCGGCCGGCCGACAGGCGCGGCGCACGCAGCGCCGCCTGCACCAGCTCGCCCTCGAGCGCGCTCACGTCCGGGTCGGACAGCAGCAGCCAGTCGTCGGGGGCGTCCATCTCAGTCGCCCGACAGCCGTCGGGCCTCGACGGTGATCGGCAGCGTCGTGCCAGGCGCCATCTCGGGCAGCGCGAGCGTCCAGCCGTTGGCCAGCGTGATCTGGCCGCCCCACAGCTCGGCGCGCTCCTGCGCGACGATGGGCTCCTCCAGATCCTTCTTCGGCACATAGGCCGACAGGGCGCCGGACGCGGTCTTGCGGATCATCACTTTCATGGGGTTCCTCGGGTGGGTCAGGCAGCCAGGGCCGCGGTCTGGTCGATCAACAAGGGGCCGATGACCCGCGCGGCAACGGCGATCACGCGGCCGATCTCGTCGGCGGTGTTGTCGGGCCCAAGCGAGAAGCGCACGGCGGCCTTGGCCCGCTCGGCGCTCTCGCCCATCGCGAGCAGCACGTGCGATGGCTGGGTGCCGCCGGCGCTGCAGGCTGCGCCGGACGAAGCGAGCATGCCGGCACGCTCGAGCTTGTTCAGCACCTGCTCGGCGTCGAGCGTGCCGAAGCGCAGGCACACGGTGTTGGGCAGGCGTGCGGCCTCCTGGCCGTAGACGTGGCTGGCCGGCAGCACGCGCTGCAGGCCTTGCTCGAGGTGCTCGCGCAGGAATCGCATGTGGGCCAGGTCTCTCGCGAGCGTGGCGGCCGCGCGCTCAGCCGCGGCGGCGAAGCCGACGATGCCGGGCAGGTTCTCGGTGCCGCCGCGGCGCTGGCGCTCTTGCCGCCCCGACAGCAGCGGCGGCAGCGCCAGCCCCTTGCGCACGGCCAGCGCGCCCACGCCCTTGGGCCCGGCCAGCTTGTGCGCGGAGACCGACATCAGGTCGGCACCGCTGGCCGCGAAGTTCAGCGCCGACTTGCCGGCGAGTTGGGTCGCATCCACGTGCAACCGCGCGCCGTGTGTGTGCGCCAGCTCGGCCAGCTCGGCAATGGGCATCAGCACGCCGGTCTCGTTGTTGGCCCCCATCACGCTGACCAGCGCGACGTCGTCGCCGATCAGTTCCTTCGCCGCCGCGAAATCGAGCCGGCCCTGCGCATCGACCGGGATCAGGTCGAGCGGCACGCCCTCGCCGGCCAGGCGCCGGCCCAATGCGAGCAGGCCAGGGTGTTCGACGGCCGACAGCACCAGGCGGCGGCGGGCGGTGCCGCGCGCAGCGGCCAGCGCACCCAGCACCGCCATGTGGTTGGCCTCGGTGGCACCGCTGGTGAACACCAGCTCGGCGACCTGGCAGCCGAGGAAGGCCGCCACGCGGGCCCGCGCGTCCACCAGCGCGCGCCGCGCTGCCTGCCCCGGCCCATGGGTGGACGAAGGGTTGCCCCAGACGCGCTGCAGCACGTCGACCATCTCGGCGATGACCTCGGGCGCCGGGCAAGTCGTCGCGTTGTGGTCGAGGTAGATCACTGCCAGAACTCCCTGGCCGGGTCCGCGCAGACCCGGGCCAGCGCGTCGGCCAGCGTGAGCCCGGCGACGCGCAGGCGCCAGCAGCCCTGCACATGGTCGCGCGCGTGCAGCAGCCAGCGGCCATCGCTCGTCGGCACCAGCCAGGCGATGTCGATCTCGCCGCCTTGCGGGTCGATGTTGCGCGAGCAGTTGGGGCTGACGATCTTCCAGCCCAAGCCCTCTCGCTCGACACGCGGCACCACGTACTTGTAGCGCTCACGCTGCGCGATGCCGCGTTCGATGCGCACGCGGTCGAGGGTGAGGACGTTGCCCGGTTCGGGCATCGCGGGCCGGCCGCGGCCGCCGCTTCCCCCGTCGTGGGCCTGGCGCTGGATCATGCGCCGGCCTCCGGCACCGGGCCGATCTCTTCTTCGAGGCAGCCCAGCACGGCGACGCCGAAGTCCACCATGTAGACCGGCACGTTCGCCTCCGCGTGGTGGCCCACCTGCACGATCTCGCCCGGGCCGCCCGCGACGACGAGCAGGATGTCCTCGGGCGCATCGGGCAGGCTGCCGTCGTTGTAGAGGTCGGTGGCCGCCACCACGGGCTGGCCCCACTGGAATTTCGGTTCGCGCAGGTCGTGCATGGGGCTCTCCTAGCGGATCTGGTCGAGCTGCGCTGCGCGCTCACCGAGCAGCGCCAGCACCTCGTCGGGCAGGTGGTCCAGCGTGCACAGCTCCTTGGCGCGCATGCCGACGCGGTGGCCGCTGCCGCTGAACTCGACGGCGTAGATGTAGAACTGCTGCAGGAAGGTGCCGATCGAGCGCACGAAGCCGACCTCGCCCTTGCCGACCAGCACCTCGCCGATGTCCTTGCCGTTGTAGGTGCCGTCGTTGCGGACCACGGAGCGGCTGATGACGCGCTCGCCCATCGCGAATCGCGGCGGCAGCGCGATCTCGATCACGTCATCGTCGTCGCGGTTGATGTCAGCCATGGGCCGGCTCCAGCTCCTGCCTGCGCTGCGCTGCGCGCTCGCGCACCTCGGGTTCGATGTCGCCCAGCAGCCGGTGCAAGGCGGCGCCGATCGCGCGGCCCGCGGCCTCCCAGCGCACGGTCCAGTCGGGGTCGGCGACCAGCACGTCGAGCAGCGGCGCGGGCAGGCGCTCGGCGGCGATGCGGCGCACCTCGGGGGCGTGGTCTTCCACCAGGCGCCACAGCGCCGGCATGGGCAGCCGGCGCGCCACTTCCAGGCGCACCTGCAGGTCGGCGTCGTGCATCAGCAGCGGCAGCAGGCCCTCGGGCAGGCGGCGCGCGACGATGCAGCGCACCTGGTAGTCGGGGTCGTGCAGCATCGCGGCCAGCTCGGCCACATCGATGCGCTGGGCCACGCGGATGCGCACCTCGCGGTGCGGGTCGTCTCGCAGCGTGCGCAGCAGCCGCTGCGGCACGCGCAGGGCGACCTGCAGGCGCACCGTCTCGTCCGGGTCGGCCAGCAGCGGGCCGAGCTGGAACAGGTCGGCATAACGCGCCGCGATCGCACGCACCTCGAAATACGGGTGGGCCAGGTGGCCGTTGGCCAATGCCGGGTGGCTGCGGAAGAAGCGGTCGATGCGGCGGGCGTAGACGTCCTGCATGCAGCTGCGGCCAGGTTCACAAGCACCCTCGGCGCGCAGCGCGGCGTGGGCGCAGGCGGCGCAGGTGGCCTCGGTGATCGGCTGCTGATGCCAGTCCATCGCCGGGATGTCGTTGAGTGCGTCGGCATCCATCGCAGCCCCTTCGTCAGGCGAGGCTGGGCAGGCGCGCCCAGGCGGCGGCGCCGGTGGCCTGCACGTAGGCGGGCGGGTCGTCCCCAGCCTCGTCGGCGTCATCGGCCAGCGCGCGCTGGCGCACCGCCTCGAGCAAGGCGCCGCCCACGCAGTCGCCCGGGTCCAGGGCGCGCAGCAAGCCCAGCGCGTCGCGCGCCTCGGCACCGTCGCCCAGGCGCAGGCTCAGGTAGGCGTAGCCCTTGAGCACGAAGAGGTAGAAGCGCGTGCGGGCATCGTGGCGCGCGCCGGGCAGCGGCTGCCGCGGCACCTCGCGCCAGTTCATCGGCAGGCCCAGCGCC
>NZ_DATFAN010000092.1:0-30573 GCF_035254525.1 Ideonella sp. | reverse complement strand
CACTGCAAAGACGCACCTGGCTGGCCGCGCTGGCCATCGCTTCGATCACCGCTGCCTGGCCGATGACCGGCATGGCGCAGAAGAAGATCGTGCTCGGCTTCAGCCAGATCGGCGCCGAGAGCGAGTGGCGCACCGCCAACAGCGAATCGATCAAGGCCGCTGCCAAGGAGGCAGGCATCGAGCTGAAGTTCTCCGACGCCCAGCAGAAGCAGGAGAACCAGATCAAGGCGATCCGCTCGTTCATCGCGCAGAAGGTGGACGTGATCGCTTTCTCGCCAGTCGTCGAATCCGGCTGGGAGACCGTGCTGCGCGAGGCGCAGGCAGCGAAGATCCCCGTGGTGCTGACGGACCGCGCCGTCAACGTCAAGGATCCGTCGCTCTATGTCACGTTCATGGGCTCGGACTTCGTCGAGGAAGGGCGCAAGGCCGGGCGCTGGCTCGTCGACAAGATGAAGGGCCGGACCGCGGAGGTGCGCATCGTCGAGCTGCAGGGAACGGTGGGCTCCGCACCCGCGATCGATCGCAAGAAGGGCTTCGAGGAGATCATCAAGACCGATGCCCGCTTCAAGATCGTGCGCTCGCAGACGGGCGACTTCACGCGCGCCAAGGGCAAGGAGGTCATGGAGGCGTTCCTCAAGGCCGAGGGCAAGAAGATCGACGTGCTCTACGCGCACAACGACGACATGGCCATCGGCGCCATCCAGGCGATCGAAGAGGCCGGCCTGAAACCCGGCAAGGACATCACGATCATCTCCATCGACGCGGTCAAGGGCGCGTTCGAAGCCATGGTGGCCGGAAAGCTGAATGTCTCGGTCGAATGCAGCCCGCTGCTCGGCCCGCAGCTGATGGCGGCGGTCAAGGACATCCTGGCCGGCAAGCCGGTGCCCAAGCGCATCGTCACCGAGGAAGGCATCTTCCCGATGGAGACCGCGGCGGCCGAGGCGCCCAGGCGCAAGTACTGACAGAACTGAAGGCGAACTCCCCTCCATGAGCGATAGGCCGCCTGCCGCGCCGGTCCTGGAGCTGACGGGCATCGACAAGCGCTTCTTCGGCATCGAGGTGTTGCGCGATGTCCGCTTGACGCTGCACGCCGGCGAGGTCCACGCCCTGATGGGCCAGAACGGCGCCGGCAAGTCCACGCTGATCAAGGTGCTCACGGGCGTGTTCCCGGCCGATGGTGGCCAGATGCGCCTGGACGGCACTCCCATCGCGCCGGCGTCGCCGCTCGAAGCCCAGCGCGCGGGCATCAGCACGGTCTACCAGGAGATCAACCTCTGCCCCAACCTGTCGGTGGCCGAGAACCTCTTCGCCGGGCGCTATCCGCGCCGCGGGCCGGCGCAAGCCTGGCGGATCGACTGGGCCGAGGTCAACGAGCGCGCACGGGCGCTGCTCGCGCGCATCGGGCTGACGATCGACGTCACGCGCCTGCTGTCGACCTATCCGGTCGCCGTGCAGCAGATGGTGGCGATCGCCCGGGCGCTGGGGGTCCAGTCGCGGGTGCTGATCCTCGACGAGCCAACCTCGAGCCTGGACGACGACGAGGTGCACAAGCTCTTCGATGTTCTGCGCCAACTGCGCAGCGAGGGCCTGGCGATCGTGTTCGTGACCCACTTCATGAGCCAGGTCTATGCGATCTCCGACCGCATCACCGTGCTGCGCAACGGCCGCTGGGTCGGTGAATGGCGCGCGGTGGACCTGCCGCAGCCGGCGCTGATCGCGGCCATGCTGGGCCGGCCGCTGGCCGCCGGCTCGGGCGGGCCCGGCACGCTGCCCGCGCCATCGCCGGACCGCAGCGCGCTGCTGGATGCCCAGGGCATCGGCCAGGCAGCGCGCCTGCACCCGCTCGATCTGCAGATCCGTGCCGGCGAAGTGGTGGGCCTGGCGGGCCTGCTCGGCGCCGGGCGCACCGAGCTGGCCAGGCTGCTGTGCGGCCTGGAATCGCCCGACCAAGGGGTACTTCACATCGACGGGCAGGCCGTGCGCTTCTCGGGCCCGGCCGACGCGATCGCGCAGGGCATCGCGCTGTGCCCGGAGGAGCGCAAGGCCGACGGCATCGTCGCGGAGCTCTCGGTGCGCGAGAACATCGCGCTGGCGCTGCAGGCGCGCCGGGGCGCCTGGCGCGTGCTGTCGCGCGCCGAGCAGGCGGCCCTGGCGGAACGATTCGTCGCCCTGCTGGGGATCAAGACCGCCAGCATCGACACGCCGATCGGCCTGCTGTCGGGCGGCAACCAGCAGAAGGCGGTGATCGCCCGCTGGCTGGCGATCGAGCCGCGGCTGCTCATCCTCGACGAGCCCACACGCGGCATCGACGTGGCGGCGAAGCAGGAAATCATGGAGCAGATCCTCGGCCTGGCCGCCGCCGGCATGGCCGTGCTGTTCATCTCCTCCGAGATCAGCGAGCTGGTGCGCGTGTCGCACCGCGTGGTGGTCCTGCGCGACCGCCGCAAGGTGGGTGAATTGCCCGCCGGCAGCAGCGAAGACGCGGTCTGCCACCTGATTGCCGAACATGCCTGAAGACCAGACCGTCGCCTCCCGAGCTTCTCGCGCCTCACTCTCACGGCGCGCCATGCAACACCGCCTCGCCTGGCCGCTCGTCACGCTGGCCGCGCTGCTGGCGGTCAACGCCGTCTTCAACCCGGGCTTCCTGGACGTCGAGTGGCGCAACGGCCACCTCTACGGCAGCCTGATCGACATCCTCAACCGCGCCGCCCCCTTGGTGCTGGTGTCGCTGGGCATGACGCTCGTGGTGGCCACACGCGGCATCGACATCTCGGTCGGCGCGGTGGTCGCGATCGCCGCCGCGGTGGCCGCGTGGATGGTGGGCGGCTCGGTCGCAGGCGATGCCAGCCGCTTTCCTTTGCCGGTGGCCATCGGCGCGACGCTCGCCGTCGCCCTCGTGTGCGGGCTCTGGAACGGCGTGCTGGTGGCGGTGGCGGGCATGCAGCCCATCATCGCCACGCTGATCCTGATGGTGGCCGGCCGCGGCATCGCCCAGCTCATCACCGACGGACAGATCCTGACCGTGTACTACCCGCCCTTCTTCTTCATCGGCGGCGGCCACCTGCTTGGCGTTCCGTTCTCGATCTTCGTCATGCTGGCCGCCTTCGCCGTCCTTCATCTCGGGACCACGCGCAGCGCGCTCGGCCTGTTCATCCAGGCGGCCGGCATCAACCCGCCGGCTGCGCGGCTGGCGGGCGTCAAGGCCCGGCGCCTGGTGATCGGCGCCTATGCGGCCTGCGGGCTCCTCGCCGGCCTGGCCGGGCTGCTGATCTGCTCCAACGTCAAGAGCGCCGACGGCAACAACGCAGGCCAGTTGCTCGAGCTCGATGCCATCCTGGCCGTGACCCTCGGCGGCAATGCGCTCACGGGCGGGCGCTTCAGCCTGGCGGGCAGCGTCATCGGCGCGCTGGTCATCCAGACGCTGACCTACGCGATCTATTCGCTGGGCGTGCCGCCGGAGGTCAACCTCGTCGTCAAGGCCATCGTCGTGTTCAGCGTCATGCTGCTGCAGTCGCCGGAATTCCGCGCATCGATGCGCACCCTGGTGCAGCGTCCGGCACTCGCCGCCAGCCGCCAGGAGCAGCGGTGATGAGCGCCGACTCCACGGTCTCGCCGCGCTGGCCCGCCTTGCGCCTGCCCGGCACCAGCGGCCTGGCCCGCAAGCACCTTCCCTTCGTCACCACGATCTCGCTGTTCGTGGCGCTGGCCACGCTCGGCGCGTGGCGCTACGAAGGCTTCCTGTCGACGCAGGTCGCCTTGAACCTGCTGATCGACAACGCCTTCCTGCTCGTCGTCGCCGTGGGCATGACCTTCGTGATCCTCACCGGCGGCATCGACCTGTCGGTCGGCTCGGTGATCGCGTTGACGACGATGCTCTGCGCCACGCTGGTCGAACACCACGGCTGGAGCCCCGGGCTCGCGATCCCGCTGGTGCTGGCCCTGGGGGGCGGGTTCGGTGCGTTCATGGGCCTGCTGATCGAACGCTTCCGGCTGCAGCCCTTCATCGTGACGCTGGCCGGCATGTTCCTGGCGCGCGGCCTGTGCTACGTCATCAGCGTCGATTCGATCAGCATCACCAACGAAACCTATTCGGCGCTGGCCGAGTGGCGCCTGCCGGTGGTGGCCGGGGCATCGCTGTCGCTGGGCGCGCTGGTCGCGCTCGGCGTCTTCCTGCTCGCCATCTTCGTCGCGCACGGCACGCCATTCGGCCGCACGGTCTACGCCATCGGCGGCAACGAGCAGTCGGCACGGCTCATGGGCCTGCCGGTGCGAAGCACGCTGGTCGGCGTCTATGCCCTGTCGGGCCTTTGCTCGGCCATCGCCGGCGTGCTCTTCACCTTCTACATGCTTTCCGGCTACGGGCAACATGCGACCGGGCTGGAGCTCGACGCGATCGCCGCCGTGGTGATCGGCGGCACGCTGCTCAGCGGCGGCGCGGGCCACGTGGCCGGCACGCTGTTCGGCGTGCTGACCCTGGGCACCATCCAGACGCTCATTTCGTTCGATGGCACCCTGAGCTCCTGGTGGACCCGCATCGTCATCGGCGCGCTGCTGTTCGCCTTCTGCCTGATGCAACGGTTCATCACCGCGCGAGCGGCAACGTAACACCGTCGTACCTGACTACGGGTAAGCACCGAATTCTTTCGTTCGACGAGCAAACTAACATGGCGTCCACGCACGAAATCCCACATCGAAACTTGCGCTGATTTAGCGATAAATTTCACAGTTCACGCCTCCCTCACACGCATGGCCGAATCTCTCAAATCCCGCACTGGCCACAAGGCAGCGACGCTGGCCGATGTGGGCCGCGAGGCGGGCGTGTCGGCCATGGCAGCCTCTGCAGTGCTCAACGGTGCGCGCACCACGGCCCGGATCTCCGATGAGACGCGCAGCCGCGTGCTCGAAGCTGCCGAGCGGCTGCGATACCGGCCTGACGAGGCGGCGCGCGCGCTGACACACCGCCGCATGAACACCATCGGCGTCGTGGCCACGCTGCTGGGCAGCGAGCCGAACCTGTACTTCCTTGAGATCTTCAACGGCGTGCTCCGGGGCGCTGCGGCCGCCGGCCAGAACACCACGGTCTTCACGCTCGACGGATGGGACGACGCCGCGCAGCGCATTGCTCGCTTCTGCGACGGCCGCATCGATGGGCTGATCCTGGTCGCCCCGATGCTGGAAGACGATCCTTCGACCTGGCTGCCCCCGCACACGCCCGTGGTCTCCATCCACGCGAACCGCGAGATTGCCGGCGTGGCGAACCTCGAGTCAGACGAGGAGGCCGGCGCGTTCCAGGCGGTCTCGCGCTTGCTCGAGCTGGGGCACCGGCGCATCCTGCATGTGGGTGGGCCCATGGGGTCCACCGGCGCCGACCGGCGCATCGACGGTTACATGCGCGCTCACGAGGCGGCAGGCGTACCGCTCCTGCACGACCCGGTGGTTCGCGATGCATACACCTTCGAGGCTGGACGCGGCGCCATGGAATCCTGGCTTCAGCGCCATCGCGGCGAAGAGCTGCCGCAGGCGGTGTTCGCCGGCAGCGATGCCATCGCGCTGGGCTGCATCGATGCGCTGGCGGCACGCGGCCTGCGGGTGCCGGCCGACGTGTCGGTCGTGGGCTTCGACGACACGCTGCTGGCCCGCACGTCTCGCCTGGCCACCGTGCGACAGCCGCTGCAACAGATGGGCCGGCAGGCGGCCGAAGTCCTCCTGTCGCGCATCGAGACACGGCACGAGAACCCATTGCAACGCGCGCCCCGCAACGTCGTGCTGCCCACCGAGCTCGTCGCGGGCGCCACGCTGGCGGCGCCGCGCACCGCGCCGCTGGCCATAGGTTGACCCCGCACGTCCGCCTCATCCGAGTCCGTCCCCTGCAGTACCCCGAGGTTCCCATGCTCCAGACTGTCCAAGCCACTTCCCACGAGAGCCGGCACGACCGCGCAGCATCCATGCTCCCTGCAGGCCGGGCCGCAAGGTCGGGCTTGCGATTCGGCCGATGCGAAGTGCGGCCCGCGTCCCGGGAGGTGCTGGTCAACGGACGGAGCCGGCAGATTCAGCCCCGCCCCTTCGACCTGCTCGTGTACCTGATCGAGCATCGGGAACGGGTGCTCTCGATCGACGAGCTGCTCGACGCCATCTGGGGCCGGCAGATCGTTCAGCCCAGTTCGCTCACCGTGGCCATCAACCGGATCCGAAGCGTGCTGGAGGACGGCGACGGCGAGATCATCCGCACACACCACCGCGTGGGCTACCGGTTCGTCGCCGAGCTGGACGACGCAGACGCGGCGATCGCGCTGGTGCACCACGCGGCCGATTGCTGATTGGCTGATCGCGTGCGTATGCATACCGTTGGCGCCCTGCTCTGCATCGCGCTGCTCGCCGCCGCCACCGCATCGCCGGCGCAGGGCAGTGACCCCGTCACTCCCGAACGCGCCCGCGACAACTTCGCCCGCCCGGTTTTGCTGGCGCCTGATGACCTGCGCGCGTTTCCCGAGCCGCCGGCGGGTTTTGCCGACATGCAGCCCAGCGTTGCGCCCGGCCGCATCGAGACGCTGAGCTACGACTCCGGCATCACCGGCACCCGGCGCAGCGCGAGCGTGTACCTGCCGCCCGGGTACTCGGCAGATCGAAGGTACCCGGTGCTGTATCTGCTGCACGGCATCGGCGGCAACCAGGACGAATGGCGCGGCTATGTGCGCGCCCACACGATCCTCGACAACCTGATCGCCGAGGGCAAGGCGGTGCCGATGATCGTGGTGATGCCCAACGGCCGCGCGCTGCCGGACGACCGTCCGCCGGCTGCGGACCGGGTGTTCACGGCGGAGAACGCCGCGGGCTTCGCGAAGTTCGAGCGCGACCTGGTGGAATTCCTGATCCCGGCAGTGCAGGCCAAATACGCCGCCGCGAGCGACCGCCAGCAGCGCGCCCTCGCCGGCCTCTCGATGGGCGGCGGCCAGGCGCTGAACTTCGGGCTCGCGCACCTCGACACGTTCGCGTGGGTGGGCGGCTTCTCCGCCGCCCCCAACACCAAGCCATCCGACGAGTTGCTGCCCGACGCCGCCGCGGCACGCCGCCAGCTCGCGCTGCTCTACCTGTCATGCGGCAACAAGGACGGCCTGATCAACGTCTCCCAGGCCGTGCATCGTGCGCTGAAGCAGCGCGACATCCCGCATGTGTGGAATGTGGACGAGCACGGGCACGATCGCGAGAGCTGGGCCGAGAACCTCCACCATTTCGCACAGCGTCTGTTCCGATGAGGCGGGCGCAGGGGCGCCGCGCCGGCCCCGTTGTCGACCGCCCCTGGCAGTTCAAACGCCGGATCAGCGCCTGGCTTGGGATGCTGTGCCTTTCGGGCGCCGCGCTTGGCGCATCTGCTGCCGCGGCACCGCCTGCCAAGCAGCGCCTGATCGTTCTCACCGACATCGAGAACGAACCGGACGACACCCAATCCCTGGTGCGGCTGCTGCTCTACGCCAATGACATCGAGCTGCGCGGCCTGGTGGCCACCACCTCGGTGCACATGAGGCAGGGCGTCCACCCCGAGTCGATCCGGCGGGTGATCGCGCGTTACGCCCAGGTGCTGCCCCGGCTTCGCCGGCACGACCGCGCCTACCCCGAGGCCGCGCAGCTGCTGGCCCGCGTCGCCCCCGGGCAGCCCGGCTATGGCATGAAAGCCATTGGCGATGGGCGCGACACCCCGGGCTCCGAGCTGCTGCGGCGCGAGCTGGAACGCCCCGACCCGCGCCCGCTGTGGGTCAGCGTCTGGGGCGGCGCCAACACCCTGGCGCAAGCCCTGTACAGCCTGCAGCGCACGCGTTCGACCGAGGCCGTCGCCAAGGCCGTCAAGCGCCTGCGCGTCTACGCCATCTCCGACCAGGACGACACCGGGGCCTGGCTGCGCCGCCAGTTTCCGGACCTGTTCTACATCGTCAGCCCCGGCGGCTACGGCAACGCCACCTGGGGCGCCATCCACCGCGTGGTCGAAGGCATCGACAACAGCAGCGTCAGCAATGCCTGGATCGCCAGCCACATCCAGCAGGGCCAAGGCCCTCTCGGCGCGGCCTATCCCGACGTCGCCTACGGCATGGAGGGCGACACCCCCTCCTTCCTCGGCCTCATCCCCAATGGCTTGAACGCACCCGAACATCCCGACTGGGGCGGTTGGGGCGGGCGCTACGCGCTCTACACGCCGCGCCGCGAAGACACCGATCCGGGCGGTTTCAACGGCGGCGTCCCCATCGAGGCCGAGACACGCCCGATCTGGACCAACGCCGTGGATCGCTACCGCCCTTTCCCGCACTCAGCCTACGGCCGCCCCGTCAAGCCCGGCGAGCGCGAGTTCAGCGACGCGGGCGTGACGCTGTGGCGCTGGCGCGAGGCGTTCCAGAACGACTTCGCCGCGCGCATGCGCTGGACGATGCACTCGCCTGCCGAGGCCAACCATGCGCCCGTCGTGCGGTTGGCGCATGCCGCCGAGCTGCATCTGCGCGGTGGCGACTGGATCACGCTCGACGCCAGCCCCAGCACCGACCCCGATGGCGACAGCCTGAGCTTCCTCTGGTTCGCCTACCCCGAGCCCGGCACGCTCGAGGCCCCGCTGTCGCTGGGCACGGAGAACCTGGCCAGGTTGCGTTTCCAGGTGCCCGAGGTGGCCGCCCCCGCCACGGCCCACGTCGTCGTGCAGGTCACCGACAAGGGCACGCCCGCCCTCACCCGCTACCAACGAGTGATCCTGCACATCGAGCCGCGAGCACGTTGAGCGGGCACAGCCCGGGAGCTTGCGGGCCGCCCTTACTTCACGACGACGAGGAAGTCGACGGCCGTGCCGCCGAGCGTCACGCGGGTGCCGCCGCCGACCGTCTTCTTGTAGACCTGGTAGTCGGTCAGCAGCAGAGCGTCGTCCCTCCACTTGCCGCTGGCGCCGGTGTTGACGAAGCCGGCGGCGGTGAGCCATGAAGGCACGCCGGCCTGCTTCGAGAACATCACGTAGACGTCGCCGGTGGTGACCATCGTGAAGGACACGCTGGCCGCCTTCGTGGCGTCGCTCTGGCGCTTGGTGGCGATCCAGCCGTCGGCGCCGGCAAGCACCGAAGGCACGACGTCGAACGTGTTGTCGCCGGTGCCGTCGAAGTCGTGGTAGATCGGGTACTGGTCCTTCAGCGGCGTGCGGATGTAGAAGGCCGGGTTCGCGGAGTTGCCGGAAGCCAGGCTCGTGATCTTCGCGCTGCCTTCCGCCGGCATCGTCGAACCGTTGCCCTTGTAGTACACCGTCGTGCTCTCGGACGCGCCGTTGCCGTCGGACACGACGATGTCGTTGCGGCCGAGCGAGAGCACGTTGCGCCACAGGAAGGCGTTGTTGACGACCAGGCCGTTCGGGTGCTTGTAGCTGCCGTTGCCCAGGGCACCCTTGTTGATGCCGTTGACGGTGAGCGTCAGCGTCGGCGCGTTCGAGTAGGCCTTCACGTCGCCCTGGCCCGAGGGGTTGGCGCTGCGCAGGAAGTAGTGCGGGCCGACGACGTGGATGACGCGGCTGCTCTTGGCGAACGACTTGAAGTGGTAGTAGATGTCCTTCTTGTAGTTCGAGAAGGTGACCAGGCCCTTCGAGTTGATGAGGCCCTTGTACTTGTTGCACGCCATGTCCCGGAACACCCAGTTCGAGAACACCGGAACGTGGCTGGGCCGGCTGACGAACATGTCCTGGAACTTCACCTCGTTGGCCAGCTGCCCGAACTGCTCGGGTTCGTACCGGTCCACCGTGTGCGCGAAGTTGAAGTAGTCGGGGTTCTGGTTCGTGATCACCATGCCGGCCCCGGATTCGGAGATCCAGCGCCGCCCGTCGGTGATCCAGTCGTAGATCGTGCCCTGGCCGTCGTACCAGCCGGGGTAGGTGTTGTCGAAGATGAAATCGAGGTTGCTCGGCCGCTGCCAGTTGGACGCATAGACCACGGGCCGCGAAGCGTCGGCCGCCTTGATCACCGTGGCGTAGTGCGAGGTCGCGTCGATGCCGTTGGCCTCGTTGCCCGCGCTCCAGAAGACGATCGAGGGGTGGTTGAAGTTCTGGTACACCATCTCCTTGTTGATGGTGTCGCCGTTGGCCGTCGGCAGCCCGCCGCCGGTATGGCCGTTCTCGGCCCACACGAGCAGGCCGCGTTCGTCGGCCAGCTTGTATTCCAGCTCGGCGTGCGGGTAGTGGACGAGGCGCACGAAGTTGACGCCCAGATCCTGCAAGTTGTCCCAATCGGTGATCAGGTCGGCATCGGTGACCGCCGTCGCCCGCGTCTCCGTCTCCTGGTGTTTGCTCACGCCGCGCAGCTTCATCGAAGCCCCGTTGAAGACGAAATCGTCGGTGGTGAGCAGGTAGGAGCGGAAACCGATGCGCTCGTTGACCGAATCGGCGATGGCGCCATCGACCCAGACGTTGGCGTGCACGTTGTAGAGGTACGGATCGGCGGGCCCCCACAGACGCGGCGTCGGGATCGTTCCCGTCTGCGTGACGCTGACACTCTGGTTCGGGTTCACCCAAACCCATTGCTGCAGGAAGAGCACGACGTTCTCCGCGGCATCGGCCACGAAGTTCTTCACCAGGAAGGTCTTGCCGACGCTGTCGCTGTTCCTCACCACAGTGCGGATCGACACGTCGGCCGAGGACGCGCTGACATTCGACGGGGTGACGTACACGCCGCTGGAGGCGAAGTTGGTCGTCGAGACCTGATACTTGTTGGTCTTGATCAGCGACACCTTGCGGTAGATGCCGCCGTAGCCCTTCCACCCGCCCACGTTCTGGTCGGGCAGGCAGTCCGCGCAGTCCATGTTGCTCACCATCACCGCCAGCACGTTGTCGCCGCCGTAGACGATGGCCTTGGTGGCGTCGAAGGTGAAGCGGGTGTAGCCGCCGCGGTGCTGGCCCAGGTACTGACCGTTCACGTAGACGTCGGCCACCTGGAACACGCCCTCGAAGTTCACGTAGATCTGCTTGCCCGCGTCGCCCGAAGGCACTGTGAAGTGCGTGCGGTACCACGAGTTGCTGGCATCGGCGATGCGGTTGTTGTTCCAGTACGAAGCGACGACGTTCCAGGTGTGCGGCACGGTCACGGATTCCCACGCGCTGTCGTCGTAGGCGGTGACGCCGGCCCCGGTGAGCGTGGTGCTCTTCGTGAACTTCCACGTTCCGTTCAGCGGCACCTTCGCGCGGTCGACAAGCGGCTGCACGTAGGCCGCGCGCGCCGCGCCGGCACACAGGAAGAACGCCAGCAGGGCGAACACGGCCCACCAAAGGCCGCGGATCTTCGTCTCAATCATCGGAGTCTCCTCGACCAAGGAGCGAGCCTGGATGCACGTCTATCCCGGTCACGATCGCGGCGACTCTAGGCGAGCCTGGCGCCACCGTCCCAACCGATTCCTAACGGAACGATCACCCACCCTATGCATTCACCGAGCAGGGCGTGGCCATGTTGTCCTCGGTGCTCGGCAGTCAGCGCGCGATCGCCGTGAACATCGAGATCATGCGCACCTTCGTGCGCGTGCGTACCCAGACCGCCACGCATGGTGACTTGGCCAAGCGACTGGACGAACTCGAAGACAAGCCTGAGGCCCTGGCCATAGGCCACGACGCCTTCAGCCGCAACACTCGCGCTCAGCTCAAGCCGGTGTTCGACGCGCTGCGCGAACTCATGACGCCACCCGGTCCGTTCAAGCGGGTTCGTCACGCCCGAAGACAAGGGTAAGAAGGGGACCGCGGCCGCAAGACGCAAGACGCAAGACGTGACCCCGAAGCCCCCACGCCTCGGGGCGGCTGCGCCTTTGCGTCAGCACCGGCGCCGGCCGGTGCTGCCCGCTGTCCTGCGGCAGCGGCTCCAACCCATCCCCCCCGCCCTTCCCAGGGAAGGGAGCGAGTCGCCCTCTGCCGTCAGCGGTGTATGCCACTTCGTCTGCATGCACACCGCCCACGGCGAGCGTCGTACGTTGAGCCACCGCGTCAAGGCCGAGCCCTTTGGGGTGGCCTCTGGCCAGCCTGGACCCTGTAGCACCGACTCAACTAAAGTTTTTTCTCAATCCGGTACTTGACTTCAACCTTGCGAAGCGGCCCACCATTGATGGAGACCTCCACATGGTCACGCTCGAGGAACACCCGGGCTTCTTCTGCTTGAACCGACAACGTGCTATCTGAGGACCAACTCAGCACCAATCCGCGAACCTTGTCTGCTCGCCAGACCGCTTCGCCAGATGGACCACTACCCGCTGGAAGAACATAAATCTCAGTTGGAGTAGGCACCGTTGCATCAGTTTGGCGAGCAAATGTGGCGGCCTCGACAAGGCCATCATTTGTGCGTTGTCGAGACAGCTCCTCCAATTTCGGAGAGCAAGCTGCCAACAAGAGAGCCCCGAGGCAAGCAGCTCCAACTCTCATTTGCCGCACCCACAACGGGCGTACTGCATGCCGGCTCGAATCATCGCTTGGTCAGCAGGGTCATCACCATAGGGAGCCTTTCCGAACGGCGACCCCCATTCAGGCTTGGATGTTCCTGCACGCGTTTGAGCCCAACCTGCCGCTGGTAGAAGGATAGGGCCGAACCCCGCAGCTTGCCCTGTGGCGCCATAGTTGAAGTTGCCGAAATCTTGGTACTCGGCCCCTTGCTGTTTGTAATCCCAGCGCCCTTTATTCCGAACCGCTTGGTAGAACTCCACGATGTTCATGCTGATACCAGGGTTCGCCTCCCTGATGTTTTTGTCGAGTTCGGATTGCCTGGGGCAGCTATTCTCAGAACCAGGCATTTTCGGAGGTGTCGGGCAGGAACAGGCTGCGTGATTGCCACCACCCGTGCCACCGGCCAGCCCCATCGGGTCCACCATGCTCAGCGGGTTCCCACCCACATATGCGTAGGTGTTGATGCCGCCCGTGAGCCCAATCGGGTCAGATTGGATGTACCGCCCAACGCTCGCGTCGTAATACCGATTCCAGTTGTACCAAAGCCCGCTTTCCCCGTCCGCATACTGCCCGGGGAACCCGACGTTGAGACCGCCGACGGTGTTGACGACGACGTTTCGCCCGAATGCGTCGTTCGCTGCGCGCCAGACCACTTGCGCTGCCGCATTGGTCAGCACTTCCGGCCGCCCCAGCTGATCGTTGTGGCTGGCGTAGAAGGCGCTGCCGCGCATGATGCCCAGCAGTTCGCCGCCCAGCCAGACGTAAGCGGTGGAGCCTTGGGGCCCGCGCTCGTACAGCAACTCGCCGCCGAGACCGTAGACGTAGCGCGTGATGCCCGCGGACGTGCTCTTCCACAGCCGCTGGTTCAGCGCGTTGTAGCCGTAGCTGCCTACCACCGTCCCGCCGGTGGTGACCTGGCTCACCCGGTCGAAAGCGTCGTAGCCATACACCTGTGCGGTCGAGCCGGTGGTCGAGCTTGTGACGTTGCCCGCCCCGTCATGGCCGAAGCTGCGGGTGGTGCCACCGCCGGCGACCTTGTCCAGGCGGTTGCTGTTCGTCGCAGGGGTGTAGGTGTAAGCAACGCCGACGACGGATTGGCTTGTGCGATTGCCGACGCCATCCAGGCCGAAGCTCTGATTCCCGCCGCTTCGCACCACCGTCTTCAGCCGGTCCTGCAGGTCATACGTGAAGTTGGAGCTCTGGGCGCCGTACACGCTGTCCGTGATGGCGGAGATGGTGTCCAGGCTCGTCGTGTACTGCAGGCTCAGGTCGTGCGGCGCACCACCCTGCAGCCGCGTGACGCGCCCGTCGGTGTCCAGGGTGAACAAGCGCGGCAGCCCATTGCCGAAGCGCCAGCCATAGCGCGCGTTCGTGGCCGGCTGGTACAGCATGCTGTCGGCCAGCGTCTGCCGCCCGCCGCCGGGGTTGCCGAGCAAGGCATTGACGCGGCCATAGACGTCGTACTGCACTTCCAGCGTCTGGCCGTCAGGGTAGGTCATGCCGATGAGGTGGCCAACGGTGTTGTAGCTCCAGCCCATCGTCATCGACTGGCTCTGGGCGGTGACGGTCTGAGACGTAAGGCGGCCGGCGGCGTCGTAGCCGTAGCTGACGCTGCCGCCCGGCCCACCCAAGCCGGTGAGTTTGCCCTTGCCGTAGCTCCCCTGGTCATAGGTCAGCGTCTCGGTCACGCCAGCGGACGTGCGCGACGTCATCCGGCCCAGCGAGTCCCAGCCGTAGCTGATGCTGCGGCCGTTGGCGCGGCTTTCGCTGCTTGGGCGGCCGGCGGCGTCATAGGTATAGCTCGTGACTCCGATGTCTGGACTGGTGAGAGTGGTGACTTGCCCAAAACCGTTGCGGCCGTATTGCGTCTTCAGGCTGCGTGCGTCGGTGACCGTGTCCAGGAAGCCGGCCGCGCCGTAGCCAATCTCTAACGAGCCAGCGGCACAGGCTCTTGTGACGCCTGTCAAGAACGCGCCGGGGTCAAGACATGCACCACGAGCGCCAAGCGGCTGGCCCCCGAGATCGGCGATTAGGCAGGTTGTCGGGCCGCCGCCTACTCAAGCCTCAGCGCCCACTCGATGCCGCCGAGCAGGTGCTGCTGGAACGCCGGCATCTGCCACAGATGCTCGTTGTGGCCAAGCGCGGTGTAGAAGATGCGGCCCTTGCCGAACTCGCGGCACCACGCGATCGGATGGTGACCCGGCGCCCGGGTATTCGGGTGCCGATCCAGCACGAGCAGCTCGTGCACCTGGGCCTGCTGGTAGTTCTTGAAGACGTAGATCTCCTCCTTCTTGCCTTCGAGATTCCAGGTGGCCGGCAGGTGACGGGTGGCAGGATGTGCGGCATCGCGGCGGATCGCCTCGATGGCCACCTGCTCGCGGTGATAGTCGAACTCGCCGCCCAGCATCTCCACGTAGGGCCGATAGCCGTGCAGCGTGTCGCTGGCGCTGTGGATGCCGATGAACGCACCGCCGTCCCTGACCCACTGGATGAACGCCTCCTTGTCGGGCAGTGGCAGATCGCCCACGGTGTTGGCGAAGACGATGCCGTCGTACTGCTTCAACGCGGCCGTGTTCAGCTTGCGCGCCAGCATCGCCCTGACCTGTTCGTTGTACGCCGCCGGGTCGGGCGTGGCTGCCGGGTCGACGGTGGCCAGTTCGACCTCGTACGCACCCGATGACTTGCCGAGCGATGCCAGCACCCGCTCGGCGGTCTCGATCGAGCTGTGGCGATAGCCCAGCGTCGTCGTGACGACGAGGATCTTCTTTGGCGCCGCGGCCATCGCCGGTGCCGCCAAGGCCCAGGCCAGCGCAGCCAGGCAGGTGAGGAAGCGAAGGTGTTTCATTGTGCGTTCCCTCCGGTAGAAGCACTGCGAAACTCGTAATGGCCGGAGCCCACGCGCAGGGTCAGTACACCATCGTTCCAGCGCGCTTGCCGAACGCCGGGGGCGCGCGACGCTGCGTGCAGCCCCTCCCGAACGAGGTGCAGGCTCGGTGCCGGCAGCAGAATCTCGGCCTCGGTCCCAACGGGAACGTCCACGCTCAGGTACAGGCCATCGGGTGCGCGCCGCCAGTCGCTCGCCAGCAGCCCGTACGGCGTGCGCAGGCTCGCCTTTGCGTGGCTCAGTGCCGCGTGCGACACCAGCGGCGCGATGCGCGCCCGTTTGTAGCCGGGCTCGATCATCTGCAGCCCGCCGAGGTGCTGGAACATCCAGTCGCCCACGGCGCCGTTGGCGTAGTGGTTGAAGGAATTCATGTCCACCGGGCCGAACTCGCCGTCGGGACCGATGCCGTTCCAGCGTTCCCAGACGGTGGTGGCCCCCATGCGGATCGCGAAGCCCCAGGATGGGTAGTCTTCGTTGAGCAGCAGGCGCATCGCGAGATCGTCGCGCCCGATGCTGGACAGCGCCGGCAGCAGCCACGGGGTGCCGAGGAAGCCTGTCTTGAGGTGGTCCTTGTCCGCCGCGAGCTTCTCCACGAAACGCGCCGCGGTCACATCGCGTTCGGCGCCGGGCGCGAGCAGGCCCATGCCCAGTGCCATCGCATAGGCGGTCTGCGTGCTGGGCTCGATGCGGCCATCGGCTTGGGCGTAGGCCCGCGCGAAGGCGCGGCGGATGCGCTGGGCCAGCGCCCGGCCGGCACGCGCCCGTTTCGCCTCGCCCAGGGCGGCCGCCATCTCGGCCATCATGCGGGTGTTCTCTGCGAAATACGCCGTCGCGATCACGGGGTGCTCGCGCATCCGGTCCACCCCTTCCAGGCTCAGCCAGTCGCCCGAGAACCAGGAGGCGCGGCCTTCTTCCAGCAGGGTGCCATCCGTGGTCGCGCTGGCGTGCACGAAATCGTAGAAGCGGCGCATGGCCGCCCAGTTGCGCCGCAGGATGCGCGTGTCGCCGGTGGCGCGCCAGACGGCGTAGGGCACGGTGATGAAGGCGTCCGACCAGCCGACGCCGGTCTCTCCGAACTGCTTGCCCGGAAACGGCACCACGGCCGGGATGTTGCCGTCGACGCGCTGGGCGTCGCGCATGTCGTCCATCCACTTCGACAGGAAGGCCCGCGTGTCCTGCAGGCGGCTCGCGGTGGGCGCGAACACGTTGATGTCGCCGGTCCATCCCAGGCGCTCGTCGCGCGCCGGCGTGTCGGTGGGAATGGACAGGAAGTTGCCGCGCTGCCCCCAGCGGATGTTGCGCACCAGTTGGTCGAGCATCGGGTGCGACAGGCGCAGGTCGCCGATGTCAGGCAGGTCCGAGCCCAGCACCACGGCCTGCACGTCGGCGAGCGCGGGCTCGGCATCGACACCGGTGATCTCGATGTAGCGAAAGCCGTGCTGGGTGAAGCGCGGCTGCCAGGTCACGGTCTCGTCGCGGGCGAAGGTGTAGGTGTCGGTGACGGCGGCGCTGCGGAAGTTGTCGGTGTAGAGCTGGCCTTGGCGGTCACCGCGGCGGTAGATCTCCTCGCCATAGCGCAGGCGCACGGTCTGGCCGGCGCGGCCGCTGAGCGTGACCCGGGCCACGCCCACCATGTTCTGCCCAACGTCGTAGATGTAGACCCCGCTCGGAGCCGGCAACCGCGCCTGCGCCGTGCGCACTTCGGTGGCGCGCACCGGCTCGTCGGGTTGCGGCACCAGGCGGGCGGCCGTGTCGGCCTGCAGCACCACGGCCTGCCACGCGCCGTCGTCGAAGCCGGGTTCGGCCCATCCGTCCGGCAGGCGGCGCGCGTCGTATTGCTCGCCGTCCTGCAGGTCGGCCCGCACGTAGGGGCCGGGCAGGCTGCGCCATTGCCCGTCGGTGCCGAAGTCCTGCGTGCTGCCGTCGGCATAGGTGACGCGCAGCTTGGCCTTGAGCGCGAGCTGCTGGCCGTAGACGGCCTTCCACCCCATGCCCACCTTGCCGCGAAACCAGCCGTCGGCCAGCGCCGCGCCGATGACGTTGGCGCCGCTGCGCAGTTGGTCGGTGACGTCGTAGGTCTGCACCTGCAGGCGCTGCGGGTAGTCGGTCCAGCCGGGCGCCAGGGCTTGGTCGCCGACGGGCTGGCCGTTGAGCCACAGTTGGTACACGCCGCGGGCGGTGGCATACAGCCGCGCCTGGCGCACGGGCTTGTCCACGCTCAGCGTGCCGCGCAACAGGGGACGCGGCTGGTCGGGCGCATCGAACGGCGCGGCGATCCACTGCGCGCCCTGCCAATCGGCAGCCGAGATCAGGCCGGTCTCGAACCAGCTTGGCTCGCTCCAGGCGCCGGGGCGGCCGTGCCGGTCCCAGGCACGGACCTGCCAGTGGTAGCGGGTGGCAGGCCGCAACGGCTTCGACGCGGGCAGGCGCACGTCGATCTGCCGGTCGGAAATCACCTTGCCGGAATCCCAGGTGTCCCATCGACCCGGTGCGGTGCCGACGCGCACCTGATAGGCCAGCTGGCGCGCGCCGCGCGTGCGGGCGGCCAGCGTCCAGGTCAGCGAGACGTCGTCGGTGTCGATGCCCAGCGGCAGCGTGCGCGCGTTGGTGGTCGTGGCGCTGACCGTCAGTTCGCCCACGGCCGCCGCGTGGGCCGGCAGTGCAGCGGCGTGGGCAGCCCCCAGAGTGAGCAACGCCAGCAGGCGGGAGAAGGCACGACGCATCTGTTTTCCAGGCAAACCCGACAAAGGCAAATGGCCGCGGCGAGCGTGCCGCGGCCCGCGTACCGGCGAGCCGGTCCTACTGCTTGTAGAAGCTCACGTCATCGACGATCAGCCAGCCGTTGCCCGCCGGGTCGTAGCTCCAGAGCCCGACCTCGGCGCTGCCGTTGGTGACGTTGATGTCGCGGATGACCAGCTCGGTGTAGGTGTTGGAACCGGTCGTCAGCGTGATCGACTTCTGCGCTCCGCCGTAGTTCTTGACGTAGAGCTGGTGGCCGGCGGTGCCCCACACCCAGGCGCGCGCGGTGTACAGCCCGTTGCTCAGCCCCGTCGGGGTCTGGAAGGTTGCCACCCAGTACGGGCTCGCGCTCGAATGCACGAGGTGCGAGGTGCCCGAGCGCGGGCTCGTCGTGCTCACGTACGACTGCGACGGCGCCGAGGTCGCCACCGTCCAGTCGCTCGGCCCGCTCTCGAAGCCGGCGTTGCCCAGCACGTTCAGGCCGCCGTTGACGATGTCCACGCGGTCGGCCACGACGTAGGTGCCCGACGCGCTGGCGTTCTTCTGGCCGGTGACGCGCACCTTCAGCGTGTGGGGCCCCGCCGCGAGCACCGGGCTGCTCCACAGCCACACGCCGTCGGCGCGGCTGGCGGCGTAGGTATCGACATTGGTCTCAGGGCCACCGTCGATGGAGACCGCCGCGATGCCATGCCACGGCGCCCGTGCGCCATAGAGATGCACCTGGGTGCCGCTGAATGGCACCTGGTACGAGGCGCCGGGCATGTTCGACCAGTGGTTGTCGTTCTGGTAGGCACCGACCTGCCCGCCCGAGGGCCAGCTCGCCGTGCTGTCGTAGTTGAACCGGGCGTCGTTCACCGACACCACGCTGTCGGCGACGTACGGCAGCAGGATCGGCACCAGACGGTCCCTGACCTTCTTGTAGCCCGCGTCGCTCGGATGGAAGCCATCCGAAAAATCGGCGGACGGGTGCAGCGTCAGCCACCCGTCGGTATTGACGAAATGCAATCTGGTGTCCCCTGCGCTGATCCGCGCATTCACGGCTGCCTGCGTCTCGGGGACGAGATAGCCGTTGAACGTGCGCAGCACGAAGATTTCCGCGGCGGGATGCTTGGCGCGGACGTTCGCGAGGAAGCTGGTGTACTCGGTCTGGAACTGGCTTTTCGGCACGCCAAGATTCCAGTCATTGGTGCCCAGGTTGACGACGATCACCTTCGGGCTGTACTTCGAGAAGTCCCACGGCGGGACGGCGGGGTGGGTGGGGTCGGGGGTGCACTGGGGGTTGCCGCAACGGTCGGGGACCCAGGCCCTGAAGTACATCGACTCCATCCCGGGCCAGGTGTTGTCCGAATAGTGGAACCCATCGGTCAGCGTGATGCCCGCTCTCGCGATCTGCGTATGGAAGGCACCCAGTGCCTCGCCCGTGAGCCACGCATGGTCGGTGGTGGCCCATTCGCTGGACCCTTGCCCGGCGGTGATGGAGTCACCGATGAACTCGATCAACGGCCGGGGGCCGATGATCGGCAGGGTGGTCGCCCCCGGGTCCAGCACCAGCCCCTGGAACTGCACTTCGGTGGTGTCGTAGTCGGCGATGATCTGCAGCGTGTGCGGGCCGTCGTTCGCCAGCGCCGTGGAAGTCAGCGGGACCGCACTGCCGGTCCAGCCCCAGACCTTCACCGCTGGCCCGCCATCGATCACGGCCCTGAACCCCGTCCCCTCGGCCAGCTTGACCGCCACGTTCCTGCCCGTGAACCGGGCCGTCAGGTAGGCCCCGTCCCAGTGGCTCGTGTACCGCGTGCTGCTGCTCTGGTCCCAGCGCCCGACGTAGGTGATGTTGGGATCCGCCAGGCCGCCGTCGCCGCTGGCCGCGAATGCGGACGCACCGCAGGACAGCAGCAGGCCCCACAGGGCCCGACGCCACAACCTCGGGGAAGCGCAAGCCCCGGCTGATCGAGCGCGATTCGTCATGTCACTGAACCCTTCCAAGGCATTGCCTTCCGATGGAACCGCACTCCCTGGAGACCCGAATCTGTAGCGGCTTGCGTTCGGTTGGGCGCATCGTAGGGAGTGCGCGGCGGCAAGTTATTACGGCGAGCTAACCGGACGATTTCCGCTGCATGCGGCTGAACCGGGGCGCGGATTTTTCACGCAGGCGGGCGGCTCGAGGACCACCGGCGAGGGGTCGCTGGTGTAGACCTCGGGAAACACAGCGCCAGGCCGCAAAGGGCCAGAAGGTGGCGCAGCAGGCCGGCCTTCATCCGGCGCGCTACTGGCTGTTCAGCCGGCCCGCAACGCGCATCTCGGACACGCAGGCCGGCTCGCCCGCCGCGGAGCGAACGCGCAGCCGTATCTTCCGCCCGGTCAGTGATGGCGTGGGCAGTTC
Source organism: Ideonella sp. (assembly GCF_035254525.1). Classification (GTDB taxonomy): domain Bacteria; phylum Pseudomonadota; class Gammaproteobacteria; order Burkholderiales; family Burkholderiaceae_C; genus Ideonella. The sequence goes on along the minus strand of NZ_DATFAN010000092.1, from coordinate 10,149 downwards.
CACCGTGGTTTGCGGCACGTCGCGCACCGGCTCGTCGAGCAGCACCGCCCAGCCGCCGTCAGCCGCCTGCAGTTCGGCCCGGAAGGCATACTGGCCCGGCATGGGCAGCATGATGACGAGCCGGGTCACGTTCAGCACGCGCTCCGGATCCACCGACACCCAGCCGTCCGCGTCACCGGGCGCCGGCGCCCAGCAGGTGGCGGCATCGCCGTCGTTGACCAGGCGTGGGGAATGGCCGGCCGCGGCGGAGCTGGCATCGGTGGGGTTGTCGGTGCCGAAGACTTGCTCCTGCGCCTGCACCGCGACCGCGGGCTTCGACGGACGGTAGGGGCGGTCGGCCGCCAGCGGCGTGACACCCGGCTCGAACGGCGGGCCTTCGAGCGCGCGGATCTCCAGCGTCGCGTCTTGCAAGCCGGGCGAGGTGGCGCGCAGGCGGCTCACACCGGACTGCCAGCTGCGCAAGGCGATGGCCGCCTTGCCATCGCGGATGGGGATGTCAGAGTCGGCCGCGAAGTCGATATGGCGGCCGGTGGGCAGCTCGCCCGGGCCGGACTCGATCTGCAGCCGCACCGGGGGCGTGTTGCTCAGTGCGCGCCCGTCGGCATCGACCACGGTGATCACGACCTGCACGTCGTCGGTGCCGTCGGCGCGGCGGATCACCGGTGCGCTGGACGACAACCTGAGCGCCGCGGCGCGCCCCGGCGTCGGCCAATCGGGTGGCGCGATGCCGCGGTACGCGTTGCGGTACCAGTGCCAGGCCCGCTTGGGCAGGCGCGAGTAGTCGATGATGCCCATCGACCCGAACTGGCGCCCCGCGATGGAGCCGTGGTCGAAGCCGGCCCAGATCGCCTCGCCCGAGCGCCATGCAGGCCGCCACGTCTCGGGCCGGCCCGCCACCGCGCCGGGTGTTCTCTCGAGGTCGCCCCAACCGGGGTCGTAGCGGCCGGGGCGGTCGGCGATGGTCGAGCCGTACTCGGCCACGAAGTTCGGCACGCCGGGGTTGGGGAATAGCACCGCGCCGTCCCCGTTGTAGCCGGCGATGTCACCCAGGTGGTCGAGATCGCCGCGCTGCACGCCGCTGGCCGCGGCGGGGCGCGTGGGATCGAGCTCGTGCGTGAGCGCGACCATCTCCTTCAGCAGGCGGCGCGCCTCGGGCAGGGTCTCCTCCGCGGTGAAGAAGACCTCGTTGCCCATGCTCCACGCGACGATCGACGGGTGGTTGCGGTGGATGCGGATCATTTCGGCCAACTGCTGCTTCACGCTGGCGTCGAAGCTGGCCCGGTGCGCCGGATCGGTGGGATAGGCCGAGGAGCTCCAATCGTTGTTGAAGTAGGCGGTGCCCCAGAACGGCGCCTCGGAGAGGAACAGCAGGCCGATGCGGTCGGTAGCCTCGGAGAAATGCGGGTCGTGCGGGTAGTGCGAGCCGCGGATGAAGTCGAAGCCGGCCTCCTTGATGAGCGCCACGTCGCGCTCGATCGCGCCGTTGGTCACCGCGTCGCCCCAACCCGCCTGGTCCTGGTGGACGTTGGCGCCGCGGAAGTAGCGGTGCTTGCCGTTGAGGAAGAAGCCCTGGTCGGCGGTCCAGGAGAACCAGCGGAAACCGAATTCGGTATCGAAGCGGTCCCTCGTCCGGCCACCGACCACCAGGCTCGTCGCCGCCCGATAGAGCACGGGCGTCTCCGGCGACCACAGCTCGGGTCGCGGAATGTCGCCCGAGCGCTGGTGCGCCGTGACCGTCTGCCCGCCCAGCACGCGCAGCGTCAGCCTCGGCAGGCTGGCGACCTTGCGGCCCTTGGCATCGAACACATCGGTCAGCACGGTGACGGCTTCTTCGCGGCTGCCGTCATTGCGGATCTCTGTCTGCAACGCGACATGGCCTCGCTCGGCGGACAACTCCGGCGTGGTGACGAAGGTGCCCGACCACGGCACGTGCACATCATCGGTCTGCACCAGCCAGACGTCGCGGTAAAGGCCGCCGCCAAATACATGCTCGCCGGCCCGTGGCGCGAGCGTCGGATCCCACTTGTTGTTGACCCGCACCGCAATGAGGTTGCTGCCCGGCCGCAGCGCCGCGGTGATGTTCACAGGAAACCCGGTGTAGCCGCCGCGGTGGCGGGCCAGCTTCACGCCGTTGACGAAGACTTCGGCATCCTGGAACGCCCCTTCGAACTCCAGGAAGGTCTGCCCCCACTTCTTGCGCGGCTCGACCACCAGCGTCTTGCGGTACCAGCCGAAGCCCACATAGAAGGCGGGCGACTGGAAGTAGGGAATGCTGAAGCTGTGCGGCAGCCCCACCCTCTCCCAGCCGGCATCGTCGAAACCAGGTACCTCGGCCCCCGCCGCGTCCCCCAGGTGAAAGCGCCAACCGGCGTTGAAGCTCTGGCGCAGGCGCGCCGGCTCTTCGGCGGCCGCCGGTGCAACGTTGAGCGCGATGCAGCACAGAGCCAGGAGGCAGCGCAGCAGGCGGCCCCTCATGCCACGCGCCCTCCCTCCTCCATGCGCGTGCACGACGCCACGCCCGGCGGCAGCCGGCCCGCGATGATCATGCCCAGCACCGCCTCTTCGTCCACGTCGCTGGTGCGGTAGGTGCCGATGGTGCGGCCGTTCTTCATCACGCACAGGCGGTCGCTGAGCGCGAACACGTCCGGCATGTCGTGCGAGATCAGGATGATGCCCACGCCTTGCCCCTTCAGCGTGCGCACCAGGTCGTGCACCATGCGCGTCTCCTCGGGGCCGAGGGCGGCGCAGGGCTCGTCCATGATCAGCACGCGGGCGTTGAAGTACAGCGCGCGCGAGATCGCCACCACCTGGCGCTGGCCGCCCGACAGCGAACGCACCGGCACGCGGATGTTCTGGAAGTTCGGGTTGAGCTTTCGGAAGACCGCGCGCGCCGCCGACTCCATGGCGTAGTCGTCCATCGTGCCGTAGCGCGTGAGCAGCTCGCGGCCGAGGAAGAGGTTGGCCACCGCATCCAGGTTGTCGGCCAGCGCCAGCGTCTGGTAGATGGTCTCGATGCCCAGCGCCTGCGCGTCCACCGGGGAACGCATCTCCACCGCGCGGCCATCAATGCGGATCTCGCCCGCGTCGTGCGCGAACGCGCCCGCGAGCACCTTCATCAGCGTCGACTTGCCGGCGCCGTTGTGGCCCAGCAGCGCCAGCACCTCGCCGGGGTGAACGGCCAGGCTGGCGTTCTCCACCGCGTGCACGCCACCGAAGGCCTTGCACACATCCTTCATCACGACGAGCGCCGCGCTCATGCCAGACGCTCCCCGGTGGCGCGCCGATACAGCACGTCGAAGACGACCGCCGCGATCAGCACCTGGCCCACGATCACCATCCGCCAGCCGATGTCCACGTCCAGCAGCAGCAAGCCACTTTCCAGGAACTGGATCACCAGTGCGCCCAGCACGGTGCCCAGCACCGTGCCGCTGCCGCCCGACAGCGCCACGCCGCCGATCACTGCCGCGGCGATGACGTAGAGCTCCTGGTTGGTGCCCAGCGAGTTCGTGCCGGCATTCAGCCGCGCCACGGCGACGATGGCCGCCACGGTGACCAGCGCCGCCAACAGCATGAACAACTGCAGCATCACCCGCCGCACCGGGATGCCCACCAGCAGCGCCGCTTCCGGGTTGCCGCCGATGGCATAGACATAGCGGCCGAACCGCGTTCGATTCACCAGGAACGACACCACCATCACCACCACCGCCCACACCAGCACGGGCACGGGAATGCCCTGCCCTTGCGGCTTGTCACCAATGCGGTAGGCGTTCATCGCCACCGCGAAACCGATCGCCGCCGCACACAGCAGCAGCGTCACCACCACGTCGAACCACAGCGGCCGCGGCACGAGACCGTGCGTGCGCTGCTGGCGCCTGCGCTGCAGCATGCGCCACGTGAGCCAGGCCGACAGCGCCAGCGCGAGCAGCAGGCTCGGCAGCGGGCCGACCGCGCCGTCCAGGCCGCCGCCGAGCATCAGGAACACCGGGTCGGTGACCGGCTGGGTCTTGCCGGAAGCCACGAGAAAGGCCGCGCCGCGCAGCGACATCAGCCCGCCCAGGGTCACGACGAACGACGCCACGCCGAGCCCTGCGACCAGCCAGCCCTGGTACAGCCCGACCGCCAGCGCCACGGCCAGGCCGGCCAGGCTGGCCGGCACCCAGTGCCAGCCCTTGGTGTACATCAGCCAGGCGATGAGCACGCCCACCAGCCCCAGCGCGGACCCCACCGACAGGTCGATCTGCCGCGCGACGATCACCAGCGCCATCGCCGCGGCGATGATGCCCACCACCGCGGTCTGCTGGGCGATGTTGTAGAGGTTCTCGGCCGAGATGAACTGCCCGCTCAGCGACTGGAACACCCCGGCCATCAACAGCAGCACGCCCGCCATGATCGACAGGCGCAAGTCCAGCGAACTGATTTGAAATTGCTTCAGCATCGCTTCACTTGCAGGCAGCTGGCGCGTCCGCGGGGTTCACGCCCTTGCAGGCTTCGGCCTTGCTGATGTGGCCGGCCTTGATCACCACGTCGAGGTTGGCGCGGGTGATGGGAACGGCCTTCAGGAACATCGCGTCCATGGTCAGTTTTCTCTCGCCGCCCGACCACTTCACCGCCCCCGGCACCGGCTTGCCCGCCGCCATGGCGAGCGCGGCCGAGGCGGCCTCGCGGCCCAGGTCGCGCGCGTCCTTCCACACCGAGACCGTCTGCGTGCCCAGGGCCACGCGGTTGAGCGCGGCATGGTCGCCGTCCTGCCCCGACACGGGCACGCCCTTCAGGCCGCGCGCCGACAACGCCGCGATCACGCCGCCGGCGGTGCCGTCGTTGGAGGCGACCACCGCATCGACCTTGCCGCCGTTGCGGGTGAGGATCTGCTCCATGTTGCGCTGCGCCACTTCAGGCTTCCAGCCGTCGGTGTATTCCTCGCCCACGATCTTGATCTCGCCCTTCTTGATCGCCGCGTCCAGCACCTCCTGCTGGCCGGCGCGCAGGAAGTCGGCGTTGGGGTCGGTGGGCGAGCCCTTGATCATCACGTAGTTGCCCTTGGGCTTGGCGGCGAGCACGCCGCGCGCCTGCATGCGGCCCACCTCCTTGTTGTCGAAGGTGATGTAGAAGACGCCAGGCGCCTCGATCAGGCGGTCGTAGGCGATGACCGGAATGTTGCGCGCCTTCGCCTTGGCAAGCGCCGGCTGAATCGCGTCCTTGTCCATCGCCAGCACGATCAGCGCCTTCGCGCCCTTGGCGATCAGGCTGTCGATGTCGCCGATCTGCTTCTCGGGCGAGCCGCCCGCATCAGCGCTCACGTAGCTGGCGCCTGCCTTCGCGAGTTGCTCCTTGATGGCCTTCTCGTCGGTCTTCCAGCGCTCTTCCTGGAAGTTGGACCAGCTCACGCCCACCACCTGCGCCTGCGCCAGGCCGGATGCGCCGACGATCGCGGCGGCCAATACGTTCAATGCATGCGTTTTCATTGCAGTCTCCTTCTCATCGTTCCAGCAGCTCCACACCCAGCGGCTCCAGGCGCAGCGTACCGTCACAACGCTTGCCGGAGAGCACGCCCTTCATCGCGCCTTCGATCGCCACGTCCTTGGCCTCGCCGGTGGTGTTGACGTACAGCACGCGGCCGTCGACGACGCGCGCATACACGCCGTCCGGTGTCTTGGGACCGGGCTCCAGACCCAGGCTCGCATAGAGCTGCCGGTACAGCGGCCGCATCACCTGCGGTTGCGCGGCCGTGGCGACGTAGATCGCCCTGCCCTTGCCAAAGCGGTTGACCGTGATGGCGGGCGACTGGCCGTCGACGTTGGCGAAGCGGGCCAGCACCTCGGCGGTGGAAGGCTCCAGCACCTCGAAGGCGCCGAGATCGGCCTTGACCTCTTCCCCGCCGATCGTTGTCTGCAGCGAGCCGGCGTTGTAGAACGCATTGGTGCGCAGCCCGAACACATCCGTCAGGCCACCTGGCAGCGGCGTGTCGTGCCACTGGTTGTGGTCGTTCACCTTGGCCGACTGCGCGGTCATGATCACCGTGCCGCCCTCGGCCACGAACTTGCGCAGGTTGGCGGTGGAGGCCGCGTCCAGCAGGTACATGCCCGGCACGATCACCAGCTTGTAGCGGCTCAGGTCCTCGTGGCCGATGTGGATGACGGCCACGTCGATGTTGTCCTTGAACAGCGGCTCGTAGGCGTTGTGCGCCTGCTTCATGTAGCCGGGGTTGATGTAGGGCCGGACCGTGTTGGAGATGCCCTCCTTCGGCAGGTTGGTCGCGATGATGTTGTCGAACGCGTAGGCGATGGCCACCAAGGGCCGCTGCAGGCGCGGGAAGCCCAGCTTCTCCAGTTTGCCGAACTCGGCGGCGATGGTGGCGAACTCGTCGAGCTTCCACGAGGCGCGGTCGTCATGGTCGATCAGGCCGAACAGCGCCTGCTCCTCGCCGCCGTGGTGGCTGTGCCAGGTCCAGGGCATCACCGCCTGGGCGCCCAGCAGCAGGCCGAAATGGGCCCACATGCGCGAGCGGCCCTTGGTGCCGTAGTAGCCGGGGCCGCCGGCTGTGAACTCGTTGAACCAGATCGGCGCGTTCATGCCGGCGCGCATCATGGTCGCCTCGAAGCCGGCGCTGAGCGGGTCGCCCGGGTAGAAGCCCATGGCGCCGTAGCTGATGTACTGGCGGTAGGTCGACAGCATGTCGAAGCCCTTGCGCCAGGCGCTGTCCCACAGGTTGGAGATGGCCGGCTTGTCGGGCACGTTCTTCTTGCGCACGGCCTCCAGCGAGACGAGCACTTCGATCGTCTGCTCGGACCAGAAGCGCCGCATGTCCAGGTAGCGCTCGTAGGGCCCCGGGCCCTCGATGTAGGGCAGGCGCACCTCGTCCCAGGTGTTGATGTGGCGCGACCAGCGCTGCGTTGCCCAGGCCTTGTTCAGGGCTTCGACCGTGCCGTACTTCTTCTTGAGCCAGCCGATGAAGCGCAGCCGGTCGGCTTCCGAGTACGACACCATGCCGTTGCCGCTCTCGTTGTTGTAGCCGATGGCGAACAGCGCGGGGTGCTTGGCGTAGCGCTTGGTCATCGTGTCGGCCAGGCGCACCAGCAGGCGCCGGTAGTTCGGGTCGCTGGTGTTGTCCATGTAGCGCTCGACCGGATCGAGCCGGTTGCCCTTCTCGTTCACGACATCGACGCCCGGGTACTTCTTGTGCAGCCAGATCGGGGCCGGCTGGCCGGGGATGTCCAAGATGACCTTCAGGCCCGCGGCCTGCATCTGGTCCATGATCCAGTCGAAGGTCTTGAAGTCGAACTTGCCCTCGGCGGGCTCGAACGCATCCCACGACAGGTCGCCCATGCGCACGACCTTCATGCCGGCCTGCTTCATGCGCGCGATGTCGCGCAGGATCTGATCCTTGCCGGCTCGGTCGAAGGGCTGGTAGTTGGTGCCGACAAAGAGCTGGCCGGCGCCGGGCCAGTCGGTGCGGCCGTCGGCGCTCTGCGCACGAGCGGCCAGGGGGCTCAGCGCGGCGAACGCCAGCGTGAGGGACAGGATCGTTCTTCTCAGTGTCATGGGGGTTTCTGGGATCAACCGAGTACCTGGTCGAGGTAGGTGTGGTGGGCAGGCAGGCGCGCCACCGCGGCGGCGACCGCGTCGCGACGACCGGTCAGGGCCTGCAGGGCTTCGTCGAGGGGCAGCTCCTGCAGCACGGGGTCGGCTCGCTCGGGCCAGTGCCCCATGCCGGCGTGGATGGCGAGCCAGCTGGTGGCGTCGAAGCCTTCTTCGTCGTACATATGGAGCACGCCGAACCGGCGCCAGGCTTCGATCTTGAAGGCCAGCGTCTCGGGCAGCTCCATCGCGGCCATGTCGCGCCACAGCGCGCTGTCTCGCCGTGCGGTGAGGCAGTAGTGCAGCACGATGAAATCGCGGATGCGGGCGAACTGGCTCACCGCGCCGGTGTTGAAGTGGGTCACGCTCTGCTCATCCAGCGGCTGGCCCGCGGTGAGCAGCGTCATCAGCCGGCTGATCCCGCTCTGGATCAGGAAGATGCTGGTCGACTCCAGCGGTTCCAGGAAGCCGGACGACAGGCCGATCGCCACGACGTTGTGCACCCAGAAGCGCGCGCGGTGGCCGGTGGTGAAGCGCAGCAGCCGCGGCTCGGCGAGCGGTGCGCCATCCAGCTGCTGCATCAACTGCTCGCGGGCCCGCTCCTCGTCGATGTAGCGCGTGCTGAAGACATGCCCGTGGCCGGTGCGGTTGCGCAGCGGAATGCGCCAGGCCCAGCCGCCCTCGAGCGCGGTGGAGCGCGTGTAGGGGGTGAGCTCGCTGGCCGTGCGCTCGCAGGGGCAGGCCCAGGCGCGGTCCACCGGCAGCCAGCGGCTGAAATCGACGAAGGGCTCGTCCAGCGTCTTGCCCAGCAGCAGCGAGCCGAAGCCCGAGCAATCGATGAAAAGGTCGGCGGCCAGTTCCCGGCCATCGGCCAGCTTGACGCTGCGCACACCGCCATCAGGCCGCCGGTTCACCTCGACGATGCGCCCTTCGGTGCGCCGCGCGCCGCGCTTCAACGCGAGGTCGCGCAGGAAGCCGGCATAGAGCGAGGCATCGAAGTGGTAGGCGTAGTTGTAGGGCGCCTTGTCGTCGGCCGCGACGAAGCGGCCCTGCATCGCCATCACTGTGGGCAGGCACTGCTCGCCGAACGCACCCGGCGCGGCACCGGCCAGGCGGCGGTACTGCCCCCACAGCGCGTACGGGCCGCCCAACTGGCCGAAATCGCCGAAGGTGTGGAAGTAGTGCTCGCCCTTGACGCGCCAGTCGCAGAACTGGATGCCGAGCTTGTAGGTGCCGTTGGTCGCGCGCAGGAACTCGGCCTCGTCGATGCCGACCATGCGGTTGTAGTTGCGGATCGACGGGAAAGTGGCCTCACCCACGCCGACGATGCCGATCTCCTCGGATTCGACGACCTCCACCGTGCTGCGGCCACGCAAGCCGGTGGCCAGCGCGGCGGCCGCCATCCAGCCCGCGGTGCCGCCTCCGACGATGACGATGCGATCGAACGAGATGCTCATGGGTTGCTCCTTCGGGTCGAGTTGGGCCACCGCAGGACGATCCGGGCCTGGTCGCGCACGACGACGAGATGGAGGTCCTGTCCCTTCTCCACCAGCGTCTGCAAGGTCGACACATCGGCGATCGGCTCGAGGGCGCCATGCGCATCCTGGCCCCTGCCGACGATGACGTCACGCGCGCGGAATCCGGCTGCCTCGCCGGAGCTTGCGGCTTGCACCGCCAGCACCAGCACACCGGCCTTCGAGCCCAGCCCCGCAGCCGACTGCTCGCCCAGCGTCTCGACCGACTTGAGCTTGAGCCCATGCAGCGCCACGGCGGCCTGCTGTGGAGCGTCCTGCCCGCGCAGCGTCGGCACGGGGTATCCGGGCTGGAGCGCCAGAGCCTTCAGCCGCGCGGGGCGCACGCCGAAGTCGTTCATCGGAAAGTTGACGAAGCCGATGCGGGCGGCCAGCGCCGCATTCGTGACCGTGTAGTCGCCCCGGGCCGGCGCGTCGAAACGCGGGTCGCCCGCGGCGGAATCCGCATCGGTGCCACGCTCCTGCGCCTGCAGCAGGTCGGATTCGGCCGCGAACAGGTTGCGGTTCACGCTGCGCCCCCAGCGCCTGATCTCGACCGGCTGGTACGGCGCCATCACCACGTTCGACTCGAACACGTCGCCGCTGTCGTCGAACCACACGTGCGGGTGGAACGTGCCGTTGACGAGGATGTTGTTGCGCACGATGCGAGCGAAGCCCTCGCGCAGCTTCAGGCCGCCGGCCAGCATCAGGTTCTCTTCGATGACGTAGTTGGACGCACCATCGTCCAGGTCCACGTCCCAGCCATGGTCGCAGCGCCAGCGGTTGCGCTTCATCACGATGGGCTCGACGGCATCCAGCAGCGCAAGCTCAGGGTGCGCGGCCGCTCGGCGGTCCATCTCGGCGCGGTCGGGGTGCCAGTAGCGGTCGCGGCCCCAGCTGTTGAACGCGCCGTGGTCGCCGGTTTCGAGCACGGTGTCGAAGACGTCGTTGTGGGTGATGCGATGCCCGCCCCAGGTGCCGTCGCCGACGTTGATGCCGGCACGCGGCACGCGGTAGATCGAGTTGTGGTCCACCGTGATGCGCGCGGCCATCGACAGCTCCA